>NZ_JAVKCH010000025.1:0-203650 GCF_040222815.1 Imperialibacter sp. | reverse complement strand
GAGTGATCAATTGGTTGATTTTGGGCTTGGTAGCTTTTTTGGGCATTGTGCTTTCCATTTGAAATAGTCAAAAACAGATATACTTACCGAATGCGTTGGGCTCACAGCTCACTAAAAAGCAAAGGTCTCCTTTATCGGAGACCTTTTTCATTGGCATATTTTACTTTCTTACGCTACTTAAAATTTGAGGCAAACTGGTTTGGATACAGAAAACTCCTTGCCAGTAGCAGCCAACAGGCCTGTTTCCGTGTTTCTTGTGAACACAACTATGTTGTTGGTATCCTGATTGGCTACAAGAAGAAACTTTTCGTCAGGTGATAACGTGAAATTACGGGGTGTCTTACCCCCTACCGGTTCATTACCCAAACTGGTCAGGCTTCCGTCATCCGCTACTGCGTACATAGCTATACTATGGTGTCCTCTGTTGGATGCATAGAGAAATTTTCCGTCTGAAGTAATGTGTATGTCGGCATCGGAGTTTCTTTCGGTGAAGTCATCCGGTATTGTACTTTTTCTATCAATTGCCTCAAACGTGCCATTGTCCAAATCGGCTTTCAGGGAAACCACAGAACTGGACAACTCATTAACTACGAAAGCCATCGCTTTTGTTGGATGAAATATCAGGTGTCTCGGGCCGTCTCCCGGCTGCAATTCAAAAGCAACACGGGCTTCACCGAGGGAACCATCAGCAGCGAATGGGTAGGCAAGAACTTTGTCGATGCCAAGATCCACTGCATACAGGTATCCGCCCTTGAAAATGCTGCAATGTGCATGCGGACCCTTCTGGTTGGGCACCACGGGCCCACTACCTTCATGCTGACGAATCTGTGGAGAAGCTTGCAAAGCAAGTCCCTCACCGAGTTGGTACACAGCCAGGTTACCAGAGCTATAGTTGGCCACTGCTATCTGCCTGCCCGACGGGCTGATGTCAACATAGCAAGGGTGTGCCCCTTCGGTTGAAAGCTTACTCACCTCAACAAGTTGGTTATTTTCATGGTCCCAGCTAAAAGAACTAACGCCGCCTTCCTGGGTTTCATTCACACTGAAAACACTCTGTCTGTCTTTGCTGATTGCCAGGTAAGATGGGTTTGTAGTCTTCACCAACAGAAGGCTGTCGCTCAATTCACCGGTTGCTGTGTTGAATTGTAGCTGGTAAATACCGTTGCTGCCACCACCTGTATACACCCCAACGAGAAGGTCGATGGTTTGTGCTTCCATTTTATCATCTTGTCCTTCAGTTTCCTGGGGCTTTTGCTGAGTGCATCCGGCCATAAAGGCGACCAAAGCGATGATCACTCCAAATAGTTTACTTCTTAGTTCCATAATATATTAGGTTAAAAGCACGAATATAGCAGTAAAAGACGAAACCCGGACAGGCAATGAAATTACCTGTTTAGCAGGGTATTTTTCAAAGCCACTTCTTGCGTTTGAAGTAGAGCAACATAAGAATAAGCACTGCTCCCATTACTCCCCAAACCACAAAATAGCCATAGCGATACTTTAACTCGGGCATATATTCGAAGTTCATTCCATAAATGCCCGCAATAAAAGTGAGCGGAATGAAAATGGTAGCCACCGTGGTCAGCACCTTCATCGTCTCATTCATTTTCTGGCTGAGGGATGAAAAGTAGATATTAGCAAGGCTTTCCAGGCTTTTACTGGTAGACTCTATCTCGTCCATAGCATTTTTGCAGCTATTGAGCAGGTCATGAAAATACTTCTCATTCTCATTCTCAATAAAGTTGGTACGACCGTTGAGAATATTAGTCAGCGCTTCCTTGAAAGGCATCAGCGATTTTTTGATCAGCTGCGTGTCCTTCTTGTACTTCTCCAGCTTGAGTAGTGTGCTCTGCGTCGGATCCTTTAGCACTTCTTTTTCCAGTTCAGCCACTATCAAATTGAATGCGTCTATGGTCTCAAAATAGTTATCCAGCACGGCGTCGAGCAACTGCACCAGTAAAAAGTCGCTTTTCCGGTGGCGAACCATGCCCAACTTCTCTCTGATCTTGTACCTGATGTGGTCAAAATGATCCCCTTCTTCTTCCTGCAGCGAAATGATGTAGTTCTTTCCCAGGATAAAGCTGATCTGCTCAATGTTTAGCTCTTGTTGCTCGGTTTGCAGGATCGATTTTACACTGAAAAACAGGTACTTATCATATTCCTCTACTTTGGGCCGCTGGGTGGTATCGAGCATTTGTCGCACCATCAGGCGGTCAAAAGACATTGCCTTCGACAGGTCTTCGTAAAGCGACACCTCGTGCAGACCATGGAAATTCAACCAATAAGATTTTTTTGGATCAGGTGACTGGAGTGCTGAAAAGTCTTCTGGTTGATCCAGCTCCATGCAGTCGTCAGCACTGTACTCAAACAGCTGAATGGCCACCTTCTCCAGCTTTTTCTTACCAATAAAAACTGTTTGGGCTTTTCCTTTTGATTCACTTTTGAGAGTAGAATACAAGTTGAAGGTAAGGTTGTCGCCTATGGTTCCAAGCGTCCGCAAACCCGCCATGAGGATTTTGTCAGGCCTTGTAATATCAAATTGCTTCTTGTCCTTCTTCATTAACAGTATTCATTGGTTGTCATTTGCTAAACTTACTACACTTATCCTCACCCCTCAAGCAAACGTAACACTTAAAAGGCTCCGAACAGGGACTTTCCGCTAAGTTAAAGCATAAAAAAAACCACCCGAAGGTGGTTTCTTATAGTGTCTTTTAATAAAAAAAGTATATCTATCGATTCCTTTTACTATCGCACTACTTCGACATTAACGGCGTTCATGCCTTTTTTGCCTTGCTCAACTTCAAAAGTCACTTCGTCGTTCTCACGAACTTCGTCAACTAGACCTGAAACGTGAACGAAGATGTCTTCACCGCCATTTGATGGCTTAATGAAACCAAAACCTTTTGAATTGTTGAAAAATTTTACTGTTCCTTCCATTGTTATTATTAATTGATTGTAATAAATGCTATGCTAGTGGCATTTTGGTAATTGTAGAAATCTGACTTGAGGGTAATTAATTAAGAAATTTGTGGGATGCAAAGTTGAGAATTAACGACCTGTGGCCAGGCATATTTTACTATTACTGATTTAAATGCTGTGCAAGGTGGCAAAAAGTGCGATTCAAAGCAAATAAATATTTATTTTTTATTGTTGTCAACCAAAATGACAGCCTGCTTTCTCCTCATTCTTTCTGGCATGAAATCTGAACAAGTGTGGGGTGACTTAATTGACTAGTCAAGGTTTTGTTTGAATTTTTTTAATTGAGTTAATAATTTAAACCAACCTTACTGTTAGTTTTGCGTCTGTAAAGGCGGTTGTTAATCGTTGATAAATATTCATTTACAGATTAAGAATTTTTATTCACGCTATGAGTGTCAAAATCCAGCAGAACATTGACGTGGTGCATAATATCACCAGAAAGGAATTCGAGCAAAATTACTATTACCCTCAAAAACCGGTAGTCCTCAAAGGGCTTGTGGATGGCTACCCGGCCAGTAAGAAATGGAATTTCCAGTTCTTTAAGGACGAAATGGGCGATATGGAGGTGGGCGTGTTCGATGGGGCACTGGAGCGAGCTGATCGTTCTTTCAAAAAGCCAGACTATCACTTAAAGTTCAGGGAGTACCTGGATGAAATAGAAAAAGGGCCAACAAAGAAGCGTTTGTTCCTTTTCAACCCCTTTAAGCAGAATAAGCGCCTGTTCGAAGACTTCGAATTCCCTAAGATATGCTCCGGGTTCTTAAGGTCTTTTCCTTTCATGTTTTTTGGTGGCGATGGGTCGGTGACTCGCATTCATCAGGACATGGATATGTCATGCGTTTTCCTTACCCAGTTCACCGGAAAGAAAAGAGTAGTGCTGTTTGATCCTAAGTACTCAACTTTACTATACAGATTTCCATATAACGTGCACACTGCTGTTAACATTGAAAAACCCGACTACGACAAGTACCCGGGGTTGAAATATGTTGAAGGAAGAGAGGCTGTGCTTGAGTTTGGCGATACCATTTTTATTCCATCCGGCTGGTGGCACCATATTGAATATGTAGGCAGCGGTTTTAGTATGAGCCTTAGGTGCCTGAGCCCAAGGGTGAAGGATCGGGTGCAGGGTGGCTGGAACGTGACAGTTGCTACCCACCTCGACGAATTGCTTCTTAAAATGAGGGGAGACAAGTGGTTTAAGCATAAGGAGAAAGTTGCAATCAACAATGCTAATAAAGAGATTGAAAAGCTTATAGCCCAATAGCCAAGCTTCTTGGGAAGCAATATGTGCTTTTGAAAAATACCAAACCTGGTCAAATAGTATCGCTGTACTACGTGACCGGGTTTTTACATACACTACCCCCCCTATTCCGACCTGAGAGAATCCACCGGATTGGAGTTGGCGGCCCTGAGTGCCCGATAGCCTGTGCTAATCAATGCGATGACCAACGTGAATCCAAAGCCTGCAACGAAGATCAGTAGGTTGAAATCCATGCGATAGACGAAATTTTGTAGCCAGTCATTCATCAACCAGAACGCAATAGGACTGGAAATGACAAAAGCGACCGCCAGCAGCAGCACGGTTTCCTTGCTAAAAATAAAGAGTATCTGAAGGATACTGGCGCCTAACACCTTTCTCACACCAATCTCCTTCACTCGCTGGTTGGCCACAAAAGAAATAAGTCCGAAAAGCCCCAGAGCCCCTATGAAAATGGCCATACCGGAGAAAATAGTGAACAGCTTGCTAAGGTTCCGCTCCGACTGGTAGGCAGCACTGATATCGTCTTCCAAAAATGTGTAGTCAAAAATAGACTCAGGGTAAACTTGCAGCCATGCTTTGTCAATTTCACAGATCGTATTTTCCATGCCCGCCAAAGAGGACGCACTGGCATCCAGCTTTATATCAATGGCGAAAAAGCCGGGAGGATAATAAAGAAGAACCACGGGCTCCAGCTCACTGTGAAGGCTTTGCACATGAAAATCCTTCACCACACCCACAATTTCCTTCTCTCCACCCCACCCTGATTTTATGCTTTTACCAATGGCATCGTGCGGACTCGAAATTCCGATGAATTTCAGTACCTGCTCGTTAACAACAATGCGTTTCAAAGAGTCGGACGGTCTGATATTTCGACCCGCAATCAGCTCCAGATCAAAGAAGTCGACATAGTGCTCGTCTACTACTTTATAATTGGCGCTATAGGATTCAGTCACTCCTCCATCGGGATAGCTGAAATCGCCACTGGCAGTGTTTCTGTCAATTGGAGAGCCCATGCCGAATGTCACATCGGCCACCCCGCTAATACTGTTAATCTTGTTACGAAGCTCCTCAACATCTTTTGGGTTGGGGTTGCTTAAATAGGTGGTAACAATGGCTTCTTTAGTGAAGCCCAGAGGCTGGTTTTCCATGTACCTGATCTGCAGAAATACAACCAGCGTGCCGATGATCAATGCCTGGCTGATAACAAACTGCACAACCACCAGCCCTCTTCTTACTGACAGTCCCCCGGCATGCCTTCCTGATATATTGTTCTTTATGGCCAGAATCGGATTCATTCTTGACAACACCAGCGAAGGATACAAACCTGCCATTAGCGAAACCAGCAGCACCACTCCTCCAAGGAATAGCATTGCATCCGGGTGACTGCCCAAGTCAACGGAAAGGCGATAGCCGAGAATGTCCTGTAACTGTATAAGAAACACTTCAGCCACAGCCAGGGCTAAAAACCCTGCAAAAAGTGTGATGAGTAACGCTTCCGAATAAAACTGAAACACCAGCTGTCCTTTATGGCTGCCCATCACTTTTCTGATGCCTATTTCTTTCGAGCGCCGAACAGCCTGAGCAGTGGCAAGGTTGGTGAAATTGATACAGGCAGTAATGATCAGAAACGCTGCAATCGCAACAAGGGCCCACAAACGATCCATGTCCACTGCAAGGCCGGCATAATTCCCATAGTCAGCATTAAAGTGGATATCGGAAAGCGGCTGCAAATCGAACGAGGTCCTCGAAACCTCGTCTTCTGAGTGATGCTGACTCCAAATTTTCGAGATAGTTGTTAGTAAGTTACTTTTTAATGTCTGATCCTTTACAAGCACAAAGCAGTTGGTAGCGCTACTCATGCTGCTCCACGATTTGCCTTCCTGATAGTAATCACTCAAGTCAGCGATATCGTCATAGTGCATCAGCAGATGAAAGGGAAAGTCGCTGGTTTTCGGCGGTGCTTTAAAGACGCCCCTAATGGTTAAACTAAGGCGAGCATTGATCGAAATAACTTTCCCAATCACGCTTTCCCAGTCATCACCCCTCACGTCAAAATATTTCCTGGCCCACTCGTCGGAAATAACCCCCGAGTTGCTCTCTTCTACCGCCTTGGCAAGGTCTCCGCTCAATGACGGAAAAGTGAAGATCTTGAAGAAAGAGGGCGTCACAAAGGCCATGTTCTCCTCTTCGTTCAGCTTTTTGAGCTGCTTGTCGCCATCCCATGACGCTACCACACCTCCGTATTGATAATGCGCCATCGCCACTTCGTCAACGGACGGAGACTCCTCTCTCAGTGCGCTTCCAAATGGATGCGGCACATTGGTAGCATGATAGCGCTTGTTGGGCTCCTGAAACGAGCGTGTTACCCGATAAATCTGGCTGTAGTTTTCATGATGTTTATCAAAGCTCAGCTCATACGACACGATCGAATAAACCACCAGTGAACAGCCAATGCCGAGTGAGAGTCCCAAAATATTGAGGAACATATAGCCGGGGTTTCTCCGGAAAGTGCGAAGCGTGGTAATGATATAATTTCTGATCATATCCTTGGCTTTTAAGAGGTGAAAAATGACTACTCTGACCTCAATGATTCCACTGGATTGACCCGGGCAGCGAGAAACGATCGGTAGCCTGTGCTTGCCAGTGCAATAACAAGGGATACGCTGATGGCCAATACAAAGAATACCGGACTGAACGGCGTGCTGTAGGCAAAGTCATCGAGCCAACCCCGCATGACCCAGTAGGTAAGCGGCGCTGCGACCACAAAAGCCACGCCCAGCAGCACAACCACTTCTTTGCTGAAAATGAAGATGATTTCGCCCATGCTGGCACCCAACACTTTACGAACGCCAATTTCTTTGACCCTCTGGTTGGCCAGGAAGGAAATCAAACCGTAAAGTCCCAATCCTCCGATGAAAATGGCGATGCCCGAAAAAATAAGGAACAGCTGGCTGACATTTTTCTCAGTTTGGTAGCGGTCGGCAATCTGCTTGTCGAGGAACTCGTAATCGAAAATGAAGTCGGGATAGGTTTCGCTCCATACCTTGTCAACTTCAGCTACCAGGTTATCTATTTTAGACACCGCATCACCGGCGGTAGAAAGCTTCACTCCCATTTCATAAAATGCATTGGGGTAATAGATAATCATGGCTGGCCTAAGCTCGGAGTGAAGTGAGAAAATGTGAAAGTCTTTTACCACACCCACTACTTCTTTGTCTCCACCAAAGCCCGTTCTAAGCTTTTTACCAATTGCTTCAGCTGGGTTATCGATGCCCATGATGTGCATGACCTGCTCATTGATAACGACGGCATTGAGCGAATCAGAAGGCCGTGTGCTTCTGCCTTCCAACAACTGTAGACCGTAAAAGTCGATATAGTTTTCGTCAGCCACCTTAAAATTGGCACTGTACTGATCGGTAACTCCCCCATCAGGATAGCTGAAATTAGAATTCGAGTTGCTGCCTGCAAGCGGTGCGCCCAGGGAGAAAGTAACGTCTTCAATCCCACTCACACCCAGCAGCCTGTTTCGCATGGTCTCAAGTGTTTGAGGATGTTCCTGATCGGGTATGTAGACGTTGATGATGGCGTCCTTCTCAAATCCTAAAGGCTGGCTTTGTATAAAACGCATCTGCATTAGCACCACGATGGTGCCTATGATAAGGGCCTGGCTGATGGCAAATTGAATGACTACCAGTGCCCGGCGCAACGAAAGCCCCCCAGTATGCCTGTCGGAAGTAATTTTATTTTTGATTGCCAGCACCGGATTCATTCTTGATAGTATCATTGAGGGATAGAATCCAGCGAGCAGAGTGACAGCAAAAACCGCTGCGATAAGAAACGCCAGCATTTCTGTATTTGACAACAAGTCAATCGACAATCTGTAACCCAGTATTTCTTCAAGTTGGATAAGGAACAACTCAGCAATAGCCAGAGAGATCAGTGCTGCTATGGCAGTGATGATAAAGGTTTCGCTGTAGAACTGGAGCAAAAGCTGCCCACGGTGGCCACCCATTACCTTACGGATGCCGATCTCTTTGGATCTTTTTACCGCCTGAGCCGTCGCAAGGTTGGTGAAATTGATGCAGGCTGTGATAATCAGAAACAAACCTACCACGCCAAGCGCCATGATCAGTCGCATGTCCATGGTGCGGTCGCCGTAGTTTTCGTACTCGCCATTGAAGTGCACGTCGGACAGCGGCTGCAAACCAAACTCCAGCTCTTCCACAGCGTCTTCGTCGTAGTACTTTTTAACGAACTCAGGAAAAGACGCCAGCAGTTGTGCCTTATCGGTTTCGTTCTTAATCAACACATAACAGTTAGTAGAGCTGCTGGTACTGTTCCACCTCGTGCCATCCTCGTAGTAAGGATTCATGTCCTTGAGGTTGTGGTAGTGAATCATGAGTTTGAACGGGAAGTCGCTGTTTTTGGGAGGTGCCTTAAAAATGCCTTTAATGGTGACCGACAACTTGGAATTAATCGTCAACCTTTTGCCAATTACACTTTCGACCGTCTCACCTGTCAGGTCGAAATACTTCTTTGCCCACTCATCTGATATGACTGCCGAGTTGAGCTCTTCCACTCCCCTGGCAAGATCACCTGACACCGACTCGAAAGTGAACACCTTAAAAAATTCAGGTATTACATAGGCTATCCCAACATCTTCGCTGAGCCTTCTCAGTTGCTGATCGCCTTCCCAGGAGGCCACAATGGCCCCATACTGATAATCAACTCTGGCCACTTCGTCAATGAAGGAATAGTCTTCACGCAGCGCCTTACCCAGTGGATGCGGTACTCCAGAGCCATGTTCAACTTTGTCGGGCTGGTGGTCGGCACGTGTAATCCTATAGATGTGTTCGAAATTCTCGTGGTGCTTATCATAGCTGAGTTCATAGGTGATCACCCTATAGATCACAAGGGAGCAGCCAATGCCCAGGGCAAGGCCAAAAACGTTGAGCAGCATGTAGCTGATGTTTCTGCGGAAGCTTCTAATGGTGGTGATGAGATAGTTTCTGAACATGGCGCTAAAGTTAATAGTATGCCAGCCAGTTAAGAAAATGTTGTGCCATTAACTTTAAGTTGCTTATTTTCAAATTGTTACAAATACAGCATAAAATATAGTTGGCTTAAGTGTTTGTTTTTGCTACAAAAAAGTGTTTGTTTTTGATACAGTTTCGTTCGCAACGTCATTGCCCTATGGTAACGGTAGTTGCGAGTAGGCTAAATCCTGATGACCTATGTGCTGGTTCCGTGAATGAAGGTGGCAATTGGTTGGAGGTCAACACAAACCTAATGATCGTATTTAACAGAAAGGTTGCCACGGCACGGGAGCTATCTCACACAATGGGTAATTTCACAGTGCCTCGCAATAACCGTAAAAATGAACACCATTAGCCAATAACTATTAACCACCATCCAATAACTACTACCCCCCAATGCCTCTTCACCCGTCCAAAATACTCGTTGTAGACGACGACCGGGACGTGCTGACCACAGCCCGGATGCTACTCAAACATCATTATGAGGGTGTAAAAACCAGCGTGCATCCCAGCGAGGCACTCGACCTGATGGAGCAGTTTGATCCGGATGTGGTGTTGCTGGACATGAACTTTCAGCGGG
Source organism: Imperialibacter sp. (assembly GCF_040222815.1). Lineage (GTDB taxonomy): Bacteria > Bacteroidota > Bacteroidia > Cytophagales > Cyclobacteriaceae > Imperialibacter. Next base: position 193,794 of record NZ_JAVKCH010000025.1, on the reverse strand, counting down.
GAGACAACACTGGGGAGGAAGGGCTGCGGGCTCTGACCAATCTGTTGGACAAAGACCCATCTCTCAAGGTTATTCTGCTCACTGCCTACGGCGACATCAACCTGGCTGTGGAAGGCATGAAAGCCGGAGCCGCTGATTTCGTGGTGAAGCCCTGGTCAAATGAGAAATTGCTGGCCACCATCCAGAATGCCCTGAAGCTAAAATCAGCAGAAAAAAATGCTGAAAAGTACAAAGCGATTAGCACCGACATCACCGAGAGCGGCAAGCTCTTGGAAGAAGAACTGATTGGTACTTCACCTGCATTCAAACAAGTGCTGGCGACCATCAAAAAGGTAGCACCTACAGACGCCAACGTACTATTACTCGGAGAGAACGGCACAGGCAAAGATGTAATGGCCCGCTACCTGCACAGCCTCAGCACCCGTAACAACCAGGTGTTTTTCAGGGTAGACACAGGTTCTTTGCACGAAAAGCTATTTGAGAGTGAATTGTTCGGTCACGTGAAAGGTGCCTTCACGGATGCGAAGGAAGACAAGCCCGGGAAGTTTGAGCTTGCCGAAGGAGGCACGCTTTTTCTTGACGAAATCGGCAACCTTTCCGCTGCCTCGCAAGCCAAAATCCTGACTGCGCTGCAGCAAAAAACCATCACCCGGCTGGGCTCCAACAAACCCATCCCTATCGACTTCCGGCTGGTCAGCGCTACCAACCAGCCGTTGGCACAAATGGTTGCCGAAGGGGAGTTTCGGCAGGATTTGCTCTTCCGCATCAATACCATTGAAATTACTTTGCCCACGCTGAGAGAAAGACGGGACGACGTCCTTCTGCTCGCCAGCCACTTCATCAGCCACTTTGCCAAAAAGTACAGAAAAGGAGCGCTACAGCTTTCTGATATGGCAAACAAGCAGCTGACCGATCACCACTGGCCTGGCAATATCCGGGAGCTGATGCACACCATGGAGCGGGCCGTGATTATGGCCGAGGGTTCGACCATCAACTACTTTGACCTGAGCCCGTCCAAGACAGCTGCTACTGACTCGCCGCCCGAAACGTTGAACTTACAGGAAAACGAGCTGAAGCTGATCAACGAAGCACTTAAGAAACACCAGGGCAATGTGACCCGGGCAGCCCGTGAGTTGGGCATCGACCGGCTGGCCCTTTACCGCAGAATGGAGAAGTATGGTATTAAATAGATTCCTTCTGTGGCTCACCATCCGTACTGGCCTTGTACTGGCGACACTTGTGGCGATCGCCTATTCGTGGACGCAATTCGAGCTGGTTTATACGCCGATAGTGCTCGTAGTCGTGCTCATCTTTCAGGTCAACGACCTGTGGCGGTTTATCCGGCGAACGAATGATAACCTCACCCGTTTTTTGCAGGCCATTGAAACCAGGGACTTTACCGTCGGTTTCCGCCAGGACAAAATTGACCCTTCGGAAAAACGCCTGCACAAAGCTTTTCACCTGATCCTTGACACGATACAAGAGTCAGAGCTATCCAGACAAGCGCAGTACCTCTATTTGCAGGGCATTGTGGAGCATATTCCTACAGGCATTATTGCGCTGAATGATAGAGAGCATATTGACCTGATCAATCCAGAAGCACAAAGCCTGCTCGACATCCCCAATGTGGCCAACTGGAGAAACCTGAAAACGGAAAACTCCGAGGCGATGGCCCAACTGCTGCAGCTCAGCCACGGCGAAAGTCGTCTGCTGGAGATCACCATCAGTGGCAACAAAAAATATCTGAGTGTATCACTATATGCCTTCAAGCTGATCGACAAAAGTATACGGCTGTTTACCATCAAGGACATTGCCAACGAGATTGACCAGAAGGAGCTGGAAGCGTGGATCAAGCTGACCAGGGTGCTCACCCACGAGATCATGAACTCGGTCACTCCTCTCCTGTCGCTCACCGAAACAATGATCATGGTGTTGAAGCAGCCCAATGGCAAAGCCAAAAAAGTGGCTGATCTTACTGACGAAACCATTAGCGACATGGTGGAATCGCTCGAAACGATACAACTGCGCAGCAAAGGCCTGCTCCAGTTTGTGGAAGACTACCGTCGCTTTACCCGGGTGCCGGAGCTGCAACCGAAGTCGATTGAAGTAAAAAGCATGATCAGCTCCATCAACCTGCTGATGGCTTCAGAACTGCAAAAAGTCGGCATTCAGGTGCAAATGCCCGAGCAGAGTGCGGAGCTGACCATACAAGGAGACCGCAAGCTGCTGGAGCAAGTGTTTATCAACCTACTGACGAACGCCATCCATGCCCTGGAGGGAAACGAAGCTCCGCTCATTGCCTGGCGCTTTGAACCCGGCGACCGCTGGGTGGACATAGCCATCAAAGACAACGGCAGGGGCATTGACCCCGACAAGCTGGAGCAAATCTTTATTCCCTTCTTTTCTACCAAAAAGGACGGCTCCGGCATTGGCCTTAGCCTCAGCCGCCAGATCATCTACCGCCACAAAGGCCGCATCCATGTGTATTCAGAAAAAGGGGTATTTACTGAGATGGTGGTGAGGTTGCCGGTGGGGTGACAAGCAACGGACTAAACGAAATGATAAAATCTTTTCTCTGACACAACACACTTATCATTTATGTCCAGTAGTTCGATCAACTCACTTGGGCTGACTATCAGTTCAGAAATAACGATAGGCAATGCTTTTTTGGCATTAAGCATAATTGCAACGTACTCCAAGTCAAAAGCAGCGCCTCTTCTGCGGATAATGTGTTTAAAATGCATAATTGTTTTGATCTCTTTTCTCTCAATCAATTGGCCTCTAACCGTTACCCGGTGGCCAGGCTCTATCATAATGACCAAATTCTTCTCTTTTCTAAAGAATTTGACGAAGTTGACCCAGCCTGGAATTTGAAAAGAAAGGATGACTAATGCGCCGAGAGTAAGGAGAACTGGCGTTAGATCGAACATAATATCGGATTGATACTCGAACGATACTTTCAAAAGATACAGAACAAAGAATAGGTAGAAAAAGGAGAACAATATCGAAGGATAGTGTGGAAACAGATCAAGCTTTCGAACAATTTGTCTTTCAGAATTCATACTCATTCAAAGGTACTATAGTACCGATCCTCTTATATCGTCCTTTTATTCTCAACAGTTATTTCAGACCCTTCGGCGAGCATAACGGATGTCGGCTTAAGGTTGGAGAGTTCACTAAATTCGGTTCCATATACTGATCCAAAGTTTACATCTATCTTATATTCAGAAACTTCATAGCAATCCCACCTTGGGTGAGTTACTTCATACTCAAAAGATGAATTTTTCCCTGCCTTTGTATATCCCCAATAGTACTCAGTTATAAATTCAGATTCAGAGCCCTGTGCAATAACTGTTGGATCAAGAGCTGCTTTAACTGAAAAGGCATTCTCTTCACCCTTAAGAGACCAACAATATTTTACAGTTCTGCTATTTTCGTGCTCGACCCAATCATGAGACATTTTCATAGTCTGGTAATGCTCCTTGTAAACTGTATTCGCTACAAAAGTCAGCGCTGGTTTAGGAACAATTTCCTTGATAAACACCACTCCTCTTTTCCATTCACCTTTGCCATTAAATCTAACATAGAATCTCAGGTTCACTTCTTCGAAGTTACGATGAAATGGAATGGGTATTCCAAGTAGCCTGGTGTTCAAGAACATGAATCCCACAAGACTAATATAACAGGTGCCGTTCCAAAAATCCAATTCGGTTTTGGGTGGAATATACCTGGCCAATACTCTTGGATCAATTGCGTAATTCGCAATAGCCAGTTTTCTCCATTCTGCGTTGAGGAAGCTCATTTGTGGCTTTTGTAATGTTAGTTAAAGTTCAGGTAAGAATCGTACCTATGTTCTGTGTGTTGGCCCTTAAATATTGTAATTTCGCTCTTCGACATGTTGGCATGCCATGTGGAAGAGCGAATAATAACCTGTCTCTTCTTGGGTATCTTTGCCACGGCCGCCGGTTTGTTGTCCCATTGATTGTACGCCCACTATACTCGCACCATCAGCTTCATATTTCATCATTTCGCCTCTCTAACCGGGTGGCGGAACAAAATAATGCCAAAGCATACCGCAAATGCTGCGTAAACGACCCCTACTCCCCACATAAGGTAGGAAGCATTGGGATTTGACATCAGCACTTTTACCAGGGCCAGTCCGCCAATCAGAAAGTGAGTCATATTCGCCACTGCCACTGGCCGATTGTATATCCCTCCTATCAGGCTGCCTTTGCTCATCCAGTTGAGCATGGCAAAAGCGAAGTACAAGGCGCCCAGTATTTGCATCAGCAATAGTGCGGTTCCGCTCTGCTCCATACCGGCATAATTCAATATGGCGTCAGGCATAAAGGTTAGGGCAATTCCGGCAGTCCCCAATACAACGGCTGCCAGTGTCATGATAATTTTGGTGTTCATACTTAATGTACCGAGATAAGAGCCTAAATATACTGCACAATCCGCTGAGCGGGAAACGCTGAGCGGGAAACGCTGCCTCACCAATTCTGCATTTCCCCCAACTTTCAATACGAAACTAAATATGCAGAGGGATCGGCGAACTTATATGTGTCGTACCTACGGCACTCTGCCTCGCTGCCAACACCCGGGCTACCGGGGTGTCGTCCCTATGGGACTTGTCAAGGCGCCTGTGGTAGCAACTGGGCAGATGTAGTCACTTCTGTAGGGATTAAACAACAACGAGGTAAGCGGCTAGCCGTAGTCCCGTAGGGACGACACACCGGTAAGCTCACCATGTAACGTCCTTTTTTCGTTGGGTGCCGTAGGTACGATACATAAAATTGCCAGCAAGGCCGTTATTCCGCTTGCAACCGGTGCTCCTTCATCAGCCTGTAAATCGAATAGATGCCTGGTATCATGGGCAGAAAGGCGGTCCACATGCCCGAAAAGTAGTAGTTACCAGTTGTCTTATAGTAGTAGTTAGGCATATTGGCTACTTCCACTCCATGAATGGTTTGGGTAATGTCACTCACATTGCCAGGCTCCAGGCTGGGCGTTAGCAACGGAAAGACATAGTGGGTGAATTCTGCCACACCCGGCCCGATGAAGATGAACCAGGCGATAAAGCCCGCCAGCGGCACACGGTAATAAAGGCCGAGTGAAGTTAATGTGTAGACCGTCGGGCCCACAAGGGCAAAGACGAGCAAAAAGCTCCTTTCTGTCCAGGGGATTTCGAAGAGCCGACTCATGGCTGGGGCAAATCCGGTTTCATATTCTTCAATGATATGAATTTGCAGACCTGCCACTGTGAGCAAAAACAACGGCAAAATGATTTTTGGATCAGTAGGATTCTTAAGGTAGGTGAAATACCAAAACAGGAAGCCGACGATGGCAGATCCTCCTACGATGATCACTGGCGGAAGCCCGATGTTGATATAGCCAATCGTCGGCATGACAATACAGAAGCCTATGACAATGACCAGGCTAAAAATTCTGGTTGATTTTGATGTTTGCATGGTTGTAAAAAGTTGGTTGACACAAACTTTCGAAGAAAAGCTGAGCCGTCTTTTTACAAATGTTAAAAAATCACTTCTTTGCCCTGATACGGCTGAGGGTTACTTGTGTGACACCCAAATAGTTAGAAAGGTCGCCGAGGCTGATCCGTTGCAGGAGCTGCCCTTCCTCCGTTACAAAGTGGTTGTAGCGGGCAGTAGCGTTATCTTCCAGCATTTCACTCACCCTTTTCATCATATTGGCCGCCGCCATGGACACCAGTTTCCTGAAAAAAGTCTCCACACAGTGGCGTTTGGCACAAAGCTGCTCCAGGTCAGGCTTGCTGATATAGGTAACCCTCGTTTTTTCCAATGCCAGCATTCCATAATTCGACGGCATTTCGGACACAAAGCTGTCGAGCACGGTAAGCATGGAATGCTCAGCGAAGAAGCGCATAACGAATTCTTTGTCTTCGCTGGTGAAGAATGTTTTGGTTAGCCCTTCGTCCACAAAGCACAGGTGACGGCACACCTCTCCCCTCTTCAGTATAAAATCATTTCTTTCAATCGTTCGGCTCTTTAGTTTTTTCAGCAAATCCTCTGAGGCTTGCTGATTGAGTGGGGAAAGCCTGTTGCAAAAGCTTAAAAAATCGATCATAGCTGTTCCGATGTTTGTCCTGAGCGTCACCAGCTCAGGGTAGGGTATTTACTATCCGGCATACATCAGGAATATAGCTATAAATAGGGAGACTTCACATTGTTTTCAGCATCAGCCCATTGCCCACCCTTTATGGAAGTTAACCGACTCCATTCGAACCTGAGCCAGCCATCTTTGCAAGTGGAAATTTGTAAAAAATAAAAGTCAAATGTGGATCTGTAGATTACTCCTGCCAGACAGATTGGTGTTGCCGGGCACAACAAAAACAATCCGCAAATTTGACCTTCTTTCCTCTCTCCTTTATAGTCTCTAAAATCAACTAAAAGTGCTGAAAATCAGTTTAATACCTTCTAAGTGTTTTTGACTATGACTGTTCATTTACGTTATTTTGCAGCTACTATCTCGAAACCAACGGCTCAATTAGTAACCTTTTCGAAGCTTTCTGGATGATGATATATCGTTAAAATTTTGTATTATATAGTGATCTTTTGACAAGGGTAAGCTATGACTCTTGATCAGAAGAGACTTCGATCTATCCGACCTTAGTTCAATCAATGCCTCCTTTTAGATGTTTCGCTTTGTTGTGTTTTTCCTTGTGCATCAGCAGCACAGGCCTAAGCCAGCTATCGACTACCGATAGTCTTGAACAGGTGTTGTTGACGTCAAAAAATGAAGCAAAAGTTGATGTTCTCAATCAGCTCACCTACGAGTTCATCACCGTCGATAATGAGAAGGTTCAACAGTACAATGGACAGGCGATTGAATTAAGCAAGAAGATTGCCTATCGCAAGGGAGAAGCCGTAGCCTATACGTACAAAGGTGTTAATGAATACCTCTCCGGATTTCTTGCCCCTGCCCATGTTCACTTACACAAGGGTCTGCGACTGTCGCAGCAGATCGGAGACCCGAAAAACGCAGGCTACTCGCTTCTCCAGCTTGGCAACCTGTCGCTGGAAGAAGTAGCCACCGATTCAGCCCTGTATTTCTTCAACAAGGCCCTTGCCTATTTTGAAGACGGGTCAGATCCTGCTACGCTCTCAAAAATTTACCGCAACATGAGTGCTGCTTACGGACAGCGACACGATATTAACAAGCAGCAAACATACCTCGACAGCGCCATTGCACTACGCAAAACACTGCCTAAAAAAGCCCTGCTGATTGAAGCCCTTCTGCTAAAGGCGAATAACAACATTAGAAGCAACAATGTAATTGCCGCAGACAGCATTCTTTCGGCTGCAGAAAAGATTGCGGCCAGCGCCAACGAGTATGAAGAAAGCCGTTTTGACATTCTTCATATCAAGGGGCTAATCTTGTTTAAAAAAGGCGATGTGGACGGCGCAATGACCCTCATGGACTCTGCCAGCAGCTTTTTTTTGGAAAAGTCACTCATCCGCAAATATATAACCCTGCAAATGGACCTCAGTCTGGAATTTGCCCACCGAGCTGAGTACGAGCTAGCCCTTGATCATTTGTATCCTGCCCTTGAGCTCTGCAAGCTGCGTGGTTACAATGCAGAAGTTCGCAGCATTATCACCACCATGGGATGGATCCACTATCGATTGGGTGACTTCCCTCAAGCCGTGGTGCTGGCAGATGAAGTCATAGCTCTGCAAACTAACACCCAACTGAGAGCGGAAATCGGTACGTCTTTTCTACTAAAGGGGGCAACGCTAACAGAATTAGGCAGGTTTGATGAGGCACAAACCAATCTGGACTCAGCATTCTATGTTTTTCAGGCAGTTGATGCCAAAAGGGGGAGCAGCGACGCCCTGATGTATTTGGGTTATCTGAGGGTGAAGCAACAGATGTATGAAGAGGCACTGCTCTATTACGGCCGGAGTCTCGATCTTGCTGAAGAAGCTCGTTCAGACTACAGCCTTGCGCAAGTTAACTGGGGGCTGGCTGATGCCTACTTTAAGCTAAAAAAATTCAAAGCGTCGACTTACTTCCTCGACAAGGCTGAGTACTATTGCGGTTTGACTGAAGCCAATGAGGTATTGATTATGTGCTTCAACACCCGGCGGGATCTGCTGGCTGCTCAAGGACAATTCGAAGCCTCCCTGGCCTACTCTATGAAGGCTAGTCAGTTAAAGGACTCGTTGCACAAATCTGATATAGGCAGAAAGTTCGCCAACCTTGAAAAGATGCACCAGATTGACCAGCGAGACAGGGATATCAGGGCATTACAGCAAGAAAAGCAGCTGGCTGACAATCAGATTGCCCTACAGAAATCGAAGCTGGATCAGCAGTTTCTGCTATTGATCGTGGGCCTCGCCGGCCTCGCACTGCTTAGCTTTGTGGCCATTGCCTATTATCGCTTCTATAGAAGAATTAAGGCATTGCACTTCACTATTGTGGAAAAAAACCAGCGCATTCAGGTGCAATCGGAAGAGCTTGCTGCCAACAACGAAAGGATCAGCGAGCTTAACCGGGGTCTCGAGCAGCTGGTGGAAGAGAAAACAAACGAGCTTGTGAAAACCAACCAGGAGCTTGTTAAATATAACAATGAGCTGGTGCAGTTTTCGTATACGGTCTCTCACCATATTCGTGGGCCGGTCGCCCGGTTGCTCGGCTTGTCCGATTTGGCAAGCAGAGAGCAGGATGACACAAGTTCAAAGCAACTAGTCGGGCTAATGGGCACCACGGCAGAAGACCTTGATCAAATCATTAAAGACTTAGGGCAGCTTCTGGATCTACGAACGACACCCAGTCATTATCGAGAGCATGTGAACCTGGAAAAGGAGTGGCAGGAGAGTATTCGCTCATTGAAAGAAAGTCTCACAGGGAGTGAGACAATTGAGAGTGATTTTTCGACGCTGCCCGAGATATTCACTGTGCAGTCTATGATTCAAAGCATTTTTCATAACCTACTTAGCAACGCTATCAAGTACCAGTCGTGGGACAGAAGCCTGGTGGTAAAAGCAAAAAGTTGGGAAGTAGACGACAGTGCAGTCATACAAATCACCGACAATGGGCTGGGGTTTGACGCTGTGCTTTACAAAAAACAGCTATTTAAGCTCTACAAGCGATTTCACACGCACGTAGAGGGGCGTGGGATAGGCCTGTACCTCGTAAAAGCACAGCTTGAGATATTGCACGGGTCGATAGAAGTTGAGTCAGCGCCCGATGAAGGTACTTCCGTTACGATCACAATTCCTCTGGAAGGCAAGAAAGAGGCGCTTGCCAATAAGCAATTTGATACCACCGAAAGGTGAGCCAAGGAGTATAAGGGGAATCAACAGTATTTATTGCCTGGTTCATCGGTTAGCTTTCCAAAACAACAGGCTTATGCCGGACCGGCAAAGCAGACCACAAAAAAATACCCGCTGGTGAAGATTCAAAATCCACAAGCCAGCGGGTATTCTGTATGAGAAGAAAACGCTTCCTATTTTAACGGTACTGATGCCTTCAGCTTCTCCCATGCTATGGTAAAGCTATCTCCTGCCACCGCATAAGAAAGCGACTCCTGCATGTCGGCTGCCATAGGTGTAGTCTTCACTATGAAAACATCACTCTCAGGTTTTCTGGTGCTGGTGCCGTCTCTGTTAATACCCCATTGCCCCACTTCTTTGTTGAATATCACCTGCCATTCCTTTTCACTCGGAATGATGTAGATGCTGTACTTGCCTTTGGCAAGTTTGTTGCCACCTACCATGATGTCTTTGTCAGTTTCAAAGGTAGTAGCATTGTTGGCTCCTGCTCGCCAAACCTTGCCGTAGGGCACAAGTCCACCCCAAATCTCTCTGCCATTTGCTGAAGGGCTGCTGTACTCAATGGTAATGTTTGCATCGCCAACCTTTCCATTGGCGGTCATTTTGGGGCTTTTAGGCTGCGCCTGAGCATAAACAAGTGCAGCAAAAACAAAAAGGACTGAAAGTCCGAAAACTTTAATTGAAGTACTTTTCATGTTGGATAAGTTATGAGTAAACTGGAAATAATTGTAACCGGTTGATTTCAGATGGAAGATACAATAATTACAAGAAATATCTTAACCAAAACATTACAACCTATGCTCCAATAAGGTCAGCCCGAGTCTCCGGTTATGGACAGGCAACTCCTCACTATCGGGCGTAATATAGTTCTCGACGAAGGTGAAGCCGAATCTCTGATAGTAGTTGACAATGGTAGGGTTGTTTGCCCAGGTGTCCATTCTTACAGCGCTAAGACCTTTGTGCCTGGCATGGCTCTTCGCCCAATCCATAACGTGACCAAAAAGCCTCTGTCCTTTGAAAGCAGGGTTCACCACAATACGGTGCAGATAAACGGCGTCGCCCTGATCCATCGCCCGCCAGATTACCTTGTCGGCGTAAGCAACACTGAAAACAATCAGTACATCGTCTCCGGCAACCACCTTGTACTGATTGCCTTGCTCAATGTCTCTGATGATTGCTCCCTTGTCGTAGTTGCGCCAGACTGGGTAGCCTTTTGCCTCCTGATACCTGATTGATTCTTCGAACAGATGGAAGATAAAAGGAAGGTCGGATAATTGTGAGTTGGCAACTTTCATTTGAGCAATGTGGTGTCGAAAGATGAAAATTACCAGGCAATTTCCACCAACAATTCATACCATTAACTACCTCCTACTCCTCTCCCACATGCATCTTATAGAACTTCCAGGCCTCTCTCGCCACCTCACGGCCCAGCTTAAGTCCTTCAATATTGTCGGATTGGATATGATACCCCCCAAGCACCCTGGAGATGCCAGCCATTTCAGCCGTTTGAGTGAATGTTGGAAATCGCAAAGTTACGGTGTCACCGAGGTTGTCAGGTTCCGTCATAGCGCCCGCCACTAAAACCGACTCGGAGCCAAACTCATCGCTGCCCGTCCATAGCTTTAGCGCTTCAGCACAGCCACCGCTGATGGTGCTATGGCCAGAAACATAGCTGGGAAATGGCGGGCATAGAAAGGTTTCGGGAGAATAGGGTCGCCATTGACTGCCTGTCATTTCAATCATGCCCTTTCCCTCACCGCCCCAGGCTTTGATCTTTTGGTCATCGTAGTATTGATGCACCAACGCATAAGGTCTTGCATAATCGTAGAACATCTTTGAATCCCAGGAAGCAATAAAGGCGTCCATGGCTGCTACCTGATTGTAGAAGTACATCTTCACATCCTGGTCAAGGGTGTGGTTGTCCCGTACAGACACGTCCTGAGCAAACTTCAACCAGTGCCCGGCCTGCTGCACCGACTGCGGGCCGTCCCGCATAAATTCCACAAGAGCCTTCTGCTCGTCGGTGAGGTTGGCCTGCATATCTATTACCTCCCACACCTCTTTTTCCAGTTGTTCAGACCCTACCATGGGTGGCGGTCCCGGGCGAAACTGATCTCCTGACTTCAGCGCCACTGGCTTTACTTTGTCCCAGAAAGGCGTGAGGCAACCCGGTGCATACTTCCCCCCCTTGCCATCGGAGAAATACTTGGGCTGCCAGCGATTCGGATCCACATTCTTATCAACGGTGTTTACCGGCGCATAGCCAGTATAGTCGTAATAGGGCTGACCACCGGAACCTTCTTCCTCTGCATATTGATTGGCACCGTCGCCTTTTCGTGCTTCAATCACTGCTTTGGCAGCCAGGTTGCCTATTCCCTCTGGTGTAGTGGCGTCCAGCGATTCGTTATCGGGGTCAAGCCCCAACTCCTTCATAAAATCCCGGAACATGGGCTCGTCAGAAAAATAGTATTCATTCATTGCCCGGAAAGCTGCGTAGCTGATAGCAACCTCTTTATTTTTCAGAGTTTGTTCATCGGCAGGTCTTCGTTCAACTCCGGAAAGGTAAACAGGCGTTGCTTTTTCGTCGTACCTGGACCATGCGTCAAAAACTGACACAAAGATCAGCCCCAGGTAACGGGAAGTAATAGTAGGACGTGGCCTGAACTTTTCCGTGTCGTTCGCAGTAGCCTTCAAGGCCATTTTGCCCCATTTGTAGGCGACATTGTCCACGCCAGTAGGTTCTACAGTTTGATCGGAAGATCGTTGATCAGTTGGCTGGCAGTTTAGTAAAAGCGCTGAGAACAGGAAGACGGTGACAATTTTTTTCATGACAGATGGTCAGCGTTGACCGGCCAATGACGATAATGCTCATTCAGCCAGGCATAAGCTTCAATACATTTTGAGTAGGTATAAAGCGGCTATTTTATTGAATTTACGTCGGAATGTAAAGGAATATCGATGATGCAGGCGTTTTTTACCCAAAAAATTTAAAGGTCATGGGCTTTCAAATCGGCCTTGCCATTGGTTCCAAAGCGCCAATCAGGTGAAGGGAATGAAAAGCATGTGTGCAAATCCGACTTTTTTATTGGTCAAAAAAAAGTATACAGCTTAATAGCCTTAACTTTAGACATATGCAACGCTCAGGCCACGCCGATCTCCCTCTTCACTATGGCACAGTGCCCCGCTGGCTGGCGGAGCGCATGTCTCTGTTAGGTGGCGCCATAGTAGAAGCCATTGTGCTGGAGTATGGTAAAGCAGAGGTGATCAAGCGCCTGAGCGACCCTGCCTGGTTTCAATCGCTGGGCTGCGTAATGGGCATGGACTGGCATTCATCGGGTATTACAACGTCTGTAATGGGTGCCTTAAAGTCGTCAATCAACCCGATTTCGAAGGAACTTGGCATCTACATCTGTGGCGGTCGGGGCAAGCACAGCCGCAACACCCCGAATGAGCTCATGGCTATTGCTGACAAAACAGGCCTCAACGGCGCTGAGTTGGTTCGAAGTAGTCGGCTTTCGGCCAAAGTGGACAATACGGCTATTCAGGATGGGTTCCAGATTTATCTTCATTCTTTCGTGCTAACTGATACGGGAGAATGGTCTGTTGTCCAGCAGGGAATGAATGATGCCACTGGCTATGCAAGAAGATACCACTGGCATTCTTCTGAATTGAAGAGCTTTACCGAAGAGCCTCATACGTTTGTATATGGCCGAAACCAGGGGCAGATACTAAATCTTACGGCCAGGGAAGCTGACAAATCAAAGAATGGAATCATCGCTATTTCGAAAGAGCATCCAGACAAAATGCTTGCCGAGATCAAAAAGATCAAACTTCCCTCCCATCATGATGTGCAAGCGAAGGATGTTGACCTCAAACGACTGGGTGCTGTGCTGGTGCTTGCGCAGGAGTTGCCTACACATGATTTTGAAAACCTGCTGCTTCTTGAGGGCCTTGGTCCACGTACGCTCCAATCGTTAACTCTGGTGAGCGAGGTAATCCATGGCACCCCCTCCCGCTTCAGCGACCCTGCCAGGTTTAGTTTCGCTCATGGTGGAAAAGACGGGCATCCTTTTCCCGTGCCGACTAAGATATACGACGAGAGTATTGACGTGCTGCGAACTTCAATTGAAAAAGCAAAGCTGGGCCACAGCGACAAGTTAAAAGCATTGAATTCGCTGACAAAAGCAGCACAGGCATTGGAAAAAGACTTTGAGCCAACAGGCAGTCTTGACGACGTGATCAGGCAGGAAAGAGAGAATAGCTGGCGCTACGGAGGCAGAACGGTGAAGGGAAAGGCAAAACCGCCAAAGAGCTTAAAGGGTGGACAGCTGGGGTTGTTTGAGTGAATGGCCCGGCATTGTTATTTTCAATCAGTGAACTCATAGGCAAATACACCGTTTTATATGCTATCTTGCATATAAATTGATGTACTATGAGAACTACTCTGGATTTACCCGATGGGCTAATCGATAAAGCCATGAAGATATCCGGCGCAAAAACCAAAAGTCAGCTGGTAACGGAAGCCCTGGAGGAGATGATTAATCGAAATCAAAGGTTAAAGCTCATATCATTTAAAGGGAAAATTGACCTTGATATTGACCTCGATCGGCTACGGGAACGAGAATGAGACTAAGTCCCAAAATATTAGTCGATAGCTCTATCTGGATTGACTTCTTCAGGCTGGGAAATTACGAAAGGCTGGAAGCATACATACGGGAAGATCTTGTATGCACAAATGAACTCATTTTAACAGAGCTTCTTCCACCCCTGGAGAAATTAAAGCAAACCGACGTAATCAATAGTCTGCATGCTATCCCGTTAGTTGAATTGGATATTGATTGGTCTCTCATCAGAAAATATCAGGCACTGAATATCAGCAACGGCGTAAATAAAGTTGGGATACCCGATTTAATTATTGTGCAGCAAGTTATTGAACACAATTTGACGCTACTGAGCAAAGACAAACACTTCGGGCTCACGCAACATTACCTTTCCTTCGAACTGATTCAATAAAATCCTTCCTATAAAATTTAAATCTTCACGACGAGGCAGATGAAGTTTTAAAGTTGAAGGCAGCAATCAACTCGTAGCCCTTATCTTTTTACACAAAAGCTGCAACCCAATTCTTCTTTTAACGTCTAGCCATATATTAAATATACATTTAGGGTTTTTATGCCTTTCTATTTTATATACATTTAGGACATTAAAGGCAAATCTTATGAATAATTATCAATTGGGCGAATTTGAAGAGGTTGTGTTGTTAACCGTGGCCATCTTGAATGAAGATGCCTATGGTGTCAACATCAAACAAGAAATTGAAATGCGGATGAAACGCAAAGTAAGTACGGGTGCTATGCAAACAGCCCTTCGCAGAATGGAAGCCAAGGGCTACCTGGCCTCCGAGTTTGGCGAAGCGACTGCTGTAAGAGGCGGCAAGAGAAAGCGCTATTTCAAGATCACTCCTTTTGGTGTGAAAGCCCTGGAGCACTATAAAGAAACAAGAATGAGCCTTTGGGATGCCATACCAGGTGCTGTATTTGATTTGAAGGTCAGTGGAAGATAGAAAAACAAAATATTACCCACCCAACTGGGCCACCAAATGGTTTCTTTGGTTCTGTCATGCCGACTTTGCCGAGGATATACTTGGTGACCTGGAAGAGGAATATCAATTCCATGAGCCAGCAGTGAGCAAGCTAATGGCCGACTTTTGGTTTGTGAGGCAGGTGGCTGGTATGATGCGGCCCTCACTGATCAAGCCGTTTCTCCCCTTTTTGAAACTCAACAATAAATTGGATATGATTAAGAATTACATCAAAATCGGACTGCGCAACCTCACCAAATACAAGGTGAGTACCGCTATTAACCTGCTGGGGCTTTCCACCGGCATGGCTGCCTTTATTCTCATCGCTTTGTTTGTGAAAGACGAACTTAGCTACGACCGCAACCATGAACATGCAGATGAGATTTTCAGAATAACGATTAAGAACTTCTCGGGCGACGGTGAGACACTGTCCCGTCATTGGGCGTTCGCTTCCGCTGGTCACGGCCCCCGCATTAAGGAAGACTTTCCAGAGGTGACTCATGCCACCCGTTTCTTTCCCTGGGCTTTCCCGGACGTTATTTATGGTGATAAAAGACTGCCTGGTGAGCAGGTCGTGTTTGCCGACCCTGACGTTTTTGATATTTTCACCTTCCCTTTTTTGCAGGGAAACAAAGAGTCGGCCTTCAGCAACGAGACTTCTATGGTTATCTCGGAAGATGCTGCCATCAGAATTTTTGGCAACGACTGGAGAGAGCAGGACATTGTTGGCAAGAATGTGAAAATTGAAGCCAGAGGTGCCGGACTATCGCTCCAAATCACCGGGGTGATGGAGAATATGCCCCGTCAGCAGCATTTTCATTTCGACTACCTGGCCCCTTTTGCCATTTATGAAAATTTCGTCAATAACCCAGATGCCATTAATAATGTAACGGGGAATTACAACTACCTGACTTACGTAAGACTCAACGATGCGGAGGCGGCCACCGCAGTAGAGGCTGGCGGAGATGCTTTTTTCGACAAGCACATTGCCGATATCAGAGGGGTAAAAGCCCACAACTACTACGGACTGGTGCTGCAACCACTCACCGACATTCACCTAACCTCCAACATTTCTGGGGAGATAGAAAACAATGGCAGCATGTCGCAGGTGGTGATATTCTCTGTGATCGGTGTTCTACTCATCGTGGTGGCTTGCATCAACTATATGAACCTGGCTACCTCCCGTTACACCCGCAGGATGAAGGAAATCGGCGTTCGTAAATCAATTGGCGCTTCAAGAGGCTCGCTGATCAGCCAGTTTCTTACTGAGTCGGTCATACTCACATTGATTTCGTTTCCTCTTGCGGTCGGCCTGGCCACCATTGCCTTGCCATCGGTGAATGCCTTTATGGATAAGCAGCTATCGATCAATTTCCTCCAGGATTTTGGCCTATTTTTGAGTGTATTCGGTTTATTGGCCCTGGTGGCCATGCTGGCTGGTATTTATCCCGCCATTTACCTTTCGGGGCTGGACACCATCCGCTCTCTTAAAGGAGAATCGACTTTCAGAACTGGTAAAGTGAACTTCCGTTCCGTACTGGTTACGTTCCAGTATGTGGTCACTATCGCTATTATTTTCTCGCTGGCGGTACTCAACGCACAAATGGGATTTATATTCAACTCTGACCCTGGCTTCGACAAAGAAAGCGTGCTGGATGTTTCGCTATCGAACGATATATATGGTAAAAAGGACGCTTTCCGAAATGAACTGCTTGCCAATCAGAACATCATACACGCCACTTTTGTGTCTCGGATTCCGACAGGTAACCTGCTCGACTCTCAGGGAGCAAGCATCTTTCTCGGCGATTCGCTTACACCTGTGAATTTCAGACTGCCCTATATCGTTGCCGATGAAAATTTCATCACTACCTACGGAATAGAAATGGCCGCAGGAAACGACTTCGAAAGGTATATGGACTCCGATTCAATTGGTTATTTTATCGTCAACGAGGCTGCGGCAAAGGCAATGGGCTTCCCCAGCGCAGAAGACGCCATCAACCGTTCGATGAACTATGGTGGCACCGACGGAAAAATTATCGGCGTCATGAAGGACTTCCACTTTGAATCGCTTCACAGCGAAATAGGCCCCATGATCATGGTTAAGAATGATAATTACCGCAGGATTTCTCTCAAAATAAACCCGGTAAACCTTTCAGAAACAATAGCCTTTGTGGAGCAGACCTGGGCTAAATTTGACCAGAAGAACACTATCAACTACAATTTTGTCGATGAGTCATTCGAAAACCAGTATCAGGGCGAGGAAAGGCTCAGCACCATGTTCAAAGCATTTGCTGTGCTGGCTGTGTTGATTAGCTGCCTGGGAATGCTGGGAATGGTCACCTTCATCGTCGAGCGCAAAACGAAGGAGATTGGTATTAGAAAGGTGTTGGGAGCAAAATCGTCACATATCGTTTGGCTGGTGAGTCAAAATTTCATCTGGCTTATCAGCGTGTCTGCGCTCGTGGCACTGCCAATTGGCTACTACTTCATGAGCGGCTGGCTTGACACGTTTGCTTATCAGGTAACCATTTCTCCTGTCCTTTTTGTGGTTCCTATTTTAGCGGTTGTATTGATTACCCTGCTCACTATACTTTACAGAACCATCAAGGCGGTGTACATCAACCCGGTGAAGTACTTAAGAAGTGAATAAAGAGGCTGTCTAAGTCAATAAAAAAGAGGCTGAATGAAACAGCCTCTTTTTTATTATCACGACACGTTATTCATCGAATAAGGCTATTCCCACAATTCTCCCATAAACATGACATCACTCAAGTCTACCCTTCCACTCTTTAAAAAAGCATAGGTCAACTTGCAGGGATTCTTTTATTGCTCTACATGCCGACTTCGGCTGAGCGTTGGTTGCACTTATTGATTAGCTGCACTTTCCATTGATAACCGGGATAGTTAGCATCAAGCGACTGCCGGGCCGACTTGCCTTCCTGACAGGTTTTGATGGTAATGGCAACCACTCCTGCATTGATGGTTCCAGAAACCAGTTCGGCATCGTAACCATTGGCTGCGATTTGCCAGGTAGATGCGGGAGAGTCCAGAAAATACAACCGGGTGGGATAACAGGCATCAGCTAGCTCGCAGTAACCAAAACCATCATAGGCAATGATGCCGGGGCCATCGGCGGTAAAAGAAATCAGTATAGCAATTTTATCACTATTGCTACCATCGGGGTATCCACAGCTGAAGGATACGCCGGTAATAACAGGCGCCGTGGAAATACCTTCGCCACAATCGATTACCTTCAGATGACTATCTACGTCCCACTCAATGGGGTCAATGTAATCTTCGGTATAAGTAAAACGGGCAGTAAAATCCTGGTCAGCGTCAACATTACTCGTAAACACTGCCATATACTGTCCATCTACCCATTGCAAAGATCCAGTCACATCAGCATTGTCGACCACGTGAAGGCTCATGTTCTGAAAAGCTGGCGTAAGCGTGCTCTCCTTTAGAGGCAGCATAGCTGGGAAGTTCCCGAATTCGGCCATATAGCTGTTCCAAAACTCGGTAAGTATGTTGTAGGCCAGTACAAAATTTCGATACAGGCTCACCTCTGAATTGAGGTCGGAAGGTTGCAGGTTGCGCATGCGCAGGTTCACATTTACCTTGCGTAGCTGACCGTTTTCAAAAGTCTCTTGTGCTGTCCGCTGAAATTCAGCCGTTAAGCTTTTCTGAACGGCCACCATGCTATCGTCAAAAAGGTCGAGCACCGCCTGGACGGCAATTTCTTTTTGTTTAATGATCTGGTTGCGAAAGATGGCGATGCCTAAAGTGGCTCCGGCAGAGGCCCACAGTTTGGTACCCACCACGCCGCCCGGAATGAGCGCCCCCAGCTCTACCATCACAAGGGCCGGGCCGCCTACCACGGCACCAATTTTGGCCAACGCAAAGGTTAAAGTGAGGAGTTTTTGCCTGGTTGCGGCATCCACCATCACTCTTCCTCCGTTCGAGCCTTCGGCCAATCGAAGTTCAGCCAAAGACGACTCAATTTCATCGAAAAGGTAGCGGTTGACAGCAATAAAGCTGGCGGCTTCCTTTATTTCCTCGGCGGTAGCCTGCTGTAACATTTGCAGGGTTTCGGCCTGTGCCTGCTGCAGGGCCTTTAGAGTGGCGTCAGCGGCTTCTCTGCTTTTGGTGCCTGCCGCTATCTGGGCATCGAGGGAAGCTTCCAGCTGGCCAAAATTGGCCTGTTTCACAAATTCATCGAGATACACCGCCGGCTCAGTTACTTCTGACGCCGCAGTTACCTTCATCTCTAGGTCAAGCAACTTCCCTTCGACAGTAGCTTTCAGGCTAAATGTTCCGGCAATATTCGGCACCATGGCAATGAGCAATGTATCGTTTGCCCGGCCAATTGTTATGTCCTCCGAGCCAAACTGACCAGTGTAATGTGCTTGTGAGAGCTTTGTGTCTTTGACAAAAATGGAGACTACTTCGTATGCCTGTACGTCTGTTTTGGGTGCATATGCCTCGAGTCCGGGCAAGACCTCATCAGGTGTTAGAAGATGGCAGGATGATAATCCAAGTAACAAATAACCAATCAGCACCGTCGGCGCAAGAAACCTGATTTTCATAGATGAAAGGACAACGAATGGGTAGTCCTCGTTCGGCATTCGTTGGATCGAATATGATCATTAATTCCCAGGAGCAAAGCGCTGCGAATCAACTATTTTTTGAGCGGCCTCTGAAGCGGTGCCACCTGAGCTTCGGGTAGGATAAATGCGAAGCTGTCAAAGCTCCCTTCCGGCTATTGCGCTTGCCTGCCAACCAATTAAAGAGGTTACTCTTGCGGTAATGGCTAGAGTAAATCTTTTATTTGGCACGTTCCTCTGAGCACTCCTATTTCGTTTGTCCCACTATCCAATCGGATACCTCCGTCAGGGCCATGGGAGAAAAGGTTTGCTCTATGACGGCGTATTCGGCCAGGGAGCCCGTTTTGCTTTCCTGAAACAGATGATTCAGGCCAGGCAACTCCTTGATCGTCGCCTTCTTATTTCCTCCTTTGTTTAATGCTTTTTTAATGGCTTCCAGGTTCTCCTTTGGTGGCACCTGCAAGTCGTTTTCTCCATTGAGCGCCAAAACAGGACATTTTACCTTTTCCAGGGCCGGTGCCGGATCATACTTGATAAAATACTGCATCCAGGGACTTACCAGCTGACTCACCTGCAAGTTCACAAAGTCATCCACATTCATGCCCTGCGGCAATGCGCCGCTTCCGCTTTCTTTCAGAGCGCTGCTGAGGTAGTTCGTTAGGTTTGTTTTTAGCTGTTCGGTGTTGGTAGCGCTGGCCACCATCTCAAATGCCTTTTTGCTGATTGACTGGTTCTTCTGCAAAACGTCATCGTTAAGCCCCGATGCTTTCCCAATCAGTTGCTGTTGTGCCAAAAGTAGCTGATCGCCTGGGATGCCAGTTCCAGCCAAAAGTACGATGAAAGCGACGTCTTTGGAGCGGGCAGCCACCATTGGTGCTATGAGCCCTCCCTCGCTATGACCAATTAGCCCTATTTTACGCTTGTTTATTTCCTTTCGTGCTTTCAAATAGTCGATAGCTGCTTCCACGTCCGTGGCAAAATCCGCACTGGTAGCGGATTTAAAATCTCCTTGCGACGAAGCAGTTCCTCTGTCGTCAAAACGCAACACGGCAATACCATTTCTTGTTAAGTAATCGGATAGAACTAGAAACGGTTTATGCCCTGCCAGCTCCTCATCCCTGTTTTGCGGACCACTGCCGCTTATTAAGATAGCCACGGGGAACAGGCCAGCCTCTTTAGGTAGCGTCAGTGTCCCCGCCAGGAAAATGCCTGCTTTCTTATTCTCAAACGTGATGTCCTCGGAGTGGTAGGGATAGGGCTTTATTGGCTCTTGTGGTCTAACAACCCTTTCCTTTTCAACGATATCCTTTGATAGATTCATGGCAAAAGATTGACCAGCTTGCTTGAAGTTTCCAACCACCACACCGTCGCTGCCTAACTCGCCTTCATACACAATTCCAGCATTTGCGACGATAAGTTTCAAAGTGGCATTTTCAAAACTTGTGGTGGTAACGGGTATTCCTCTGGCCCCCTGGTCGGGACTGTCCATTGTGGATCGGTAGCCATCTCCAACCTTGTTGATATTAAACACAACCCTTAATTGTATTCCCTGCACTTTCAGGATACCATTCCACTGTCCTGTTATGTCTTGCCCATACGTTGATACAGCTATCAGGATCATCAATAACAATGCGACCAGGCTTTTCATGTTTGGGCTTTTTTAAGTATTGACTAAAAGCGGGAATGTGGATCGGAGCCTTTCTCAAAAATGATTTTGGTAGGTAATAATAGTAAAATATTTAAAGAGAATGATTGTTTCCCGTTGAGAAAAAGAGGTTACTCTTGTGGTGCTGGCTAGAGTAACCCCTTTAATCAACAGGTTCAGTTGAGTAAACGCCTCCCTTTCTACACCTACATCCTTGGCACCCACAACCCAATGGTAGCTGCGACAATGCCCAGGGCAGTGCCTATAGTGATCAAAAAAACGAGGCCGGAAAACGCCCATTTTGTTGCGGACACCTGTGACTTTTTAGCCAAAAAATAGAAAGCCACAATGGCTTGCGGAAAGACGTAGACCATGAAGCCAAGAAAGTTCAAGAATGGCCCGGTGAAAGTTTCGGGGTCAAAACCTACAGGTGCTCTCCATGCCATGATCCACAACATCAGGAATACCCGGAACAGCCAAACGCCACTCATTGCCAGGAATAAATGTACTGCCCATTGATTGTGTGAAGCGATGTTTCTGCGAATAGCATTTTTCACGGCAAAAAAGGCGCAAATCATAATAATTACAGCATTCATGGTGATAACCACAGAACCTTCCAGCCCTCCAACAGACCCTTTTATCCAGCTGAGGTACAGGCCTGCCAGGCTGATAATAAAGGCAGAGGCAATGTAAATGCGTCCACTAGCTCTGTGAAACCTGGGCGCATAGCTGCGAACCTTTGGAACGAGCTGCATAGGACCTAAAATGGTGATGATGGCTGCCAGGGCTACATGTAAGCCAAAGATGGTATTACCCAACAGGTCGCCCTTGATGTAGAAGTGTCCTGTGGCGCTATTCCACCTTTCAAAGTCACCGAGAGCCGCCGACTTCCAGTAGAGCATGAGCACGTAACAGGCAAAGATCATTTGCCCTATTACCGCCACTACAAACCACGACTTTGCGGCAAGATCCACAGCCTTCGTTACTGCGGAATGATTCTGTACTTTCATATTGAGTTTTTTTGACCAGACAATAATAGCTGACCAAAAAGCAAGCACACTTAACAATTGTTAGGAAAGCAACTCCCGCCTGATGCGACTCAGGCTCTCGGGCTTGATGCCCAGGTAAGAGGAGATGTATTTGAGCGGGACGTTTTTTGGAATGTTTGGCCTTTCGTCAACCAGCTTGAGGTAGCGCTGCTCGGCGCTGAGGGTAGCAAGGTCAGTCGTTCTTTGCTTGTCTTCTTCCATGAGCTTCTGAAAAAGTAATAAAGCGTAGTCTTTTGCGGTCAAACCAGTGGCCACCGTGATGTCAAAACCTTCCTTGGTGATTCTAAGCAGCTCGCAGTCGGTGATACAATGAAGGCTCTCGTTGGAAACGGTTTGGTTAGCAAAGTGAAAATAAGAAGTGAAAAACCTTGGGCCATCGTTCAGGTCGACTGTTACTTCTTCCCCTTTTTCATCAAGCCGGAAATTCCTCATATAGCCCGACACGATGAAATTGTGGTATTTGGGCACTTTTCCAGCTTCTTCAAGTATGGTATCTTTTGGCACCCAAAGCGGGGTAAAATACTGTCTGCATTGCTCCTTGTCACTTTCAGGCATGGTAAGAATCTGTTCCACATAACTAAAAAATGTTTCGAAGTAGTGGTTCATTGTGCGTGAGAGTTAACCGGAAGGACAATATAAGAGATATCCCTTTAATAATTGAAGAGCGCAAGAAAATGACCAACTGAGAAGGGTTGTCTGACTGCCGCTCTTCCCTGTGCGAGGGAATTTTCCTTCTGGCAGAAGCTTTCTCTCTGTCAACCTGCGGACTACGAAATGGCTTCGCTGCACACTGATTTGGTCCCGAAACCGGAAAAGCTTAAACAGTACGATGTCTCTGTTTTAAAAAAATAGGAGCCGCAGAGCTGAATTGCGAAGTTGCAATTGTGGTTAGCATGACACAAATAAGAACAGCCGGTCTCCCAATGCAGACCGGCCATCCTCCCTGCGAACTATTATAACTTATAGAACACGCCAAATCCCAACATGCCCTGGTCTGCATTGCCCAGGATATATTTGATCTCAAAGAATCCGTCAATCTTGCTCGTGAAGGAATAAGCCAAGCCGCCACCCATGTTCAGACCTACTTCAGTGTTGGTCGTTTTGGTGTCATTGACTTTTACTTTTCCGGTTGTGAAGTTTATCCCCACCAAAGGATACAATTTGACTGCCCCTCCCGGTGTGAAATTGTAGTGTCCGTCCACGTCGAACATCCATATGTTGGACTTCACTTTAGTTCCGTTTCCATTATTATAGGTATCAGGAAAGAACAACCCAAAACCTCCTGCTAGATCGATTTTCGGCGTGAGGCCTACCCTGGCTCCAAGTAGCACCCCTAATTTTTCACTTTGCATGGCGTACCCAAGACCCCCTTTCAGGCTTACATCCTGGGCTTTTACTTGCAGAAAACAAAGGGCACCAAAAAACGATAGAATGATAAATTTTCTCATAATGCTGGTTAGTTAAAATGATCTGATAATTCAATGCCCGAATAAAAGCAAAATAAATCAGTTTTGCTTATCAAAATTGATGGATACAGCATTTGAAAAGAAGGTCTCCAAATTATGACTTCGGCTTAGGCCCCACTACTCAAAAAGGTTGGTAAGTAAGCAGATAAGTATCAGCTAGCTCCTCTCTGGTTCGATGCAGTTGAAGTACAAGAGACTTTTCCTTTAGCTCGATGATGTCATACACTGTGGTTGCTGGGCCGTTGGTTAGAATGAGCTGGCTCCCTCCTTTGCAAATACACCAGGTTCCCTTCTCATACACCTGTGGGCTTTCGGGCCGGGCTTTGACTGGCCCCTCGTCGAAGACATAGGTGCCTTTCGCATCAAAGATGGCTACGTCATCAAGATCAGATGGATTGAATTGGCCGGTAACGTCTTTGAAATCTTTTGTGGTCGGCATTGCACCGTCGGATAACCTCCTGGCCTCTATGCTTACCTCCTGCCACCTTTTGTTGGCAAGCAACAGTGCCTGTTGAGTAAGGCGAAATTTACATGGAGGCGTATTTCTGGTCAGCAGCGTTCTATTGCAAGAACTAAAGGCTAACAGCAAAAGAACAAGCGCCGGAAATCTATTCATACATGAGGAAGCACGGTGGTGACTCCTCAAAACTAAAAATATAGTTAAATATAAACTAATGTTTTAGTTAATAATTAGTATGCTGTCAAAGTTGTCTCGTTTCAGCCTCTTTTGGAAAATGGCTTTTGAACCGCCTGTAAAACCAAAACATGAGGGCTGCCCCTATCCCACCCCAAAGAATGAAGCCAACCCAATTGTTGGGGTCTGCTTCGCCCGCTACAATATAGGCTTCAGGTACTGTGGGGTTTACAAGAAGGCTGAGTGTGTCACCGGTATGCACTTCGGAAGGATCGTCGGTGCTACCTTTCAAAATCACCCGAGTAAATTGGCGGGCCGTATCAATAACAGTCTTTTGCGGATGCTCAAAAGTTAAAACTGGCGTTATTTCCAAATAGTCTCTGTAGCTACCGGTGCCGATTCTGTCTCTTTTTTCAACAACACTCTCCCCAATCACATAAGCCTTTGTTGGTAAGCCATAATCATAAAGGGTCTCTGCTTCGAGTAGGTACTGGCAAGTTGACTGGTACAATACAGCTATACCAAGCAGACCGATGCCGATTGTCAAAACAAATGCGAATCCCTTTTTCATCTTCTTAAACTACGCTATTCCGCTCAACAATGAAACAAAAGTTCTATCTAAAGGCCATATGATACCGATCAATTGTAAAATTCTGTCATGTCTTCATTTAAGAAACAAATAAGTCTTTATATTTAGTCTTCAATTAGGACACTAATACTATGAAGGGAACGCAGCTCGGTGAATTACAAGAGGTTATACTTCTTTCGATACTGATACTTGATGAAGATGCTTATGGACTGAAAATTCAGCAGGACATCAGTGAAAGACTCAACAGGCGTTTGAGCCGGGGCGCATTGCACACAGCTCTCACACGATTGAGCGAAAAAGGGTTTGTTACCTCCCACTATGGCGGTGCTACTCAAGAACGTGGCGGTCGGCGCAAGCGCTACTATGCGCTCACTGTGAGTGGCAAAGCCAGCCTCAGGGAAATGAAAACCCTCAGAGACGAAATGTGGAGCCTTGTCCCTTCAACACAACTGTTATGAGTCATCCGCACTTACCCAAGTTTTGGTTCCGGCTGCTACAATGGTTTTGCAGGGAAGAACTGTTCGAAGAGCTTCAGGGAGACCTGGAAGAGGCTTTTGGAGAAAACATTGAAAGCTTTGGTTTGAAGCGAGCACGAAGCATTTACCGGCTAGAGATACTAAAGCTGATGCGTCCATCTGTAATCAAAAACGTACCTGCCGTGAGGATCAGTCAGTTGCCAGGAAATTACCTTATTACTTCCATTCGGGCCTTCAAGCACAATCCATTCTATATAGGAGCCAATATTCTGGGTATGGCCCTTGCGCTTTCCATCGGCACCATCGGGTATTTCAACTATCGGTTCAACGATACTTTCAACGAATATTTCCCTGAGGCGACATCCCTTTATAAAGTCAACGGACTGCGCATTGGTGAGTCAACCGTAGGTACCAGTCCGGCAGCCCTTGCCCCTGCCCTGAACCTCGTCGGCATAGCAGCCTTTCGCTATCACGACGAGCGCATAGCTGTGAAGCTTGAGAACCAGGCTGGCACCGGAAGCGGACATAAGCTGTTCATGGAAGGCTTGTCCTTTACCGACCCTGGCTTCATTCGCTACTTTGATTTGATAAATATCAACAACGAACCATTGCCAGCCCTGAGCCATGGTGAAGTTTATGTGTCGGATGAAACGGCTATGAAGTTCTTTGGCGAGCCTTATCCGGTTGGCAAACTGCTGACGGTTATATTGCCAAATCATCAGGAACGGCTATTGACTGTGAAAGACGTTTTCCCAAAGCTCCCTAACAATACGAGCTTCAGGCTGTCTGTCATTGCCGACTTTGATCACTTATCAGACTTTTATGGAATAGATGAAAATAGCTGGTCCAATTGGATCGATGGCACGTTTATTTACGCACCTGAAGGCGATATGACCAGGGCGGTGTCACAAATGAATACTTACCTGGATGTTCAGAACCAAGCGAACAAGGACTTACAAATCAGTGGGTACAGACTCGACAATATACTGGAGTGGCCAGCCCTAGAGGCATCGTTGCACAACTCGGCTTTTGTACCGCAAATGCATCCGGCAGCAGTAGCTGGCACGTTGGGTTCTGCCATTGGTATTTTGCTTTTGGCCTGCTTCAATTTTATCAACACCAGTATTGCGCTGTCGGGCAACCGCCTCAAAGAGATCGCTGTGCGAAAAGTGCTGGGAGGAAATAGAACGAGCACAATTGCCCAGTTCATTCTGGAAAACTTCCTGATGATAGGGATAGCTGTGGTGATTGCGCTGGCCCTTACCTATTATATGATTCCAGGCTACAATGCCATGATGAGCTACGAGATCATTCAACCTGATCAGATTCCATGGACCACTTTTGTATACTTTGGTTTGGTACTGGTGTTGTGTGTCGGGCTGATGGCAAGTTCCTACCCTGCTTTCTACATTTCAAAGTTTCCCTCGCTTGCCATCTTCAGAAACAAAGTAGTGCTTTCTGGTAAGAATAGGCTGATGACGGTACTGCTTACAATGCAGTTTACGCTCTGCTTCTACAATATATTTGGCCTGCTGGTCACCGCCGACAACGCATCGTATCAGGAAAGGCTCGATAGAGGCTATGACCTTGGGGGAGTGATTAATATTCCTTTGAGTCAACCCCAACAGTACACTGCATTAGAAGATCGCCTGAAACAGCAAACTGATGTCAGGCAAATGGCTGGTACGAGCTCGCTGATTGGGTTCAGCTTTAACAACCACTCAATTGGTTTCAATGGTCAGGAATATGAAGTCGCCGAACTGGGTGTAGGTGCCGGATACCTTGAAACACTGGAAGTAAGGCTCATCAATGGCTCAATGTTTTCGCAAAGTGAGACCAACACAGGCGAGGCCAGGAAAGAAGTGGTGATCAACAAAATGCTTGAAGAGCAGCTGGGAGGCGATGCGCTCAACAAGCCGGTCACATTTAATGGGGAGAAATACACTGTGATTGGCGTAGTGGAGAACTTCAATCTGCGCCAAATCATGTTCGACAACAAGGTAAAGCCTTGTATGATGCGCCTTGAAGCTCCTTCAAGTTACAGCTATGCCACACTGAAAGTGGATGGATTGACAACAGACAAAAACAGGGAATTGGAAGCCCTATGGTATGAGCTGTTTCCACAGGAGCTCTACGGTGGGTTTCTTCAGGAAGACGTTATGCAGCAGGTGAGGCAAACCAACTTTATCATGATCAATATCAGCACGATAGTGGCCACTATTTCCATTCTTATATCTATTCTTGGGCTGTACACGCTCATTTCACTTATCGCACAAAAGCGAAAGAAGGAGTTTGGTGTTCGGAAAGTAATGGGCGCCTCGTGGCAGCAGATCACCCACCTGCTGGGAAGGGACATCTATTGGATCCTTGGTATCGCCGCCCTCATTGGCCTTACCGGCGGGTCAGTGGTGATGAACGCTGTTTTTGATAGTATCTATGCCTACCATATCGACATTGACCTTCTCCACTATGTTTGGCCAACCATGATCATTCTTGGGATTGTTGTAAGTGCTGTGGGCTACAAAATGATGCAAACCAGTAAGTTGAATCCTGTGGAGCAGTTGCGAACGGAGTAAGATGGCTTCGAATAAATTAACAAAAAAGCCCTCCGTGAAAGGGGGCTTTTGATCAACTCAATAGGATAAATTACTTGGGTAACACCACAGTATCAATGACATGAACAAAGCCATTTGTACCCTTTAGATCAGTTGCTGTTACATATGAAGCATTGCCTGATTCGTCAGTCAATTTCACCTTCATTCCCTCCATCGACGCAACTAGCCTACCACCACTCACAGTTGTTAATTCCGCCTTTCCCTTCCCACTTTTGATAGCGGCCACAACGGCAGCAGCATCGAATCTTCCGGGTACTACATGGTAGGTTAATATTTTTGCCAACTGTGCTTTGTTCTCCGGCTTCAATAAGCTTTCAACAGTGCCTGCCGGAAGTTTTGCAAACGCAGCGTTGGTTGGCGCAAATACAGTGAAGGGCCCTTCACCTTTCAGCGTGGCAACTAGGTCAGCCGCTTTTACTGCAGCAACAAGCGTAGTGTGATCCGCAGAGCCGATCGCAATATCGACAACATCTTTTCCCTGACTGAAAGCCACTGATGAAGTAGCTAAAGCGAGCATTAGAACGAATAATTTTTTCATGATTGCTTTTGTTTGATTGCAGTCCGAACAGAGTGTTCGCAAATAGGTTTTCGAAAAAGGATGTTTTTTTTTGAGCTAGCTCAAAAAGCCAACTATCCAAACTTGCCATGTGAAGGCAATCAATAGCCTGCGGTACCGGCGTGTCGTCTGAAGAGAAAATGCTCTGACTTACTAGTTTGATTTTGGTATAATTGTTTGCCATTTCGGTGAAAGGCACAATTTGAATAGTGGGTATTTGCCCTTTCGATTGCTCTGGTAAACGTGGAATTGTATAACTAAGAAAATGAAAAGAGTACTAGTAACTGGTGCAACGGGAAACATCGGAAGAGAGGTGATACACTTTCTCAACGAATTGAACCAAGAATGCGAAATAATCGCCGCCGCCCGAGATGTTGAGAGCGCAAAAAAAGAGTTTTTAGGGTACCCGAGCTTGTCCTTTGAATGGTTTGATTTTGAAAATCGGAATTCGTTTGCTTCGGCGTTTGAAAGTATTGACACGCTGTTTCTTCTTAGGCCGCCCCATATTTCGGAAGTTGAAAAGTACTTTCAACCTCTTTTGCTGGCAGCTAAGGAAAGTGGCATTGAAGAGATAGTTTTTTTATCGGTTCAAGGCGTGGAAAAGAGTAGCATTATCCCTCACAACAAAATAGAAGCTCTTATACGGAGTTATGGCTTCAAGTATATTTTTGTCCGTCCCGGCTACTTTATGCAGAACCTGACAACGACGCTTTTAGCTGAAATCCGGAAGAACCACACAATCACACTCCCTTCAGGACACGCCAAATTCAATTGGATTGACATAGGGAACATTGGAGAGGCTACAGCCATGCTAATTAACTCATTTCCTGAGTATCAGAATGCTGGCTACGATATTACTGGCACCGAAAACAAAGACTTCTACCAGGTCACTTATCTAATGAGCAAAGTGATCGGCACAGAAATTTGTTTCAACAGTATCAACCCGTTAAGTTTTTACTTTAAAAAGAGAAATGAGGGCGTTCAAAAAGGCTTCGCATTAGTGATGACGATGCTTCACTTTTTACCAAGGTTTCAAGAAGAGCCTGAAATCTCTGAAAACTTCGAAAAACTAACAGGCAAAAGCCCCACTAGGTTAGTTGACTTTATCGAAAGAGAAAAAATAAAAATGACCCCGGCTCAATTGGATGTGAGCTAGGATTTGCTGATCACATTTTTTATATCACTCCAGGTAATCAATTTGATGTCATTTTCAAAAAGCGCAGTTCGGCATCGCTGACTGGAAAAATAGTCATAGTCAGTCTGCCTCCATTCTGACCCAAAGTTGGGATGGTTGATGGCAATACCTTGCATCTCATGGTTATCGAAGGCTGGGTGGATCAAAATGACATTCAAACCAGAAGGTAACCGGTTCAGTACCTGCTCATAATAGTCGGCAAGACGGCCTTTCTCAAAATCAGAAAACGTGCCGAGAAAAACTCGGTCTACAACCAAATCGTCTTTGCGAATATGCAAGTCTGCGTTTAGTCCAACCTGTTCCATCATTTGCCTATTGATCAATGTCGGTAGGCCGTAAAAACGTCCTAAACCTCTGTAGATATCCAGAAATTCGGCACGTGCGCCAACACTGTACATGTGTGAGTCCAAATGAGAAGGCCTCAAACCAAAATTTAAGGCTCTTTCTACCTGAGCCTTAAGCTCTTTTCGTATCTCGTCGCTTACGGCATGTTGGGCAAGCAACTTCCTGCTTGGGTAAAAATACCCATCTTTGTCCACCAGGCTCGGAACTTCATCAGCCGGAAGAACCGGGCCAAACTTATAGTCCTGCCATTCACAAGTTAGCGTTAAATGGATGCCGTAATCTATGCTTGGCTTGCGTTTTGCGTATTGTGCCATCTCGTTAAACCAAGGGCACGGAACCATGATACTGTAGGAGTTGACCATTCCAGTTTCAACTGCCTGCATCGTAGCTACATTTTCAGCATGACAAAGGCCAGCATCGTCGGCATGAATAATGAGCAACTTACTATTCTCCGAATAGCCAAGAGCTTCTATGAGTTTAATAAACAGAGTACCGGTTTTCAACACAGGGACAGCTTAGGCGCTTCGATTATAGTTGTCTGATTTTGATGTTCCTGTAAACCACCTTTCCTGCATTCTGCAATCCGATATGGCCTGATTTCGCTTTGCCATAGTTAGGAACTTCTGCCCATTTACCCGATGCTTTTCTATTTTCCCAATCTTCGCTGCCAAAGTCATACTCTACCACTTTGACTCCATTAAGCCAGTGCTCAACATGGGGATAGTTGACAGTGATTCTAGTAGTATTCCATTCTCCAGCCGGCTTCACTTCGGTGCCAATCGGTGCATGCATCGCATAATTGGCAGCGGTATATTGATTGGGTTTCATTTGCTGCGGCCATCCTTTATCATCCATCACCTGATACTCCGGGGCAGACTCGTAAATAGGCTGATCGCTGTCTCTCTGAACATAAAAAAATATGCCTGAACTATTTTCGGGTGCGACCTTCCATTCTAACGATAAGTCGAAATTGGCGAATGTCTTTTTTGTAATAATGTCCTCATTTGCATCCCAGCCAGCGCCCGAAGCGTGCAGCTCTCCATTAATCAGGCTCCAGCCTTTAATGCTATCCTGGCTATACATTTGCCACTGATCCAGTGTGTTCCCTTCCAAAAGTAGCGTCGAATTTTCAGGCTGATCGCCTGTAGCCGCTGTCGCACTTTCGCTTCGCTTTTCACTGGTACAGGAAAATAGGGCGAACGTTGCAAAAAGTAGGGAAAGTGATTTAATCTTTTTCATGCTTTAAATTCTTCTTGTGCAACCACAAATATAGTGGATAATCCAATTTAATATATGGCATACTGTCTCTGACAACGGTATAGAAATTGAACGAATCAAATTTAGATTTCTTACAACACGGAGCATACATTGAAACCAAATCGAATGACAATTCGACCAAAAGATAGAATAAGAAGGCCCGGATTATCCCCGGGCCTGTTCAATTTTTGCTGTATCAGTTTGGTTAAGGCACTAGCTGGTTGCGGCCTTCCTCATTCTTCTCCTATAAGCAATTTTCGAAATAGCGACGTAGAGTACCGGCACCACAAAGATAGCCAGGGAGCTAGCCGCCACCATCCCTCCTGCCACCGTCCAGCCAATGGTTTTTCTGGCTTCAGCACCGGCGCCCGTGGAGATCGCCAACGGCAGCACACCCAAAATGAACGCCAGCGACGTCATGATAATGGGCCGCAGACGCAGCCTTACAGCTTCTAGCGTTGATTCTATAATGTCCTGCCCGGCGTCAACTCGCTCTTTTGCAAATTCCACAATCAGAATGGCGTTCTTGGCTGCCAGCCCTATCAACGTAATCAAGCCAATTTGAGCATAGATATTGTTGGTAAGCCCCGGAAGAAATGTGAGGGTCAATATTGAGCCAAAGGCACCGATAGGCACGGCAAACAGCACCGAAAATGGAATAGACCAGCTTTCGTAGAGTGCCGCCAGAAACAGGAAGACAAAGACAATGGACACGAGAAATATGATACTCTGCGTATTGCCAGCCTTTACTTCCTCGTAGCTCATGCCACCAAACTCATAGCTATAACCATTTGGGAGTACTTCGGCTGCCACTTCCTGCAACGCTTTCAGGGCATCGCCGCTGCTATAGCCCGGAGCGTAAGTGCCGAGAATCTCAGCCGACCGGTAGATATTGTAGTGTGAGATAAGCGCCGGCGTTTCTATCACCTTGGTGGTGATAAGAGCGCTCAATGGTACCATCTCACCCATACTGTTTTTCACAAAGTACTTACCGATGTCATCGATGTCTTTTCTGTACACAGTATCGGCCTGGGTTACCACCCTAAAGTTTCTCCCGTAGATATTAAAATCGTTCACGTAGCTGCTTGCCAGCAAAGTCGACAAAGTACTATATGCCTGCGCCACGTTGACGCCCATCTTTTTTGCCTTTTCCTTGTCAAGGTCGACCTGGTAAGCTGGGGTACGGGCCGAAAAGAACGAGTAGGCCGCTGCTATCTCAGGCCGCTGATTAGCCGCTGCAATAAACTTTTGCATGGTCGCCTCAAAACCGAAGATATCATCGGGGCTACTGGTTTGCAGCAGCTCGAAAGTGAATCCGGACGACCGTCCAAGACCCGGGATAGGCGGAGGGGCAATTGCCAGTACCCTGGCTTCTTTAATATCAGAAGTCATGGCCATGACCTGCCCAATGATTTTTTCCACACTCTCCGTTTCGGGGTCACGTTCGTCCCAGTGTTTTAGGTTCACAAACAGTGTTCCTACGTTCGATTTATTGGAAAAGGTGAGGATGTTCAATCCGGCCAAACCTCCCACTACATCCAGCGATGGTAGTGTCATGATTCGCTTTTGAAGCTCCAACTGCATTTCAATACTCCGATTTGTAGACGTGCCTTCTGCCATTTCATACGTCACAAAAAAACGTTTTTCGTCCTCAGTAGGAATAAAGCCGGTCGATTTGTTTTGAAACAGAAAGAAAAGCCCAACGAAGAGGCAAATCATCATCACCAGCACATACGGAGTTCCCTTGATCCACTTTCTTACCCCGTTGGTATACGAACCCGCCACTTTGTCGAACCAACGGTTGAACCGGCTGAAGAACCACTCCAGCCCTTTCTTGCTTTTAGACTGATCAGACGGTCTCAACAGCAACATACACAACGCCGGTGTCAACGACAGCGCAACGAAGGCTGAAATCAATACTGAAATGGCAATGGTAATGGCGAATTGTTGATAGAGTTTGCCGATAATACCTGGCACAAAGCCAACCGGAACAAACACCGCAGCCAAAATAAGGGCGATGGCAATGACCGGCGCAGAGATCTCCTTCATGGACTTAATGGTAGCGTCCTTTGCTGAAAGCTTATGAGTATCCATATTGTGCTGAATCGATTCCACCACCACAATGGCATCATCGACGACTATACCGATGGCAAGCACAAACGCAAACAGTGTAAGGGTGTTAATCGTAAAGCCAAAGGGAATAAAGAAGATAAAGGTGCCAATCAGCGACACTGGGATCGCCAGGATGGGGATCAATGTAGCCCTGAAGGTCTGAAGGAAAAGAAACACTACCAGGATCACCAAAATCATGGCTTCCATGAGCGTAAAGGCCACCTCTTTGAGCGACACTTCCACAACAGAAGTCGTTTCTAACGGAATCAGATAATCAACGTCTTTGGGGAAGCTGGCTTTAAGCTCTGCAAGAGTTTCCCGCACACCCTGATTTGCTTCGAGAGCATTGGCACCCGGCTCCAGGTAGAGAAGAACAAACGAAGCCGGCTTACCCATTACAAAAGGATGGTTACCATAGCTGGACTTGGCCAGTTCTACCCTGGCTATATCCTTGAGGTAAACCATATTTCCCGTGACTGGATTGGTTTTTACCACAATATCTTCAAAATCTTCAACGGTGCTTATCCTGGCGTTTGTTAGTATATTGAACTCAAATGTCTGCGTCGATGCCTGAGGTGTGCTGCCAATTGTTCCCGCCGAAATCTGAAGATTTTGCTCCTGCAGGGCGGCGTTCACTTCGGCTGGGGTAATTTTGAGATTGGCCAGTTTTTGAGGATTCAGCCAAATACGCATGCCAAAATCGTCGCCCACTGAAAAGATATCCCCCACTCCCTTTACCCTGAGCAGGGCATCTTTCATGTAGATATTGGCGAAGTTGCCAAGGAAAGTGGCATCATGTGTGCCTTCAGGAGAGTAGAGAGCCAGTGCCATAAAGATACTCGGGTTCCTTTTACGCACAGTAAGTCCCAACCTCCTCACAATCTCGGGAAGAGTGGGCTCAGCCACACTTACCCGGTTTTGGACGTCGAGCGTAGCAATGTCGATATTAGTGCCTATGTCGAATGTGACAGTGACGCCACTCGCACCGCTGCTGGTACTATTGCTCGACATGTAGGTCATGCCCGGCGTACCGTTTATTTGCGTTTCTATCGCCGTGGTGGTGGTTTGCTCCACTGTTTCAGCATCAGCTCCTATATACAGGCCACTCACTGCTACCGTGGGAGGCGTAATATCAGGGTATTGAGAGATGGGCAATGTGCTCATCGCTATCAGACCAACCAGCACAATCACAATAGATATGACGATGGCGGTTACGGGTCTTTTTATAAAAACATCTGCGACCATTTTTTCTTAATTGAATAGATTCTGGTTGAATTATTTACTTCGCTACGGCAGGTGAGGCAACGCTGATGGCTGCGCCTTCTCTAAGATTCTGAACACCCTCTACCACAATTACCTCTTCTTGCTTCAAACCATCTACGACGACGATGTTGTTGCCAATTTGTTTCCCCAGTTTCACCCGTCTTTGCGATACCTTGCTACCGTCGGACACGTAGACAAAGAATTCGCCCAGCTGCTCCGTCACCGCTTTATGAGGTATGGTGATAGATTTACCCGACACATTCGACAGCACTTGCAGGCTGCCACTCATGCCCGGGCGCAACATGTGCTCGGGATTTGGCAGTTCCACCCGAATTTTGATGGTGCCCGTTTGTGGATCTACCGCCCTGTCGATAAAGCTTAGCTTTCCAAAATGTGGATACAAAGACTTGTCAAGCACCAGTTGGAAAGTGGAATCGATGTCGTTGTCACTGCCTTTAGCCAATATCTGGCTAAAGCGACTGATTTTACTTTGGTCTATAACTACATCCACTGCCATGGGGTCATCGGAAGAAATAGTGTTAAGCAGCGTTTGGCCGGGCGTTACCGACGCACCAAGCTTCACTGCCGAAATGCCAATGGTTCCGTCAAATGGCGCCACAATCGTCGAGTAGCGCACATTGGTTTGCACGCTGTTCACAGTGGCTTTCGCTGCCTCTACAAGTTGCTTGGCTGAGGAGTAGGCCGACTCAGCATAGTCTACCTGTTGTTTGGCAATCGCATCGTCTTTTTCAAGCTCTTTGTATCTTTCAAGATCCTTTTTTGCTTTATCGAGATTAGCCTCCTGCACAGCAAGGTTCGCCAATGCCTGGCTATATGCCGCCTGCGACTGCTGCTGATCGATGGTGTAGAGCTTCTGCCCTTTTTTTACTTTATCACCTTCTTTAAAGAAGATTCCCGTGATATAACCGCTGACCTGCGGACGAAGCTCCACTTCCTGCAAAGCCTTCACAGTAGCTGGGTATGCTTCATAATAAGGAGCGATTGTGTAATTGACCTCTTGCACGGTAACGGCTACCGGGCCCCGTGCTGGCCTTCCTTGTTGATTGTCACTTCCGCATCCTGCGGCAATTAGCAGTAAGCCAAAGGCAAAAAAGATGTAAATTTTATTCACTGACATGTATGGTTGAGTAATTAAAGAATTAATAATTGATTTGGCCCAGGGCTTTCAGCACATCCATTTTGCTGGCAAGCACCATGTACAGGGCATTGTAATAATTGATACGGGTAGTTCTCAAGTCGCTTTCTGCGATAGTGACTTCGAGGTAGGTTTTTACGCCACTCTGGTATTGAAGCTGAATGATGTCATAGACTTCCTCAGCAAGTTCAACATTGTCCTTTTGAGCCTGATAGAGTCCCAAATTGCTTTTGTAGGAAGCCAGCGCTCTGGTGTACTCAGTATTTATGGCGCTCTTCAGGTTTTTCAGTCCAAGGTCTAACCTCCCGTTCGACAGGTTCGCTTCCTGTATCTTAACAAGCCTTTTTCCTCCCTGCAAAAGCGGAACACCTAATGTAACACCCACAAAAGAAAAGGGATAGGTGGTGTTGTACAAGTCGCTGAAGTTATTGTTTTGATAATTTAGATTATAGTTCCCAAACAAACTGACAGACGGTAGAAAGGCCCACCTACTGTAGTTCACATTGGCCTCCTGAAGGCTTTTCTGTGACTGCATGATCTGAAAGTCAATATGATCAGCGTAATTCACTTGCTGTGTAGTGTCGAGCATTATTTCCTCTTCCATCAACAGCGGATCATACTGCACCGGCAAGTTCTGATCAAGCGGATAGCCCATCAGCGTTTTCAGGTACTCTTGCTTGTACTTCAATAGTTCCTGGTTGGTTTTCAAAGAGGCTTTGGCGTTGGTTAGCAAAATAGTGGCTCTTTTGTAGTCCGTTTTATCCGACACACCCGAATTATACCGGCTTTGTGCATCCTTCAGGCTCCGCTCCAGCCTAACGATTGATTCCTCGCTCACCTCTATTTGCTGCATCATGGCCAGGGCATCATAAAATGCCTTGGCCACATTCATTACCACGTCAATTTTACTGCGGCTGGTATTGAGACCTGCCTGACTTCTTACCTGAGAAGCGGTACTGCTGGCCAGTAGTACATCTCTGTTGAAGACAGCCTGGCTGGCACTGAACTGTGCCGAAGAGGTATTATTAACGCCAAACCGGATCACGTTCCCTCCTATCACGCTCGCCTGCAAGTCAATAAACCGTTGGTAGTTATAGGTGAAATTAACCTGAGGATACCAGTCGGCCAGCTTCCCTTTGATGGCCTTGTCGGTAATTTCTTCGTCAATCAGGGCTTGCTGCACATTGGGCTGGTGAGCCAGGGCATATTCCACCACCTTGTCAAGTGTGGCAACCTCCAGTGGGTCGCCACTCTGGCCCAGCGATAAAGTGGTATTCAATAAAACTAACACAAGTGTCAGCATCGACATCCTGAGGGATGCTTTTTGAAACAAATGTGCTTTCCGTAGAAAAAGCTGCATACTCAAATTTGTTCTTAAAAGTTTGTTAATAAGTTACCGGTTGAAGAAGAAGTCATTAGCTAACTGATGGCATTTCTTCCTTAAAAATGGTCATGTAGATGACCTGTTTTCGTTCAAGCAAAAATTCGTGGTAAGCCTCTTCCGTCATGCCGTGAATAGTTCTCAAAATAGGCTTAGCCAGCATTGGATAGTTGCATAACGCAATAAGGTTAACCAAAAAATGTTCGGGCGTAATGGGTGCCAGCCTTCCCTGCTGGATTTCTTCGGCCAGCTGATCACGAATCAGGTCACTTGATCGGGACTGGTTCCTGGCGCAGTAGGCTTCGGTTCTATCCTTGTTTCTCACAGTTTCGCTGATGATGAAGTTCTCCAGATATGGATACGTCATGTTGTAAGTAATGATCGCATCAATGTACCTGGCTATCTTTTCCCTAAACGGTAGGTCGAATGACAGAATGCTTTTTACCCGTTCTCGCTTTTCTTCCATCGCTTCGTCCAGCAGAATACTCAGCATATGCTCCCTCGACCTGAAGTAGTAGTGGATCAAAGCCCTGTTCACCCCAGCGGCGTCAGCAATTTCCTGGGTAGTTGTTTTGATCAGCCCTTTCTTAAAAAACAGCTCTTTGGCCTTCTCTTTGATCACCTGCTCAGTCTGTGCTTCTTCTATTTTCATGGACAAAAGCCCTTTACTTTTTTGTTTAACATTTTTGTTAACGCAAGCTTTAACTTTTGGTTCAGAAAGGTCAAAAGAAAAATTCAAGTGGTTGCTAACAGTGATTCATGGCAGTAGATTATACCAGGGCAGCGCCTTTACCGCTCACCTTTAGCATTACCTGACAAGGTGAAGGTAGCCCTTCATCTTTTTTTCAGGCCGCAGCTCGTTGGCGAGCTGATAGAAGTAAACACCGGCGGCCAGTTCTCCTCCCTCCCAGTCATTTGCGTATCTTTCCCTGCGAAATACCTGATTGCCCGACCGGGAGTATATTTCAAGTGTCCATAAGCCGTTTTCCACACCAGGCAGGTAGAGAGAATTATTGAAACTGTCGTTGTTTGGAGAAAAGGCATTGGGGAGATCTGTGACTTCCTCTTGCACAAAAAAAGAATGGACAACAGCAGACCCGCATCCCACTGTGTCTTTTGTAAAGAGCGTCACATCGTTGTCTCCATAGTTTTCGAAGGCCACGGCAACTTCATTTCCCTCCCATTCTATGCCATCTACTAGCCAGAAGTAGGCCAGACTATCTGAGCCATCGGTTACTGAGACCACCACTTCCTCATGGGTAAAAGGGTATATTTCACTGATTGTAAAGTCGGACTCGGGCCCGGTTGCCACGGTGATGGCAGGTGATACCTGATAGGGCACAGTACACCCTTGTGAATTGATGAAGACCAGGTTTAAAAAATAGCTACCAGCTTCATCGTATGCTCTGTTTATGGAACTACTTTGCGTATCCACCACGTCTCCATCACCAAAATCCCATCTGTAAGTCGATGTGTTTGTGCCATGTGCTTCAAACAGTATATCAAAACCTTCGCAAGTGCTCAAACTATCAAAGTCAAGTGAACCATAGGGGCCGCCTACGCTGACTATAGTATCTTTTGTAACGCTGCTTGTGCAGCCATACTCATCAACTACAGAAAGTGACACTGAGTAGTCGCCTGGAATGAGATAAGTCACCACCGGCTGGGCCAGTGCCGATGTTTGCCCATCGCCGAAATCCCACTGGTAAGAGGCAATGCCTTCTCCAGACTTATCCTGAAAGGTGGTGATCAGAGGTGGGCATTCGGTAAAAGTATTGACAGCCTCGAACTTAGCCTGCGGCTGTGCAACAATGACCTCTTTGATCGCTGGTTCTTTGCTCAGGCATCCATCAACGTCTTGCGCAAGAAGCTTGATGGTGTAACTGCCCGGCGTGTTGTAAGAAACAACCGGCCCCAGCTCAGTGGATGTGCTGCCATCTCCAAGTTCCCAGCTATAGCTGACGGCGTTCATCGATATGTTTTCTAATACCAACGTATCATTCACACAATACGCATCGGCTTCCGTCATGAACCTGGGAACAGGCTTAACAAACGAAATAACGTTTTCTCTGAATATTGAGCACCTGCCTTCGGTATTTGTTAGTGTCAGCCCGATATTGTAGTTCATCTCGTCGTAATAGGCATGTACAGGGTTTTGCGACGTGGACGAGCCGCCATCCCCAAAATCCCATTCCCAGGCGACTATGCCTGGCGATCCACGGGAGAAGTCTTTGAAGTCAACTACGAGAGAGTCACATTTATTATTTGTAATAAAACTGAATGCACCATCGATGTCCAATACCCTGACGACTTCCTCTTTTTTTATGGTAGAAGTACACTCGTCGGGGTCAGTAACAGTCAACTCTGCTCCAAAGTAACCGGCATCATAGTAGATTTGCATCGGGTTGGTAACATCCGACCTGCTGCCATCAGGAAACGTCCAGGCCCAGTGTTCGGCATCAGTTGATGCATCGTTAAATTGAACAGGGATACCTTTACAGGTGGTGGTGTCGACAGTGGAAAAATCAGCCCGAACGTTGTAAATGCTTACTCCCTGCTCTACCGATACCACGCAGGACGTTTCATTGTTGAATGCGGTAGCTTTCAATGTATAAGTGCCCCGGCCTGGATAGGTGTGCGATGGGGCTATTTCGTTGCTCTTAGTGCCGTCGCCAAATTCCCACGTGATGCCATCGTAGTCACTTGAAAAGTTACTTATACTAATCGTGTTAGGATCGTCGCAGCTTTTCGAAAAATCAAAACCAACAAAAGGGTTCAATACCTCTATTAGTTCTGTTTTAATAATCTCGTCTTCACAACCGGCATTTTTTGCTTTCAGCTTCACCGTGTACAACCCCGGCCGTTCATAACTATGTATCGGGTTCTCTTCAATAGTCCCTGTACTATCACCAAAGTCCCAGCAATAAAAAGTAGCATTCAGGGACTCGCTTGTAAAGTTGATCGGCTCCCAGGCACAAACAACCTGCTTGCTGACAGTGAAGGCCGCTGTTGGCACTGTGGATGACACCACCACGTCCACTTCTTTCCTGCTCGTGCAACCAGATGCGCTTGTCGCCAGCAGCACAACCTCATAGGTACCCGGCTGAGCGAAAACATGCATCGGATTGGCTTCGGTGGTCGACGTATTGTCGCCAAAGATCCAGAGTAAGGAGTAGCTTTCACTTGCCTCTGTTACAGAAGTAAACGGAAGTGTGAACGGTGCGCAACCCGACAGCGAAATTTCGCTACAGCTTTGCTGGTCTTCGGGGAGAATCTTTGTATTGACAATATGAACCACCTCAACTTGCTGACTCAGAGATGCTTCGCATCCCACATCGCTATAGCTGGTTAAAGTTATCTGATACAACCCCGGAGCGGCGTAAGCATGAATGGGTGACTCGTCTTCCGATGTCATTCCATCACCAAAATTCCAACTCCATCGGGTGCTGTTAGTCGAGCTGTTCGAAAACTGGATTTGAAGTGAGCACTTTTGCTGGACGGTAAACGACGGTGCCGCATCTGCCCCCACGATGATCTCTTTCACTGTTTTTGCTTCACAAGCCTGCCCTTGAAGCTGCGCCGTGAGCACTACCTGATATTTGCCGGGCTCGCTGAAGGTGGTGACCGGAGAAGCTGCATCGGATGTCTTCCCGTTTCCAAAATCCCAGTGTCGGGAGAGTATCGTCTTGTCAGATGTTTCTATAAAGTAAACCTGGTTGCCAACACAAGTCTGTGCAGCAGACGCTGTGAAGGAGATACCAGCGCCGCTGCCTATGACAACTGAAAGCTGCTGGCTATCCTGGCAGCCTTTTTCGTCAGTTGCTGTCATTGTTACCTTATAATCACCCGCAGTTGAGTAGGAATGCGGCGGGTTTTGGGCTGTGCTGCTGCTGCCATCGCCAAAGTCCCATTTATAGCTAGTGTTCAGGCCAGTGCCGGTTACGGTTGAGCTAAAGCTCACTTGTGCTGGCGTTTCACACAAAACGGTTTTATCGGCCCCGATAGTTGCCTTGATACCGTGCGCCTTGATTATAGCACTTTTTGAAACAGTGTTTTCGCAGCCAAATTGGTCTTTTGCGACAAGCGTAACTGAATAGTCGCCCTGGCTTTGGTAAGTGTTCGTAGGTGCTTCGTCGTTGCTGGAGCCGCCATCTCCAAAAACCCACTCGAAAGACTGTAGGGTCTTTCCTGCTGTTAGGCTCTCAGCAACAAACGACACTGGCAATGGGCTGCATCCTTCCGCAGGGGAAAACGAAAAATCAACGGGAGGCTTATCATGTACCACAATGTCCATCGTTTTAGTCCCCAGCGTAGTGGCGCCAGATTTAGCCACCAATGTCACTTGAAATGTGCCAGAACCGGTATATACTGCGCTGGGGTTTTGAAGTACGGAGCTATTTCCATTGCCAAAAGTCCACTGATAGTTAGTGACCGGGCTCGCAGTGGATTTGTCGGTAAAATTGACAGTCAGCGGAACACAACCTTCCGAAAAAT
Source organism: Imperialibacter sp. (assembly GCF_040222815.1). Taxonomy (GTDB): domain Bacteria; phylum Bacteroidota; class Bacteroidia; order Cytophagales; family Cyclobacteriaceae; genus Imperialibacter. The sequence goes on along the minus strand of NZ_JAVKCH010000025.1, from coordinate 152,059 downwards.
CGACTGAAAAATCGACACTTTGCGCAAGGCAGGACAAAGGAGGCAAACAGAGAAAAAACAGCAGATATTTCATGAATGACGACTCATTCAAATATATTGGAAAAATACACAACTGATTGAAGCCAAAAAAATAACCCTACTTACAAAGGCTAGTAGTCAAAAGTATAGCGAATGCCACGTTTTAGCAAACAGGAATGTGTTAAATAATCGTAAGGTATTGCTTTAAATGAAAGAGAGACCTCATTTTCTCCAGACCAGAAGTGTTATTTTATTCTTTGAATTAACCCATTCTTAATCAAAGAAGTGTTCCACACCTAGTGCTTGATAAATGAGGTTCTCAGTGAACTATCGCTGCTGTTGTGTTTCTTGAATATAAGGTGGTATACACCTATTGGTAAGCCTACTACAGACAGTTTGACCTCCACTTCGCCTGCCCTGACTGTTTGTTTGACGACTGGCGTGCCTGTAAGGTCATACACATACACCTCTCCATTATCAAAGCTGGTGTCTTTCGCAGACCTCATCATTATAAAATCTGTAGCCGGGTTTGGATAAACGACAACGTCGGCTGCCAACGCATCCTTAGCTCCCAGCACTTCGTTGCAGGTGCCTTCTACGGTTAATTCTACTGTTTGCGACGATGTGTTCCCATAAACATCGACACCTGTGAATTCTATTGTACTCGTCCCAAGGTCTTCACAGGTAAAAACTGTCCTGCTCAATGTGTATTCGGCCGTTGAGCAGTTGTCATAACTCCCGTCATTTACCTCATCGACGGTTATTTCGGCTTGCCCAATCTCGTCCAATGTAACAGTGAGAGACCTGGTAAAAAGGTTTGGAGGTTGGTTGTCCGCTACAGTCATGGTGATCTCTTTCACGGTGGTGTTACCACTTTTATCAACGCCAACTAAACCTACCAAATGGTCACCTACTTGTTCGCAATCAATGAAACCGGAAGGCCAGTCCAAATACAGAGCGTCAAGCTCGCAGTTGTCGGTCGTCCCAAAGTCGATAGCTATATCAGCCACTGCTGCTACCCCATCTCCATCGAGGTATACAGTTATGTCGTGTCCAACAACCACTGGTGCGATGTTGTCCAGTACCTGAACCTTCACGGCAGCGGTAACCGTGTTGCCAGTGGGGTCTTTCCCCGTCACTGTAGCTTCATTTTCCCCAAGATTCTCACATGTGAAAGTTGTCTGGCTCAAACTAAGTGTAATGCCACAGTTGTCGGTGCTCCCATTGTCAATATCAACAACAGACAGGGCGGCAGCTCCCTCATTCCCAAGGTATATAACAGCCTCCCGTACCTTCAAAACGGGAGGTATGTTATCTACAATGGTGACGGTAAAGTCTATCGAGGAACTGTTGCCAGCCCCATCTGTTGTTGTAAAGGATATTACGTTTTGTCCAATATTATCACAGGAAAAGGAAGTCTGGCTTAAAGAAAAGTCAATCTCCCCTCCTGCCGGGTCAGTGCTTCCATTGTCAACCATGGAAGGGTCTATTGTTGCGGTGCCGTCTTCGTTTAGTGCAACCTCGATGTCTTTGGCTACAGCAATAGGTGCGATATCATCCCCCACGGTTATTTCAAATACCTTTTCAATTTGTCCTCCGTTCTGATCGTCGGCCATTATTCTTACGGTGTAAGTGTCTGCCGGTAATGCAGTAGCATCCAGTGCCCGCAAGGCATTATCAGCCACGGCAAATAGTTCGTTGTGTTCATCGCCCTCACCACTGGACAGCGAAAAGGTGTGAGTGTCGGCATTGTCGGGGTCTATCGCAGAAAAACTACCAACCAGGGCCTGTGAACCGGCAGATTGTTTGAGATGAGCATTGTCAAGCAGTATGTCGGCAGGCGCCTGATTGGAAAAAAGCTGGTTGAGATATAATTCAGAAATGACGTTACTCCCATTGAACCCTGTGATCAGATAGTCCAGGTCGAGGTCGCTGTCAATATTGACCCATTGCAGCTGGCCAAGGATTGCCCCCGGCAAATCCATTAGCAGGTCGGAAAAAGTCTTGTCGTTGTTTTCAAAAACACGGGTAGTAATGTTTTCCGACACCACCAATGAGCCTGTGGCAATGATGTCGAAATCACCGTCATGATCGTAATCTGCCCAGTCTACGCAACTGCTTCCAAAACCCAGAAAGAGCTCCGTTTCTACAAAGCTGTCGCCGTCATATTCGTAGATGTAGGTATGAGTGACCCAATCAGTATCAATGCCGTGAAGCAATAAGTCTAAGTCACCATCATTGTCATAATCACCCCACGTCATAGAGTTAACCCCCACTGCCGTGATGCCAGCCTCAATGTCGACGAATTGTCCACCATCATTTCTGTAAACCTTGCCAACAAATTCAAACCAGCCATCACCAGCCAAAGCCAGGTCCAGATCTCCATCACCGTCATAATCGCCCCACTCTACAACTCCATCCGACACCACGGCCAGTGTAGCCTCAATGTCGATATAGGTTCCGTCATCGTTTCGATAGATTTTTGAGTACTTTATACTGTTGGCGGTAGACCCCGTCAGCACCACATCCTGGTCACCATCCTGGTCATAATCCGCCCAATCGGCATAACTTGATCCAAGATCGCCAACGTCTACAAAGTTGCTGGCATTCTTATTCCACCCTCCATTCTCGTAATGATAAACACCTGTTTGAGCAACTCCGTCGACTGAGCCTGTCAGCAGCAGGTCGGCATATCCATCAGCTGTTTTTTTGCCCCACCTCGCAGCACCACCCAACACAGCTGGTAGGCTGGCTTCGGTATCAACAAAAGTACCCTGGTCGTTTTCGTAGATTCTTGCCACCGGCTGGCTGGATTCACCTGTTCCAACGATGAGCAAGTCCTGATCGCCATCGCCATCATAATCCGCCCAATCAGCGTCGGTGAAAGTCATCGCATGCAGAACTTCGGAGGCAAGGTCATTGCGCACGAATGTCCAGGGAATGTCATCAATCACGTCAATGACAAAAGCTTGCTCAACGGCGGCCCCATCCTGGTCTACTGCCATTATGCGAATGCTGTAGGCTCCCGCCGAAAGGCTTCCCGGACTGTTGACAGTCAGCGCATTGCCTTCAATATTAAATTGGCTATTGAAGTCGTCTCCTTCTCCGTTGGCCAGAGAGTATTCATGCTCATTATCTGCATCTGGGTCGTTGGCTGCCAACGTCCCTACGAGCCCTCCATTTCCGACTGATCTATTGACTGACGGGTTATCTAGTTGGATGGACGATGGCGTCTCATTCTGATCCGTTACTTCAATTGTAAGCCATTGAGAATGTATCACTTCTCCTTCGGTGAACACCTCAATGCTGAGCGAATAGCTGTTTCGTGATTCATAGTCAAATACAATGTCGGATATGAGTTGATTTCCGACTATACTGAACGACTCGTTGTCTTCTATTCCCTCTGCTAAACCATAGGTATAGGTACCGGCCGGAACGGTAGACAACGTACCGATGAGGGTGCCTATCGGCGTGTTCTCATCGACAATCGCCAAATCAATGGATGTCTCCGGCAGCAATGTATTGGTATAAATCTTTCTGACCCGCAGGTCGTCATAAATGTATTGTTGCCCAATGAGAACAAAATCAAGGTCGGTATCACCATCATAATCGCCCCATTGCCCATGGCCAAAAATGGTTACTGGGAGTGGCACGTCTAAGTCAGTAAAAGTCCCGTCACCATTACTTTGATATATTTTAGTAATAGCTTCCCCTTCCTGATAGTTTGTAAGACCAGTTATGATAAGATCGTCATCGCCATCATTGTCGTAGTCACCCCATTCGGAGGAGCCATACATCACATTGTCAATCCCAGCATTTATGGCCGTGAAAGCACCGTCGTCATTTCTATAGATAAAAGACTTGGGCACCCCTGCCGAGTGGCTGGCGAGGCTATTGGCGGAGCCTGTTAGAATAATATCAAAGTCGCTGTCTCCATCAAAATCACCTGCACTGGCTGAACTATACATAACGCCGGAGAGCCCGGCGCCGATGTCTTCAAACACACCCTCCACTCTTTTGAAAATGCTGCTTTGTGTTTTGAATGCCGTTCGGTTGAACCCTGTAACCAACAGCTCCAGGTCGTCTGATTCATCAAAATTCGCCCAGGTTACTGTGCCTTCTTCAGCTTCGGGTAGGGCGGCACCAATGTCCGTAAACACACCACCATTGTTCTCGTAAATAATAGCTTTGATTTTGCTGTCTTTTGTGGCGATCACCGCCAGGTCGAGGTCATCATCGCCATCAAAATCGCCCCAACTCCCAAAATGTGAAAGCGTGTTCGGTAAGCCCACTTCATTAGTTACATCTGTAAAAATCCCCCCCTCATTTTCATACAGTTTCAGCAAATAATCGTCGGAAAATGATCTGGAACGAGTAACCAGTAAGTCGAGGTCATCATCTCCATCGTAATCCCCCCATTTTATATTGCCGCCGTTGGTGCTAAAGATGCCTGGGTTTGAGAGTGTAAAAGTGCCCCCCTCATTGATATATAGCTCCACGAAAAGAAAACTAAAGGAACCAATGACCAAATCCAGATCGCCATCATTGTCGTAGTCGCCCCAATCACTTACTCCACCGGCTGAAGTCTCGTTGATGACGATGCTATTGACTGCGTCTTCATTAAACTGAGCCCAGGTTGGCCTTACAACAGATAGTACCAAAAGGGCGAAGATCATTCTGACTTTCATAGAGCTGAATTTGGATTCGTCTTAATTCAGTCTCAAAGCTCAGTATTAGCATTTTCTTCGGCTTAAGGATTTGATGCAAATGCTTAAGGTTTTGAGGCGAAGAGGGATATTTCCAGAATAAGCAGGGTTTTGTCGAAGCAAAATTGCCTTACTGACTAGCATGTCGAGAGTGGTCGGGTTGATTCTCTAATCCGGCTTATTGCGTTGAACCTGTCCCGGCACTATACCAAATTCATCTTTGAACACGGCATTGAAGTAGTTGGGACTGGAAAAGCCGGTCATATAGGCAATTTCAGCTATCGAGCCAGCGTTCTTTGCCAGTAGTTCATAGGCTTGTTGCAGCCTGAAGCTCCTTATCAGCTTATTAGGTGTTTGGCCTATCAACGCCTGTAGCTTGCGGTTGAGCTGGCTTTTGCTCATGCCCACCTCCCTGCTGAGTTCGTCTACTGAAAATCCTTCATCGGCCAGGTGGGTGTTAACCGCCGCAATCACCTTTTCCAGGAAAACCTTGTCGACGGAAGAGACTGCAATCTCCTGGGGCTTCAGGATCGTCTGCTGACTGTATTTACGCATGAGCTGCCGCCTGCTCTCCAGCAGATTCCTTAGCCTCACAATGAGCTCCTTTTGATCAAACGGCTTGGTCAGGTAGTCGTCGGCCGCCGTCTCCAGCCCCTTGATTTTACTTTCCTTGTCGGCTTTGGCAGTCAGCATCACAATGGGAATGTGACTGGTCTTTTCGTTTTGTTTCAATTGCGCACACACCTCAAACCCATCAATACCCGGCATCATCAAATCGCAGATGATCCCATCAGGCATTTGCTCAATGGCTGTTACGATGCCTGAGGTTCCATTGGAGGCGGACAACACCTCAAAATCGTGGCTTAAGACTTCTGCAATAAGCTGGCGTACCTCATCATTGTCTTCAATCACCAGTATCCTGGGAGTTTCCCCGTTGGCGGTAACGCCTGTCGCCTCTTCGGAAGCAATAGCAGCACCACCAATTGTGGAGCTGCCCTCGGTCTCGTCTTTCTCCAGGGGTAAGAAAAGCCTAAAACAGGTTCGAACGCCCGGCTCACTCTCTACCGTAATCTCACCATTTAGCTGATCTACCAGCGCCTTTACCAAACTAAGCCCGATACCTGAGCTTGCCTGCTTGTCACTCTCTGTATGGCAGAACCTGTCGAAAATGAAAGGCAATTGATCTTGCGGTATGCCAATACCAGTGTCTTCAACATCGATTCTGGCTTTTGTGCCTTCCAAAGAAAGTGTCAGGGTTATAGTTCCTCCGCCCGGCGTAAACTTGAATGCGTTCGACAATAGGTTCAATACGATCTTTTCAAGCGCATCAGGATCGGTCCAGCCTGAAATCTGATCGCTGGCCCTTAGCAAGAGCTTGATACTGTTTGATTTCGCCTCCAGTTGAAAGCTCTCCACAGTTTCACTAATGAATTTACTGACGTCAACATACTCTTTCACCAGCATTTGGTGCCCGGCATCAAGCTTTGCCAACTCCAGAATTTGGTTGACCAGCTTTAACAAACGGCTGGCGTTGTTTTGGATGGTTTTCAAATACTTTCTGGGGCGGCTATCGTGAACGGTTAGTAAGAGCTCCCGCACAGGCCCAAAAATCATGGTAAGCGGGGTGCGGAACTCATGAGAGATATTGGCGAAAAACCGAGATTTGGCTTCATCCAGTTGCTTCAATTCTTTGGCTTGTATTTCAATCTCCCGTTTTTGCGAAGCAGTTTCAAGCTGTAGCGCCCTTGCGGAACTAAAGGCTTTGCCAATTTTCTCAGCAAAGGCAAAGGACATGACAAAAAAAGTGGCCGTAAACAACACGCTGATGGCGTTGGGCCTGGTAAGAATCAGGTTATAATGGTAAGCCGACAAAATCACGATCGCCAAGGTGCAAAGGGCCAAGCCTAGAAAAATAGACAAAGAGCCTCCCCTTTTCCGCACTCGTGCCACCAAAGTGATGTAAAACCCATAAATGATATACAACAAAGCAACAACACTGAACGGAACCAGGGTTAGCGTATAAATGCTCATGGGCAATACCAATGCGGAAAGGCACAGGGGAACAGCAATAATGAGAGCAATCCTTGAAACAATTTTATGAAAATCCTCCTTGAACAGTTCGCACAGAAAAAGTGTGTAAAACAGCCACGCCAGATACATGGTCAGGTAGGTGATTTTTAGCTTGATCCGGGCAGGAACGGCAGGAAAAACTGTACCGAACACATACTGACCATAGTTGCTGATATACAAGGCGTACATAATGACAAACAGACCGTAGAAAAGGAATGATTTGTCTTCGCCCAGATAGAAAAACAAGCCGACAAAAAAGCATCCGATAAGAAACACCCCGCCAATATTGAACGTTTCGATGATGAGGTTGAGGTCTCTTTCGTGTGGAAGAATATCGGGGTCGCCAATAATGATGGGTTTAAAAAAGCCTCCATTGGAGTGATCAAAATTGGCCACCTGAACCACTATTTCATTTTCGCCCTCGTGCAGCATCACGGTTTTCATGCTGACGGTCCAGTCGGGGACGTAGGAGCCTTTCGAGTAGGACACCACGCCATCGCCGCTGATCAGTTCGCCGTTGAGAAAAAGTGCATACGACAAATTGAAGCCAGGTATTTCCATGGCGACCCTGTAGTCCTGAGTTGACTTCACAACCAGCCGATAGGTAGCATAGCCAAACGCTGGTAGCTGCTCCTCCAGCTCTTGGTGGGTATTCCAATAGGACACTTGTTTTACGTACGTAGGTGGGTTGGCGGTAAATGCCTCATCTCCGGGCTCCAGAAGCTGCTTCCAATAAAAGGCCCATTCACCATCCAATGCCAACCTTTCCTCTCCGGCATATGTTAGAACGCCCTTCACTGCCTGCGCATAACTACCGAGTGGAACGTGCAGTGTCAAAAAGATTAAAAAACTGAAAAGTCCTCTTTTCATGAAAAAATAGCCAGCTGATTGATTGGTCAATATAGGCCGTTCAAATTGTTTGGCATAACAATACATTCCATAAACATACGAATGCATGCGTGCTAGCTAACGCAAAGAACGCATTAAGATTCACTAACAACTATAAGCAGGCAATACCTTTCCGGGAGCTTAGGCTTCATTCAAATAGTAACCCTCCCACAACCCCTGAAAGAACCTTCTGGCATTCACACCAAGCACCTTGTTCTTGTAGCCACCTTCCTGAATAACTAAAGTGGGCAGCTTGAGTTCGGCAATCATTTTGCCGTTGATAGCAAAATCGTCCGGCGACAGCAACCAGGTGCCGGAGGGGTCTCCCTTGGCGATATCAAGACCGAGCGCTATCACAAGGTAATCGGGTTTGTACTTTTTTATGGCCTCAAGTGCTTTCTTCAATGCCTTATGATAAGCTGGTCCTTCTACGCCCTTGGGCAAAGCGATATTGAGGTTAAACCCTTCTCCCTCCCCTTCACCAATTTCGTCAGTAAACCCGGTGAAGTTGGGATAGGCGTATTCCGGATCGCCATGAATAGAGACCGTAAACACATCAGACCTGTGATAGAATATGTCCTGCTGGCCATTACCATGGTGATAGTCAATATCGAGAATCACCACTTTTTTGCCCCTTTTACTCAGGTAATGCCCAGCCACGGCATTGGAGTTTAGGTAGCAAAAGCCGCCAAAATATTTCCGCTCGGCATGATGCCCCGGAGGCCTCACCAGGGCATAGGCCATAGGTTGGCCGCCCAAAACGACATCAGCGGCAGTGAGTGCACAGTTCACGGCACCTCTGGCAGCCTTGTAGGCATTGGCATTGAGCGGCGTGGAGGTGTCGATGCAGTAGTAGCCAATTTGAAGCTCAATGTCCTTCGGAAGCCTGGCTGCGTTTCTGATAGGAAACACATCACCGTACATGGTGGTCGTTTCGCCGATCCACGCACAAATCTTCTTCAAAAACTTCAGGTATTGCCTGTCGTGCACTGCTTCAATATGGCTATCGGGGTACGCTTTGGCGGGCGTATCTCTAAAAATTGAAGTCTTTTTCAATTCCTTTATGATGGAAGTAACCCGCACCGGCGATTCCAGATAGCCCCTTTCTCTGACGTGATGTATCAGGTGGCCCTCATTTACAACCAACGCTATTTGCTTATCGGCAGGAACGGATGCCTTTGTGGATTCTACCGGCTCAGATTTAATATACCTGAAAGGTCGCAGTGCTATCGATCCCTTTATCGAGCGAAGCACCTGCCCAACGTATTCATCCGACACCTTCCCTTTAGCCTTGTTTTCCAGAATACTTGAAACGATGCTCTTGCAAAGCTGAGCCGAAAGGTGGTCTTTCTTGCCTAATCCATCGAAAACGAGATAGAAGTAAGACTCGTCGTCACGGCGCAAGTCATAGCTAAACCCCTCAAGTGGGCGGGCCCCATACTTCTCGTAAAATTTCAGTCGGGCCAGATTCTGTTTGTGCTCCGCTGCGTCAACGGCCCACTCCCGTTTGTCTGTCAAACAATCAAAGAATACTCCAACGGCCGAGATACTGTGCGCTTCGTCTCTCAGTCGTTCGTAAAGCGCCCCGCCTATTCCACCACTGATGCGGTGCTTATTGGTAGCGATAAAATCGAGAAATATAAAATTGTCTTTTATAAAGTGAGATGCTATGGCTACCCCCAGTACTTGCTTGTCTCTGCCTTCGGCAATGATCACGATGGGCCGGTAGGGCTTGATTGAATGCTCGCCCGCATCAAGTAGCAGGTCATCAGCTTCCTTTTCGCTCATGTAGGGAAACTGGGAGAGCAAAATAGCCCGGCACTGTTCAAGCGCAACGATGTTGTATTCCGTGGTGTGATCGTATATTCGGCGAATGGAGTTAAGACCCATACTTAAAAGCAGTTAGTTAGCCATTTGGTGGCGCAAAGCTACTTTAAGTATAGGTCAGTTGTAGCTATGAATCGGTATTATCTTTAGCCGTCAATCCTCTTCACACCGCTCGGAAATATACCTGCAAAGTCTGGGATCAAGCTGTAATGACGTTTGTGATTTCCATCCTTTTGTTTCGCAAGTCCAGCCCTCCTTCCAGCACCGACTTTAAATTCGCCAGGTAAAAAATCCACCCCCTTGAGTCGCCTACAAAATGCTTCATCGCTGTGTCGTCGTCAAGAGGCAGTCCGCTTTCAACCAATTGAACAATCAACTCGCCAGCTTCTTCGTACATATTGATAGTAACAGGGCATTTCATGGAAAAGGTAAAGCTAAAGAAGTCTTTACCATTGGCTTTCAGCACTGTCCCCTTCTCCACCACACTATCGGGATAGCCGTGCCAATACCACTCATACGTATCGCCTTGTTCAATAGGTGCGTCCTCTGACTTTTTCATCCCAGCCTTGTCCCTGAATAAGGCTTTTCTCAAAAACCATTTCTCCAACCCGCCGGGAGTTGCCCATGAGTTGTAAACTTTATCTGCCGGGGCGTCAACATTTACCCTCAGCTTAAACTGGCTCCATTGATCTCTCTCCATTTTATTGTGTTTTTTTTCAAAACTAGTATCACCAACTCCCTCCGGCTTATCGAAAATGGAGAATTTTAGTGCAGCCTCATTTTCCGCCGGTAACGCCCAGGCGCTTCGCCATAGTTTCTTTTGAACAGACTAGTGAACGAAGGAACACTATCGAAGCCTACAGACCGGCAAATGTCAGAAACGGCCAAATCCGTCTCTTCCAATAGTTTCTCTGCCCTTTCTAGCCGCACTCTGGTCAAAAAGTTGTGAGGTGTAATTTGATAGGCCCGCTTGAAAAGCCTGAGGAAATGCTGCTTATCAAGCATGGCAACAGCTGCCGCTTGCTGCAAATCAATTGGCTGCTGACAATTGTTGATTATCCACTCCCTGGCGGCAGCCAATCGCTTGTACAGTGCTATTTTTGTAACTGTTTTCACAACTCTGAGCTTCTCCGAAATTTGAAGGGCATGATGATTTTCGCTTATCAAGCTATCCAGTATAGATCGCACAACCATGTCAGCTTTTAATGAGTGAAAAGAGGCACAACTGTTTCCAAGCTCCATCAGAAGTTGAAACTGTTCTCTGAGCGAAGCATTCATGAAATGTACGTGCTCCACGAGCGAGAAGTCCTCTTCACTAACTGCTGACCAACCGGAAGTTTCATCGCTGATTTTCATCAGTCCGTTGTATAACAGCTTCGAAAGCGCTGCGTCAAAGTACAGCAAGGCGACCTGGGTATCGTCCCGTTCCAGCTCAAAAGACAGCTTGCTTCCTCTGTTAACCACCAGAAAGCTATCCTCATTTATTGCTATCACCTCCCTATTAATCCGAAACGTTGCCTCGCCGCTCATGACCACCGCTACTCCCAGTCCTGCGATGTGTGCGGGAACCACCGCCCCTTTGCCTCCCACATATTGGCAAAGAGTGTGATCAGAGAATTCGGGTGGCTTGTTGCTAAACAGCGGAGCGTCTGCTACCGGCGACCGACTAATTATCATACGTTTTCAATTTGACTGCATCCCACATTACGCTCATCAAAGTAACAAAATGCATCAATACACATTCGAAAGCCTGGTGCCGACTGGTAAAAACCTCTTAATATGTAAGATGCCGCTTAAGCACAGAATGGGTGAATCTTGGCAAATCGGTACTTGAATAGGTAAAATAGGCGTATCTTTCCTATATTTAACTCCCATCCCCCTCAATAGTCAGTGTATTACTGAAATATCCTTCTGTCCTACACTTCTAGTTAAGTTCCTGTTGAGGCTTTCAATATTTTTAAGGTGCTGGTTTTCGCACAGAAACTGGCTGAATAAAAAGCATTCATGTTAAACAAGTCATCAAATCATGATGCACACCAGGGCATCGATTTTGGAGTACTGTTTGCTGACCACATCGGGGCAATGCTCGCCTATTGGGACAAAAATGAAGTCTGCCGATTTGCCAATAAAGCTTATCGGGAATGGTTCGGTAAAAGCCATGAGCAAATGGTCGGCAAAATCACGATGCAGGAGCTCCTCGGCTCTCTTTATGAGAAAAACCAGCCCCTCATTGCCGAGGTACTGAAAGGGAACGCTCAGCATTTTGAACGTGAGTTAACCAAGCCGTCCGGGGAGGCACGCAATGTCCAGGCCAACTACTATCCCGACATTCAAAACGGTGAGGTAATGGGCTTTTTCGTGCATGTAGCAGATATCTCAGCCACCAAAAAGCTTGAAAACGAAATAAAGGCCTCAGAAATGAAATTCAGAGGCCTGCTCGAAAGTGCTCCAGATGCCATCGTGTTAGTGGACAAAACTGGTGCTATCAACATGATCAATTCAATGAGTGAAAAGCTTTTTGGCTACACCAGAAATGAATTACTTGGCAAACCAATAGAATTACTGATCCCGGAACGCTTCAGAAAAGCGCACCCAAGCCAGCGTTCAGGGTTCTTTACCAATCCTCACGCCAGGCCCATGGGTGAAGGGCTCGAACTTTTTGGGTTGAAAAAAAACGGCACTGAATTTCCGGTTGAGATTAGTATCAGCCCTATTGAGTTGCCCGAAGGCATGTTCGTGTCGGCAGCCATCAGGGACATTTCCTGGCGAAAAAAGGCGGAAGAGGAACTGCGTGCGTCAGAAATGAAGTTCAGAGGTTTGCTAGAAAGTGCTCCTGACGCAATGGTAATGGTGGATAAAAATGGGGTTATCAATATGGTAAATTCCATGACCGAGGAGCTCTTTGGATATAAACGAGATACCTTATTAGGATGCCCAATTGAAACTCTTATCCCAGAACGCTTCAGAAAGGCCCACCCTGGCAAGCGCTCCAGGTTCTTTGCCAATCCTCACGCCAGACCCATGGGCGAAGGGCTTGAACTTTTTGGATTGAAAAAAAACGGCACTGAATTTCCGGTTGAGATCAGTATCAGCCCTATTGAGTTGCCCGAGGGCATGTTCGTGTCGGCAGCCATCAGGGACATTTCCTGGCGAAAGAGCGTTGAGGAGGAGGTAAATGCCAGCAACGAGCGAAACAAGATTTTTGTTGATCAGTCTCCTAATGCCATTGCGATGTTCGACACTGAACTTCGTTATATGGCTGCGTCCAGGAAATGGATAGACGACTACAGTCTGTCAGGCCGTGACATTCTGGGGCACTCCCACTACGAGGTTTTTCCGGAAATCGGAGATGAGTGGAAGACAATCCACAGGGAATGCCTGGCAGGAGCAATTAATACTTGTGAGGAGGCCTGTTTTAAACGAGCTGACGGCACTGAACAATGGATTACCTGGGATATTCGACCCTGGTACATTTCTGAAGGAAAAATTGGTGGATTGCTCATGTACACCACCGACATAACACAGTCTAAAATCAGAGATATTGGAAAAAAGCGAGTTGAATACATTCTGGAAAAAACGAATCAAATAGCAAAAGTCTCAACCTGGGAGTTTGATATTGACAGGGGAATCACCATCTGGGACGACATTGCTAATGACATTTTTGATCTCCCCCAGGGCACCCGTCCCGACAAAGACGCTATCATCAACTGCTACGAGCAGGAAAGCAGGAACAAGCTGCTGGCGGCCACTGAAGAACTTGCAACAACGGGCAAACCCTATGACCTCGACCTGCAGGTAATTTCCGCCAAAGGAAACCAAAAGTGGCTGAGAATTATCGGAGAAGCTGAGTTTGCTGACGGGCGTTGCGTGAAACGATATGGAATGATAGAAGACATTACCGACAGAAAACTGGCGGAAGAAGCGCTTCATAAAGCCAACGAAGAGCTGAATGCCATCGTTAATACAGGCCCCATCGCCATCATTGGCACAGACAAGAATGGAACAATCACCCACTTCAACCGTGGCGCAGAGCTAATGTTACAATACTCAGCCAAAGAAATGGTAGGGCTACAGACACCCCAGCTGATTCATGTCGAAGCGGAAGTACTGAAACGGAGTACCGAGTTGACAGAACTGTTTGGCCGGGAAATCAGTGGGTTTGACACGTTCGTGGAACTAGCCAAACAGGGTAACCACGAATCCAGGGAATGGACTTACGTAAGAAAGGACGGAACCAAATTTCCCGTTCAGCTTATTGTAACTGCGCTTAGGAACCAGACGGAGGAGATTTCTGGCTTCCTCGGTATTGCCACTAATATTACCGAAAGGATTGAGGACCAGAAAAGGCTACTAGAGGCAAAAAACAACCTGGAAATTCTTGCCGAGCGCCTGACCAAACAAAATTCCCAACTCACCAATTTCACTCACATTATCTCGCACAACCTGCGATCTCCAGTTGGCAACCTTACATCATTACTTCACTTGTATGAGATTTCAGAGGAAAAGGAAGAAAAAGAGCTGATATTCAGCAAATTTGAAATCGTTATCGAGCACCTTTCCTCTACTCTAAACACATTAATTAACACGTTAAAAATAAAAACAGAGGATGCTAATATACTGGAGTCTGTCAGGTTCGACGAAGTGCTCAAAAAGACAATGGAAATCATCACGGTTCAAATAGAAGAGTCAGAAATAGCCATTAAAAGTGATTTTTCCGCTGTGGCCGAAATACAATACAACCGCAGCTACATTGAGAGCATTTTCCTCAACTTGCTTACCAACGCTGTTAAGTACCGGTCGGCAAAGCGAAAACCTCAGGTGTCAATTGTTTCAACAAATGAAAACGGAAGGGTAATCCTGAAATTCTCCGACAATGGTTTGGGCATCGACATGGACAAATTCGGTGACAAGCTTTTCGGGTTAAACAAAACTTTCCATGGCAATGATGAGGCGAAAGGAGTCGGTCTTTTTCTGACGAAAACGCAAATAGAGGCCCTGGGAGGCTCCATTACCGCTGAGAGTGAGCCAGGCAAAGGCACCACCTTCATCATCACGTTTTCCTAAGCCACGTGGCAATTGTACTGTAGGTATTCTTTTGAAAACCATAAAAATGGCGCCAGGGTGGGGCGATGGGAGAACAAGAATCTCCTACCAAAAAGACTAGTACCTTTTCCAGTAACGACTGCTTTAGTCCTCTAAGAATTGACAAATGTCATAACACATCTGTCACATTTGTCACTGCGCAGCAGCTGTGCCTTCTCCAATTTTGCTGTCATATTTTAGCGACAGCAAAAGATGAAAAAAACGAGGATAATAATCGTAGGCGGCCTTTCTGCAGGCCCCTCAGCAGCAGCTAAGGCACGACGGACAGACGAAAACGCAGAAATCATCATGTTTGAAAAGACATCACATGTGAGCTATGCGACCTGTGGCATCCCGTACGCACTTTCTGGCAAAATAAAAACCAGGGATAAGCTCATTGTAGTGCAACCAGAGCTGCTTGAAAAGAGGTTTGGAGTAGAACTTCATCTGGATGAGCCAGTAACAGACATTGACCCGGAAGCACACATAGTATACACCGACAAAGGCGTTTATGAATATGACAAACTTGTATTCGCAACCGGCGGCCAGGCGGTTTTGCCTCCTATTAAAAACATTGAGAGCTTCGAAAATTGGGCTCACGCCAAAACACTTGAAGATTTTGACAGGGTGATGAAAAGCGGTGTGATGGACAGTGCCGAGCATTTCACCATCCTGGGTGCCGGACTCATAGGACTGGAAACTGCTGAAAACCTTGTTCACGCAGGGAAAAAGGTGACAGTGATAGAGCTTGGCGTCCAGGTATTGGCAAACTGGGATGTGAAATTTGCCCATCTTGCAAAGAACGTGCTTGAAGACCATGGCATTGATGTCCGCCTTGGCGTGTCAGTCGTGGAAGTTGACCACACCACCAATGAGTTGATCCTGAGCAACGGAAAGCGCCTTTACACAGACTACCTTTTGATAGGCATTAGCATTAAGCCAAATACGCAAATGCTGGTTAGAAAAGGCGCCAGGCATCTGCCAAACGGTGCTCTGCTGGTAAACAAGCACATGGAGACCTCCATTCCTGATATTTATGCGGCTGGCGACTGTGCAGCCATCACCAACATGATAACGGGTGAGCATAGCTGGTACCCCATGGG
Source organism: Imperialibacter sp. (assembly GCF_040222815.1). Lineage (GTDB taxonomy): Bacteria > Bacteroidota > Bacteroidia > Cytophagales > Cyclobacteriaceae > Imperialibacter. Next base: position 136,365 of record NZ_JAVKCH010000025.1, on the reverse strand, counting down.
CACTCATTCCAACAAAGGAGGCCGGGCCGCTGGTGCGAATGCAGCCGGGGGTAATGTAACTTTTGAGGGGGGCTATGGCACAGCAATTATGAAAATATTTGACTACGCCATTGCACGCTCAGGTATGGGCCCTAAATCACTCGAAAGGGCTGGTATTCAATTTAAATCGACTCTGATTATCGCAGGCTCCACTCCCGGTTTCTTCCCCGATCAAAAAGACTTGTTGATAGAAATTCACTACGACCCGGGAACCGGCGTTTTGCTCGGTGCAGAGCTGTTCGGTGAGCATGGGGTTGACAAGCGGGTTGATGTGCTGGCCACCGCTCTGTATGCCCGACTGACCTTTGATGACCTCCCCCGTCTTGATCTGGCCTATGCGCCACCCTTCTCGGCCGCCAAAGACCCCGTGGTAGTGGCTGGGTTCGTAGCAGGCAATTCGATGGGAGCCGGTTACCACGAAGTGTCGGTAGTTGAAGCAGCGAGGGCTCTCAGTCAGTCCGTTTCCCCCGCAAGCTACACACTGCTTGATGTCAGAAACCCTACCGAGATTCATAAGGAAGGATTCATTCAGCATGCTCTCAATATTCCTCTCGACGAGTTGCGGGGGAGAATTAATGAAATTGACCTTGATAGGCCCACCTATGTTTACTGTGCAAAAGGATTAAGGGGCTATATGGCATCCCTTATATTGCTTCACCACAACTGCAAAAAAGTTTACAATTTAGCAGGGGGATTTACCGCCTGGAAGACGATCATTGGCGAGGTAAAGCAGGTGGAAGAAGTATCACATGTGTCTTAAAAATCGAGCACCCCTCCTGCTGAAGAAAATGAGGAAAACCTACAACTCTATAATGTAAAATCCAAATAACAACAAATATTCCGCAAATATGCTTACCTTGCAGCATATGGAGATCGTTAGAAGCTGGAGAGAGCAAAAGGTAATGTTGAAATGGAGATTTCCTGACCTCAATGACAGCGACTTTTTCCTGGCTGATACTGACCGGGAAAGTATGCTGGTTAAGCTTGAAGAAAAGCTGAAAAAGACCAGAGCAGAGCTGGAACACATATTCGCTGAACTTCAGCGTTACTAGATTTGTTCCTATTTAGAATCCACAACATGTAATTATCTGCTCTAAAAAATACGACTATCCATATCAGCTCCTACTGAGGGTGATACATGAGTCGACTACCGTTATAAACTCGTCGGCAAAAAATATTCATAGAAAAACAATTTGTAAATAATCAATATAGTTCAATGGCCAATTATTCTTCTGAAGTTTCCCACACTTACACTTATTTGTGGAACAAGTACAGACCGGCAATTCTCAAGCACATGATAGACTCGGCAGAAGGTCCACAGACCTACAAGATGTCTAAACATGAATTTACTATCATCAACCCTAAGGAAAAGGGTGGTTATTCTTTCTCATTGAATGTGTTCAAAGGGAAGGCTCAAAATGATATCAGGACTTCTATCGTAGCAAAAGACCTTCTGGTGATTTTGCAGTCGTCAAAAACTGCCAATGACCTGGTAAGCACAGCTACTTATGAGTTCGTTATGGACAAACACTTCGTGCTGCACATCAACCGGGGCGAGGAAATTGTTGAAGAAGAAACAGAGGTGGAAGAGACTGCTGAAAAAGAAGCTTAAAAGCAGGCGATTAACGCTGATACTATTTATGGGGGAATATGTCGACAAGACATGTTCCCCCATTTTTTTGAGCTTGCGGCGAGTAAGTCACTACCTACCGCAACTCCCTCCCGCCGAAAGATTGCTTTTTATTAACAGGCGGCGTTGTGTTACATTTGCCACAAAGGTTTACAATAATTGATGGCACAGGAAACTGAAATCCGCACAGTTGACGTTACCCGCTACGTCACTCCTCTCCGGGAAGGCGGTTCACTGCCTGCCATTGTTGAGGCTGATGATGAATTTCTATATGTACTGAAATTCAAGGGAGCCGGACAAGGCAAGAAAGCACTGGTAGCAGAGCTTATCGGAGGCGAAATTGCCAGGCTATTAGGCTTCAGAGTACCTGAAATTGTTTTTGCCGACCTGGATGTAGCTTTTGGCCGGATTGAGGGCGACGAAGAAATACAGGATTTGCTGAAGGCCAGCGCCGGTATTAACCTGGGGCTGCATTATTTGTCAGGCTCTATCACCTATGATCCGGTTGCGACTAAGCTATCCCCTTTGCTGGCGTCTCAAATCGTGTGGCTCGACAGCCTGCTGATGAACGTCGACCGCACGGCCCGCAACACCAACATGCTCTGGTGGCACAAAGAGCTTTGGCTGATCGATCATGGTGCTTCCCTTTATTTCCATCACAGCTGGGACAACTGGGACAAGCCAAAAAAACCTTTCCAGCTGATTTCAAAGCACGTACTGCTTCCCATTGCCAGTGAACTTGATGCCGTCGACAAGCAGTTCACACCTGTATTGACTGAGCAGGCCTTCAAAGCTATTGTGGCCCTAATACCCGATGACTGGCTGGTAGAGGACTCTCCGTTTGAAAGCACCGAACAACACAGGGCAGCCTACATTCAGTTTTTGGTTACACGAGTGGCCGACTCTTCTTTCTTTGTTAACGAAGCACAACATGCCAGAGAGACAGCTATTTGAGTATGCCGTCGTTCGTGTGGTGCCACACGTGGAGCGTGAAGAGTTTCTCAACGTGGGTGTGGTTCTGCTGTGCTCGGGGCAAAAGTTTTTGCGGGCTCGATTTGACTGGAACGAGTCAAGATTGTTGGGATTTTGCCAAAAGACAGATTTTAGTGAATTGAAAGGGTATGTAGATTCCTTTGAGAAGATTTGCAAGGGAGGAAAAGACGCAGGGCCCATTGGCCAACTCGGAATAACAGAACGTTTCCGCTGGCTGACAGCCGCCAGAAGTACCGTGCTGCAGACCTCCAAAGTACACCCCGGCTTGTGCGTAAATGCTGAGGAGACGCTTGACAGGTTGTTTGAAGAGCTGGTGAAACTACCTGAAGCCTAGCAGCCTAACATCAACAAAAAAGCACCTACCCTTTCGGATAAGTGCTTCTTATATTTTCACTGAAATTATTCTTTAGGCTACTCCAAGAACGATTTCAATATCTTGCTTCTGGTTCCACTGCGAAGCCTGCGAGTTGCGGTTTCCTTGATCTGGCGAACTCTTTCACGGGTAAGGTTGAATTTGTCCCCAATCTCTTCCAGTGTCATGCGCTGCTCCCCGTTGATGCCGTAGTAGAACGATACTACTTCAGCTTCTCTGGCGGTAAGTGTTGACAAACAACGCTGAATTTCTTTTTGCAAAGAAGCCACCATCAGGCCGGCGTCAGGTCTTTCTTCATTTTCGTCAACCATCACATCAAGCAAGCCGTTTTCTTCACCACTCACAAATGGTGCATCAATACTTACCTGACGGCCTGATACTTTCTGTGTTGCAAGTACTTCGCTCAGACTGACATCAAGCACTTCTGCCAATTCCTCGGCAGTAGGCTCACGCTGAAACTTCTGCTCCAGATCAGAAAATGCCTTCGATATTTTATTCAAAGAGCCTACCCTGTTCAAAGGCAAACGCACAATTCTGGACTGCTCGGCCAACGCCTGCATAATAGACTGGCGAATCCACCACACGGCATACGAGATGAATTTGAAACCACGGGTTTCATCAAAACGCTGAGCCGCTTTGATCAAACCAACGTTGCCCTCACTGATAAGGTCTCCAAGGCTAAGGCTGCCTGTTTGATATTGTTTAGCTACTGAAACAACAAAGCGCAAATTGGCTTTTGTTAGTTTTTCAAGTGCTATTTGATCTCCTTCTCTGATCTTTTGGGCTAAGATCACTTCCTCGTCTGCGGTGATGAGGTCTACTTTTCCAATTTCCTGTAAATACTTGTCGAGAGACTGACTCTCCCTGTTGGTAATCTGTTTACTTATTTTGAGTTGTCTCATCCAAGCTTTTTAAATGTGAAGACAAAGGTAACCTTTAATTTTGAGAACGTTTCTCTTTCTGAGGCAATTAGATGAAATAAAGATGTTCTTTATGCCTTTTCAGATCGACGTCACTAAAGGTTTATGCGATAGTAAAATGATATTTGGTGTTAAAAAGTTCTTCATTTGGCACGATAGCGTAAAAAAACACCTTCAGAGGCGAAAATTGCCGGAAAATAGCCGCTAGTATGTTGGTTTATACCTGAATTCAGTTGGCACAACACCGTAAATCCTTTTGAAAGCTGTAGAAAAATGGTTCGGGTTTTTGTAGCCGAGCGTTCGAGCCACATGTGAAACTTTCACGTCTTTGTCGTGAAGAAGATGCACCGCATGTTGCATTCTTAGGTCGCTTATGTATTCAAAGATGCTTTTTCCTTCTACGGTTTTGAACACCAACATCAGCTTATTGCTATTAGTTGCAAACTGCCTGGCAAGACCAGCAATGGAATGATCCTCCAAATAGTTGTTTCGGAGGTATTGCTTGACTGTGTGGACCAGGTCCTGATCCCTTCTAGGGGATTGAGTCTTATCAGTCAACCTGTACTCCTCCGCAAAAAGCGAGTGTAGCTGCAATAAAATAATCTGGGTTACCGAAGTCTCAACCATCATTATACCCAACCTGCCAACTAACGGGCAATCGGTTAGGGTTTGAATGGCCCTGAGCTGAGCGAGGCTGAGCGGTTGATACTCTTTACCAAAAACCCTTTCTTTTTTGGCTATCTTTTCCCTCACCCAGTCAGCCCATGGCTCGTTTTGCGGCAGGAAGCTATCGAGATATTCCGGTGCATACGACACGTGAACATAATGAAGCTCGCTGTTAGCGGCTATATGATGACGGTATTCGTTGTTGGGGTCAAATTTGAAGTTTTGAGAAGCTTGCTTAGTGGCTATAACCTGGTTCGACCCACTCAGGTAAGTCTTTACATCAGCTTTCATTAAAAGGCAGCTTCCAGGAAGATCCGCTCCCTCACTGCGGAGGTTTTTAAGCACCACATCCCTTGAGAATATCCCCTCAACCTCCCGAATAGAGAAATTTGGCAGGTACATGTCTCTCGATTTGAAAGATGCAAGTTCCGAGTCCGGCAGCGTATCCACCTCAGCAGGAGACTTAATAAAAACACCATAGGGAATGGTGTTGTTCTCCCCATGTCTCAATATCGGGACATTGGGGGAGTCAAGCGTAATGTAGTCACTCATATTAAAAAATACCGGCCATCAGGCCGACGACAAAGCTCTTCCACGAAAAAAGCCGTCTATAAGTTTCGCTTCAGCAAAAAAACATACAAAGAGCTGCAAATAGAAGGAAAGTGTTTTCACGTACTATTCTCTCTTTTTTACGTAGGCTGGCCGGTTAGTTGTTTCGTAAAACCGGTCAAATCATAATAATTCAACCATGAAAATGTTAGACAATCTTCGATCAAACAATGTAAAAACGAAAAACAGGTTCATTAAGGCGCTACACTCAAGCATCCTTCAGATGGCATGCTTTGTGGCTTTCGCCGCCGCTGTGTACTCCTGCTCTCCATCAACAGCTGTGAACGAGCAACAAATATCGCCAGAGGTGGTAAAAAAAGAGCAAATTCTCCGTGGCCAATACCTTGTAAATACCAGCGCCTGCCACGATTGCCATACACCTAAGATTCTCACACCGCTGGGGCCAGAGATTGACACTACCCGACTGCTGTCTGGCCATCCAGCTGACGAGCCTGTGGCTAGCGTACCTAATCAAAGTGACTGGATTTTGTTCTCGCAAGGGTTCACTGCCGCAGCGGGCCCATGGGGTATCTCCTTCTCTGCGAACCTAACTCCCGACGATGCCACCGGAACCGGTCGTTGGACCTATGAGCAATTCGAAACCGCCATCAGAAAAGGCAAGTCGAAGGGGTTGGAAAGAGCACGTGACCTGCTACCGCCAATGCCCTGGCAGATGTACCAGCAAATGACAGATCAGGATCTGAAGGCCATTTTTGCTTACCTGCAATCTATAAAGCCCGTGCCAAATGCAGTTCCGGCGCCAATCCCACCACAAGACATTGTAGCTGTTAACGTCAAGAATTAGCGTCTATTTTTCAAACATACAATTAATGAAAGCACTAGCTATTTTTTCAACTTTGTTGCTCGGAATACACTTCGCAACGGCTCATTCGCCTGAGGAAGAGAAGGGTACGGCCGCAGAAAACCTGGGCAGGCAAATTCTGAGCTCATTTCAGAACAAATCCATCAAAGAGTATTATCATCTGTTCCCATCATTGGAAGAACTCCACGGTCTAATGATGGCCAATTCCGAAGCGTACAGCGTGTTTCTGGACGTGGCCAAAAAAGACTTTGCCAAGGTTTACCAAAAAAGGATAAAGCCCGAGATTGAGTCGGCTTATTTAAGAACTTTCTATGCTGGCTGTGAGCTTGGTATTGAGTGGTCGGAAGTAATATTTGTTGGCGCTTACGAAACAGAAGCTCCCCGGGCAGATGGCACAAACTCGCTGGTAATCGATTTTTTATACGGACAGAAGAATTACAAACTGTTGGTGGAGAAAGTGATGATGCTAAGTGGCGAGTGGAAAACGACACAATACATTACCCTGATTTGAGTTTTTAGTTTAAATGTTGTGCTGATATGGTAAAAGGGGCTCTTTTTGAGCCCCTTTTTATTGTTGCGAATTCATATACTGACTGCCCTTCTTCGGGGCGCCATATCAGGATTTTCTTGCGGCGACTGCGATTCTATTGACAGTTTTCGGAAAATGATTTTATGGCGATAGCCGTTTTTTTATCTTTATCCTTTTTTGCGCCGAATACCAACTGCTATGAACTCTGTCCCCGGATACATTAACCGCCTCAGGAAGCTTATTATAGTGAGCTTTTTACTGCTGCTTTGCACTGACGTGATAAACGCCCAGATAGTTTCCTATAAGGATAGGAATGTGGTAGACTATCAGGACTATATCAACTACTCAAAGGCAATTACAGGAGCCAACAAGGGCGAAGAGTACGAGGGCTCTCCGTATATGGACGACGAGTTTAAAGACGGCATCGTCTTTATAGAAAAGGATCGAAAGACAAATCCGGTGCCCATGCGGTACAACATGTATGCCGACCAAATGGAGTTTAAGCGGGCAGACTTCACCTATCTGATGGAGCCTGTTTTAAGTATCGACATGGTGTCGGTGGGTGAACATTTGTTCATATTGGGAGAGTATATTGAGGCAAACAAGTACAACCTCGGCTTCTTTGAGGTAATTGATACCGGTAGGTTGAATGTGATGATGAAACAGGTGGTGAGGCTGCGACCAGGACAAGCCCCGAAAGCCATGGAAAGTGCACCAACGCTCCCCACCTACCTCAAGCTGGGCTTCGAGTACTACTACCAGATCGATAAAGGAGAAGTATTCAAGATATCAAAGGTGAAAGCGCTGGTTGAAAGATTACCCGATCACCAGGACGAGATGAGGCAATTTGTTAAAAAGGAAAAAATCTCTCGTAAGAAGGAAGATTTGAAGAAGCTGGCTGCCTACTACAACAGCCTAAATTAAACCTCCTGAAAATAATCGCTGATACCCTAAACGTCTGTATCAGCCATTACCCATTCAACAGAGTCATCTTTCGAAACCTCCCCGATCAATTGAAATCCGTTTCTCTTGTAGAAGGAGGTTAACCTGTAATCGTCTATTGTGAGCCAGAACTGTTTGTCGTCAAAAACCTTTCTTGCCTGCTCAATCCATTTGGAGCCAAGGTTGCATCCTCTCATCTCTTCCGAAATCCACAAAAAGCCGATATAAAGCAGGCCTTTGTCAAAAAGCTCTTGAGCCATTTTTTCATCGAGTGTATCTGGCGGAATTGTGCTGAATACTATGCCTCCTCCCATCACTTTTTCATCACTTAGCAAGCAAAAAACACGGGCTGTAGCAGCGTATTGACTCCAGAACGGCACTATACATTCCTGCCAATCGTCAGGAAGTATATCAAAAAGAACTTGAGGGGTGTTTGTTACTTCCTTAAACTCCTGTAAATCAGGTGTTTTTACTTCAACCAGCAGGCTGGGCTCTGTTTCCATATTGTTAATAAAACTGCTGCAAAATTAATGGAAAGTAAAGCAGTTTTTTAGCATGAAAGTCATATTATTTTTCAGCCTTACTTTAAACGTACTGCCATGCCCACCAAATCAATAAGCCCTGTAGCGGAAGCCTCAGCCAAAGTCCCCAAATGGGTACCTTCATCCCGGCTCCCTTTTGCATCAGGTGATATACATTGGCGGGAAAGACAGCGATCAAAAGGCCGATAACGGCGACGGCAGCGGTCGACCGGTAAGGAGTCAAGAGCAAGACCCCAAAAACTATCTCAGCGCCGCCGCTTACGCTATTGATCAGCTGCTTGTATTTCAAAACAGGTGGAATAATGCGGAGATAAAACGTCGGGTTAACGAAATGATTAACTCCCGCCAACACATACAGCACAGCCATCACGTACAAATCCCATTGCGCTCCCATTACTGCTTTTCGAAAGCCACGTTTCTTACCCTGCCGGCATTCACTTTGAAGCCATTGATAGCGCTACTACTGTTCCTGGTAAAATCGATGTTTCCAGTCCACCAGGCCGATGACGAAAATCCATCTTTTTGCTTAATGGTCAGTTTAATATCATCATGCCTCTGATGGTGAGCTACGAGCGTATCGTTGACTACCTCAAGCATGTAGTTCGTTTCAAGCTCTGGACTGTAGAACCTGCCTGTATATTCTGAAAGGACTACAGAAGATGGCTCGAAGGCTTCTTTAGATTGATCGCTGGCCGGTGGAGCTTCCGATGGTTTTGGAGGAGCCTCTGTTAGCTGATCGGCGAGGTATATGTCTGCAATTTGATAGGCAATATTGCCGGGATTGAATGAAGCCAGGTTGCTGAAAACAATCACGGAAAAGCGCTGCTCAGGAAAGCGGTTGATAAAGGTTCGGTAACCCGCATCAGCGCCACCATGGGTTTTGTTAACCAGTCCCTTGTAGTTTCCTATTCCCTGCCCGAACCCATAACCCATGGTGTCGCCTTTGTTGAGAATATAACGCTGATCCATCATTTTCATAACGTTGTCGTTACCTACACTAACATTTTCAAAATTGACAGCCCAAAGTGCCAGGTCTTCTACCGTAGTAAACAGACTGGTGGCACCCACGTTGGCGTAGCTGAGCACCGATTTCTTTAGCTCTCCCTGGTCATCTTTGTAATATGAGTAGGCTCGTCCCTTCACAATCTTCTCATGGTCGTCGTAAAAAAGCGTGTTCTTCATTCCAAGGGGGTCGAACATGTTGGCCTTTGTCCACTCAGCAAATGACTGTCCGGTAACCCTCGACACGATTTCAGCCAGTAGTGTAAAGCCCGTGTTGCAATACAGCATTTCCTCACCCGGCTCAAAATTGAGTTCCTTCTGGTTAAAAATCAGTCTCAGCACCTGCTCTCTGGTGATTACATCATCCAGTCTCCAGCCTGCAAGCGCCAGCAAACTCCATTGATCCCTCAGTCCACTGGTGTGGTGTACCAGGTGACTGAGTGTGATCTTTTTGCCAAAGTCGTGCATCTCAGGCAGGTACTTTCTGATGTCGTCGTCCATCGACACCTTGCCCTGATCGGCCAGCATAGCGATGGCAAACCCTGTGAACTGTTTGGAAACTGACGCCACATGAAAAATGGTGGTTGACGAATTTCTTATGTCATATTCGAGATTGGCGTAGCCGTAACCTTTACTAAAAACTACTTTTCCATCCTTGACCACTGCAACGGTCGCTCCGGGAGCGGCCTCGCCAGCGCCAATGGCAAACCTCATGAGCTGATCGATTTTGCCTTCGTTTGTGGTAGCCACTGCTTCTACCCTGTCCAGCATCATTACGTAGTCACCCTCGCCCTCCTGAAAAGGGGTAACAACTATCTGGTAAACGCCTCCTTCACTTGTAAATTGAAATGGTTCGGGGCCCCGAGCCGGATTGTCAAATTCACCTAACAGTTGACCGTCGGGGCCAAATACTTTCACTACCACATCTACTGACAATTGGTTGGCAAACCCGCTGGCAAGCGCACCTTTTTCAAGATGAACCCTGAATGTGTCAGCCGCCCCTTTTACCAAGTTTGACTCAAAAGGTGACGAAACGGACAAATCAGACCCCTCCTTTATCAGCAGGGTGGTACCCGATTGCTCACAACCAAAAGCTAAAAACACCACTAGCAGCAGATAGCTAAATTTCTTCATGTTATTGAAAGATCAGGTTATTTGAATTTTTAATGAATGTATCGATTTTAGGTGAAAAATCAGCTTATTGCTGTTACCAATCAAATTGCTAAACATCAGGGCTGAAGCCGCCATTCATGAAAATGAAATCAACTAAACGTGGAAGTTTAAAGTCAAAGGATCAATGAAAGCTACAGTTAAGATAATAGCACTCTTTTTTCTGTTCTTCTGGATCATCAGCTTACTCATAGATGGGCTCAAGCATTCAGAGGTGGCCTATGAGATGAGTTTGTGCGAGGACTACACGGAGTTTGATTCAATAACCGCAAACAGAACTCACCACCGAAACTGGGATTTGATCGACTACCGGGCTTCCTATTGTACGCACTATCGCAGCTACGAAGACCTTGCAAACCAGAGCCGGGAGAAAAGGAATCTTATCAATCCGTCCAACGATGAATATGGGGCTTATTGGGGGAGTGTGTACAAGCAGTTAGTGGAAGAAAACGATGAGCGGGTAAGCTTTATGGCGGATAGTCTTCTGCAAACTGCGTTGCTCGACAGCCTCGACGCTGCATCACTTGCCGAGTTAACGGTGTCGTTTGTGCAGGATATTCCCTATCATTTTATCAGCTCCGGCGACTGCGCTGAAGTCGACGCAAAGAAGCATCCCTGCGTAGCCCTGGCCAAGTTTGGAATCCTGTCGCCTTATGAGTTTTTGCACACTTTGTCTGGCGACTGCGACACAAGGGCGGTGTTGCTCTTTTCTTTGCTTCGCAAGTTGAATTTTGACCCCATGATAGTGGTGAGCTACGAATACCGGCACGCCATGCTGGCACTCAATATCCCGTCTTCCGGAGACCACATTACTTTAGGTAGAAAAAACTACTATTTTTGGGAGACTACCGCCAAAGGCTGGCCTGTTGGCATGCTACCACCTGACATGCAAAATATTGATTACTGGGAAATTGCTTTAGCGAATGAACTATAACATCGCCATACTTGGGCTCATCGAGATAGTGTCGGCCGTCACTATTGGTATCTTCATCCTTGCTATTACCTACAAAATATTGCAATGGGTAGGTAGAAGGTATTATAAAATCGCCGAAAGCAATCTGGCCTACAGTATTTTCACTGCCAGCATCATGTCTTCGGTTGGTTTTATGGTCAATGAGGTGATTCAACCACTTATTTCTTCTTTCAGGCTTCTTAATCAGGACGCTGCCAGCTATGTGTTGGCCTTCAGGTATATTGGTCAGGGTGCTGTTTATATTGCCATTGCCTACTGCGCTTCTATTGTGATAGCGCTACTAAGCACCTCCCTTTATGCCCGGCTCACTCCCATTGATGAATTTGAAGAAATAAGAAAAAACAATGTGGGCATTGCCATCATCATTGGTAGTATCATCATAACCCTTACCTTGCTTACTAAAAGCGGTGTGGGGCTTTTGATAGAGTCCATCATTCCCTACCCTCAATTACCTCCAAAATAACTGAACACTTAAACTATAAAAATATGCGTACGCAATTATTGACTGTCTGTCTGGCTATGTTTGCTTTGACAGCGTTTGGCCAGAAAGAACTACTGGATGCCGAAAAGTACCGATTCGAGGTCATGGCGAAGAAGGACACCAAGACACTTGAAACCATTCTTGCCGACGACTTGATGTATACTCATTCTCACGGAGGCGTTGACGGCAAAGCCAAAATTATTGAATCGGTGGCCGCTGGCACTTACAAAAATGTAGAGATTCTTGAGCAAAATCCAATTTCGTGGGGAAACACAGGCGTAATCTCAGGAAAGGCCCGGTTTCTGATTGGCGACCCAAACGGCGATCGTACCATTATCCTTAAGTACACCGACGTTTACCGCAAGGAGAAGGGAGTTTGGAAGCTTGCTGCCTGGCAGTCGCTGCTGGTCGAAAAATAACGACTGCACATTTCTGATTGGCAGGGCACTTTCCTTACTCCAGAATAGGAATAAAATTGTCTTTGGGGCGAGGCCCGAGGTTATTGTCCATTATTATTCTGGCGCAAGTATTCCAGCGCAGAACCGACTCGTCGTTTCCGGATACACGAATGGCTTCCGATTGCTCATAAAACTCCATGGCATCGATGAGCCACTCGTAGGAGTCATACTCACATCCATGGTTTCCAGAGTTCAGAACTGAGGTACCCTGCCGTTCGTTGATGATTCCCATGTAGTATAGTCGGCTATAGTCGTCCTTGAAACTTTTGGTCAACTCTATAGCCTGGTTAAACTTATTCTGTGTACCAAGCTGGGAAAATTGATCTGTCAAAGCCAAAAGCAGAACCTTAGACGCTTGTTGGTTGTCGGGGTCTATGGCTAAAATATCCATACAAATGCTTTCAGCTGGCAGAGGATCGTTCAGAAGTCTGTATCGCTCTGCTTTTTGCATAGCAGCATCAATACTTGCCCTCGAAAGCTTCTTTAGTGTAAAGGCGACTTGGCCTGGGTGTGATGTTGGTGTGCTCATGATTGCCTTTCTTTTTTATGTAAACGAAATAACCTGAATATTGGATCATAGAACCTGTCAGCTACCCGCTCTTTGAGCGGAATAATTGCGTTGTCTGTTATAGTGATATTCTCCGGACATACGTTAGTACAACATTTGGTGATATTACACAGGCCAATGCCATCCTGCTTTTTTAAATCCTCCCGCCTGTCCTCAATGTCCAGTGGGTGCATTTCGAGCGATGCATTGTACACCAGGTTTCTTGGGCCTGCGAACTGATCGTGCATACTATGCTCCCTCAAAACGTGGCAAACATCCTGACATAAAAAGCACTCAATGCACTTTCTAAATTCCTGCACACGGTCAATATCTTCCTGCGCCATATTCCAGGTGCCGTCGGGATGATCGGGCTTTCTTGGCTTGAACTTCTTGATTTGCTTTTTGGCTTTGTAGTTCCAGGAAACATCGGTAACCAAATCCTTTATAGAAGGAAAACATTTCATGGGCTCAATAGTTACCGGTTTGTCCACTGGCAAGTCGCTCATGCGAGTCATGCACAACAACTTGGGGTGACCGTTAATTTCCGCTGAGCACGAGCCACACTTGCCTGCCTTACAATTCCACCTGACGGCAAGGTCAGTAGCATCAGTTTCCTGAATCTGGTGCACTGCGTCAAGCACCACCATCCCCTCCGAAATGTCTGTGCGATATTCCTGAAACTGCCCCGTACCCCCCAGACTTTCAACATTGTCAGTTGAGGGGTTTGTTCTCCATATTTTGAATGTTACCTCTCCCATTATTCCATTTTTACTATTACTTTCTTCAAGTCATCTCTCAATGGCACTTCAGGAATCACCTCCACCTCCATCTTCCCATCACTCCCCTTCTTTACAGCTATATTCACACTTCCCAGTTCCTCATTTTTCTCCGTATAGTCAAGACGACAGTGTCCTCCACGGCTTTCTTTTCTTTCTTTGGCCGCCTTGGCAATTGCTTCAGCTACTGTCAACATGTGTTTGAGCTCCAGTGCAGTGTGCCAGCCGGGATTAAACTCCCTATGCCCCCCGCATCCAGCCGCTTCCGCTTTTTCTTGCAGTTCTGAAAGCGATTCTATCGCCCTCGCCAGCCCCTCTTCATTTCTCACAATGCCTACCAAATCCTGCATCACGTCCTGTAATTCGTTTTGCACCTGAAACGGATTGGTGGACTTTCCTCTGTCATATCTTTCAAAAGGCTTTTCCGCCCACTCAATCATTGCGGCAACTTCTGCCTCATCTATTTTCCCGTCCTTCGTCCGACTGGCTTCTTCCGCTGCATGGGCTCCGGCTCTCTGACCAAAAACAAGAAGGTCGGACAGAGAGTTGCCACCAAGTCGGTTGGCACCATGCAAACCAGCGGCGCACTCACCGGCAGCATATAGACCCGGCACGTCAGTTCTTTGAGAGTCAGCATCTACTTTCACTCCGCCCATGATGTAGTGGGTAGTTGGCCCCACTTCCATGGGCTCTTTCGTAATGTCTATGCCAGCAAGCTCTTTGAATTGATGGTACATACTTGGAAGCTTTTTCTTGATGTGTGCTTCCGCATCCTTCATTTTTTCTTTGATCCATGCGATGTCCAGGAACACTCCGCCATGCGGTGAGCCACGGCCCGCTTTTACTTCCCTGTAGATACATCGGGCCACATGATCCCTGGTTAGTAATTCTGGTGGCCTCTTGGCATTGGGATCTCCCTGCGTGTATCGCCAGCCCTCTTCTTCGTCGCTTGACGTCTGATTCTTATAGAGGTCGGGGATGTCGTCGAACATAAATCTCTTCCCTTCACTGTTTCTAAGCACGCCGCCTTCTCCTCTCACACCTTCTGTAATAAGAAGCCCCCGAACGCTCGGTGGCCAAACCATGCCTGTTGGGTGAAACTGAATAAACTCCATGTCGATCAGTCTGGCTCCTGCATGATAGGCCAGTGATATGCCGCTGCCCGTACAATCCCAGCTATTGCTCGTAATCTTGTATATTTTACCCATCCCTCCGGTGGCAATGATTACTGACCTGGCTTGATAGATACGGAATCTTCCTCTTTCCCTGTCGTACGCCAGCGCACCAACAACTCTGTCTTTATCCTTTAGCAGCGACACCACGGTAATTTCCTGGTGAAAATCTATGCCCTGATGAATGCCATGGTCTTGCAGTGTACGGATCATTTCCAGCCCTGTCCGATCCCCCACGTGTGCCAGCCGAGGGTATTTGTGGCCGCCGAAATTGCGCTGTAAAATGCGTCCGTCCTTTGTTCTGTCAAACAGTGCGCCCCAGGCTTCCAGCTCCCTCACCCTTTCCGGGGCCTCCTTTGCATGTAGCTCAGCCATCCTCCAGTTGTTCAGGTACTGGCCACCTCTCATGGTGTCAGAGAAGTGCGTTTCCCAGCCGTCTCTGGAATCAACGTTGCCCAAAGCAGCTGCCACGCCCCCTTCTGCCATCACCGTGTGCGCCTTGCCAAGCAGCGACCGACAAATAACACCGACCGTCACTCCTTTGGCAGACGCTTCAATCGCCGCACGAAGACCAGCTCCACCGGCCCCAATTATCAGCACATCGAATTTAAACCTTTGCAGCTCGCCCATCAGAAAATCCTCCAATCTGTTAAAATGCCCATGGAGCACATGCGTACATAAAAGTCCGAAAATGCCACCCAAAAAAGGCTGAACCACGCCCAATTCATATGTCGTTTATTGAGACAGCTAGAGCAATTATAGAGATGAAAACGGACAGGATTTTTGGAAAGCCTGTTACTTATCCCACCAACGAGATGGCGAAATGAGTGGCACCCAAAGGTATATCCGCCCAATAAAATAGCGTTTGTGAGAATGACCAGAGAGCCTACCCCCATACCAAATTCTTGCTCACCAGTCAGGTCATTGGCAAACCAAAAACCTTTCCACGCATCGTAGCTTAGAAAAAACACAAAGGCTATCGCCAGGTAGAGAAAATACCTGTGAGCATTTTGCAAAATCAGGGGAAGTCTATTCTCACCCCAGTATGTTTTTCGTGGCTCGGAGACAGTGCAGGACACTGGATCAGCCCAAAAGGACTTATAGTAAGCCCCCCGATAGTAGTAGCAGGTAAAACGCATGCCACCTGGCGCCCATAAAATCAGCAAGGCAGGTGAAAATGGCAAAATCATTGGCCACCAATCGGGCTTCGGCCCAAACAGGCTGTGCGGGGAACTTCCAAAAATTTCAGGAGAATAGAAGGGTGATAAATAAGGCCCAAAAGAATAATGAACTCCCTGAAATGCTGACCAGGTGGCATAAACTATAAAAGATGACAGCGCTAAAAAAACCAGTAGCGGGCGCAGCCACCATAGGTCTTGTCGTGATGTTTGCCCAAATTTTCTACTTTGAACAACAATTGTAGGGTGTTCCACGGAGAAGATGATTTAGATTGATGAACATGACATCCCCCAGCTCTTTGATCCTTCCTTTATTCTAAGATTAAGTAAAAAAATGCGCAAAAGCAATTTAGCGTTCAGGCATCTGAATTCACTTGTTCCCTGCTCCCTTCCTTTTGTTCTAAACCGCTGTCGAAAATAATTATTAAGGGTGATAAGTTTTTTCAGCTGCTCTTTCTACGTCTGCTTTGTAGAAAAGCACATCTCTGAACTCTCCTTTCCGGTACATCTCCGCCTGGTCATTGAAATGTGGTGAAGCCGGATCGCTCTTTTGTCCGCCCGTAACTATCGCCTTGGCTTTGACAGTGTCTCCAAACTCCACAACGGCCACAAAGCTGTTGCCACTTGTTCCGTACCAACGTTTCGTGCCTGCATATGGCCTGCTACCGAACGCAGACAAAGCTCCCCACATGCTGCTTGTGTAAGCAATGGGGTTGCTTGCTAATTCATCGTTGAAAGGCTCTCTGATGGCACCTTCCACCCGCTGAAAGCGATTGATTTGTCCCCAGGCTGTTTCCCATGTGCCAAAGTCTGCTGTCAGCTTTTCAACGGCTTTTTTCAATGCTTCAAGCTTCATCTGTGGCTCTGCTTCGGTGGTCATATAGTCAATCATAGCCAACTGCCTAAGCCGAACATCTTTTGTTTCGTACAAGTCTTTCATTAACTCCTGGGCCCAGAAGATGGCCAGCGCCGTACCGATAGATTCTTCTCCAAAACGTAAATCCCACTCTTTAAGCACTTTTATCGGAGCTGCCAGATCAGCTTCTTTCTCTGAGGAGCCTTCATACGCTTGTACCACAGAGGGAACGAGGTTTTCAAATCCCACCAAATACGGGTCATAAGCCGCTTCAATAAGCTTATCAAGTGTAAAGTTCGTTTTCCCTTCCAATACCCGAACAGCGTGAATACCCCGGGCGTTTTCCTGATCTGGGGCCATGTATACAGGGTAGTGTTCAGGCTTGGGGCTAAATCCTGCTGCTGCCGTAAATGGCGTTGAATTGCAGTTCTGTAGCCAGCCGCTTTCAGGGTTCAGCAAACTAACGAGTTCCTCGATTTTGTGGAGCCCCTGCCAGTCGGTGGCTGGGTTGCTGCCGTCGATCACCCCTGAGTAGTCAAACCGGGGGTCACGAACAGGCATAAAGTTGCCATGGTAGTAACCTATATTGCCCTGGTCGTCGGCATACACCGTATTGTTCGACGAGTTGGTCCGAAGCCGCATGTTGTTATTGAAGTCGTTGTAGGTGGCAGCCTTTGTTCGCATGTATGATTGACTGAGGGCATTCAATGGATCCTGCATCAGCCCTACGGCAATCCATTTACCGCCTTCTTCCCTTACGATCGGGCCGTGGTGAGATTTGTAGGTCGTGAATGTTTTGCTGACGACTTTCTCACCGTCTTTGTATTTCAAAGTGACCTCTGAGGCCTCCAGAGCCCTCTCCTCTTCGCCATACTTGTAGAAATAATTCCCATCCTTTTCTACAACAGTCTCAGCAAACTCGTCAATTACGTCGGCTGCGCTGGAAGTATGCATCCAGCCGCAGTGTTCATTGAAGCCCTGATAGATAAAATATTGCCCCCAGGTAACAGCTCCATAGGCATTAAGGCCTTCTTCACTTACCACATGCTGCTCGGAGCGAAAAAAGAAAGATGTGTGGGGATTGATTAGTAGCAAAGAGTTCCCCGATGCGCTGTTGGAAGGTGCGATAGCAAACCCATTGGATCCAGTAGGCTCTGGTTCTGGTTCGTAGGTATACACTGAAGAAACCGGAGAAACTGGCTTCCCCCCGTAAAACGCCTCTAAGTTTTCAGTTGAAATAGACTCGATGTCTCCACCGATACTACCCTCACTAAAAGTAAGGGGCATCCACGGTTCAAATCTGGTGAGTAGCATAGGCTTCACTTCGGGATGTTTGTAAAGGTAATAGTTGATGCCATCGGCAAAGCCCTTCATTTGTTCTTTCATTCCCTCCGGTGCCTCATTATAAAGGGCTTTTATCTCTTCTTCGTTGATGAAAAGCCTTTGGCGAAGGTCAGTATATAACGCTTTCTCCCCTTCCACTTCAGCCATTCGGCCAATTGAGGTGAGGTAGTTGGTTTCTATCCGCTTAAAGTCGTCTTCACACTGTGCATACAGCATTCCAAAAATAGCGTCAGCATCAGTTTTACCATAAATGTGGGGAATGCCCCAGTTGTCACGAATAATGGTGACACGAGAGGCCACGGCCTCCCATCGTTGTATTTCGTCAGCTGTGAATTCAGCAGTTGCTTGTTGAGGAGTTTCGCAACTTTGAAAGATGAATATGGAAACTAAAACAAGGATCAGTTTAATTGGTCTTCTCACAATGGGTTACAGTTTGGTCGTTCAACAATATACAGGTTGGTCAGTAAAATAATAAAACCGTTTAGGTAAATAACCAATATGGAGCCGCTTTGGGTGTAGGTCCAGATCAGATCAAAATGATTTTTTCTACAAATAAGTACTTTTATATCCTGAGTTGTCATATCGTTATATGAGAGCACTTTACCAGATTGCCTTCCTGGCCTGCATCCTGTTCAGTTGCGGCTGTAGTGATTCCAACCCATCACCGTCAGATGATGACAACGTACCACCTCCGTCGGGAACTTCAAGCTTTGACATCATCACACAGGAGTTATCCAATGACCTAACTATCGACATTTACGTGCCGAGGGTAGAAAATGCCTCGGGGAAATATCCTATTATTTACTTCAATGATGGGGACGTTTTCAAAGGAGCCATCGCCAGCCTTACTTCTTACAAATTTGAAGCATCCTCGGGGATTGAACCTTTTATAATGGTGGGTATCTCAGCAGCGGGCCATAGGTACGGCAGATATATACCCTACAATGATCAGTGGATCAAAGAAAACTGGTCTGATTACTCTCCGGGGTCTATTAACTATACTCAAAGGCTGATCAATGAGGTGATTCCGAAGGTTGAGGAAGACTATCCTGTTGACACAAAAAGGAGGGCCATATTTGGATTCTCGCTCAGCGGGCTTTATGCGGCCTGGGCCGGAATTAATTACCCGGAAGTCTTTTCCTTTTCCGCCTCCATGTCACCCTCATTCTGGGTGGCCGACTATGCTATTTTCGATGAGCCAAGGGAATTGTCAAACACCCGGTTCTATTTTGACATAGGCACTAAAGAGTGGAACTATTACGTGCCAATGATTGAAAGCCTGGAGAATCTGGGGTTTAGGTATGGGAAAGACATTTTCTACTATGAGGTGCCAGGTGGTATCCATGCTGAAAGCGATTGGGCCAGTAGGTTACATATTCCTCTTGGACTATTCCTAAATGGAACGCCAGAGGAAGTTGAAGGCTATGAGATCATCAAAGAGTGCATTCCCAGCCAATCGACCGCCGGGCTGGTTTTCCAAAGGCTTAATCCCATAGTTACTTTTACGAACGGCATCAGGTATTCGCTCTCCACAAGCGCCTCCTTTCAGGTCGTTAGTGGCGATGGCGTAGTGCTGGAAGACGGAAGGTTCGACACTAAGGGTGGGAGCATGACCGTTGAAGTTAGCCACGGAAATTGGAGCGAGCACATAAGCTTAAATAATTGCAATAATTAGATTTCTGACGCTTCCGAACCGGCTACTTTCAGGTTTAATGCGCCTCGTTCAGGAAGTTTAAATCTGAATTCCTATATTGCGTCACCCTAAACAACATGTCCCAAAAAGCTGGTGATTGAATTTTAAACACACCCTACATGAAGCTTTTTGTTCGACCAATTCTATTGAGTGGATTGGCTATTATTGCCTCTTCCACTGTTGCCTTTGCCCAGGAAACGTCTGAGATCGACTCAGGTGCCACTGCCTGGATGCTGACATCTACCACACTTGTGCTCCTTATGATTCCCGGCCTTGCCATGTTTTATGGTGGCCTTGTCAGGACTAAAAACGTGCTCGGCACTATGATGCACAGTTTTACAGCCATGGGTATCATGACTGTTCTTTGGGTAGTTTGCGGCTATAGCATGGCTTTTGGTGAAAATGTACTTGGTGGCTGGTTTGGCTGGAATTCCGACTATGTGATGCTTTCAGGTATCGATGACAGTATTATTGACGGCATCCCCGAGTATGTCTTCTCCATGTTCCAGGCAAAATTTGCCATCATCACCCCTGCGCTTATTGCCGGTGCCGTGGCCGAACGAATCACGTTTAAAGGTTATTGCTTTTTCATAGCGCTGTGGGGCCTTGTCGTTTACAATCCGCTTTGCCACTGGGTTTGGGCATCCGACGGCTTCCTTTTCAACCTGGGAGCCAACGGTGCCATTGATTTTGCCGGAGGCACGGTTGTACATATCTCCGCCGGTGTTAGCGGATTGGTTGCCGTGCTCTTTATTGGAGCCAGAAAATCGCACCCACATTTGCCCATGCAGCCCAACAACCTTGTGATGACGATGATCGGCGCCGGGCTTCTTTGGGTGGGTTGGTTTGGGTTCAATGCCGGCAGCAGTATCTCAAGTGGGTTGAGCACTGCCCAGGCCCTGACCGTTACACAAATAGCAGCTGCGGCCGGTGCACTTACCTGGCTGATCGTGGAAGGCTTCCATCAGGGGAAAGCAACGGCACTTGGTTTTGCATCGGGCATCCTGGCAGGTTTGGTAGCCATCACGCCTGCCGCTGGCGTTGTTCAGCCAGGAGGAGCTCTTGTACTGGGAGCACTTTCTACTATTGTGTGCTACCTCGCTATTATACTAAAAAACAAACTCGGCTATGATGATACACTAGATGCTTTTGGTATCCACGGTGTTGGCGGTATCATAGGTGCCATTTTCCTTGTTTTCTTCATCAGAGAAAGCTGGATGGCTGATGCAGCAACGGCTGTAGGTGGCACGTGGACAGTAATGCAACAACTTGGAGTGCAACTAACTGCTATTGTGATAGCCATAGTTTACGCCGGTGTAGGCACTTTCGTCATTCTTTTTGTGCTCAATAAATTTGTCAAAATCCGGGCCACCGAGGAAGATGAAATGAAAGGGCTCGACAATGTGTACCATGGTGAGAAAGGATACGGAATGATCACCCCTAACTAACAGAGAATGAAACTGATTATAGCCATTATAAGAGAAAATCAGCTAGATCAAGTGAGAGAATCGTTGATTCAGGCTGGCATATCAAGAATAACTGTGGGCAACGTTTCCGGTCACGGAAGGCGGGTGTCCGAGGAAGTATACAGAGGCCAGAAGGTAATCCCCAACCTGGTGTCGAACATCCGGTTGGAAATTGCTGTCAATGATAGCTTTGTTCAAACCACCTGCAACGCCATTATGGATGCTGCGCAGGCGCACGATGGCGATATGATAGGCAGCGGCAAGATTTTTATTACGCCGCTCGAAGAATGCATAAGAATCAGAACTGGCGAACGAGGTTCTGACGCTATATAACAACCCCAAGAATGTATTTTGGAAATATAGGTAATGAAAAGGCTGAGCTACTAACTCAGCCTTTTTCTTTTACCACTCAGTATGGAAAATCCCTTCCCTATCGGTTCTCTCATAGGTATGTGAACCAAAGTGATCACGTTGTGCCTGAATCAGGTTCAGTGGCAAACGACCGGTGGTGAAAGCGTCGAAATAGCTCAAACCAGCCACCATACCCGACACCGGAATGCCCTGACCAATAGCATAAGCAGCTACTTTTCTGGCCGACACTTCACAGCTTTTAGCTTTGGCTGCAATGTCCTTGTCCAGCAACAGGCTACTAAGTGCTTTATCCCTGGCATACGCCTTCCTCATGTCCTCTAAAAGGCCTGAGCGGATGATGCAGCCACCTCTCCATATTTTAGCGATGGTTTCCATGTCGCAGCCGTAGTTGTACTCTTTCGAAGCAGCCCAAAGCTGGGTCATTCCCTGAGCGTATGTAACGATATAGGCAAAGAAAAGTGCGTCTTCAACGTCTTTCACGGTAAGGCTGCTATCTCCTTTGATTGCCTTGGCTCCGTAGAGTGATTCTGCTTTTTCCCGATCAGCCTTCATTGAGGATATTTCCCGCATACTCACGGCCACGTCGATAGTTGGTACCGGGATACCCAAATCCATAGCGTTTTGAGACGTCCACTTGCCTGTGCCTTTTTGCTTTGCCTTATCAAGGATCACATCGACCAGGTCTTTGTTTGTCAGCTCGTCCTTCTTCTTGAAAATCTCCGCTGTTATCTCCACCAAAAACGACTGTAGCTTGGTCTTGTTCCACTGATCGAAAGTATTGTGAAGCTGCTGATTGCTCAGACCAAGCCCCCGCTTCATTACGTCATATGCCTCGGAAATAAGCTGCATCAGCCCATACTCAATACCGTTGTGCACCATTTTCACGTAGTTACCGGCTGACCGTGCCCCCATGTAGTCGACACATGGTTCGCCATTGACTTTCGCTGAAACAGCCTCAAAAATTGGCCTTACAATTTCATAGGCATCTTTGTCGCCTCCTGGCATAATGCTGGGCCCAAATCTGGCTCCTTTGGCACCACCGGAAACACCAGTACCAAAAAAATAAATGCCTTTTGACTCCAGGTTTTCAGCTCTTCTGTCTGTGTCAGTAAAAAATGAATTTCCACCATCAATGATCAGGTCGCCTTTGTCAAGCAATGGGGACAAATCGTTGATAACAGCGTCGACAGGCCCTCCGGCGGGAACCAGCAACATGATCTTTCTTGGCCTGGAAAGTTTTGAGACAAACTCCTTTTTATCGGTAGTACCATCAACAACCTTTCCTGCCCCTTCTTCCCTCAAAGACTTTACCTTTTCGAGATCCGTATCCAGCCCAAAGGCGGAGAAATTATTGTCTGCCACATTTAAAATGAAGTTTCTTCCCATCACTCCGAGGCCTACAAGGCCAAAGTCATACGTTTTTTCCATTCCTGTCCTATTTTTCATTCCACATGACGGCCACCATGCAACCAACTGCCTTCATATGATGTTAATTGCTTGTTTTTTAGCGAATATCAAGAGATTCAGACCAAAAATACTGATCTTCGCCAATTAAATTGAATTTTGCTATCACCCCTGTGTAGTACCTAAATGAAAAAAACTGATAATCAGATACTTACTATTTTTGGAGCCTCTGGCGATCTTACTGAGCGTAAACTAATTCCCGCCGTTTTCAATTTATTCAAAAGAGGTTTCTTGCCGGAGAATTATGCCATTCTTGGTGTTAGCCGAACGGATTTTAGCGACGAGGAATACAGAAAGAAAGTTGTGTTTGACAACCCACACCTGAAAGCTTCTAAAGAAAAGCCAGATGAGTTAGATAGCTTCGCCAAGTTGGTATTCTATCAGTCAATTGACACGAAAGCGGTAGTAGACTATCAGTTGCTGGCCAATCGGCTTAAAACGTTATGCAATGACTGTCACACGGATCAAAACTATATTTTCTATCTTTCTACTCCCCCTTCACTTTACTCTGTGATTTCTAAGAATTTGGGCGAAGCTCAACTCAACACGGAAGAAAAGGGTTGGAAGAGATTGATTGTTGAAAAGCCTTTTGGCTACACGTTGGAAAGTGCAAAAGAACTAAACAACCAGCTGCTTGAATCATTCAAAGAAGATCAGATTTATAGAATTGACCATTACCTGGGCAAAGAAACCGTGCAAAATACGCTGGTAGCCAGGTTTGGCAATACGATTTTCGAACCGCTTTGGAACCGTATTTACATTGAGAAAGTGGAGATTACAGCGGCAGAAAGTGTGGGTGTAGAGAAGCGTGGCGGTTACTACGATGGCTCCGGAGCTTTGAGGGACATGATCCAAAATCACTTGCTACAGTTGGTATCCCTTGTTACAATGGAACCTCCGGCCAGAATGGATGCGGAGTCTATTCACAACGAGAAGCTAAAGCTTTTCAGATCCTTACGCCCTTTGACCCAAGACGACATCAGAGATAACGTAATCAGGGGTCAATACCTCAATTCGACAATCGGAGACAAGGAATATCTCGGTTATAGAGATGAGCAAGGCGTGGATGCCGAATCAAGAACCGAAACCTTTGCGGCTTTAAAATTCTACATCGACAACTGGAGATGGGCCGATGTGCCTTTCTTCGTCCGCACCGGCAAGCGGCTGCCAACCAGGGTTTCCGAGGTGGTGATTCACTTCAAACCCAACCACCATCACCTGTTCAGCCAGCGGCGAATTGCCAACTCACAAAATGTACTGGTCTTCAGAATTCAGCCCAACGAGGGTATTTTATTGAAGTTCGGTCTGAAGGTGCCGGGCAACGGCTTTAAGGTAGAAACGGTGAACATGGACTTTCAGTATGATGGGCTAACGGACGCATACGTGCCAGAAGCCTACGAAAGGCTGCTGCTCGATTGCATGCAGGGCGATGCGACACTCTACGCCAGAGGCGACAGTGTTATTGCTGCCTGGGAGTTTGTTGATCCGATACTAAAAGCATGGAAAGATGATCCCGACCTTCCCGTATATGGGTACCCCTCAGGCACCTGGGGCCCAGAACAGGCAAATACACTAATTGAAAATGGCCACGGCTGGCGGAATCCTTGCGCCAATTTGGTTGATGACGGACTTTATTGCGAACTATAATAGCTGATGGAATTACATATTTCAAAAAACCCCAGGGCAGTAGCAGAGGATTTTGCCACCTTTTTGGTCGATCTCAATCAAAACAGTGACAAACTGAACATTGCACTCTCCGGAGGTTCTACCCCACAGCTACTGTTTGACATTCTTGCTGCTGATTACAAAAAGGCAATAGATTGGTCGAAGATGCATTTCTATTGGGGTGATGAACGTTGTGTCCCTCCTACCGATAAGGACAGCAACTATGGCATGGCGAAGACGCATCTGTTTGATAAGGTTGGTGTTCCTGAAGGCAATATTCACCGCATCCTTGGCGAAAACGAACCCAGGCAGGAGGCCCAACGACACAGCCACGAGATCAAAAAGAACGTAACCTCATCCGACGGGCTGCCCAGGTTCGACTTGGTAATACTTGGCCTTGGCACCGACGGGCACACTGCATCGATCTTTCCTGATCAAATGGAGTTGTTAAAAGCTACCGAAACCTGTGTTGTGGCCACACACCCTGAATCAGGGCAAAAAAGAATCAGCCTTTCCGGCCCGGTAATCAACAATGCCAAAAGCATCGCCTTTCTGGTGACTGGCGAAAGCAAGCAGCCTAAAGTGAGGGAAATACTGAAGCACAGAGGGAAGTTCAGAACCTACCCTGCCTCGCATATTAAACCCACTAATGGTGTGCTTTATTGGTTTCTGGACGAGGCAGCTAGTGCCTAGTCTTTGACGATACGAGTACTGAAACTATCCCCTGAAGAAGTCGAGACCAGCAAGAGATAAACTCCAGGACGGAGATGGCTTGTAACCAACGCATATTCACTATTAGATTGGATATTCTCCAAATTATCTTCCGTGAGTGTTTGCCCCACCAGGTCAACGATGCTTAGCATGATTTGTCCACATATTTGGCTTTTAAACCGAATGCTTAGGTAATCATTAACTGGAATAGGGTAAACATCAATAAGCTGAGACATACTATCTTGAATGCCACTTATTGCATTCACCATGATGATTAGATTATAAGGCAGACTCGTGCTGTTTGGGTCACTCACAACGATCGGCACTTCCAGGACACCAACGTAGTCCAAAGCAGGAGTTACCGTCTGCCCTGATACACTATAATTGTCACCAGCCCCTATCTTCAAAGAATGGTTGACTGGGAATTCATCATCATCGTCATCAACAAATAGATATTGAGGCAGGATTTTTAGTGAAGTATTTTTGTCAATACTCAGTTCCTGCTGACCAACAATTTGCGGAACGTCGTTGCTCAGGTTTACTGAAAATTCAAACAGGTCGCTATCATCAATGCCGTCAGTTACCGCTATATTGATCTTTAGAACTCCTACAAAATTAACTGACGGCATAATCTTACCCTCAACAATCTGATAACCATTCCCCTCAACTAGTTTCAGGGTCAGACTTTCGATCGGGTCATCTGCATCAGTCACAGTCAACTGCGCTAAATCGATCCCAATCGGCGTATTTTTACCAAGCGTCGCTGCTACCTGCCCGGTAATTACTGGCTTGTGGTTAACAATGTCTACCGAGAACTCAAAAACCGGGCTACTATCCACCCCATCACTCACTGTCAAAGGAATGATAATGGTGCCGACAAACCCTGTAGTCGGCCGAACCATGCCATCCTCGGTAACAGAAAAGCCCTCGCCTTGCCCGATAGAAAGCTGGTAAGCAAAATCAGGCCCATCGTTCTCATCAATGATTTGTAAGTCATCAACTGATACAGAAAAATTACTATTCTTAGTCACTTGCTTTGACTGCTGCCCAACAATCGATGGCGCAACATTAACCACTTCAATTTCCAGCTCAAATACATTACTATCGTCAGCCCCATCGTTCACAACAACCGAAGCGGTTAAGAGACCATTAAAATCGTTTGGTGGTGTAACAAGGTTATCTTCCAACTGCCCACTTGAAACGGCCAACACTTTCACAGTAAACCCGTCAGGATAGTGATTATCTGAATCTACGACGATAAGATCATCGACGCCGATCTCCCATGATGCTGACTTCCAAATACTTATAACTTGCTGTCCTGTGATCACCGGAGGCTCATTTGTTACCTGAATTTCAAACTTATATACTGCACTGTTTGAAAATCCATCATTAACAACAATGTTTACCTGAAGTTCACCTCCATAAGTTTCGTCAGGAAAGACTGTCATGCCTTCAACTACATAGTGCTCGCCAGGTAGAACAAGTAGCGTATGTTTTGTTGGGTAAATGTCATCGGCGTCTGTCGCAGTCAGGTCTGTTAGGGACAACGTATAAGCGTTGTTTTTCTCTATTTCAACAGCTACTTGCCCTGTAACAACCGGAGGCTGATTAACAACTTTAATGTTCAATAGAAATGGCTCACTACTATCATAACCATCATTAACCGAAACGGGGACCTTAATTGTGCCAACGAAATCGATCGGTGCTATAACCTTTTTGCCATCAACAGAATAACTATCCCCATTTTCCACAATTATGCTCATCTCAGAAGCATTGGAATCGTCATCCAAAATGATCAAATCATCCAAAGATATTTCGTGAGAGGCGCCTCTGAATATTGTGACTGGTTGCTGGTCAACAACTTCCGGAATTTTGTTCGCTTTTACGAACAGTGCAGAGGTCATTATATGTTGCATAGAGTCACCGGAAGATCCCTTGGCCACCAGTTTGATGTCATAATATGTATCGTTAGATGGTTTGTTAAAAATACTTCCTTCGAACACTTTCCTTCCATCGAGGTTTTCCGTAGTAACATATTCCACTGGAACGATCTCGTAGTCATCCGAACCACTTTTCTGAATGTAAAGCTGGCTACCAACGAGCGAAGACAGGCCGGGTCTTACTGAAAATCTTACCTTACCATCCAATACCTTTTCAAATTGGTTAGTAAGTTCGCCCGATTTATCTTGAAAATAAAGCCCCGGCACAAAAGGAGACATCACGCTGCCGCCTTCATTTTGAACAATGGAATTGGTTGTGTATTTGATAACGCCTTCCTTGCCAGGCATTTGTTCATGTGGAACAGTGAAGTCAAATTGATACTGTCCAGCCTGATAAAACCCCCAGTCTGAGAAAAAATCTCTCCCTGTTCCATTGAAAAGAACCAAGTCGTTCGCTGAAACTTTCACATTCATCTGATCATACAGGAAATAGGTTTCTTCCCCGAATGATCCCAAAAAAGCGCTTGAACGGATATCGTAATTATTCAGGTAGGTACCTGGGTGCAGAACACCACTACCAAAATTGAGTGTTTGCCCCATATTCATTCCCGGCGTGTCGCTCAGTGGCCATTTGCCATCGAAACTGGCAATCTTATTATCAAAGACCCTAAGCAGTTTAGTTCGCAACGAATGATAGGAATCGTTGACATTTTTGGAAACATGTGCATCAATCCCTAAGCCCCAGTTGTTAATAACTGAGGACTCAGTAATATATGCGTCTGCATGCCATTTATCTACAGGCAAATTTAAACTACTGCCCCAATTCCAACCAAAACCAACAGTATTTCCGCCCCCACCATAATCGTCAAACCAATGCGCATTAACAAAGAAGGTAATAGCATGAACGGCAGACGATCCTGGCAAATCAAAATCAAGGCCAAAATGGTAAAGATCCTCGGAGTTTCGCTGAATGTCTGCACTTTCAGAGAGACCATCGAAAGCACCTAACTCTATGTTATACAACTTGTTACCAGACTCATTCCGAACATCAAATGTGTAGTTTGTTGTAGCGAAGTACTCTGAGGAAAAATCAGAAAAATTTAATTCACGAAGCGCAGTGCCGTATGAAACAATATTTCCAAAGCGGCTGCTCTTTGACTGAATCAGTAAGGTTAAGGTTCCCTGATAACTGTCTGCTAAACTTTCGCCATTCTCATCTGTGGCAGCAAAAGTTATTTTGTTTCCCGCATCGGCCGAGGTTACCGAAATAGTGGTACTGCCATCAATAATAATATTTTCCTTAAGCGCAATCTTGCTCCAGTCTTCAAACAAGAAAAATCCGTTATAAGTAGCGTTCGGCACAAGGAAGGTCGCAGTTAACCCATCTTCCGAAAATGAAGCATCGTAGGCACCATAAGAAAAATCGTCGTTGAATAATTGGATCAGTTTATTATAGTCCCTGTTCAATTGATTATCCTCAAAAACTATTCTGACAATAGTTCCACTAACGAAGGCCCAGGGTATTACAAGCGCATCTTCTTCACTTGCAATTGTCACCCTACCTCCGGTGGATTGTGAGGCTTTGGGCTCCTGTTCAAATACATTATTGTCAACGGCAAGAGAAAAGCTTATGGTAGTGGACTGGCCGGAACTTAGCGTAAAAGCTGTCTCAGTTGGAGTCAATGTTATCCCTGCTTGCGTTCCCGTTACTGTTATGGAATAGGATTGTTCAGAAACACTATTATTCGTAACAGTCACTGTCTTAGAACCACCCCAATTGGGTTGATCGGTTGCATTTAGTCCATAGCTCAATTGGGTTGGATATGCAGTACTGCTGACACCTGCAGCTTTCACGGCATCTAATCTGCCAGAACCCTGCTGCATTTCTTGCAGCCCAAGGTCTTTGGCTGTAGTGGTTAGTGCTGCCTTTACCTGATCTGCGGTCCAGTCAGGATGAATATCTCTTAAAAGGGCAGCTACTCCAGCAACATGAGGAGTAGCCATGGATGTGCCGTTAAAATTCGCAGTACCTCCTCCAGGAACACTCGACGCTATATTTACGCCTGGAGCCAACAAATCGGGCTTGATCGCATAATTTCCTGCATTTGGCCCCTTACTGCTAAAGTAGGCAAGCATGTCGTAGTCGTCACTGGCACCAACTGTAATGGCTCTTTCTGCTGTGCCTGGGCTGCCGATCGTCTTAAAGCCACCAGAATTACCAGCAGCCACACAAAAAACAACTCCCATTTCCACAGCAGCATTGACTGCAATTGCTGTTGGCGACTGGTAGTCACCTGGCCCGCCAAGGCTCATATTCACAACATCCAACCGGTCGCTGTAATCACCATCACCATTGGGGTCAACCGCCCATTCTATGGCATCAAGAATGTCATCATCGTATCCGTATCCATATTGGTCAAGTACTTTTAGAGCCACCAATTTAGCTTCTGGTGCTACTCCTATAAGCCCACCACCATTGGCTGCCACAATACCAGCTACGTGCGTCCCATGTTCATTGTCATCGAAGGGGTCATTATCATCATTCACAAAGTCATACCCACCAACTACTTTAAAATCAGGACCAAAGCCACCACCTAGAGCGGGATGATTGTAATCAATGCCCGTATCTATTATACCAACAACAATTCCCTCACCCCGTGTATCATAGCTACCCCACACCTCCGGGGCACGAATTAAAGGCACGCTGGTGTCCAGAAAAGCCTTTACAACACCATTTGGGTGGACGGATTCGACATAGTCCAGTTTTTGTATTTCGTCAACCAACTCTTCACTAACTCTTATATACGCCCCAAAGAAAGCTTTTGAATACTCCTTTTCAAGCGAAGAAACAGCCAATGTACTTTTACTCCCTTTTGTTCGGGCCGAGTGCAGCAAATTCAAGTCTGAACGCAACTTATCGAACAGAACTGGATCCTTGAAAGACTTGGCATTAAATCCAAATTGCTTGCTTTGCGAAGCAGAAGGTACCCCTTGTTTGAATTTAACGATAAATTCACCTCGCTTTGGCTCTGGTTCTGTCGAGTTGCTCGATGCCCCTTTCGCATAGACAGTTACTCCCAGGGAATCTTTGTTGGAAAAGGCGTTTGCAACGTGGCTCCCACTACCGTAGGACTTTGAATATCCTAATTTGTCTCTAACAGACAATACCTGTTGCGCTGATGCCTTGTGAATGTACATAAGGCATATAAAAGATACAAAAAGAAGTTGCCGGCTCAAGAGTTTCACTGGTTAAAAGTAAATATTTTAAAAATCTTTACTTCATAAACCGGAAACTAAATACATACCCTTAGCAATAAAAATATTAACTATTATAGTAGACTATCTTACTTCATTAACTTCCTAACGAAGAAATCGGCCGTCGCTTTTCCTGCTTTTAAGGAGTTTCCATGCTTCATCCAATGGTGGGTATCGTCGACTATGACGATGGTTTCCATCTCCACTCCTTTTTCAAGCAGACGCTGCACCAAATCAGTACTTTGGCTAAAACGGACATTTCGGTCATCATCACCATGGATAATCAGCACTGGCGAAGTCCAGCCACCAATTGTCGATGTCGGAGAAGATTCCCAGGCCACTTGGGCCGCCTTCTCGGCATCTGGTGCCTTCTCATATTGGTCGGGGTACAGGATATCTCCGATCCTCCCAGTCGTTCTCTCATGCACACCGTGAATATCAACACCAGCGGCAAAAATATCGGAGTTTCGTCCCAGTGCCATGGCCGTCAAATAGCCGCCGTATGACCCACCGTAAATGCCAATCTTTGATGCATCAATTCCTGGCTGCTTGCCGAGCCAAAGCCCCGCAGCCTTAATGTCTTTGTATTCACTGGCTCCCCAGGTACCTGCATCTGCCGGGTTGTGAAATTCGTAGCCATAACCGATACCTAGTCGATAGTTAACCACCAACACAGTGAAGCCAAGGCTGGCCAGGTATTGGTTGGTAGCATAGCCATTGGTATAATAATCCGAGTAATGCCATCCGAGCAACATTTGCCTTGGCGGCCCACCATGAACATAGATGATTGCAGGGCCTTTGGCTGGCCTATTGGCCGGTGTAAATAGCTGACCGTGGATGGTAAATCCGTCCTCAGATGTAAACACCGCTTGCGTTGGTGTCACAAGACTTTTTGTAGGAAACCCGGAAGGAATCCGGTCTTCAGCCAGCAGTTTTATTTTCCCTCCATTGGCCGTTAAAATAGCCGGAAGTGGCGGCCGTTGTGCTGTTGCGCTGATCATTGCTATGCTCTTGCCGTCGCCGGTCATTACGGGTGTCCACTCAACGCCGCTCCCGGGGGTAAGCACCTTCATATCGGCCTTGTCCACCGACACCTGAACTGCATGACGCCTGTCGAGATCGAGTGGGTCGGGGCCTGTATTCCCGCTAAACAATAATGTTGCACGATCACTGCTAACGCTCACATGCTCTGCCATGAAGTTTCCGGGTGTAAGCAGCATAGGCTCGCCGCCTGCTTCAGGCATGGAATACATATGAGGCCAGCCATCCATGTACGACATGAATACGATTTTGCCTTTTGCTGCCCAATGTAGGTTGGTGCCGCCGTGAGTGTTGGGTGTTGAGCCAGCCAGCGTTTTGGGTGCTTCCCAAAGCTTTTTGGCCTGAGCAGTTGATACATCAGCTGACCAAATGGCCCACGGGCGATGCTTTCTTGCCAGTATCGAGTCGGGTGCGCCACCTGCACCTGGTGTACGAACAAAAACAATTCTTGTGCCATCCGGCGACCAATCTGGAGATCTGTCAAAATTGAAAGAAGGGGCCAGCCAAGTAATCGGCGTTTCCTTGTTGGTAAAAACTCCCACAAATGAATGATCGCCCCTATGGGAGACAAAAGCCATTTTCGTTCCATCAGGTGACCATGTAATACTGCCATTCCTTCCTCTTGCAGTAAACAGCGCCTCGCCTTTGGCAGTGCCGTCGATGGGTACTGACAATATCTGTCCACCCTTAACATAAGCTACCGTTTTCGAGTTTGGTGAGACAGAAGGTAAATCCCCATCCGCCAGCATTTTTGGCTCTCCGCCTGCAAATGGGATGCTCCAAATCTGAACTTGTGGGGGCTCCGGAAGGAAAGAGGTATTCACCGGCGCATCATCGTCCCAATTGGAACCATGGTCCCCCCCTCTCACATAAACTACCCATTGGCCATCAGCAGTCACTGTCAGGCTCGATATTTCCTGTCCACTGTCGTCGTTGTACATCGTAAGCTTTCTTGCTTTGAAATCGGGGCCTTCGGCTACATAGATGTTTCTTTGCCCTTGTTCGTTAAAAGTCCATGCTATCTTGCTACCCGTGGCAGACGAGGTCATATCGGCCGGAAACGGATAGGATTTGACAGATTCGAAAGAGTATGATTGCGCTTGAATGTTTGCTGCTGACAAGCAGTATGGCAAAAGAAACAAAACGATCTTAACAAATAGTTTCATGGTTTGTTAGAGTTAGTTGAATCAAACTAATCAATCTCTAGTTGTATTGAACAACTCTTTTTTCGAAAGGTCAAAATCTTTCATGGCCTTTTTGGGAAGCCCGGTGACTAAAAGCAAATGCTGAACCAAATTATCATTGTTTTAAAACTTTTAAAGAGTAAAATTTAGACAAACAATAACACCCATGATCAATTCCCCCCTACTCAAAGCCAATCCATCTCTGTATTCTTTCCTTCCCATGTTTTACATGGTATGGGCAGATGACGTACTTACGCCAAGTGAGATAAAAAATATCCAAAGTTTGATTAACAAGCAGTCGTGGCTGAAAACCGAGGAAAGGGAATTGCTGCTGTCTTACCTGAACCCTGCTAAGCCGCCGTCTCCTAACGAGATAAAAAGCTGGCTAACAGAAATAAAACGAATTTCCCAGGAGCTGTCGCCCGAAATGAAAACCAGCCTTGTGGACATTGGCAATAAGCTTGCAGAGCTTAACAGTATTGGCCGGGATGAGGTGGCCTTTCAGAACGCTCAGCAGCCATTGCGGGATATTGAGGATGCTTTAGGAATTATAAGCAGAGAGTCAGCCTTCCACCTGGCGTCCAACGACCGGGCTGCTACGGAAGCTGAAACATTAGCATCTGAGAAAACCTTTTCGGTTGATAACCTCAGGGCAATTTTGGATGGTGATCAAGCTGCCCTCATCACCAAAGTGAAGACACTCCTATCCGACCCCGAGTTCAAATACCCGGACACGGGAGACCTCACAGAATACCGGGAAAAAGTACTCCATTGGTGCAAAATCCTTGCCTCGCAGGGCTATGGAAACCGTGCCTACCCTAAAGAGTTTGGTGGCGCTGATGACATGGAAGGCTATTTCACCATCATGGAAACACTTAGCTACCACGACCTGAGCATGGTGATCAAGTTTGGAGTACAATTTGGGCTTTTTGGCATGAGTATCTATTTTCTGGGCACAGAAAAGCACCATAAAAAGTACCTGGCTGATGCGGGTACGCTCAACCTCCCTGGCTGCTTTGCAATGACAGAAACAGGCCATGGTTCAAATGTAAAGGGTATTGAGACTACTGCCACCTATGATCACAAATCGGGCAAGATCACCATTCACACACCCAACCCCAAAGCCCAGAAGGAGTACATTGGCAACGCAGCACTGCATGGCCAAATGGCTACGGTATTCGCCAAGCTTATCATCGAGGGAACCGACTATGGCGTCAGCGCCTTTGTTGTTCCCCTACGAGACAAAAAGGGCGCCATGCACCAGGGGGTGACAATTAAAGATTGCGGCAGAAAGATGGGCTTGAACGGCGTCGATAACGGGGTGATACGTTTCGACAATGTCGTGATTCCAAAAGAAAGCATGCTGGATCGCTTTGCCAGCATAGATGAACAAGGACAATTTGCGAGCCCAATCAGCAGCGACAATCGCCGGTTCTTTACCATGCTTGGGACTCTCGTGGGCGGCAGAATCGGCATTCCCCGCTCTGGGCTAAGCGCCACGAAATCCGGGCTTACTATTGCTATTCGATATGCCGATGGCAGAAGACAATTCGGGCCTGAAGGTGGTACAGAGGTTCCCATCCTCAACTACCGCACACATCAGCGCCGCCTCATGCCACTCCTTTCCAATGCTTATGCGTTGCATTTCTCCCTTCAGTATCTTACACAACGGTTCCTTAAAAGAACGGAAGAAGATATGCAGGAGATAGAAGCACTGGCCGCCGGGCTAAAGTCGTGGGCGACATGGAATGCAACTGCCAGCCTGCAAGAATGCAGAGAAGCACTTGGGGGCAAAGGCTATTTAGCTGAAAACCGCATCGCCGCTTTGAAAAATGACACAGAGATTTACACCACTTTCGAAGGAGACAACACAGTACTGATGCAGCTAGTGGCAAAGAGCAGACTTTCTGAATTCAGGCAGGAGTTTGGTCACATGAACCTGTTCGGCATGCTGAACTACGTGACCGACCAGGCCAAGGTGAGTATTCAGGAAATGAACCCCATTAC
This sequence comes from Imperialibacter sp., assembly GCF_040222815.1. Taxonomy (GTDB): domain Bacteria; phylum Bacteroidota; class Bacteroidia; order Cytophagales; family Cyclobacteriaceae; genus Imperialibacter. Next base: position 101,544 of record NZ_JAVKCH010000025.1, on the reverse strand, counting down.
CATCAGAAACACTGACAAAGAACACCTGCTGGATTCAGAGTTTCACCTGGCAGCATTCAGGTACCGGGAAAAAAGCATTCTGGCATCTTCTGCCAAGCGACTGAAGCATTACATCGATCAGGGAATGGACTCTTTCGACGCTTTCAATCAATGCCAGTACCACCTGGTAATGGTCGGGCATGCTTACATCGAAAGAATTATTCTGGAACAGTTTCAGGAGAAGATTAGCGAAGTAACTGATGAAGGCAGCAAGCATATCCTTACCAAGCTTTGTCAGTTATTTGCCTTGTCCCAAATAGAGAAACACAAAGGCTGGTACCTGGAAGCGGACTATATGGCTGGTGCCAAAACCAAGGCGATTCGTCAGCTAGTGAATACACTTTGCCTGGAAGTAAGGCAAAACGCCGTAGCACTCACGGACGCTTTTGGAATTCCTGACACTTTGCTGTCAGCACCCATTGCCGTGAGAAACAGCTAAGCTCAGGTATTGAGCGATTGCCAGATAATGTCGTGCACAGATGTGGCTGGTATTGAAGAATCGCTTACTTTTTTGTCAGTTATAAGTATTGGATGGTATTTCTTGTCAACGAAGGGGCTTCCATGGGAGCCCCTGATCAAATTGGCATCCAGCGGAATAACGTCCATCACATAGCGAAAGCCCATCTTTTTGCGAAGCAGCTTATACCCTGCCCTGAGCTTCGAGCTCATAAACATCTCGACTGGGTCGTAGCCTGGCTTTTTGTGGATGTCAACAGCCCTGGCGTAGTCAGGTGCTTTAACATCGTCGAGCCAAAAATAGTAAGTGAACCAACTATGCTCGTCGGCGATGAGCACGAGGTCACCAGATCTTTCGTGGTTAATATGATGTTTCTTTTGCTGGGCTTTGTCCAACACCAAACTCACTCCCTGAGTAGCTTCGGCCAGCCGTTTTACCTCTTCCATTACCGATGGATCGTTGACATAAATGTGTGCAACTTGATGGTCGGCTACGGCAAATGCTTTCGAGGCACCAGCATCCAGTAACTCCAGGCCCCTTTCCTCCCGGACACTCAGAAGACCTTTTTTGCGAAGCAACCTATTGATATGAACAGGCCTGCTCACCGGGCTTATGCCGTATTCTGACAACAGAATAATGCTGGCCTTCTTTTTTGTGTAGTAGTCCACCAGCCCTTTTATAACCTGGTCAATTTCGGTGAGCTCCTTTCCTACCAACTCGAAGTCGGGGCCAAATTTTTGTAAGCAGTAGTCGAGGTGAGGTAAATAAATAAGGGTCAGCGTGGGGTCATATCGCCGGTCTGTGAAAATGGAAGCATCAGCAATCCACTGGGTGGACTTGATATTGGCACCAGGCCCCCAAAACTGAAACAAGGGAAATTGGCCCAGCTCCTTTTGCAGTTCATCCCTAAGCCCAGCTGGTTGGGTGTAGCAATCAGGCATTTTCCTCCCATCGGCTAAGTACTGCGGCCTTGGTGTCACAGAATAGTCGGCCGATGAGTACATGTTGTACCACCAGAACATTTTGGAGCAGGTAAACGAAGGATCAACTTTCTTCGCCCTCTCCCATATTTTCTCTCCGGCTACCAGTTTATTCGACTGCTTCCAGAACTTTATTTCCGAATCCTGATGATCGTACCAGCCATTGCCAACGATACCCGTTTCAGACGGCCATTTGCCGGTGACATAGGTCGACTGTACAGAAGTGGTAACCGCAGGCAGCATAGGCACAATGGATTGAACGTGCCTTCCCTTTAAATACTCTTGAAGAAATGGTGTTTGCTCTCCTATCAGGTGTGCCGATAGCCCTACAATATCAATAACGACGGCTTTTTTCATTTGCTACTTAGTCGAACTCGGTATTTAGCTGATCAGTAACCCAGTTCATTTCTCTCACGATGGATTCATCAATAGCTAATTTCAAACCTTCCGGGAGCACCTCCCATGTGTAGGTTTCAATTTCAAGATGATTGGTGAATGGTTTTGCCTTTTGAAGGTCAAGCACCTTCACAATGTCTTCTTGTGTCGACTTCAATACGCCGTAGTCTTCGACAAATAAGGGGACATGGAAATGAGAACGCCATTCCTTTATGTCCTGATTGTCAGCATCAGCGAGAGCTTCTGGCAAATCCGGATAGCGTTTAAAACCATCGCTTTGGGTTCGGGCCACTACCTGATGCAGGTAGGTTGACTCGTTGAATCCTTTGAAGGCAGCGATCACTGGATTCCTCGCCTTTCCTGATGCCATAGGTGCTTTTAGCGCAGCGCTAATCTGAATTTTGCCTGTTTTGATGCCCGAGGATTTCAGTTTGTTGACCACTTCCTGATGATTTTCATAACCGACTGCAAAGTGACACACGTCGTAGCAAAGCTGTACATGGCGCTTGATGGTCGCTTCGGCCTCTGCTGCTGAAATACTAAATGCCTTTTGTAGCTCAGATGTGCCAAGCGGAAGCAGGTATGCCTCATACCAGTCGATGAACTCTGGTCCAGACTCCAAAAGGCCGTCTGGCTCAGGCTCAATGTCAAGATGGAGTAGCTGACCTGTCGTGTCATGTAGCCTTTTCAGGTGTTTGGCTACCTCAATCATTTTCAGCGTTGTGGCTTCGAAAGTCTTTTGGAGGTCTTTAGGCTTGTGCCAGTAGCGATACGTCAAAGGTGAGGTAGAAATCCCTCCTTCCATCCCTTCAGGAAGCAGTTGTGAAAGAATGTCGAACATCCTGATCGTGTAGCTCAGCCTGTCCGTGGTAGTCCAGTCGGGAGCGTGTACCTGCTCTTTCACACGGGTGTTATGAAAACCACCGTAAGGAAACCCATTCATGGTGAAGACATAACTGTCGGTTGTTGTCAGCCAGTCTTTAAATTCAGCCATGGACGCCTCTTTAGCAAGGTCGATCGATGCCTCGTTAGATAAACGAAGCCCAATCCCAAAAGGCTGGTCTGGGCTACATTTCTCTTTCACTGAAGGAATGAACTTCCTGAGTGCGGCAAAATGATCTGGCCAGCTTTCGCCGGTATGTATGTTGGAGCAGTAGGTTAAGTAGCCAAAGTCTGTTTTCATAATCAGAGCCTGATCGTTTGTTGATGAGCATAATTTTCCAGCCATTCACTGGACTCACGAATAAGTTCCCCATTCATTTCATGCACTTCCTCTCCTGTGCCAATGGCTATCAACAGCATAATGGTGAGTTTGCCACCCAGGTGCTCTCTGAACTCATTCAGGCCATCGAGTAGCGGGCTATTGCCTTCTTCAAACTGAAGTAGTGGGTGCTGCAAAGGGAAACCAAGATTTTGAAGCACCACAAGTATTCTCCTGGCATCGGCTTCCGACAGTCGCTTGGTAAGCATTGAATAGACAGTGTCGAGGGCAATCCCAATCGCTACAGCCTCCCCATGCCTGATGGAAAAGTCCGCCAGCGCCTCCAGTTTGTGTGCACTCCAGTGACCGAAGTCGAGCGGCCTGGAAGAACCCGTCTCAAAGGGATCTTTTCCCGCAATATGGTCGAGGTGCAGTGCAGCACACCGTTTCACCAAATACTTCATGGCCCCCATATCACGGGCTGCAAGCATAGTGGCGTTGTGCTCAATCCAGTCAAAGAAGGCAGCGTCTTTGATCAGCGCTACCTTTACGGCTTCAGACATCCCTGACCGCCAGTCGAGATCAGACAAGGTGGTAAGAAAATGATAGTCATTGAATACTGCAACAGGCGGCGCAAATGTGCCGAGGAAATTCTTTTTCCGATAGAAATTGACGCCATTTTTCACACCCACGCCAGAATCGTTTTGAGAAAGTACAGTCGTTGGAATGCGAATATGACGAACGCCTCTGTGTGAAATAGCGGCTGCATAACCGACCATATCAAGCACAGCACCGCCGCCAATAGCCACCAGATAAGAATGACGGTCGATCCCGTGTTCATTCACAGCGTCAATTACCTGATACAGCAGGCTCTCGTCGTTTTTAGCGTCTTCACCACCCGGCACGACTAGTGTCTCAGGAATGAGATGGATATTATCAAAAGTCTCAAAATAGTCTTGAATGCTTTCCTGTAGCCCAGGATGCGCTTCGGTTACTCCCTGATCCAAAACAAACAGTACCTTCTGGATGGTACCTTCTTCCATTCTTTCTTTCAGAAAACTTGAAAGTGTATCGTTCGACCTATCGAAAAGGTTTGTGGTGAAATACACTTTGTAGTCAAACTTCACACTGAAGGACTGTTGTAAAAACTCCATAACTATGCTAATTGCCTGACGTCAGGCTGAAAATTTAAAACAAACAAATTCACGTTACAGCAAAGGCTTTCGCCAGCAATAACGACAAGGGCAACAAAAGTACAATACCCAGGGCAAAATACGTAACGCCAAAAGCAGATGCCCAGGCAGCATTCATTAATATCAATGCGATGACTCCCGCTTTCACTGCCTTTCCAATATTCTTACCTACCGGGTCGGCTATTGCTTTGAACAGCGGCGGAGCAATCATTCCGCCAAATGCGAGCACAAAACCCAATGTGAGATAAAAAGTGCTGTTTTCTACAGAGAACCACAAAATGGCGCCAATTACCCCTGCGTAAAGCACCAGTGCACTGTAAAGCGTCAGTTTACTACCTCCGTGCACCTCACCCCGGCTGATCATGGTAATAGCAGCGATGTAAATCACCGGCACAATACCCAGCCACCAATAGGTATCGAGGATGACAGGAACAATGCTCATACCAAGCGCCAGATTCAAGCCCCTACAGAGTCCCATGTTGATGGGCCCCAAAATCAACTGATGTTTACCCCACTTATCGTAGACAACTGAGAAGAGGGCGATGGCCACAGCGATCAACCCGGAAGGCATCCAGTTAACTTTGCCAGCGGCTAAAATACCGATACCCAAAAGCACCATCCCAAACATTGCTGCCATAAACCTGGAAACCACACCACTGGGAATCGGTCGTTCCGGCCTCTCCACGGCGTCAAGCTCTGCATCAAACACGTCGTTGAGTACAACGCCGCCACCATATAAGCCCATGGTGGCCAGGCTCAGCCAGATAATGGGCGTTGCCCCGTGGGTGAAGGCGGTCAGGTAACCAGAAATAGCCACACCAGCCAGAATGTCGGCTACTGCAGTGACAATATTGGCTGGCCTCGTAAGGCGCAAGAGTCCTATGATTTGCTTCAAATTATTTGATGATCAGGGAGTTCTTGTCCATGCGTGGTTGCTGGCCGCCACGCAAAACCGTATTACCTTCGAATTTTTGGCTTTGGTCGATGTCTTTCACTGAGGCAAAGTCAGCTTCGTCGATTTGCCCACTCTGGCCAAACGCCGTGATGGCATTTTGATAAGTAACCAAACGAATGACATCATCACTAATACCATGCTGCTTCATCAAAGCGGCAGTTTTAGGCACTGCCAGCGGATCGCTGATGCCCCAGTCGGCAGCTGAGTTGATCATGATTCGCTCTGGGCCATACTGTTTCACTACCTCTACCATCCGCTCGTTGCCCATTTTGGTGAAAGGATAAATGGTGAAAGCAGCCCAAAAGCCACGATCCAATACTTCCTTTACCGTCTCTTCGTTGTTGTGATCCACAATTACCATTTTGGGATCAAGACCCTGCTCCAGGGCAATATCCATACTACGCTGGGTGCCTCGTTTCTTGTCCCGGTGAGGTGTATGAATTTGCACAGGCAGTTCCGCTTCTTTGGCGAGGTCAAGCTGTGCCCGATAGAATTTCTCTTCTGCCGGTGTCTGGTCGTCGAAACCTATTTCACCAACACCCACTACTCCTTCTTTGTAAATAAACAGTGGCAGAATTTCCATCACCTGTTCAGCCAAAGCCTCATTGTTGGCTTCCCGGCTGTTCAGCCCTATCGTGCAGTAGTGCTTGATGCCAAACTGCGAAGACCTGAACCGCTCCCACCCGATCAGGCTGGCATAGTAGTCACGGAAAGTGGCAATGCCCGTTCGGGGCTGCCCGAGCCAGAAGGCAGGCTCAATGAGGGCCACCACACCGGCATCCGCCATGGCCTGGTAGTCGTCCGTCGTGCGGGATGTCATGTGCACATGCGGGTCGAAAAACTGCATACCCTTTACACTATCGAGATAAACAGGGTTGGCGTCCCTTTTTTGTAAGTCCGCCTCAGTAAAATTATCACTACAACACATAATCGTTCAGTTTTTATTCTGAGCTAAACCAGCTCTGTTTTCTTTGCTATACTTTCCCAGGAAATGTCGCCCGATTTAACCAATGCATTTAGCTGTTTGTTCCTATTCAGGAGTTCAGCGGCAGCAGGAAATTGGCTTGCACCACAGGCAAGGGCCGCAGCTTCTCTTTCGGTGTTATCAACAGACAGCACCAGGCGCTCCATGTCCCCTATGGTTTTTTCATTGATGAAAGGCCCGACACATCTCCACAACATGGGAGGTACTGCCCGGTGCGCCGCCCATCTTTCATGCGCAAAATCGGAGAGCGTGTTGGCCAGCTCCAAATTTGCCCTGTCGTCCAGGCCAATAATCGAATGCAACGGTTTTTCTGTAAATATTGCCTTCAGCACCAGTTGATTCCAGGCAGCTTCATCGAGTTGCTCAGAGGGATAAGGGTTATTGCACATAATTGCCTCCAGCACATCACCGATATTACTTCGTATCCCTTCGGCACACTGGGCTTTCCACGCTTCGGGATAAGCTAACACAGGCAGCGCAGAATACAACGCCACCAGCTCATTCATTTCCGCCGCCAGAAATAAGTTTTGAATCCTGGCTAAGTAATTGGTCTTGCTCGCAGCCGGCACGTGAATCAGCACCCACACCCGACACAAGCGGTCAATTGACCAATTGGTTATTTGAAAACCAGGTCTGATTTGTTGGATGTTAGCAATGGTACTTTCGCTAAGGCTCAAATGATTCTTGCCAAGCTTTCTGGGAATAGCAGCGAAAGCCACATTTAATGCTGGCCCGGTTTCAGAGGAAGATATATCACCCGATTTTTCCTGAAGCCATTGCCAGGCATCGTTAGAAACAGAGGATTCAATAATGGCTGACAACTCTCCACTCAGCGCCCTGGCATCGTATGAGAACATTTATAATAGGGTTTGTTCTGTTAAAATTCGCTTAGCCCGACAAATATCAAAGGTTTTGGCAAGTATAAAAATACCGTCCGACACATTGCGTGACATTACTCACATCACAACATATTTTTCGTTATGTATTGTTCTGTTGATAATAAAAAAGATTGATCAACTTGTGGGCACAAAACATTCAACTCAAAATGGTGTACTCAATGAAATCCATTCTATGCGCTTTCACTTTACTTGCGTTCGTGCATTTATCCCATGCACAGAAGGCTGACTCAATAGTAAACGATATACCTGCGCCGAAATCATTTATCACTCAGCATCAGGGCACTTTCAACGCAAAGGCCGTGCGTTATAAAGCCGTCGGAAAGGAAACACATCTGAAAAACGACAAAAACGAGCCTATTGGAGCGTTGTGGTCAGTCTCCTATTTGCAGGAAGGCCTCACTGACTATAGCAAGCGGCCTGTCACTTTCATTTTCAACGGCGGCCCTGGCTCAGCTTCTGTTTGGTTACACATGGGCTTTCTCGGGCCTCGAATTGTAAAAATCGCCAGCAATGCAGATACGGACGACGGCGGTGCCCCCTATCCTATCGTGAACAATCAACAATGTCTGCTCGATGTTACGGACCTGGTTTTTGTAGACCCTATTGGCACTGGCTTCAGCGTTCCCGTTGGCAAAGGAACCGGCAAAGATTTCTGGGGACTAAACGAAGACGCCAACTCAGTGGCACAATTTATCAGGCTTTGGATCACAGAAAACAAACGGTGGAATTCTCCCAAGTACATATTTGGTGAAAGCTTCGGCACCACACGGGCTGCGGCGGTAACAAATGCGCTGGAAGGAAGCGGACAAAGTGTATCAATGAACGGTCTTGTCCTGATTTCTCAGGCAGTCGACTATCAGGGATCCACCTCCATTCACGGCAATGTGATCTCGTATCTTACGTACCTGCCGAGCATGGCTGCTACTGCGTGGTACCACAAGAAAGCCGGACAAGGCAAAACACTGGAGGATTTTGTGCAGGAATGTCGGGTATTCACAACCGATGAGTATGCGCCCGCATTGCTAAAAGGAACCATGCTCAGTGCTGAAACACAAAGTCAAATTGCTGACAAGCTTTCGTATTTCACGGGGCTGCCGAAAGAGTACATCATAAAGTCGGACCTTAGAGTGCTTGTCCCACGGTTTCAGAAGAAATTGATGGAGCAGGAAGGACTTGCCATCGGCAGACTCGATGGAAGATTCAAAGGCGATGAGGCAGATGACGTGGCAGAATATCCAACACTTGGTGACGCCTCCGACTATCAAATGGATGCAGCTTATACGGCAGCACTCAATCACTATTTTGCCTCAGAGCTAAATATTGAAATGGACAGGCCCTATATAACCTCCAGCGAAGAAGTTGGAGCTAACTGGAGATGGCGAGATGCGCCGGAAGGTGAATACTGGGAACCGATTTATGTGAATGTAGCCCGCAAGCTTGCCGAAAGCATGCGGAGAAACAAGGATCTTAACGTGCTGGTAGCCTGCGGCTATTATGACCTGATCACGCCCTTTTTTGATGCAGAATACACCTTTGCACGCAATGGAATTCCTAAAGAGATGGTTCAGTTGACCTACTACGAAGGCGGCCACATGATGTACAACCACCAGCCTGATTTTGATTTGTTAGTGAAAGACATCAGAGTATTTATGCAAAAATAGCAAGAGTAGCCGCCCTATTTTGTCATTCCGATAGTAAAGGCACGTTCAAGGCAGTCGGATTTGACCTTATTTAAAATATTATATTTAATATTCGTTTTATACAACTTACAGCTTTTGTGATCGTTAATTCTATAGTTGTACCAATAAATTTCAACATGAGAAAACTAGCATTTCTGTTATCATTTTCAATCCTTTTGGTGTCATGTAACAAAGATGAAGAAGTAGACCCGGGCACTGCTCCTGCGATGCCTCCTGGTACGAGCATGGCTCCCGATTTTGATGATTTTAGCGGCAGTGAGGGTGATGGAGGTGGCAGGCAAATGGTTGTCAGGAATTGGGTTTATGCTGCTACAAGTGTTGGCGTGTATTCTGGCATCCTTTCCGGGGCGTTGGTTGTTCCTGTCACTGCGTTTAAACTAGCGGTGAATCAGGAGGCTACATTTGATACAGAAACCAAATTATGGGTTTGGGCTTATGATATATCTGTTCCTAACAGTGGTTCTTACTCCGTAAAACTTACTGCTGACGTGGATGGCAGTGATGTTACCTGGACAGGCTATATTTCGAAAGCAGGTGGCTTTTCTGACTTCGTGTGGTTTACGGGGGAGTCCAATTTCATGGCCAATGCCGGCACATGGACACTCTACGAAAGCCCCGAAAAACCAAATGCGTGGCTGTCATCAGAATGGTCCAAATCGGAGGTTGACGGAGTTGCAGATGTGACCTTCACAGTTGAAAAGCCGGGCGACAGTTTCGGAAGTTCTATTAGCTATATGGTTGATGCCGGTGCCGAGCTGAACAGAAACGTCACTATCATTGACACCAATACCGAAAATACAATACAGGTGCTCTGGAGTGCCGAGAACAGCAACGGAAAAATTAAAAGCCAGGTCTTTTTTGAGGATAACTTGTACCACTGCTGGGATACAACATTGAATGACGCAGCCTGCGAGTAAATCCTAACAAGCAGCGATACCAGGGCCTTTGATTCCTTTGAGTCAAAGGCCTTACTTTTTGCTCCGGGAGTAACTTATGTCACTCATCTCTACTTTCGGCTAACTTACCTTTGCAGAAAAAAGAAGATATGAAGGTATTCTCCATAAAAACCATTCTACTACTCTGCCTCACTCTGGGCCTGGCTCCCTTCTTCCCTGAGCCGCACATTTGGGGTAAACTCAAGTGGGTAGCAGGAGGCGCAGTCGGCATGCAGCCTATGGACTGGTTCGATACAATTTTTCACGGATTCCCCTGGCTATTGCTGATCGGCTTTGGCATTGGTACCCTCATCAAAAAAAGGCAAGAGGTACTCAATAAATAATCTTACTGGTATCAGCCTCGATCAGCGGCATTTCATAACCACCAAGGTCTATCAACGCTTTTTCAAATATTTCCCTTAAGGCGGCGGTATCCGTAGGCTGCACCTCGGTTTGAAAGAGGAACAATTGCTGAAGACCGGCGTTACCTTGTAACGTCTTGATGCCGTCTGCTGTTACTGGATTATTAACAAGGTTCACGTATTCCAATCTCGACAAAGGCTGTAATTTCGACATAAGGCTATCGTTCAATCCACAGTCTTTGAGACTCAGCTTCGTCAAGTTTTGCATCTTCCCAAGGTATTCAAGGTGTTCGGGCTGAAGAGCTTTTCCTGTCAAGTCCAGCCACACACACTGTTTATTTATGGACGTAAGCAACTGAAAAGCCTCGGTCATGTACTGCTCAGGCACATGCAAGAAGTTCACATTCAAATAGTTACTACCGTCGCTCACAGGTACGATACTCACACCCAGCGTGTCGAGTCTGGTCACTAAACTTGCCTCTACAGGCTGAACGCTACCCTGAAAAGTATAGGTATAAGTAGCTGGTTTGTTAGAGGTAGCAGCATTGTACGCCATAATCAGACTATCGCTCCAGACCAGTTCTTCCACGGTCTTGTCAAAAGAAGCACCTGTAGCCACCCACTCCACCAATATAGCCATCTCGGCCTTACTCAACTGGCTCTTCTCTTTAGGTGGCATATGATCATCATTGTCAATCGGTAAGAGGATGTTTTCTATCAAATGACTTTCCTCTGGTAAAGAAGCCACTATCACTTCTCCGTGCTTCCCTCCCTTCAGCATTTCTTCAGGTGAATCGAGTCTCAACTTTCCCTTCTGGCTGCCGGGGCCGTGACAGCTCTTGCATTTTCTATCCACAATATTAGCAATGGCCTCATATCCCAGCGTCTCTTTTGTCAGAACAATAGGCGGAACAGCCGCTCCCTCTTTTACAAACCATTCCGAGAGTGGCGGAGGCGTCAGAAAGCCGTCTCCATGTGTAATGCTGCCTCCCAGGTGTCCGGTAACAACCAAAAGCAGTCCTGAAACAATCAACACCATTTTAAAAGCTTTTTCGTTCCTCGCATGCACAAAAAATGCCACCCAGCTAATAACAACCAGGCCTATGCCCATCCACTGATGCCAGTCGATCAGTTCATTTGCGTAACCACCCGATTGTGAAAGTATCCAGCCTGTAAAAGCTGACAGCGTGGCCGAAATCGCTGCAAGAAAAAGCACAATGTGGTTAGCTCCCTTGAGGTAACTGTAGTTTTCCTTTAAGCTCATAAAGCCAAAAAGGATGGCAATTATCAGCATACCGATAGGCAGGTGCACAAGCAGGGGGTGGAATTTGCCAATAAATGAAACGATACCGTAGTCCATAAAAGCCTGAGTAGCTGGGTTATGAAGTGTATCGTTTTCTGATCAACTCTAGCATATACCTGTTGATGTCCCACTGGTTGGCAACGGGTTGTCTGGTATAAGGAATAGTAGGCATATAGTCAGCCGGGCCAAATTCAGTCAGGAAGGTCATGGTATCAGCACCGGCCTTTTTCCGAAGCTCGATCACCTTGTCCCACCACGCCAGGTGCTGGTCAAGGGCCTCTTTCCATTCGGGCGCCCTTGGATCGTTCACCTGTGGACTTTCCGGATGCCCCACACGCAGATGAATGTGACGGGTGCGTTGCAAAGCCATATCTACCGTTTCCTTTTGGTCCTGAAGAAGGGTTTCATGTACGTTACACCAATGTGAAATATCGAGCGTCAATGTCAGTTCCGGGTTTTTCTCAATGAAGTTTCTGGTAACCGGAGCCGAGTACATGATGCGGGACCGATGCGTTTCGTGATGAATGCCCACACCTGACTCTTTGCTCACTTTGCTGGTTAAGTCGAGAAACTGCTTATTTTGATCGTAAGAGAAAAAGTCTTTTCCGGAATGACAGTTGATGTACAGTGGCTTCATCTTTACTGCGGCTCGCAAGTTGGTCTCAAAGAGCTCAAAATGCGGCTGAAACTCAGGTTGATAGGCACCCACAAGAAAGCCATACTCTAATCCATTGGCTTTGGTTGCACTCACCAACCTTTCTCTATCTCCGGCATCGGTTGGATACCATACCTCAAGGCCATCATAGCCATAGCTTTTGATCTTTTTGCAAAAGTCCTCTATGGTATCCCCGTCCCCCCAGTTGGTAGCCAGTATTTTAATCTTCATGTCAGGTGTGTTGATTTGTTGTGTTTGAGAACCCAATAAGGGCGAAGTTGCTAACCCTATGCCTGCTCCCAAAGTGGTTCCAATAAAATCTCTTCTTTTCATCGAAATAATTTCGGCTATCTACACTGCGAATAAGCTTTCACTCTTGCAAAAACTCCTTAGCCTGATTAGGAAATTTACCTATTAACCATTTAAGCAAATCCAGTTGATCCTTTCCCTGTGCCCTCCTAACCTGAACCAGTAGCTTGATCGCTTCTGGTCTATTTAGCGTTAAATTAGACGCTCCTTCATTGCAAACTGAACAAATTGCTCTCAAATTGGAAGGTTCGTCGGAACCCCCCATAGATTTATCGATGATATGACCAATGTGTAGTCTTGTTTTCCTTCCGCCGTCATAGGGATGTACTTCACCAGCGGCTACTCCACACATTTGGCACGTAAATCCATTTCTATCAAGTACCAACGCTCGAGTTTCTTTTGATATCCCTCGCTCAAATGCTGGCAGAGGCTTATTGTCATTTAAAATGTATTGACCTGGCTTAAGGTCACTGCGATCATTATGTGTCAAGATGTTTAAGCCTTCTTCATTCCTGAGTTCCCTCACCCTTCTAGCCCATTCACTTATTCCCGCAACTTCTCTAAGCTCGTTTAAGTCCAACACCTTCCCTATATTATTGAGAAAATGCGACCTGAGCTTCGATCTTGCTCCGGCTCCTGACGTAGGATTATTATCACTTTTTGTCATGACTCAAGGCTTGAATAATTGATTTGCCAATTTCCTTCGCTACCGGCGGAGGAAACGCATTTCCCACTTGACGATAAGCTGGGGTCTTTTTTCCAACAAATTTCCATGTCTTTGGAAAGCCTTGAATAAGCGCTGTCATCTCCAAAGTTAACTTTGGATTGCCCTCAAAGCCATTCATTGGCGGCCTGTTTGCTAAGCTAGAACCATCGACTGCAAGCTCTGCCCATGCCTTTCTCGCTCTTGAGGGGCCAAGATCCGCTCCACCATGCTTTTTCGAGCCTCCTACTAAAGTTGGGGCTATCCTATTAGCTTTCTTCTTCCACTCTTCTACATTGGACCAGCCAAGACTAGCCATTTCCTCATAAATTATTTCTCCAACAGACAGAGGTAGTTCACTCTTTTTCGCTGGCCAGTTAAATTGAGAATAATACTCTGGCTTAAGACCTATCAAAATTGCTCTTGGTCTTAGCTGTGAAACACCATAGTCGGAAGAGTTAATCAAACTCCAGTCACATTCATACCCCAGGCCCTTCAAGTCTTGTATAATTTTGTCACGATAGTCCTTAAACTTAGGATCAAGGATGCCTCGCACATTTTCCAACATTATCGCCTTTGGATTGCATTCGCTAATAATCCTTATCGCCTCAGGAAATAAATCTCTGTCATCCATAGCTCCCAATTGCTTGCCGGCTACAGAAAATGGTGGGCATGGGACTCCGCCAGCAACCAAATCTACCTTACCAAGAAGGTGCTTTGCACTAAAATTTCTCAAATCTCCTTGAATAACATCCCATTCCGGGCGATTTACCCTAAGCGTTTGGCAAGCCAGAGGCTCTATTTCAACTAAAGACAAATGCTTGAAACCGGCCTTCTCGAGCCCCAATGCCTGCCCACCAGCACCTGCGCATAGTTCCAAAGATGTAAATTCCTTCATTAATTTTTTGCTTAAAATTAGCGACGCCAACGCAAAATGTCAAATTTATTAGCTTAAACTAAAATAATTAGTATTAATATCTAACTCAATATCTCCGTCAGCACCCTTCCATGCACATCGGTTAGCCTGAACGGGCGCCCCTGAAACTGGTAGGTTAGCTTTTCATGGTCAAAGCCTAGCTGGTGCAAAATGGTGGCTTGTATGTCGTACGTAAGCGCCTTGTCTTTCACCGCCGCATAGCCTATCTCATCGGTTTCCCCAAAGCTGAAGCCTTTCTTAATGCCACCTCCGGCCATCCAGATGGTGAATGCTTCCACATGGTGGTCACGGCCCAGGTAAGGATTAGCCTTGCCCTCCCTGTTTTCCAGCATGGGCGTTCTGCCAAATTCACCTCCCCAGACAACCAACGTTTCATCCAACAGACCTCGTTGTTTCAGATCAAGGATCAGTGCTGTTGTGGCCCTGTCCACCTGTCGGCATTTGCCCTGCAGGCCAGCCCCAACGGATGCGTCCGGGCCTGTGCCATGCGTGTCCCAGCCCCAGTCATAAAGCTGCACAAAACGCACTCCATTTTCCACCAGCTTGCGAGCCAGGAGCACGTTATTGGCAAAGCTTGCCTTGCCAGGAGTCACTCCGTACATGTCTTTGATATACTGGGGTTCTGAATCGATATTCATTACCTCGGGTGCCGACATCTGCATCCGGAAAGCCAGCTCATACTGAGAAATGCGAGTCAACGTTTCCGGATCGTTGAACTCCTCATGTGTTTCCTGATTTACCTTGTTAATGGCGTCAATCGATGCTTTGCGCAAATCACGGGTTACGTTATCGGGATTGTTAATAAACAATACCGGGTCGCCGACTGAGCGGCACTGAATCCCCTGATAAACACTTGGCAAAAAGCCACTTCCCCACACGCTTTTCCCGGCATCAGGAGTGCTTCCACCAGAGGTGAGTACCACAAAGCCAGGCAGGTTCTGGTTCTCTGTTCCGAGGCCATACGTGACCCACGAACCCATGCTTGGCCTGCCTAGTCTGGCTCCGCCCGTGTGCATCAGCAGCTGAGCCGGTGCATGGTTGAACTGATCCGTTTCAAGTGCTTTGACAAAGGTGATGTCGTCGGCAATGCTGTGCAGGTGAGGCAAAAAGTCGGAAATCCATGCCCCACTTTGGCCTCTTTGTTTGAAATTGGCCTGAGGGCCCAGCATTTTGGGCACTCCACGAATAAATGCAAAACGTTTCCCATCGAGGAATGACGCTGGGCAGTCTTGACCATTGAGCTTTTGTAACTCAGGTTTGTAATCAAAAAGCTCCAGTTGTGACGGAGCACCAGCCATGTGCAAATAAATCACTGACTTGACCCGTCCGGGAAAATGAGGAGCTTTCGGTGCCATTGGGTTGCGTGAGGAAAATGAGTTTAAATTGGCACCAGCGTCGCAGCCCCACAAAACGGACGATAAAGCCATGGCCCCCATGCCCATTCCACAGTCTTTGAGAAAGTGCCTCCTGGTTTTGAGCCTGGCCTGCTCTATGTTAGCTTCATGAATCAGTTTCTCGTAGTTGGTCATACTAATTCCTCGTTACAAATTCATCCAAATTAAGAATGGCTGCTGCCACCAGTTGCATTGCCTGCGCTTCAGCGCTATCTTTTCCTTCATAGCCTCTGAGTGCTTCGTTGTAAAGGTTTTCCAATGCCTCACTCTTCATTGGTGTAATGGGCTTTTTCATGGCGGCCTTGTACCCCCAGGCAATTTGGTCAGCCGTATTGGTTTCAGCCTTCCTCATGTTCAACGCCAAATGGTTTGCCGCTTCCACATACACAGAGTCGTTGAGCAGCACCAGCGCCTGCAATGGTGTATTGGTTGGTATTCTGCGGGCAACGCACACCTCTCTGGCGGTGGCATCAAAAGTAAGCATAGCTGGGTAAGCACTGGTGCGCTTCCAGTATGTATACACACCACGCCGGTATTGGTCTTCCCCTTCGCTTTGCTTCCATTCGGCATTGGAGTAGGCAGAATTCCAAATTCCTTTAGGTTGGTAAGGCATCACACTCGGGCCATACATTTTGCTGCTCAGTAATCCGCTGACTGCCAATGCCTGGTCACGCAGCTGTTCTGCTGAGAGCCTGGTGCGTGGAGCCCTTGCGTAGTATTGATTGAATTGGTCTTTTTCAAGCACGTCGTCGGTTGCCACTGAACTTTGCCTGTAGGTCGCCGACATGACCATCGTCTTCAGCGTTTGCTTCAGGCTCCAGTCGTGATCGTTCACCAACTGCCAGGCAAGATAATCCAGCAGTTCAGGATGAGTCGGTTCTATACCCTGGCTGCCGAGATCTTCGAGCGTTTCCGCCAACCCCTGACCATACAGTTGCTCCCAAAGTCGGTTGATGATCGTTCTCGCTGTAAGTGGGTTGGCAGGATCAGTCATCCACATGGCCATACCCAACCTGTCGGCAGGTGCCCCTTCGGGTAAACCTGGGAAGACTTCAGGAACGCCGGGCTCCACCTTCTCCCCTTTTACCAGCCAGTTGCCTCTTTCGAACACATACGTTTCTCTTGCCATCCCGGGAGGATTTTCCACCATAATCGGCGTCGTCTCTACTTTGGCGTTTACCAGCTCCCAAAAGGTACTTTGGGCTTCATCGGCAGCCTCACCCCCAGGAAACTGGCTGGAGAAGTGAAACCAGTCGAAGAAAATGCCGTTGGCCACCGGATTAGTAAGGATGGGGTTTTCGTAGGAAAGATAAACATGGTGGCGTCCTTCTACTCCGGCAAAAGAAAGCGTGTCGATTGCCCATTTACCACCGGTATCTTTCATTTTCAACTCTTTGATCACAGTACCATTTTTTCGATCATCCAGTCTGATCGTCCATGTGCCGTCTTTGATATTGGTTCGATAACGGTAAGTGAGCAGGTTCTTGCTGGTAAGCTCCACGCTTGGCAGCCGTGCCACGCCATGATTGCGGAACACCAGCCATTTAGTATCGGCAAGCTCTGCATCGACAAATTCGTCGGCCGTGATAGAATTGATGGCGGGCTGCCAGGTCTTTACAAATTGAACCATCTCTTTCGATTTCGCAGGCTCGGCATTTTCCTCAAGCCAGTTCTTCAGAGAGGCCAGCTTGGTGCTGTCTCCTTCTTCAAAATGCCTCAGTAAAGGATATTCGTCATAGGTGTCTTCGTCCCTCGTATTATTGAAAAATGCGGCAAATCTATAATAGTCCTCATGCCTTATCGGGTCATAAGGATGACTGTGGCACTGCACGCAGGCGAAAGTAGTGCCCATCAGCACCTCCCAGGTAGTATTGACACGGTCAAGCACGGCAGCTACTCTGAACTCTTCATTATCGGTGCCGCCCTCATCGTTGGTCATGGTATTCCGGTGGAAGGCTGTGGCAATGAGCTGGTCATCGGTGGGATCGGGCAAAAGGTCTCCAGCTAGCTGTTCAGTGAGAAATTCGTCGTAAGGCTTGTCTTCATTGAATGCTTTGATCAGCCAGTCACGGTAATGCCAGATTTCCCGGCCTGGATCCCGCTCATAGCCCTTGGTATCGGCGTACCTGGCCAAATCAAGCCACATCGCCGTCCAGCGCTCCCCATAGGCTGGATCGGCCAGCAAAGCGTCTACCACCTCTTCATAGGTTATTGGATTCTCTTCTGCCAGAAAAGCTCCTACCAACTTATCGGACGGTGGCAGCCCGGTCAAATCCAGGCTTACTCTTCGCAGTAAAATTTCTTTGGGCGCCTCTGCAGAAGGCTGCAGGCCAACTTCGGAAAGCTTCTTTCTGATAAAAAGATCAATGGGTTGCTCTGACGCTGGCACTTTACTTTCCTTCAAAGACGCAAAGGATTTGGCGGCAGGCAGTTCTGGTTTCTCTATCGGCTGATAGGCCCAATGCTCCCCCCACTCTGCTCCTTCATCAATCCATCGCCTTAAAATATCAATCTCTTCGTCAGACAGCGGCTTCTTCTTATAAGGCATTTTCACCTCCGGGTCATTGGCCAGAAGCCTTCTCATTAACTCACTTTCATCAGCGTGACCGGGGATGATAGCCGGCTTACCTGACTTAGTATCACCCAGGGCTTCTTCTCTGAACAGCACACTAAAGCCACCGTTCTTTTTTACACCACCATGGCAGGTAATACAATGCTGGTTAAGAATGGGCTTGACTTCCGTGCTGAAGTCAACTTTTTTGCGGGGGTACATTTGCCAGACGGCTAGTCCTATAACAAGGGCAATGGCAGGCAAAATAAGGAACCGGTAGTTAAGCAGGTGTTTCATAAAATACGACACCCTAATTACAAAAAAATCAGAGGAAAAACGATAGAGAATTGGATTAAAGAGGTTACTCTGCACTTCAGTACAGCGTAACCTCTTTAATTCGTTCTCAACTCACGTCCACCGCCGACACATACACCGGCCCGTTCAAGTCGGCCACATCAACACCATTCGATTTCACCATCACATCCACCAGTTTGGGCTTGCGAAGCTTGCTCACTAACCCAAGGCCCAGTGATTGCATGACAGGGTAAAGTCTGGAAGTCGGGTCGACACAATTGACAGCTGAGTAGACGCCATTTACTGCCAGCGCATGTGCCAGCAATTGGGCCAGCTTCTTTTCGTGGCCAGACTTATAATATACCCCTTCGACAGTGACAAAACGATAGTTGGGGTGAAAAATCTTGCTCAGCAGTCGCACTTTTGGGAAAACATTCATCATCACTTTACCAGCCTTTCCCGGCATGTCATCCACCCGCCAATTCTCCGGATTTGCCTGAATGCCTGCCACTATTTCTCCCTGCTCTCTGATCACAAAGTAGTTCCCTTCGTAGAAAAGGTTCTCGTCCGTTACAAGTGCATGGTCGCTGTAAAACTTTAGCAGCCTGGGCTTAAAATCGTCCCATTCATCCGGCGATAGCTTTTCAACAGTTTTACTCAACCGTGGATTGAACCTGCTAAACACCAGCGACACGAAGGAGCCCACTTTCTCGAAACCAAAGCCCTTCACAAAGGCTTCCGATCTTACATTTCCGCCATCGACATACGCATAAAAAAAATGGGCAGCCTTTGCTTCAAAATCCGCACCACTAAGCAACGAGCGAATCTCACGACGCAACACCCCGTCTTCGTGAGGCCGTTCTATGTACTTGTCACCAAGTTTTCTCAACGAAGGATGAAAGGTGAAGTACCTCACATAATACGATTCGCCCACCACGCCCCTGTTGCTTGTTTCCCGTTTACAAAAGCAACAGGTGGCTATCACTTTGCTTCTGCGAACCAGGCTGACAAAAAATGGCTGAGGAATGCTCATATACTTATCTTCAGCCTGCAGGTGCTGGTAAACCATGCTCTTTCCCGGCGTGCCAATGATATTATTGTCCAGCAGTTCTTTCACCCCCTGCGTAGGCACCCTGTCTACGTTCAACAACTTCAAGTCCGGCATAAGTTGCCAAAATTAGATGTTCTATTCCTTCTATGAAACCTTTCGTGCGATAGTCCGTATTTTGATTATAAAATACCAATCGGTATATTTGTAAGAATGAGAAACCCGGAGGCCACTAAGCAGCTCATAATAGAGAAAGCGATATCCCTGTTCAATACACAAGGCTATCGGGCCACGTCTCTCTCTGACATTACCAAAGCCACCGGCATTACCAAGGGGGCCATTTACGGGAACTTCAAAAACAAGGATGAGGTAGCAGAAGCCTCTTTCGAATATGCCATTGAAGTGGTGATGCAGGAATTGAAAGAAAGGATCAGCGCTGCGGCAACAGCTCCACTAAAGCTTAAAGCTATAGTAAATTATCACGAAGAGTACATAAAGTCACCGCCGTTTTCGGGAGGTTGCCCTATCATTAACACCAGCGTGGAAGCAGACGACAACTACCCGCAGCTGAGGTCGAAAGCTATTCGATCCGTCGGTATCATGAAAACCTCCATTACCAAAATATTAGCCCGTGGTATTAGGGAAGGGCAAATTGATGCCAGTGTCAATGCTGAGGCTATTGGTATGATGATTTATACTTCTATTCAGGGAGCGATTGTGCTTTCGAAGGTCGAAGGTGATGGACAGTCATATGGTGTCGTTAAGAAATACCTTCATTCACTCATTGATTCAATAACAGTCTAATTTTTTTACCTAATTAAATACCAATCGGTATATAGCTATGAGAAAAGTACTTATCCAAACATCAAGCGAAGAAAAGAAAGTAAAGAAGCCAGCCAAAAAGGCTAATGTGCAAATGGAATGGCTGATCAAGGGGCTTCATACGTTGCAGCACGTTTCTCCCAAATTAACCTCTTCCATTATCTGGAACCAGTTCACCAAGACTCCGAGGGTGAGGTTCAACGACAAACAGCATGCCCTGATTGAAAAGGCCGAAATCAGCGTCATCAAGTACAGGGGAAATGACCTTAAGGCCTACCGGTGGTTGCCCGCAGACGCCAGCAACGGTAAAACCATCTTGCTGTCTCATGGCTGGGGCTCAAAAATTGCTGACTTCCGCCGGATGATTGAAACACTTGTAGCAGAGGGCTATACGGTTGAAGGCGTAGATATGAAGGGGCATGGCTTGTCAGCGGGTACTCATACCGCACTCCCTGAAATACGGGACGTGCTAAAAGCCCACTATACACGAAATGGCCCCTATCACGCCCTGGTGGGCTATTCCATCGGCGGACTGGCCGCCGGACTAACCGTGAATGAAATGAGCACCGCCTTCCACCCCAATCATTTAATTATTATTGCTACGCCACCGTATACCCGGTATTTCTTCCAGGAAATCATTGACCAGGTAGGTTGCAAAGAGCGGGTGTTCACCGAAATGTGTGAATTGGTAGAAAAACACTACCATGAGTCAATCGACTATTTTGATCTCAGAAATAAGGCCGACAACCTGAAGCACCTCGACCTGCACATGATTTACGACGAGCACGACAAAACAGTACCTTTCACGAAGGGTCTCGAACTCAACGAAATGCTGCCGATGTCCTCCTTCGTGCATGTAACTGGCACCAGCCATAACCAGATTATTGCTGATGAGAAGGTGATCGGGTACATTCTGGATGCGGTAGCGGTTAAAGAAACGGCATGATTTTCCGGCATTTCGCTACATGGCGCTATGAGTATTAGGCTCACGCCATCAACCACCCAACAATCGCCGGGCCCCAGTACAGCTTGGTGAAATAATACGTGCCCAGTCCTAAAAACCCTGTGGTAAGCAGCAGAATGAAAGCAACGCCATAATTGTACAAGGCCGTTCTGTTGGCTTTTTGGGAACGAACAAAAAGCTCCACCACCAGCAGGTTGGGCAAGTAGAAGAAGAAAGCCATCACCCGGTCGAATAAACCAGTGAAATGCTCGGTGTGCCCAAGGCGATCGGTAAAGGAAAACCAAAAGCCGTAGTCCATCCTGTAAAGCCAGGAGCCAATGGCCAGAGCGTAGAGGCGCAAAGCCCATACCCGGTGAAGGTCGATGCGGCGTGCAGCGGCGTGCCTATAGGTTTGAATGCCTGCAATGAACATCAATACACCGTAAAGGCCGAAGCCTATGTCCATCACCGTGCCGCCAATGGTTCCCTTTACGAAGATAAAAGTCAGCCCGCCAACGGCAGCAAGCAGACAAGCAACAACATATACACGGCCAACCCAACGATGAAACGCCGGGTAACTATTTCTGACAGCATCAATCAGCTGAATGCTTCCGAGAATGAGAATGATTCCCCCTGCGGCAAAGTGCAGGCCAATACCGGAAGTGGCTGCGGTGTCACCTTCCCGATAAAGATTGGGGAGCAGGTCGTTCCATTTATCCAGGTTACCTCCCGCCAGCGGAGCAGCATAGAAGGCCAGGATATAAAGACCAAACAGCCCGGCGCTCACCCACACCATGGTAATGAGCAGGGTCTTTGTCCATTGGAGTATTTTATCGCTGATAACAGATTGGGCGGATGGCTGTGTGCTTGAAACTGAATCGGAAAATGACATTAGCTGATCGAAAAAATTATGCGACAAAAAAAGTTGCCTTAATTTAAAACAGTTTGCTCGTTTGTTGGGGTTATTAGCCTTTTTTCTTGACTCAAACTGTAAGCCCTGACAAAAAAAACTCAAAAATTACCTGTTAGATACATGAGCCAAAGAAAAAGTCACAATTAACTATTTGATCCGCTTGTGGACAATATTGCCCAACTCCCCGACAACTTCCTTTTGCTACCGGATACAAAACAGTAGATTAAAGTAAAGTTTTGCACCCTACCCAAACGATCCATTGCTCAACACGATCAACATCATCGGATTTGTCCAGGCGGTTTTTGGCATCCTGGTTTTTTTAACCAAACGTCCAAAGCATCTGAGCTTTACTCTTTTGGCCGTCTGGATGGCGGTTATATCTATTCATTTAGGAGCCAGCCTGCTTCCCTTCCGGGTGGTGGACTATTTCAAACCTGGTATTTTCCCCATCTCATTTCTTTCAGGGCCGCTCCTGTACCTTTATATCAGTTCACTAACTGTCGAAAATTTCAAACTAAAGCCACAGCACCTGATTCATTTGCTGCCATTACTCCTGGTCGCTATTCATCGGTCGATCATTCCGGTCGTAGACATTGCCAGCAGCTCCGATTTGTCGGAAAATCCCAATTTCGTTTACAATAAAATATACTATTCTCTGATCATGGTCTCGGCCCTCTTGTACTGGGTTTTGGGCTGGCAGCTCCTTATCAAACACCGGAAAAATATCCCGCTTTACTTTTCTAACTACTCAGGCAAAAACTCTTTGAACTGGCTACTGTTCGTTTTGTCGTTGTTTTTGGTGGTGTTCATAGCCAGCTTTATTAGCTTTTTCATCAACAATATTCTGGGACTGGGAATTGTGAGCTACACAAAGACAGCTACCAACATGACCATTTTCACTTTTATCATGGTCTACTTCGGGATCAATCAGTCGGCCATTTATTCGAAAAAGAAACCTATGCTGGTACCTCATTACCCGCACACACCAGCCGAAGAGCCAGATTTTAAACCAGCCAACACCTCTCTTACGCAGGATCAGGTCGAGTCGCTGTCGGCAATGGTAACAAACTACCTGATTGAAAATAGGCCCTATCGCAATCCGGAATACAACCTGCAGATGATGGCCGACGACCTGCAGATATCGAGGCACAAATTATCGCACATCATCAATTCGGGGCAACAAAAGAACTTCTATAAGTTCATCAACCAGTTCCGGGTGGCTGAAGTAAAGTTGATGCTGACCGACCCTTCTTACCACCACTATTCCGTACTAGGCATCGCCATGGAGTGCGGGTTCAATGCCAAAACAAGCTTCAACCGCATCTTCAAAGAAGAGACCGGACTGACCCCTACAGAATATAAACTGGCGCTTGACAAGGAAACCAAAGCACGCAAACCGTCGTTTGGGTGACCAGCTTTCCTGCCAGATCTGTTTTAAACTAGTACCAACTTATCCATTAGTACGTCGAACGCCCTCACATGTAATAGATTTGAATAGTGACGCTCCAAAATAGCGATGGAGGTCAATCATGCGTTTCATGATAACACCTATTCAAAATATAGTAAGTAGGGGTGGCGAGGACATTGTGAAAGGTTCTATCCATATATAACTCTTCATTAGTGGCAAGCGCCGACACAAGTAAGTGAAAAGCGCTTGTCTCACCCCTCTTTTAAACTGCTAAACGGAATATTTGCCTAGGTTCCTGTTAAGCGTTTAACATGAGGCGGACAATGGCATATATAAAATCAACAGGTTTTATACGAGAAGAAAGTGCCTTGTAGAAGAGCCTGTCAATGCACTGCCTAGAAATACTATGGCTAGTGAAAAGCTACCCCTAACTATCAAATTTCGCTCGTCAGACAAGTCGTATATCATCAAACTTACCTTTGATAACTCCCAATATCTCACTAAAATTACTTTACGCTAAACGTGGATTTTTGCCAAAACAATAGCGTCTTCAACCAGTTCTAAGAAGAACAAAAACCAAAAACTATGAAAAAGATACTTACCTATACTTTCTCGTTGATGCTTGTTCCTTTTCTGGCATTTGGTCAGGCCGACAAAATCAAGACAAGTAAAGGAGACCTTACCATCACCCCTATTACCCATGGTACCGTGGCTTTTCAGTGGAATAACCTGACAGTGTTCGTCGACCCCTATGGGGGGGCTGACCTGTTCAAAGGCCTTCCTGCTCCTGATCTTATCCTTATCACCGATATCCATGGTGACCACCTGAACCAGGAAACACTGGACGGACTGGATCTTTCCAAAGCGAAAATTATTGTTCCTCAAGCTGTAGCCGATCAGATCGCTGAGAAGAACAAAAGCCAACTGGTGATCATTGGCAATGGCCAAAGTACTGACCAAATGGGGCTTAACATCAAAGCTATTCCCATGTACAACCTACCCGAAAGTGCCGATTCCCGCCACACCAAAGGAAGAGGCAATGGCTATATCGTGAATTTTGGTGGCAAGAACGTTTACCTGTCGGGCGACACATCAGACATACCCGAAATGCGTAACCTGAAAGGCATCGACGTGGCGTTTGTCTGCATGAACCTCCCCTACACCATGGATGTGGATGCAGCAGCCAGTGCTGTGATCGACTTCAAGCCGGTCATTGTGTATCCTTACCATTACCGTGGTCAGGGCGGTCTCAATGATGTAGATAAGTTCAAAGAGCTGGTAAACAAGGGGGCTAGCAAAGTGGAGGTGAGATTGCGACAGTGGTACCCTGCTCAGTAATTGAATAAGCCTCTCTCGTTTTGCGATCTCAACCAAGGCCTGTCCCCCGACAGGCCTTTTTTAATGACTATTCAACGGGGATGTGGTGCCACCAGTTAGCACTGTAGGCACCACATCCCAACCGAGATTTGTACCCCGACAGACCTTTTCTATTATCGCCCGTCACAAACCAGGGTAAACTTCTTTCATTTTTCTTTACTTTGACTTCGTTGAAAAAACTTCGAACCAAAAACACTCTCGTTGTGGCATTGAAAAACACCTACCTATTCGCAGCTGGCTTATTGCTTCTCAGCGCTTGCCAGACCAAACCCCAGGCCGAGGAACAAGAGGCTCCCGCCAAGCCAAATATTGTTATCATCTTCACCGACGACCAGGGATACAACGATGTGGGCGTATTTGGTGCCAAAGGCTTTACCACGCCCAACCTGGATCAAATGGCCAAAGAAGGTGCCCAGCTCACTAACTTCTATGTGGCCCAGGCGGTGTGCTCTGCGTCGAGAGCTGCTTTGCTTACAGGGTGTTACTCCAACCGTGTCAATATCCACAATGCATTAGGGCCTGAATCTAAAATCGGCCTGAACCCAGATGAAACCACGCTTGCGGAGGTGTTAAAAGCTGAAGGCTACGCCACAGCCATCTATGGCAAATGGCACCTGGGTGATGAGCCTGAATTTATGCCTACCCGCCAGGGCTTCGACGAATACTTTGGTATTCCCTACTCGGGCGACATGTGGCCCAACCACCCCTGGCAGGGCACAGTTTTCGACTTTCCGCCGCTTCCCCTCTATGAAAACGAGACGGTGATTGATACACTGGAAGACCAAAGTATGCTCACCACGCATATCACCGAAAGAAGTGTCGATTTCATCAAACGCAATAAGGACAAGCCTTTCTTTTTGTATGTGCCCCATCCGCAACCTCATGTCCCGTTGTTTGTATCAGACAAGTTCAAAGGCAAATCGGAGCGTGGGCTCTATGGCGATGTGATCATGGAAATTGACTGGTCGGTCGGGCAAATACTGGCTGCTTTGAAAGAAAACGGACTTGACGAGAACACACTAGTGATCTTCACATCGGACAACGGCCCCTGGCTTTCCTACGCCGGCCATGCTGGATCTGCTTATCCGCTTAGAGAAGGCAAAGGCACCAGTTGGGAAGGTGGCATTCGTGAGCCAGCCATCATGAGGTACCCCGGCCAAATACCAGCAGGCAGCCTGATCAATACGCCAATGATGACCATCGATATGCTCCCTACTATCGCTAAGCTGGCTGGGGGCAAAATGCCTGAAAAGAAAATCGACGGCAAGGATGTGTGGCCAGTCATAACAGGCAGTTCGAAGCAGTCACCTCACGAAGCATATTTCATCTATTACAGAGTGAATGAATTACAGGCCGTAAGAAGTGGAGAGTGGAAGCTTTACCTGCCCCATACCTATCGCACACTGGCCGGTCGGGAAGGCACCAACGATGGCCTGCCTATCGACTACGAGCAAACGGAAGTAATCGAGCCAGAGCTCTACAATCTCGACACAGATATGGAGGAAACCACCGATGTGGCAAACGCCAACCCTGAAGTCGTAGAAAGACTGCTCAAATTAGCTGATGGCATGAGAGCGAAACTTGGAGATAGCCTCACAGGCGTTGAGGGATCGGAGAACCGGGAGCCTGGTAGGGTGGCGACTCCCGAGTGATTTACTTGAAATCTACATCAAAATACGTCTTTGCATTGTCCCGCAAATTGTAGCGGCTCATCATTACTTCGCCATAAGCACCAGCAGAACGGATGGCCAGCAAGTCCCCCCTTTTGCTTTGCTTCAGCTCAATACCTTTTCGGAAAGCATCGGACGACTCACAGATAGGACCTACCACGTCGTAGGTTTCGTATGCCTGGCTTTGCGACGTAACGCTCTCAATGAAATGATGAGCCTGGTACAACGCAGGTCGGATGAGCTCCGTCATGCCGGCGTCGATGATCAGGAACTTGATCGTCTCCCCTTCCTTGTTGTACAGCACCTTGCTGATGAGGCTGCCACACTGCCCGACAATGGCCCTGCCCAATTCAAAGTGCAGCTCCTGTTCTGGCGCTAGTTTCATGTGCTTTTCGAATACTTCGAAATAGCTTTTGAAGTCAGGAACAGGGTTGCCTTTTGGATCGACATAGTCGATGCCCAAACCACCACCGACGTTCACATGCTGAAGCTCGATGCCCTTGCTTCTGAAGTAAGCATTGAAGTCGTTGGCCCTCTGGGCAAGTTGTGTATAGCTCTCCAAACTCGTCACTTGAGAACCAATATGAAAATGGATTCCGGTTAACTGTATGTTGGCTAGCTGCGGCAGTTTGTCGATCACTTGATCGATCTCTTTCGGGGGCAAGCCAAACTTATTCTCCTTCATTCCAGTGGTAATGTAATGGTGAGTTTTGGCGTCCACATTAGGATTAATCCGCAAAGCTATCTTCGCCTTCTTACCCATCCTACCGGCCAGCTCATTGATGACTTCTACTTCCTGCGCCGACTCGCAGTTGAAGCAAAAGATATCATTCTGCAATCCCACCATGATCTCCTCGTCCGATTTTCCTACTCCGGCAAACACAATTTCTTCTTTCGGAAAACCAGCGGCTAATGCAGCCTTCACTTCATTCGAACTTACAGCGTCGGCGCCCAAATGGTACTGCCTGATGACTTCAAGTATGCGTGGATTCGCATTGGCCTTCATCGCATAGTGCACCTTATAGCCTTTGCTTAATCCGTGTTTTTTTACTTCATCCAATGACTTCCGCAGTAGTTCCAGGTCATAGAAATAAAAGGGGGTAGGTATATTTCGGATGCTGCCAAGCAAAGAAGTGATATCAGCCATTAGAACTATATTTTACTTTAATTAATAGAATTTAACCAATTGATTAAAAGATATTTAACTAATAGTTATAGATTTCATCTATGAGTCTTTTTAGACCTGAAATTACCAGGAAGCTGCAAAGATAGCAGCCTATTGGAAGTCCTCATAAAATGTTTTGATCTCCTCCAGTAAATTTCCAATATCTGCCGGATCGAGTGCCGCATGTAAGATGATTCTGCTGATCGGACTCGACGTCAGCTTAGGATATGGGAAATGGGAAATGATGATATTTCTACTCAACAGGTAAGTATAGAGCGGCTGGCTTTTCGAAAAGAAAACAGGCAATACTGGTTGAAAATTAAAGTGCTGCTTTACCAGCGAATGGCTCCCAAATGGCAGTTGAAACTTACGGAGCTTTTGCAGTTGGCGGGCTCTTATTTCCCCTCCTTTTAAGAGTGCATGAAGGAATGCAGGTGCCGACGGAGCAGCTCCAACGAACCAAGGCGACTGTCGGATTTTCTTGATCAGGTTGTGAGAACCTGCAATGAAACCGGCCGCCAGCCCAGGTGCTTTACCCAGTGAGGAAGTCACCACCCACTGCACATGCGACGGTAGCTTCCGAAGCTGCGACACCACCCCTTCTCCATTTTTCCCGGTCAGTCCAATACCGTGCGAATCGTCGACTACCAGCAGCACTTCGTGCAAGGTGGAAATGTCGGTAAGCCAGTCGAAGTTAACGGGGTAGCAAAAAAGCGGATCAGTGGAATTGCAAAGCAAGACCATCCGGCGAGGCAGCATTCCTTCCAGCTGCACCCTGATCATGGTTGACCAACTGATGAAGTCACCATTGGTAGCGTCGTCTGAATTTCGCCACAAAGCTGGGTGACAACCAGGGGCATACTCCATGCTCCATTCCATGTCTTGCAGCACCTTGATAAGGAGCTGCCCGGAGGCAAAACCCGACGAGGTAACTACAGCGTCACCTGTCGACAACCAGTCGGCTATGTGCCGCTCTGCTTCTTCAAAGAGACTATATTGTACGTTGCCATTTCTGGAGCCTGAAAAATGTACACCGTATTTGTCTACTCCCTCTTTAATCAACTCCTGGTATTCCTTATCCACCGATAAACCGAGGTAAGACGTGCCGCTGAAGTAAAGCATTTCTTTACCATTGACATGCAGTGTTCTTCCTGGAAATTCCTCTGACCGCATCATAGCACTTTACTTAAGGCTGGCACCGGTGCCATTTTCATTGGGGAAAATCAGCCCGCTTGTGGTCACCTGCACGCCATTGGCCGGGTCTTCTGCCAGCAGCAATGCACCGTCCATATCCACATAGTCGAGCAAGGGAACTACCTGGGCTATGGCAGAAATACCAACAGAAGACTCTGTCATGCAGCCCATCATCACGCCCATGTTCAGCTCACGTGCCCTGGCAATCATTCTCCGTGCCGGCGTCAACCCACCGCATTTGGTCAGCTTGATGTTGATCCCATGAAAATGATTGAAGCACTTGTCCACATCCGACTCTACCTGGCAACTTTCATCGGCTATTACAGGCAGCACACTTTCGGTGAAAACTCTTTTCATACCATCAAGGTCATCCGCCTTTAAAGGTTGTTCTATGAACTGTACATTCAGCTTTTTCAACACCTTGCTATTGGTAATGGCTTCTTCAACACCCCAGGCACAATTGGCATCCACTCTGAAGACGGCATCGGTGTTTTTGCGTAACTCTTCAATGATCCGGATATCTTCCCTGGTACCCAGCTTTATTTTGTAAAGCGGCCAGGGAACCTCCTTCATTTTGGCTACCATGTTTTCCACCGTATCAATGCCAATGGTGTAATTGGAAATCGGCCCCTTGCTCCCATCCAGTCCCCAGATCTTGTAAAGCGGCTTTCCCTGCAGCTTTCCATAAAGATCGTTGAATGCGAGGTCGAGGGCGCAAAGAGTGAAGGCTTTCAGCTTGCCTGTTGCCAGCATGGCCTCGTGAAATGCCTCCGGGGTGTCCCAGTTTCCCGACTCAATGATGGCTCGCACACTTTCCACATGTTCGGTCATTTTGGGAACGGTTACACCGTAGTATGGATTAGCGGTGGCTTCTCCAAAGCCGCTTTTCCCGTTTCGGCTCAGCTCAACAATAAAAGACTCCTGCACACTGGTGGAGCCATGGGCAATGGTAAAAGTATGCCTCAGGGGCATTTTGACAGGGTGGTATGTAACTTTCATAAAGCTTAGAGAACGGATTCTTCAAGAAGGGTCAACGATTGTTCGTAAGTGTCAAGCTCAGCAGAGATGCCCATGGGAAGCGTAGCAATATTGGACACGTGCCCAAAAGACATTCCATATAAAACCGGAATACTTAAACTTCCGAGACGCTCCGCAAGTGTCTCCCTGAGCGAGGTTTTGTCTCCAAAATCGGGGTCAGTGTCTTTTTCATCGCAGTCGTTGAACACGCCTAAGACTATGCCTTTGGCTGCCTGCAATTTCCCAGCCAGCAGAAGTTGTGTCAACATCCTGTCAATCCTATATGGCGACTCGCCTACTTCTTCCAGGAAAACCAGTTTGTTGGTAAAGTCGAGATCGAATGGTGTGCCGGTAAGTGAGCTCACTAAGCTCAGATTACCTCCTACCAACTCTCCTTTTGCCACCCCTTCTGAAATTGAATAAATCTGAATATAGTCTTCCTGCTTTTCCCTGTCTTCTTTTGCTTGCTCTATCTTGATCTTCCCTTTTCCTTTAATGAGCGTATCTTCAAAGCTGTCAGCCGTGTAGTCGGTAAAGTTGGAGGCACCGACGGGGCCATGAAAAGTCACCAACCCGGTTCTGTTGAATATCGCAAAATGAAGCGCTGTGATGTCGCTGTACCCAATAAATGCTTTTGGGTTGGAGGCAATCAAGTTGTAATCAATTCCTGGCAAAAGCCTGCCTGCCCCGTAGCCACCTCTGGCACAGAAAATCCCGTCTACTGAAGTATCTGCAAACATGGCATGAAGGTCGTCGAGTCGCTGCTGATCAGTGCCAGCCAGAAAGCCTTTTCGAACCCGCATATTGTCAGAGTATTTCACCTTAAAACCAAGGGCTTCCATGTTCTCAAGTGTGCTCTCAAAGGATCCCCGGGAAATGGCACTTGAAGGTGTAATAAGACCTATTGTGTCACCTTTGCTAAGTTTTTTGGGTTTGACAATACGGCCTGGCCAGGTTCCTGAGGCAAAAGCTTTGCTTTCGGCTTTCGCCATTGTTGGGGCTAGCAGCCCACCCCCCGTAACCAGCAAACTCCCTGTAATAAATTTTCTTCTGTCCATGAACGCTAATTAAGTGGAAAACTAACAAAAGTTTGGGTGATATAGCAATGAGGGCAAGTGAAGATGATTGTACCTTTTCTTTAAACAAGCCACTACTGTCAAAAATGCTTTTTTGTTCCTACAGCATGAGCTATCTTTTAGAAAAGAAAAGTGACTGCTATGAAATCAATCTCGCTGGTTACCCTGAGTCTACTCCTTATTTTCACATCGAGTACCTCCATATCTATTACTGAAACGCTCGACCAAATGGTTGAACGCTATCACAAGGATGGGTACTACAACGGCACCATTCTCGTTGCTGACAAAAACGGCATATTACTCAAAAAAGCTTATGGTATGGCCGATTTTGACAAAAGGAGGCCACTGGATACTAGTTCTACTTTTTATATGGCGTCTGTGTCCAAACAGTTCACTGCCATGGCCATCATGCTATTGAAAGAGAGAAAATTACTGACCATTGATGACAAACTAAGTAAGTACTTCCCTTCTTTTCCAGACTGGGCCCGTTCGGTTACCATTCGCCATCTGCTCACCCATACCTCCGGTATTCCAGACTATTACGGCCTCGGAGCTTCCCGACCCGGGTTTACCAATACAGATGTTGTGGAAGTCGTTAAAGGTATCATGGCACTGCGGTTTGCTCCCGGAGCTAAATACGAATACTCCAATACGGCTTACGTGCTCCTCTCTTCTATCGTGCAGCAAATCAGCGGAATGGGGTTCAATTCCTTTATGCAAAAGAATGTTTTTCAGCCGATTGGCATGAAAAGTACCGTAGCGTATGATGAGACAAAGCCCCAAAGAACCAATCGCTGCAAAGGCTTTGATGCTAATGGGAAGGAAGATGACTATCCTTTCTTTACCACTGGCGGGGGTGGGTTGTACTCCAACGTTGACGATATGTATCAATGGCACCTGGCCTTGCAGACCAATAAATTGGTGTCAGCGGCGGCCATGAGCGAGGTCTATTCGCCAATGACCCTCAATGATGGCTCCACCTCATGGTATGGCTTTGGCTGGGCGCTGGACAAGGATGCTCCAGCTTTTGTAAGTCATGGTGGCACACTCACCAGCTTTCGCACCTATATTGAACGAGATCTTGCCACAGGCAGTGTGATTATCATGCTTAACAACGTTGGTAAAACAAAGCGTGATGAACTATTGGCGGACTTAAAAGCTGCGCTGACGACGGCAAGGTAATTTGTTGAATAATGGGATTGTGCACGGGAACACCATCAGCCAATAGTGTAAAAAGATGTCACAAACCCTTACCATTTATCAGAATTTGGGATGAGCTAAAGGCGATCATAGCTAAATTTGCATAGCATATTAGCACAGTTAGTTTAACAAATAGCCCTTAATGTTCAAATTAGATCGTAAAGAACTCTTACCCCTTGGTTGTTTTCTTTTAATTTTTCTTTTCTCTCCACGCCTGGTGTCAGCCTCCGGCTCCGGTAAAAATGAGTTTGCCACCAAACGCATCACAAGTAGTCCAAAAGTGGATGGCATCCTTGACGAAGACATATGGAGTCAAAGCCCGACACCCACCCAGTTCACTCAATTCAAACCGAACAACGGTGAAAAATCGGATTTTCTAACTGCCGTTGAGTTGGTGTATGACGACAATGCCCTCTACCTTTCAGCAAGACTATACGATCCAAATCCGTCCGAAATAAGAAGAGAATTTGGCAAAAGAGACGACTTCAACAGGAACACAGACTGGTTTGGTATTTTGGTCGACCCTTACAACAGCGGTCAAAATGCTTTCAGCTTTTTCGTGTCAGCCGCAGGCGTGCAAGGCGACTACTTCATCAATGGCGATAATTGGGACGAAAATTGGGATGCTGTTTGGGAAAGTGCCATTGCCTATGACGACCACGGCTGGACTGTAGAAGTAAAGATTCCCTACTATGCTCTCCGGTTTCCAGCTACTTCTCAACAAAACTGGGGTATCAACTTTTATCGCCAGGTAAAACGAAATCAGGAGGAATCATATTGGAATCCGGTAGACAATTCGATCAGGGGTACTGTGAACCAATCGGGAGTGCTCAGAGGGCTTGAAGACATCAAACCACCGGTTCGCTTATCGCTACTCCCCTACGCTACCACCATTTACACAAACGATGGGGTCAATGGCAAAGAAAAATTTTCGTTTACTGGTGGCATGGATCTTAAATATGGCATCAACGAGTCTTATACCCTCGACATGGCCCTCATCCCCGACTTTAGCCAGGTACAGTCCGATAACGTAGTGCTGAACCTTTCCGCCTACGAGGTACAGTACAGCGAAAACAGGCAGTTCTTCACGGAGGGAACGGAACTATTCGACAAGGGCGATCTGGTGTATTCCAGACGTATCGGCGCTACTTTTGGCGGGATTGACTACAATAACGAAACAGAAGAAGTGAGTAGTTCTCCGTCGGCAGCACCTTTGATCAATGCAACCAAAATCTCTGGCAGAAATGGGGAAGGCTGGGGACTTGGCTTCCTTAATGCGCTGACCAACAAGACGCACGCCAGCATACGCAATATTGAGACCGGCGAAACCAGAGAGGAGCAGGTTGATCCGCTGACCAACTTCAATGTGCTGGTGGTAGACAAGATCCTGAAAAACAACTCCAACGTCAACCTGATCAATACCAACGTAACGAGACTTGATGGTGCCAACGATGCCAACGTCACAGGGGCAAGTGTCAGTTTGCTCGACAGCACCAACACCTACCGGTTCTCAGCGTTTGGTGCCGTTTCTAACATCTACAATGCTGAACACGCCAGTGTGTCAAGCGAATTGGAAGATGGATATAAGTACAGCGTG
Organism: Imperialibacter sp.; assembly: GCF_040222815.1. GTDB lineage: Bacteria > Bacteroidota > Bacteroidia > Cytophagales > Cyclobacteriaceae > Imperialibacter. Next base: position 67,866 of record NZ_JAVKCH010000025.1, on the reverse strand, counting down.
GGCCTTTCAAAAGTAAGCAGAAGCTTTCAGTATGGTGTCAGCAGAAGCGTAGAGAGCAAAGACTACAATCCAAACGATTTTGGATTTAACAGGGCAGCCAACAGTGTCTCCCACAACGTGTCGCTCATGTACAGAATATTTAAGCCCATGGGGGTATTTAACTACTACCGGGCCAATGTAAGCGGATCCTACCGGCAGCTTTTTGAACCAAGAACATTCACAAGCACCGACGTTTACGCATCTACTTACGCCCAGTTCAAGAACTTTTGGGGAGTGGGGATGTCGTCAAGCCTGAAGCCTATCGACAGTTACGACTACTTTGAACCCAGAGAAGAGGGCTACTATTTTGTTCAGCCGGGTTCCTACAGTGTGAACTCATGGGTAGAAAGCGATTCCCGCAAAGCCGTAAAAATATATGTAAGCCAAAATACCTGGAGAAGACCCGACTGGGAGCAAGCGTACAATTCATTGGGAGCCTCCATCCGCTACAGAGTCAACAACAGGCTATCCATCGATTTCCGGGTTAGCAGAGAGAGCTCTGAGGACTCTAAGGGCTACGTTACCAAATTGTATGCTGATGACGAATCGCTTGATGAGATCATTTTTGGAGAAAGAGACGTCCTTACCACAAATAATATCCTTGGCACTAAATACACGTTCAATAACAAAATGGGGCTGACCCTCAGGGTAAGGCACTATTGGAGCAATGTTAAATACAATGGGTTTTATGACCTGCGGGGCAACGGACAATTGGCCGACTCTGAGTATGAAGGCATCGACGAATCAGGACAGAAGCAGCACGATACCAACTTCAATGCGCTCAATGTTGACTTTGTTTACTTCTATCAAATTGCGCCAGGCAGCTTTTTGAATGTGGTTTGGAAAGACTCCATCAGCTCAAGTGACAATAACACCGACATTAATTTTGCTGAAAACTTTGACAAGACCTTGAGCCTGCCCCAGGTCAATAGCTTGTCGGTAAGGCTCACCTATTTCATCGATTACAACTCAGCCAGGAAGTACCTCTTTGGAGGCAACAGCATTTAGCAGCCTTTTGCTTTCGGTAAATCATTCGCCCTTAAACTAAAAAAAGCCCCATAATGGGGCTTTTAATATTATTGACAAAGGCTTGTCGAACTACTTTACCTTGTCCACCACAGCTTTGAAAGCTTCGGGGTGGTTCATGGCCAGGTCGGCAAGTACCTTACGGTTCAAATCGATCTTGGAAGTTTTCATTTTGCCCATCAATACAGAATAAGATATTCCGTGCTCTCTGGCACCTGCATTGATACGCTGAATCCACAAAGCTCTGAAGTTTCTCTTCTTCTGCTTGCGGCCTTCATAAGCATATTTCCATGCTTTTTCAACGGCATTCTTAGCTACCGTCCAAACATTTTTTCTGCGGCCATAAAAACCTTTGGCTGCTTTGAGGATTTTCTTTCTCCTCGCTCTTGACGCTACGTGATTTACTGATCTTGGCATAGTAATTACATTTTTTGGTGTTTGGTGGTTCTACTCAGAACACTTGTTGACCAAAAACCTGGTGAAACATAGAACCTAAGTTTTTCTTAGATGTTGAGCATATCTCTTACTCTGTTCTCGTCTGACTTGTGTACTAAAGTCATGTCAGTAAGAGAGCGCTTTTGCTTGGTTTCCTTCTTAGTAAGAATGTGGCTTTTGAAAGCATGCTTACGTTTGATTTTACCAGTCCCCGTTAGCTTAAAGCGTTTCTTTGCTCCCGATTTGGTTTTAACTTTCGGCATTGTATATATAGTTTAACAAAAATTATTTCTTAGCGACCTTGGGAGCAACGAATAGTGACATTCGCTTTCCTTCGAGCCTGGGTAATTGCTCTACCTTTCCATACTCTTCCAACTCCTGAGCGAACTTAAGCAGAAGGATTTCTCCTCTTTCCTTAAATACGATTGTTCTGCCCACAAACTGTACGTATGCTTTTACTTTGGAACCTTCCTTAAGAAAGTTGATGGCGTGCTTCAATTTGAAGTTGAAGTCATGATCATCCGTGTTAGGACCAAAACGAATTTCTTTAATGACAGTCTTCTGGGCTTTGGCCTTGATTTCCTTTTGTTTCTTCTTTTGCTCGTATTTGAACTTCGAATAGTCAACTATACGGCAAACAGGAGGAACGGCAGTAGGAGAAATCTCCACCAAATCCAGGTTTTGCTCTTTGGCAATTTTGATTGCATCCCGGGTTGGAATAACGCCAAGATTTCCATCTTCGGCTATTACCCTTACCTCACGGGCTTCAATTCTCTCATTAATCTTGTAAGGTTCTTCAGGTTTACCCCTAAAACCTCGTGGTCTCGGTCTTAAAATTTTATACCTCCGTATTTAGGTTTCAAAACAAGGATGCAAATATCCACAAAAATTCTTCTAATCAAAAGCAGCAAGCCGCTTTTATAAATAGCCTTCTATAATCCTCAGGCTTCTTTTTCGCCTGCCAGACTCATTTTTATTCGCTTTCCAAAATAGTCAACGAATTCGCTGCCCGAAAAGGTGCCGATATCTCCCTTGCCATGCTCCCTAAGAGCAATGGTTTTACTTTCCGCCTCCTTCTCCCCTACAATCAACATGAACGGAATCTTTTTGATTTCCGCATCCCTGATCTTCCGGCCTATTTTCTCATCTCTTTCATCCACGTTTCCCCTAATATCGTTCTCCTGAAGCATCAGCCTAACCTGATTGGCGTAGTCATGGAATTTCTCCGAAATGGGCAGGATGGCAATCTGCTCTGGTGATAACCACAACGGAAACTCGCCGGCAGTGCTTTCAATCAGAATAGCCACAAAGCGCTCCATAGAGCCGAACGGTGCTCTGTGGATCATAACCGGCCTGTGCTTCTGGTTATCGGCACCCACATACTCAAGTTCGAAGCGATCAGGCAATGTATAGTCTACCTGAATGGTTCCGAGCTGCCAGTTTCTACCAAGAGCATCTTTGACCATAAAATCGAGTTTAGGGCCGTAAAAAGCTGCTTCTCCAAGCTCTACAGTTGTTTTTAGTCCCTTTGCAGCGGCCACCTCTATAATCGCATTTTCTGCAATTACCCAGTTCTCCTCAGTACCGATGTATTTTTCGGGTGTCTCAGGATCTCTCAGCGATACCTGAGCATTGTAGTCGCTGAAGCCCAATGACTTAAATACATACAATACCAGGTCAATTACCTTAGCAAATTCCTCCTTCACCTGATCCGGGCGGCAGAAAATATGCGCATCGTCCTGAGTAAAGCCTCGCACACGAGTCAGGCCGTGCAGCTCGCCACTTTGCTCGTAACGGTAGACAGTACCAAACTCAGCGTACCTCACAGGCAAGTCCTTGTACGACCTCGGCTTGCTTTTGTACATCTCACAATGGTGAGGGCAGTTCATCGGCTTCAAAAGAAACTCTTCCCCTTCCTCTGGTGTGTTGATGGGCTGAAAAGAATCTTTGCCATATTTTTCGTAGTGGCCTGAAGTTACATATAACTCCTTACTGCCAATATGAGGTGACACCACCTGGTCGTAACCTGCTTTCACCTGCGCTTTGCGCATGAAGTTTTCAAGGCGCTCACGAAGAATGGCACCCTTAGGCAACCACAAGGGAAGTCCTTTGCCCACCTTTTCTGAGAAAGTGAAAAGCTCCAGTTCCTTGCCTATTTTTCTATGATCACGCTTCTTAGCCTCTTCAAGTAGCTCCAAGTATTCTTTGAGCTCTCCCTGTTTAGGGAAAGTAATCCCATAAAGCCTTGTAAGCTGCTTGTTCTTCTCATTACCACGCCAGTACGCACCGGCAATGTTCAGTATCTTGGTCGCTTTGATAAAGCCGGTATTGGGAATATGCGGTCCCCGGCAAAGATCAGTGAAGTTGCCCTGCTCGTAAAAAGAAATGGTGCCATCTGCCAAATCGGCAATAAGCTCCAGCTTGTAAGGATCGCCCTTCTCTTCAAAGTAGGCCACGGCATCTTTCTTGCTGATGTCCCGGCGGGAAAAGGCATTTTTTTGCCTCGCCAGCTCCAGCATTTTTTCCTCTATTTTAGGAAGCTCGGCGGCTGTAAATTCCCTGTTCCCAAAATCAACGTCGTAATAAAAACCGTTTTCAATCGGCGGCCCGATACCCAGCTTAACACCCGGATACAGTGCTTCAAGCGCCTCAGCCATCAAGTGTGCTGAAGAGTGCCAAAAAGTTGATTTACCCTCTTTGTCATTCCAGGTGAGCAACTGAAAAGTGCCGTCTTCCGTGATGGCACGGAATGCATCAATTACGTTTCCATTGAATTTGGCAACCAAAACATTCCTGGCCAACCCCTCGCTGATGCTCATTGCCACATCCAACCCAGTTACCCCCTTATCATATTCCCGAACGCTTCCATCAGGGAGGGTAAGCTTAATTTTCTCGTTACTCATTCAATTCTACTAATTATCAGATTTCTTCGGAGCCAGATCAAACACCGGCATTGCCGCCTGCTGCTCCCTAAGTTTTCGCAAATATGCAATTTTTCCAGCAACAATACCCCGTTCTTCAAGGGCTATTTGGTTGGTGGAATCCAACGCCAGCGCCGACGTGTAAAAATTATAAGCGTCCCCCATTCTACCCTTACGGTTAAAGTAGCGTGCTTTGAGCAAACGTCCGGACACACTTAGGGAATCTTGCTGAATCATCCGTTCAGCATACCAAAAGGCGGAGTCGATCATCGACGATTCGAGCATCAGGCTCCCGTATTGAAAGAGTCCGTTTTCGGAGGGCTCAGGCCAGCTAGCAGCAAACCCGGATGCTTTTCCATAGTCAGCAGCCTTGAAGTAAGCGTCAAGCAACTCCGCCCTGTAAGTTCTATGGTCATCTGTGACTTCAGCATACCCCTCCAATACGGCAACCAACTCGGTTAGCTGGCTTCGTTGCTCGTGCAGGGTCACCAACAGGCGGATCATACTCTTATGACCTGGGTTAGCAGCGACCCCCTTCTCCAAAATGGACAACGCTTTGGTGGTGTCTTTCTTCTGGAGGTCAAGTTCTGCCGCCACAAGAAATGCTTCGGGGAGCTTGCCTCCGGTGTCAAAATAATGATTCAGGTACCTGGCAGCCTCACTGTAGTTCCTTCTGGAATAGTGATATTTTGATTTAATCAGCGACAAACTAGGGTGAACCGAACCCAGCCTATCGGCCTGCTGGGCATATATCCAACTCCTCTCAAAATCGTTTCTATGGATGTAGTAGTCGGCCACCAGCACCATCACCTCCGGATTTTTGGGTGCCATCCTTAAAATCGCCTCGATATTGGCGTTGGCCATCTCCGGCCATTCAAGCGTTTGATGATATGAAGCTAATTTGACCCTGAGCCCGAGGTTGTCGGGATCTTCCAGCACTTTGTCTTCCACAAGTGCTAATAGCTCACTGTAGTAGGCTTTGTCGGGGTTTGGACTATCTGCAATTGGCAATGATGCCGGAGGAGATGAGCACCCCACCATGCACACGACCGAGAAAAGTATTAAACCGAGAGAAGTTCTTTGTGTAGTGAACGCCATACTACAAAGAAAACTTATAGCTGAATTTAATCCCAAAATTATTTACCCCTGGGCGATTGGTGTAAGTAAGCCTGTGGATGAAATCAACTCTGAAAAACCGGAAAATATTCTCCACACCATAACCGGCCTCTATGTAAGGCCACTGGCCAAGAGCGAAGAACGGCGCTATTTCGTCGCCATTGGCGTCGTAACTGGGCGGTATCAGGTTGTAGTTCTTCTTCCCTACGCCGCCATAAAGCACATTGACAGTGCCTACAAGTCTCCATTTCAACTTTTTGATTGCCGGAATGCTGTTGAGCAGAAACCCGTTGAATGAGTGGTTCCATCTGAATGCCACATGCTTATCGGTAACGAACTCGAAGTAGTCCATCATGTTGTAGGCAAAGTTAAAATAGAAAGGCGTTTGGTTTCCTATGTGTGCCTTGAGCAACGGATAAGGCAAATTATTGAAGTTATAGCCGCCGCTCAATGTCAGATAACCCACTCCGAAAATGCCCATTTTTTGCCGTTTTTCAATCGACAAACCGAGTTTGTGATAGGTAAAATCGCCCCCGAGGGCACTAAGGCCAAGCGTGTAGCGAAAGTTAACAGCTGGCCAGCGAATGGTGCCCATGCTTACCCGCTGGTTGTCGTTGATGACAAAAATTTCGTCAGGGGCGTAATGGGTGTCGAAAATTACCTCTGCAACACTCAGGTTGTTTCGAACCGTGGGCGTTTCAGCATAGGGGTCTTTATAGTATGCAAAGTCAAATAGTGGCTTGAAGTATTCCTGACGATACGATACTCGCTGAGAAAGGCCACGGCCCAGCACTGTGAAAAAAGTAAAGTAGTTCTTTTGCCGGAGAAAAGGATCTATCAGTGTGCCAAAGCGGGAAAACGTGTAAAAGACGTTGGCGTTATCAATGTCATCATTCAAGAGCCAAATCTGATCGATTTCCTTCTGGTGCATGTATTTCACCTCGGTCCAGGGGCTACGGCTCAAAATCCGTCGTACGTGAAACTTGTACTTCCATTCCTCGTCTTTGAAACCATAGGCTACATTGGCACTTAACTCCCATTTTCTGCTGAAGCCAATATTGGTTCTACCTCCAAGCCCCAGCCTGGTGCCCTCTATATTGTTATTGCCAAAGAAATAGGAATAGGGGCCTATGTCGAACTTTCCTATTTTGTAATAGCCTGTGTACCCGGTCTGAATAATGTCCGTATAGGTCTTGATTACGGGAATTTTCGTCAGCGTGTCAATCATTTCATACACGTGAACTTCCGTCGCACTAAGGGTGTCGTGCCTGATATCTGCCCAAAACTCATTGTCGCCTGCCCGATCGTTAACGTCCTCCACCATCTCAATGGGGTTTTCGTAGAACTTATCAGGCTTTGGCTGATTCACCACAATGTCTTTGTTGGACACATAGAACTTAGCAAGAAACCCAGCTGATCGGGTGGTGAGCTCACTTACGTCAATCATTACCCGGGTTTTGGCAGGCAGCCAGGCACCTTCAGTAGTGGGCACCAGCTCCTGTTGAATTTTGATCTTCTCAATGAAGTTGACATTCGCCTCTTTTCCGACCGTTACGTCAATTTGCCTGATAGCCCAGGTGTCTTTGTGAATCCACATCGAGCCACGGAAGGCCAGGTCCTGCTCCCTCTTCGGAAAAAAATCCAGCCGGTAGCAATAGTAATCACCAAGCCAAAGGCTATCCACCAGGTCGTATTCATAATTGATCTTCCAACCATCCGAAATAGGCGACACGAAGTCCTTGCCGACAATATTCAGCCAATTCTGATAAAAGTTGTATTGCTGAAAAGAGGCACCGATCACTTGCGACGTAAGCGTGCCATCGGTTACCCCCACCCCGGTTACTTTCGTATTCAAAACGGTCTCGTGCGCCATTCTGGGACTGTCTTTGTAATAGTATTTGCTGATGGCTTCCGAAATGAACACTGGCAGCACCGGTTTGCCATCGTCGCCGGCAATTTGCTCAATGCTATCGAGCACAGAAGTGACTTTCTGAATGATCTTACGCTGCTTAAACTTGTCGGAGATGTTGTCAATATCCATCTCAATCTTAGTGTACGCCTCGTATTCATAGGCCAACAGTTTTCTCTTATCATTGGCTTTTTTGTGATCTACTATGTTTCTAAGTATTTGAAAAGCAGGGTTCTCTCCAGCTTCAAAAACAAGCTCCTGAAGGTTGACCACATCTTCTTCCAATTGAATATTGATGTTTTGTTCCTTTCCGGCCACAATAAATTTCGTTTTAGGGACGAACCCTATGTAGCTAAAGTGAATGGAATCGAAACTCTGAGTAGTGCTAAGTTTGTAATAACCCTCAAAATCAGTGGTGGCACCAATGGAAGTGCCCTTGAAGATCACATTAGCAAAGGGAATCGGACTACCAGTGGAGGCCTCAGTGACTTTACCCCATACCACGGTTGTGCCCTGGGCCTGAACCCAATTGGAAATAGACAGACTAACTAACAGAAAGAGAATTTGTACTCTTTTCATAGGTTTGGTAAACCAACAACATCTTAAAGGACACTTTTCTCGCTAAATCGTTCAAAAAATGTGAGAATTATTTTCTAATCTCTATAATTTCCTTCTCACCGAGGAATTTGGGGGGTTGCCTGAGAATGTAAAGGTCTAAAATTGCTTTCGGCCTGGCAAGCCATTCTCTGCTCACCACAGACTTCATCCCTGATTTTGCCGCATCATCGGATGCAAAGGTAACTGCTTTTATACCATAAAACTTACTGATAAAAAGCGCCCGGTAGGCATGAAATTGCTGGGTGATAATAACGATCTCGTTTTGCCCAAACACTTCCTTTGAACGCACTATGGAGTCAAGGGTTCGAAAGCCCGCATAGTCCTTTGTCATGTCTTCCTCAGGCACACCCAGCAACATAAGGGCATTGAACATATCCTGCGGCTCATTGTAATACTTGGTGTTGTTATCGCCGCTGAGTATCAGGTGCTTTACTTTACCAGCCTTATATAGTTTAGCTGCGGCTTCCATTCTGGTAGTGAAAAACGAATTAGCCCCACCATCCACGCTTCTTTTCGATGTTCCGAGCACCACGCCGACATCAACAGCCGGGATTTCTTCGACGTTGAAATGGATATCATCTGTTGTCTTCCACATGATCCATACATTACTGGCGATGACAAAGGCAAACACCAATGCGCCAAGCATAAAAAGCATTTTTAGTAAAAACCGCATCCGTCAGCGCTAATACTAAATGCCTGAAAGAAATCTCACTTCGTGAATATCAGATCTCCTAACAATCTTACGATACCACTCCAGGGTCAACTGCTTCTTTTCTTCTTTACTCATACACCAATCAATTTCCGAGTCTCTTAACTTCCTTAACAAAACATGCAAACACAAGGCTACACTTACTGAAACATTATAACTCTCGGTGAAACCTTGCATGGCCAGGCACACTCTTTTGTCGGCCATCTCAAGTGCCTCTTTCGACGCACCGTCGAATTCCGTACCAAACACCAGGGCTACTTTTGAATCTATATCAACGTCGTTCAAGTTGGATACAGATTGATCCGGACTGGTTACCCATATCTGATAACCGGCCTCTTTCAACAACTGCAAGCAACGAGCACTATTCGTCGGCTGGCCCTCATTGTGCTTAGTAATAGTCAGCCATTTACTGCCGCCTTTGGCCACATAAGCACTTAATTTATTCCTAAACTGGTTTTCGATGATGTGAACATCCTGCACTCCCATCGCCTCGCATGACCTTAGAACGGCGCTTACGTTCAGAGAGTTTTCGAAATCTTCCATTACCACCGTAATGTGACGAGTTCTCTTCTCAAGCACCTGTTGCACCTTCGCCGCCCTTTCGGGGGTTACGAAACTTCCCAGGTAATTAATTAGCTTCTCTCTGGTGGCATCATCCATCTATTGTCTGCAAATCAGAAAAGACCAAGTTGGTCCTCTCCATTGCTTTTTGGTTTTTTAATATCCAGGTCTATGCTGCTTCCCACGTCAAAATTCTCATCAGTTTCTTTGCTGAACTCTTCCTTCAACTTCTTTACTGTTTCAGCTATTTCCTGCTTATCGTCGGTTGCTGCCGGTGAGGTGTCACCACCAGTTTCAGTAGTGTCTGGCCCAGAGTCGTCATCATTGTCATCCTTCTCCTCTGTCCCTGGGTCTTCATTGGCCAACCACTCCAGCTTTTTGATGTCTGGGAAATTTAATTTGTTACCAACTGCCTTCCATCCCTTGATGTCAATGAATTCCTCAAATACAATGATCTCTTTTTCTGTTTCCTTGCTGCCCTTCTTTTTATAACTGACTTCAAAAGATGGCGACGCATGCGAACTCACCAGTAGCAGCTTAGATCCCTTTTCCTCAGAAATGAACACAAATTTCTTTTCTACCGTACTAGTCTCAATCTGGAATCGCTTACCAAAGTGTACCTTCGTCTTCCCATCTAAGTACACTGCACTGATAACGGCTTTCGGGTTGAATTTCTGAAGAGCGAGGATTTGATGATAGTCAAATCTATTAGTCAGCTCAAACGAAGTAAGCTCATAGCTGCCATCCTGATAGAAGGCAATGATTTTATCGTCCGCCAGGAAATTACCAAGATGCTCTCCCCTATCGTCAGTATTGAGTCGTCCGATGGTGGCGTCGTACCATATATCGAGTCCACCCAGCGTTGACCTGCCTGCTTCCTTCAATACGATCTTTCTTACTGGATATTTCGTCAGAATATTGCCCTGCGAAGCACGGCCTTTGATCTCTATTTCCGAAAAATCAAAATCAAAAACTTTCTTCTTGGCCTTCGAGCCGGATGTAAGGCTGATATTAATGATTTCCGCCTCTCCATTAGGATTGGCCGAAAAATACAATACCCTGGAGCCTTTTTCGCCTTTGCTGACGTCATATTCTTTGTCACGGGTAACGCCCAGCACCTGGAAGCGCTTGATCATGGATCGGCCTGATTTGCCATCTACATACACGGCATTGTACACCATGCGTTCATCGTTTTTCTTGAACACACCTGCGTAAAGGATGTCCTTACCGACAAACACCTTGTCCTGTATTTTGACGACAGAAAACTTCCCATCCCTCCTGAAGGCGATGATATCGTCCAGATCAGAGCACTCGCATATGTATTCGTCCTTCTTCAGTCCGTAGCCTATGAAGCCATCTGCTCGGTTGACATACAGCTTCTGGTTGTTGGCCGCCACCACGGTAGCCGCAATAGTATCGAACTGAGCTATTTCGGTAAGCCTCTCTCTTCCTTTACCGTATTTATCAAGAAGGCTTTGGTAATACTTGATAGCATATTCCACCAGGTTCTCCAGGTTATAGTTGACTTCTTCCAACTCTTCCTGAAGTTTCTTCATCAGCTCGTCGGCCTTGAAGGAGTCAAATTTGGAGATTCTCTTGATCTTGATTTCAGTCAGTTTCAGAATGTCGTCCTGTACAATCTCACGGTAAAACTGGTTTTTGAAAGGATCAAGCCCTTTATCAATAGTATCCAAAACAGCTTCCCAGGTTTCACATTCTTCAATGTCCCGATAGATTCGGTTTTCGATAAATATCTTTTCCAATGAAGAAAAGAGCATTTTTTCCATCAATTCTGCTCTTCTTATTTCCAGCTCCCGCTTGAGCAGGTTGACCGTTTGATTGGTACAAACCTTCAGAATGTCATTGACCGACATGAATACAGGCTTGTCTTCAACAATCACACAGGCGTTGGGAGAAATGGATACTTCACAATCGGTGAAGGCGTACAAGGCATCGATAGTGATATCAGGCGACACGCCCGGTGCCAGATGCACCTCAATTTCAACATCCTTGGCCGTGTTGTCCACCACCTTTTTGACCTTGATCTTTCCCTTATCGTTGGCTTTCACGATAGAGTCCATCAGGTTAGTGGTGGTGGTGCCAAATGGAATGTCTTTGATGATGAGCGTCTTTTTGTCGAGTTCCTCTATTTTGGCTCTCACACGGACTTTGCCGCCCCTCTTGCCTTCATTGTAGTCAGAAAAGTCTGCCAGACCACCTGTAGGAAAGTCGGGCATAATATTGGTCTTTTTGCCTTTAAGCACGGCAATGGAAGCTTCGATCAGCTCCCGGAAGTTGTGCGGCAACAGCTTTGTGGAGAGGCCAACAGCAATACCTTCCACTCCCTGCGCCAGAAGTAGCGGAAATTTAACCGGAAGAGTGACTGGCTCACGTTTACGGCCATCGTAAGAAAGCTGCCAGTTGGTGGTTTGCGGATTGAAAACCACTTCGAGAGCAAACTTCGACAATCGGGCTTCGATGTAACGGGGTGCTGCGGCTCTGTCTCCTGTGCGGATATCTCCCCAGTTGCCCTGGGTTTCAATCAGCAGGTCCTTCTGACCAATATTAACAATGGCATCGCCAATGGAAGCGTCGCCGTGCGGATGGTACTGCATGGTACTACCTATGATGTTCGCCACTTTGTTGAAGCGACCATCGTCCATTTCCTTCATGGCGTGCAGGATACGCCGTTGTACTGGCTTGAATCCGTCTTCAATCGCCGGCACGGCCCTTTCCAAAATTACATAAGATGCATAATCGAGGAACCAGCTTTCGTACATACCCGAAACTGCTACCACATCGTGAATCTGATCTTCTCCTTCGTGACTGTTAAGGTTCTCTTCTTCCATACTTTACTTCAAAACTTCTCTCCAGATAATAAAATAGGCAATGGCCAGGCTGATCGACAGCAGGTTGCCTACTAAAAAGTAATCGTTTGATATTTTGTTTTCATCCTTAATTCTCGTAGCAATTTTTAGCGCTCCCAGCAGTGTCAGCACATGGGGCAAGTCGTGTGTTAGTGCGAAAAAAAGGAATAGACGCTCCACTATGCCTTTGAAAACGGATCGCTTGCTTATGCCTGCCCCGTCCTTGCCTGTGAATATTTTTGACAAGAGCCAAAACAACAGCACCGACAATGCTTCGCCGCCAATTAAAACCAGTATGATGTATACCCAGTGGCTCATTCAAATGCGTTTGCTGTTGATCTTATCAACTCCTTAGCTATGTTAAATTCATCCAGCTTGAGGGAAATACGTTTTCTCCAAACTGTGGATGGGTCTTTTGAAAGCTGCTCTCCTACCCACTTATAATCGTCCTGCTCAAAGAAGCGCTCCAGGTATTCACGGTCATTTTTTGACCAGTCACTGTAGAAAGAGTCGTACAATCGAAACAACCCATTCAACATATCGTCGGTTTGACTATCCGTTGTTACCATGCGATAGTGCAACTTCTTTTGCTTCATCTCTTCCAGGCCTTTTCTGGCCCTGGTAAGTCCTTCACCCAGCATGCCATGGGCATTTTCCTTATTGACCGGTGTGTCAATGGGGCCATATTGCATGCTGTATCGGATCCTGAACTCAGGGTTTGTGCCAATGAGCGACTGGTCTATATGAAAGATGATATCTATCACTGACCTTAGATCATGCACTACTCCCTGAAACTCATCACCTAACGTGATAGTGAGTGGAGACAATATCTGGTTCGAAAAGTTGCCGTTTGCCGATTGAATGACCGATTTAAAACTAGTCATTAAGGTCGCTCCTTTCTTTTCTGAGCTCCCAACAATGTCCCCCATTAAAACAAAGTACATAATTGCAATTTTTACTATTTTGTAATATAATTACAATTATATAAATTTTGTATAAAATTTACAATAAATGAATAATTGCAATAAAATTACAATCAATCCTCTATCACCACTTCTTCCACCAAATCCTTTTCTATCTTCAGGTTATCGATAATGAAGATCTGCCTGTCTGGTGTATTCTTGCCCATAAAAAACTCGAGTAATTGAGGAATTTTGGTTTCCTTCTTCAAAATGATAGGCTCCAGTCGCATATCTTCCCCGATAAACTTGCCGAACTCCTCTGGTGATATCTCCCCCAGTCCTTTGAATCGGGTTATTTCCGGCTTAGACCCAAGCTTGTTGATGGCCTGCTGCCTCTCCTCATCGCTATAGCAATAGATAGTTTCCTTCTTATTCCTAACCCTGAAAAGCGGTGTTTCCAAAATGTACACATGGCCGTTTCGAACCAGATCAGGAAAAAACTGCAGAAAGAAAGTCAGCATCAGTAGTCTGATATGCATCCCATCCACGTCAGCATCAGTAGAAATAATGATTTTGCGGTAGCGAAGCCCTTCCAGCCCATCCTCAATATTGAGTGCATGTTGAAGAAGGTTAAACTCCTCGTTTTCATACACAATTTTTTTCGTCAGGCTGTAGCAGTTCAATGGCTTACCACGCAAACTGAACACAGCCTGCGTTTGAACGTCCCGTGACTTGGTGATGGAGCCAGAAGCGGAATCACCCTCGGTAATGAAGATCATGGAATCATCCCGGCGCTCATTCTTCAGGTCGTCGAAGTGTATGCGGCAATCTCTCAGCTTCTTGTTGTGCAGGTTGGCCTTTTTTGCCCTGTCATTGGCCAGCTTCTTAATACCTGCAATTTCTTTGCGTTCCCTCTCAGACTGAATAATCCGCTTTTGCAGTGCTTCCGCCACAGAAGGATGACTGTGCAGAAAGTCGTCGAGGTATTTTTTAATAAAGTCGTTGATGAAAGTACGCATGGTTGGTCCTTCGGGGCCAACGCTTTGAGACCCTAGCTTGGTCTTGGTTTGAGACTCAAACACAGGCTCCTGCACACGCACGGCAATAGCTCCTACAATACTTGTACGCACGTCTGATGCATCAAAGTCCTTTTTGTAGAACTCTCTCACCGTTTTCACCAGCGCTTCCCGGAAAGCCGCCAGGTGCGTACCTCCCTGGGTTGTATACTGACCATTAACAAAGCTGTAATATTCTTCGCCGTACTGGTTATTATGTGTAATGGCTATCTCAATGTCCTCTCCTTTCAGGTGAATAATTGGGTAACGCAACTCCTCTTCGTTGGTCTTACGGTTCAGGAGGTCAAGAAGTCCGTTTTCTGAATAATACTTAACTCCGTTGAAATTGATCGTCAATCCGGCATTAAGGAAAGCATAGTTCCAAAGCAGATTGTCGAGATACTGAGGAATAAAATGGAAGTTCTTGAAGATGGTGCCATCGGGTTCAAAGACGGTCAGCGTACCATTTCTTTCAGAAGTAGTTGTTTCCGGTGCATCTGTGGTCAGCTCTCCCTGGTGAAACTCGGCCAATTTAGTGCGACCTTCTCTGAATGACTGCACCTTGAAGTAGTCCGAAAGGGCGTTCACAGCTTTGGTACCCACTCCGTTCAAGCCTACCGATTTTTGAAAGGCGTTAGAATCGTATTTTCCACCTGTGTTGATCTTTGACACACAGTCGATGACTTTACCAAGAGGTATGCCACGCCCAAAGTCACGCACCTCCACCCTATGGTCGGTCACCTTCACGTTGATCACCTTTCCATTGCCCATCATGTGTTCATCGATACTGTTGTCGATGATCTCCTTTACCATCACATAAATACCGTCATCCATCGCAGCACCGTCGCCGAGCTTGCCGATATACATACCGGGCCTGAGCCTGATATGCTCTTTCCAGTCAAGTGAACGAATATTGTCTTCGGTGTAATTTGATACTGCAGCTTGTTCGTTTGCCATAAGTCCTTCAATCGCAGAAAGTTTCCATCATTTTGACCGTATCTGGGGCCAAAAATTGCAGTGAATTTAGGATAATTATGGAAATTTTCTGGAATATAATTTCTCTTAACTTGCTGTAAATGAAGGATTTATATTCAACTATTGATTGAATACCCCAGCACTAAAATACTGATATTAAGAGGGTTGATAGCTCCGGTAACGGAGAACAAAACCGTAAGAAAGAATCCAGGCAAAAATCAGAAAAGTGCCCAAATAGACCAGATACGCAAAATTATTAAAGTCGAGGTTGACCCGATTGTTGTAAACGCCTATAAAGACAGCGCCTGTTACAAAAAATACGTTGATGAGACTGATGAGCACCTCCAGCCAAATAAGTGTTTTGTTCTTGAATACCTCAGATGAAAAGAAACCTCTTCCTTCAGTGACAGGCACACCATCGAGCACCTTGCCAAACATGAACAACAAAAGGTTAACAATGAGGGAAAAAGCAAATGAGTAATAGAAGAACTGGCTTTTAGAAATGAAATAGACCGGCGTTCCCAGTTCATCGCTGTACAACGAAACATTTTCCGGCAAGTAAGCATACACAAACAGGAGTCCGCCCAGAAAAAAAAGCAGCGAAATAATTCTGATAAATGAAAATACCCTCTTCATGCGACAGCCATCAATTTGGATGCAAAACTAGTCAGTATTCTTAAATAAACAGCTTTTTTAATTACATTGTTATCTGTATTAGTAACACCCATGAACATTAACCCTGTCATTCTTTCTATCCCTATCTATTTTCTTCTGATTGGCGTAGAACTCATCATTCAACACTTTCAGCACAGGAAAATTTACCGGCTGAATGATGCGCTTACCAACATGAGCTGCGGTATCACTCAGCAAATCACAGGCGCCTTCCTTAAAGTACTTACTGTCACTACCTATCAGTTGATCTACGAGCACTTTGCTCTTTTCAATATACCTGTGACCTGGTACACTTTTATCCTTATCTGGCTGGGTGTGGACTTGTGCTACTATTGGGCTCACCGGATGAGCCATGAAATCAACCTATTTTGGGGAGGCCATGTGGTTCATCATCAAAGCGAGGACTACAATTTCTCTGTAGCACTCAGGCAGGGCTCGTTTCAGGTGTTCTGGACCTTCTTTTTCTATCTTCCACTGGCAATTATTGGTGTGGACACACTTACGTTTGTGCTAATCGCCGCCCTGAATACGGTCTACCAGTTTTGGATTCACACTGAAACGATTGGCAAACTAGGCTGGTTCGAATACATTTTCAATACTCCCTCCCACCACAGGGTGCATCATGGCCGTGACCCAAAGTATATCGACAAAAACCATGGTGGCACATTTATTATTTGGGATCGACTCTTCGGCACTTTTCAGGAAGAGGAAGAGCGGCCGACCTATGGCATTACCAAGCCTGTGAACACCTGGAACCCCATCAAAGCCAACCTACAGCATTATATCGACATGGCGGGGCAACTCAAAAAAGTCAGATCTTTGAGTGATGGCCTCAGAATCCTGTTTAACAAGCCAGGCTGGCTCCCCGATTACCTTGGAGGCTATCAGGGTGTGTCTGAAGTTGACAAAGGCGGCTATCACAAATTCAACCTGCATCCACCGTCGGCATTTTCGGCGTACCTGATCTTCCAGTACCTGTTTGTCCTCGGAGGCACTTCGTTCTTTATGTTCAATCAAGGTAATTTCTCTATCATAGAGAAATCGGTAATAGCTGTAACTATTGTGGTTTCTATCATCATTCTTGGGGGTATCATAGAAATGAGAGAGTGGGCTTTCACCGCCGAGCGCATCAGGCAACTTATTCAACCACTTTTGGCTTATTTTTTGACCTATTCGTTAATTCCCGTCTATATACTGGGAGTTGTTGGCATTGCCTCCTTAATTTGGATGTACAAAATAAGAACCCTGACTTCCAAACCGGATCAAATCATCAATGCCTGACCTAAGCCAATTGAAAAAGTACAGTTTACTGCCCATCATTGCATTGTTGTTTTACGGCTGTGGGCTACCTGCCGATTTGGATGGGTATAATGATGTGGTATGGAAAAGTGACACCAACGGATGTAATGGAGACAGACTTTCGATGACTGAAGTGTTTGTCAGCCAAAAAGACAAAATAAAAGGCCTGGATGAACCTCAAATACTCAGGTTGTTGGGTAAACCGGACAAGCAGGAGCTTTATGTCAGAAGTCAGAAGTTTTTCGTGTATTACATGGAACCAGGGCCAGCCTGCGAGAACAGCATAGAGCCTCCCCTCCTTCTCACCATAAGATTCAATGCGCTGGGCTACACCAATGAAGTTTTTCTGGAAAACTTTACCAAGTAACCGAGCTTTTTCAACTTTTTCAGAAAGCTTGTCATATAATACCCTTCCTTTCCAGACTAAGCTAGCAGATGACAACAAGGGAGCAACTGGAAGTACATCACAAAGAGGCCTGGTTCTGGGCCAGACAATGCTGTCGCTTTCAGCCTGATTTAGCTGAAGATGTTTTGCAGACAGCTTACCTGAAGGTGCTGGAGAAAAGAGCACTCTTCCACGGCAAATCAAGCTTTAAAACCTGGCTTTTCAGCGTCATCAGGTTCACTGCCATGGACCTCCTGAGTGCTCAGCAGTTGCACGCCACCCGACACCTTGACATTGATGGCGTTCAGGTAGGTGAACCTAAGAATGAAAGTGATTTAGTTAACTATGAATACATGATAAGTCAGCTACCTGGGCGCCAGGCTGAACTGCTGTTGCTTGTTTTTTACCACGACATGACGCTGGAAAAGGCAGCCGAAGTAATGGAAACGAGCATTGGCACTGCCAGAACTCACTACGACAGAGGTAAGAAGAGACTTAGAGAATTGATATTGGCTTCACAATTAAAGAAAGCGATATGAAAAGCGAAGAAGACGAGCTAAAAGACTTTTTTCTTGAAATGAAAAAGGGCGACGCATCCCATGAGGTTCCGCCTTTGGCTAAACTACTGCTTCAGCAAAAGCAGCAAAAGCTACCCGTTTGGGCTGTTGTCGCTGCAACCATCAATATCATTCTTTTTGTCGGAGGCTTTTGGTACCGAAGTCTTCAACCGTCCAAAGTGGTGGATGCAAGATCGCTTATTGAAACACAGTCTTCAGTTGATCAAAACAGCGATATGATGACCTGGGAAACTCCCACGGACAAGCTGTTAACAAACTTTTAATCCTATCACGATGAAAAATATAATCACAATATGTTTAATGCTGCTTCTTACAGGTTCAATGACCTCCTATGCACAGATTTCTGATCCATTTGCGTCGGCACTTTACGAACCGGATTTGATCATAAAAAACAAAAATGCTATTAAGCTAACACAAGAGCAGTCAGACCAGTTACGTACCATATTCGAAAAGAATAACGCACGATTCAACGCCAAAAAGACCGAGTGGTCAAAAGCCTTGCTGGCATTTCAGGACGCTATGGCGACTTCAGAAGTCAACTATGATGCGCTAGACAAAAGTTTCAGTGAAGTCCTTGCCCTCGAAAGTGAAATAAAGAAGATAAAACTAAAATCTTTGATAGAAATCAAGAACTTACTGACAGCAGATCAGCAATCAAAACTTGATGATATCAAAAAACAAAATCCCGAGTACAGCAAAGCCTTCGAACTGACTTTAGGCTTCGATGAGGATTCAAAAATCATCATCAAAAAGCAAAGTGACACTGGTATTGATGTCAAAAAAGAGCCTCTCTTCATCCTATATGGGGGAGATGAAAAGCCGACAATCGATAAGAAAATATCGAGTATCGATGACGTCAACCCAGAAGATATCCAGGCCTTATCTGTCTACAAGGGAACAGCCGCCACTGACAGGTTCGGAGAAGATGGTAAGAACGGAGTCATTGAAATTAAAATCAAAGACCCCGCTCTTAAAAAGTATCGGAAGAACTAATACCCAAACAGTTCCGGCAACCACAAGCTGAGCGCTGGTACATAGGTAACCAGCAACAGCACAGCTATCATAGCCAAAAACAGCGGAAGTAACGGTTTGAGCACCTTTTGAATGCTTAAGTCGGCCACACTGCAACCCACAAAGAGCAGAGAGCCTACTGGCGGTGTACAAAGTCCAATACAAAGGTTCATCACCATCACAATACCGAAATGAATGGGGTTCATGCCCATTTGCACCACTACCGGCAGAAAAATAGGTGTGAAGATCAGTACAGCAGGCGTCATGTCCATAAAGGTTCCCACGGCCAGCAATAGCAGGTTAATAATTAGCAGAATCACAATCGGATTATCGCTCACATTAAGCAAAAAGTCGCTAACGCCCTGCGGAATATTTTCGTAGGAAAGTACCCACGACATGCCCATGGAGGTCGCCACCAACATCAATACGATGGTCGTCGTCATGGTGGTATCGAGCAAAATCTTTGGAAGGTCTTTGTACTTCACCTCTTTATACACGATCATCGACAGGATCAGGGTGTAGAGCACTGCAATGGCCGACGCCTCGGTGGCTGTGAAGATGCCAGCGATAATGCCTCCAATGACGATTACCAAAAGCAAAAGGCTTGGCAATGCCCCGAAAAAGCTTTTAAAGAATATCTTTACACTCGTTGTCTCGCTCGATTTGTATCCTTTTTTCAGGGCCACAACGCCAGCAACGATCATCAATGCAAGGCCAATCAGAAGACCGGGAATATAGCCAGCCAGGAACAGCGCTGCGATAGAAACTCCACCACTCGCCAGGCTAAACACAATGAGAATATTGCTCGGTGGAATGACCAGGCCAGTAGATGCAGAGGTGAGGTTCACAGCAGCGCCGAACGCTTTATCGTAACCTTCCTTTTCCATTCTGGGTACCATAAAACCACCAATGGCCGAAGCAGCAGCGACAGAAGAGCCGGAAATGGCTCCAAACAGCATACATGCCAGTATGTTAATGAAGGCCAGCCCGCCGGGAAGCGGCCCAACCATGGCCCTTGCCAGGTCAATCAGGCGACTGGCTATACCACCCTTGTTCATCAACTGCCCCGCCAGCACAAAGAACGGTATGGCCAGGAGTGAAAAGCTATCAATGCCCGTGGCCATTCGCTGTGCCAGTGTGGTAAAGGCAATCACCGGATCCATCGTAATGAGGATGGTGACAAGGGAAGAAAGTCCGATGCTATAAGCAACAGGCACACCAATGCCCAACAGCACAACGAAAGTCAATACTAAAATGGCTATCTCTGTCCAGTTCATACTTCGGCCCTCCCTTTGATCATTTCATGAATACAGTAAAAACAAATTAGAAGCCCGCTGACAGGCAGTGAGATGTATACGTAGGCTAGCGATACCTGAAGGGTGGCTGCAAGCTGACCCAAAGCGAAAGATATATACACAAGCCTGATGCCTCCAACGACCATCACTAATGCAGCGAAAATCAGTATCAAAAAATAGATGAATCGATGAAGCAAAACTGCCTTAGCTCCTTCCAGTTTACCAGGAAGAATGTCGATGGCAAGGTGCATATTTTTGCCTGTGGCATAGGCAGCACCTATGAGGGCCACCCAAATAAGCAGGTACCTGGCCAATTCATCGGTAAACGAGCTGGGACTCCTCAAAATATAGCGGGACGCCACCTGCCAAAGGACATCCAACACCAAAAGGGCCATGAGGATAACCAGGCTCGCTTCCGTTATTTTGTCAATTTTCTGTCTGAGAGCTTTCATCTACGGCTTCAATTCTTTCAAGTAGTTTTTTTCGGTATTCGGTATTCGCAAATGCATCCAGCATCGGCTTTACTTTCTCAATAAATGGCCCCTTTTCTGGATACTCAACGTGCACCCCATCGGCAATCATAGCATCCAGCGCCTCTTTTTCCGACTCCTCCCAAAGCGTTCTCTGATGCACCGCCGACTCATAGGAGGCTTCGCTAAGCCACTTCTTTTGTTCGTCGTTCAAGTCGTTCCATGTATGGGTACTCACCAGCATTACGTCGGGCACGAAAGTGTGCTCATTGAGGCTATAATAGCGACAAACTTCATAGTGCCTGGTCAGGTAAAGGCTGGGTGGGTTATTTTCCGCAGCGTCAACAACACCTTGCTGAAGAGCAGTGTAAAGCTCGCCGAACGGTATAGGGGTAGCAGAACCACCCAGCAACCTCACCATTTGAATAGCTGATGCGCTGGATTGCACCCTCACTTTGAGCCCCTGAAGGTCTTCCGGCCTCATGATGGGCTTGTCTTTGGAATAAAAGCTACGGCTGCCCGCATCATAAAAGCACATGCCCCTCATCCAGAACTCCTCGCCACTTGTCAAAAGCTCCCGCCCAATTTCGCCCCCCAGCACCTTGCGGTAATGATCTTTGCTATGAAAAACATAAGGCAGGTTAACCACGGCCATGGAGGGCATAAAGCTTTCCAACACCGCTGCGGAAGCTTTTGTCATTCCGATAGAGCCGATTTGTAACAGTTCAAGCAGCTCCCTTTCTGACCCTAGCTGTCCATTGGGATAGACATCAATTCGCATCTTGCCGTTTGACTTCTCATCTACTTTCTCGGCCAAAAAGACCATCGCCTTATGCACCGAGTGGTTTACGTCGAGAGCGTGGCCTAGCTTAATCACCTTCACATCACTTTTCACAGCGCAGCCTGCAATCGTTAGCATTAAAAAAAAGCAAAGCAGGTACCTTAGGGAAGTTGTTGTCACCTTATTTATTTATTAAATCCAAAATATGATTTAGCATTGAAATAGCAGATATCCTCCACCATTTTGCCCAGCCACTCCCGGTCATTTGGCAATTCACCGTTGTTTACATCAGTTCCGATCAAATTACACAGAATCCTTCGGAAATAATCATGCCGGGGATAAGAAAGAAAGCTGCGGCTGTCTGTAAGCATACCAACAAACCGGCTGAGGAGCCCCATATTCGACAACGCATTGATTTGCTTTTCCATCCCGTCCTTCTGGTCGAGAAACCACCAAGCCGAGCCGTATTGCATCTTGCCGGGTGTAGATCCGTCATTAAAGTTGCCTGCCATAGTAGCGAAAAGCTCGTTGTCTCTTGAGTTGAGGTTGTAGAGAATGGTCTTTGCCAGTTGATCCGTTGTATCGAGTCTATCGAAGAAGCGACTCATCGCTCTGCCATGCTCAAAATCGCCCATGCTGTCGAAGCCGGTATCTGGCCCCAAGGTATCCAGCATGCGCTTGCTATTGTTGCGAAGGGCACCGATGTGGAACTGCTGCGTCCAGCCTTTTTCATGATCCATTAGGGCCAGCTGGTGCAACATGAACGATTGATAAAGCAGCATGTCGGCCCTGGCAGGCATTTTCCCGGATCGCAGCTCCGCAAAAACCTTTGCAGCCTCCGCCTCAGTAAAGTCGGCAGCATAGAAGGTCTCCAGCCCATGGTCGCTCAGCTTGCAGCCAAGCGATGCAAAGAAGTCGTGCCGACCTTGCAATGCAGACAGGAGATCAGTGAGGGTTGAAATGCTCTGCGAGGCTGCCTTTTCAAGTCTATCCAAATAGGCATTGAAGCTGACTGCATCGCTGGCAAGAACCACTTTATCGGCCCTGAAAGCAGGAAACACCTTGATTTTATACCCTTCCTTTTGAAGCGCCTGATGATAAGAGAGATCGTCGGAAGGATCATCGGTGGTGCAAATGGTCTCCACTTTCATGTTCTCCAAAATGCTTCTTACCGTCCACTTAGCACCTAACTGTTCGTTGGCCTCATCATATATTTCCCTAGCGGAAGAAGGGTTAAGAATTTTATGAATACTAAATGGTCTTTGCAGTTCCATATGCGTCCAGTGGTAGAGCGGATTCCGCATGGTGTAGGGAACCGTTTCAGCCCATTTTTCAAACTTCTCATAGTCGGAAGCATCGCCAGTGCAATACTTTTCATTGACGCCATTGGCCCGCATGGCCCGCCATTTGTAGTGGTCGCCCTCCAGCCAAATTTCGGTCAGTGTTTTAAAACGCCTGTCCTCAGCGATGTCCTTTGGCGACAGATGACAATGGTAATCTATGATTGGTTGATCCCTGGCATGTTCAAAATAGAGGTACTCCGCAGTGTTGTTAGAAAGCAGGAAATTATGATCCAGAAAAGGCCGCATACTTACAAGCAGTGTTGTCGTTTTTAAAGTAAAGGCTTGAAGATAGCATAAATAATAGGAGCTGGTAAAATATTTCGGTTGGTCAGTCGTATTTTAAGTCAGGTGGTTGGAATGGCCGTCTTTTACCAACTAACACTGACTTGAATCGGTACTGGCAGATTTACTTATTGATTTTCAGAGCGTTCGTAGTGTATACGCTGATATTTAGTAGCTTGGCGCTGGTGATCTATGTCAATATAGGTTGGTTGGGGCTTATCTACATTTTCTGGATCAAGGTTGTCGGTTTCCTCGCTATTTGCGCTCTTTATTACTTCTCCAAAGACCACCAGCTTACATTTTTTCATAATCTTGGTCTGTCGGTGCCTGCACTTCTAGCAATAGCTGGTCTCTCTGATATTATTCTGTTCTTAGGTGCTGTAGCAATTACCAATTCGATCACATGATGCCACACCATGTATTGGAGGGTGATTCGATAGACTTCCATTATGGAAGCCACAGCGTGTTGGCTGGTGCCTACATTAAGTGTGAAACTGGTAAGGTAACGGGCTTGCTGGGCAGAAATGGTGCAGGAAAGTCAACACTATTCAATATCCTGTTTGGCACTGCCAGTCCCGGAGGCGGTTCGGTAAGATGGAATTCGAAATATATCACGAACGCTTTCCAAAAACGAGGGCTAGTCAGTTATATGCCGCAGTTTGCCAGTATTCCTACTCACCTCACATTTAAGGGGCTATTGACGCTGTTCGATTGTGACGGTAATCAAGTTGAGAGGGTTTTATGCCACGAAGTGGTCAAAAAGCATTTCAATACACGGTTTTCTAAGCTTTCTACAGGTGAAAGAAAACTACTGGAAGCACTGCTCTTCCTCCATTCCAGAAGTCATTTCGTTCTGCTGGATGAGCCCTTCTCCTTTTTATCACCTTTGCAGGTTGAGCAATTGTTGCCCGTTATCCGATCTCAGGCACAAGTGAAAGGTATCTTGCTAACTGACCATCGCTACCAGCAGGTTATCGACAGCAGCGACACCGTGCTTCTGTTGAAAAATGGCTCTGTTAATCCTATTCAGGGAGTTGATGATCTAAAGTACGCCGGCTATGCCAGGTAGCTTAGTTATTACTTCTTGATCAATCTAAACACCTCGCCACTTGCACTGCTTTTCAGGATATAAACACCAGCCTGAAGGTCGTTCAAGTCAACTGTGTTTTGGAAAGGTGCCAGCTCTACTGTTTTAATAAGCACACCAGACTGATCGAAGATATTGATCGCAACTGCTTCAGTTGATACGCTGCCTTCAGACAGGGTCAGCTCGGTGCCTGATAACGGATTAGGATAGGCGCTGAAAGATGAAGTAGCGAACCTGCTTTTTTCGATGCTCAGCACTTTGAATATCTCAGTGTAGCCGTCGAAGTCGAAAGACTGAAGTCTGTAGTACAAGCGACCAGCAGGCGCTGAAGTGTCAGTATAATCATAGTCATTCAACACTTCTGACCAACCTTTGCCATTGATTTGTGCAACTTCTTCGAAGTCAACACCGTTCGTTGAGCGCTGTACAGAAAAATATTCGAAGTTCTCTTCCATTGATGTCGTCCATTTCACCAGAATGTCCTGCCCCGATTTGCCCAAAGTGAAAGCAGCAAGTTTGATAGGGAGAACCACTGCTGAATAGCTTCCAAGGTCAAAGGGGCTACTTGAAGGAGGGTTGGTGTAATCATGTCCGTTGACAGTTGAACCATTGTTCGACATCTGAAAGTTACCACCCCAAGTCGCTGTTCCGGTGCCATTGATCTGCGAACCACCAGAGGGATTTCCCAATCTAATGTGCTGTGCCACATCTATAGCCCCGTCAATAGTGGCAGACGTCCCGCCGCTGATCCCAAAATGTCTTCCAACGACAAGTCGACCTGTAGGCGTAACTGTCAGCATTGGAGTGCCTACGCCAGGGCCAGATGATAAAGTCAAATCCCTATCAATGTTCACTTCACCACTTATATTGAACCTCCCAGCTCCACCAGAAGAAGTAACGTCTCTGTCCACGTCGAGGTAACCGCCCTGGTAGACATTGAACACGCCATTCATTTTCAAATCGGATGTTACACGCCCATTACCATAAAGATTAACTACAGCATCGCTATTGCTTGTTACTTCCATACTGGCTGCGGTGAAAGACGCTCCAGATTTAATCGTCAAGGTACTTCCGTAAGTGACAGTCAATTTACCAGTAACCACAAGCGTTCCCGAGTTGATCGTGAGGGATGTAGCTGGAATTGTCAAATCACCATTTATTGTAATTGTTCCATTGGAAACGAAATTGGTGATGTTCGACAATGTAAGGTTCCCTGTAGAAGTGAAAGTTTTTCCGCTGGTAAGGGTGACATTTCCAAGTCCGTTGATAGAGCCACTTGTCGTGCCGGTAATATTATGATTGATGGTAACGTGATTCTTTGTACCAGCCCATTCAGTTGGTACGGCGTTACCGTTCCATGTAGTTCCGGTATGCCAGTTGCCGTTGGCCTTCGACGTATAGGTCGTCTGTGCGTTAGCTACCTGCAAGGAGAAAACTAGTACTAAAATGGTTGAGAATGCTGATTTCATTGCGCTGATTGTTTCAAATAATACTTCAAATCTATTATTGAATACGGAGGGCAACTAATGCCGGAGGGCAGCATTCGACGAATGAAGACTATGACTCGATATGGGGAGTTAATCTTTCTATAGACTACTTTTGGCATTTGTAACAAAAAGCCAAAAGTGAGCATTTTTGGCTAACAGGGGGTTTCGGCGTGCTTTTTACAGAAGTACTAAAAACGCCAGAATTGTAATAAATAAGATCGTACACCCTTGAAGCAACGACATGAGGGTGATGGTACGGTAGGCGACTTTAATGTCCCTGATCCCTGAGAACTGGGCCACCACCCAAAAGAAAGAGTCATTCGCATGGGATACTGTCATCCCTCCCCCACCAATGGCTGCCACCATGAGCACAATGCCTGTAGGGTTATCAAGCCCACCAAGCGGCAACAGCGTGCCAAGTATGGAAGAGGTAATCACCATGGCCGAGGTGGTAGACCCTTGCGAGGTCTTGAGAATGGCTGTGAAAACAAAGCCCGCCAGAATAAAATAAATACCACCGGCATCTCCGCCACTTAGCCAGCCTTCCACCATTTGGGCCATAGGTGTGGCCTTTAGCACAGCACCAAACGCAGCACCAGCACCTGTGAGAATAAGTACGGGCCCGGCTTGAACAAGGCCTTCCTGAAAAGATGACGAGCGTTCGGCCTTACCTATATACTTTAACAACGGCACCGCTATAAGCAAACCTGCCAGCAAAGCGATGACGGGGTTTCCTAAAAAGACCAGGGCATCTATCAGGGTGTTTTGGAAACCAACAAACTGAGCAACCGAGCCAAGACCAATCAAGATTAATGGAACAAAAATAGGGCTCATAGAAAGGCCCAGCGAAGGCAAATACTGATCAGAAATAATGGGGCTATCAGTAAGTTCAGCTCCGTAAGGGTATTTCTTGAAAATATACTTTGAGTACGCCACGGCAATTAAAACCACGGGGATGGAAATAAGCAGTCCTGAAATGATCACCAAACCTAAGTAGCTTTCGCCGCCCAGGTTACCCGCCGCTGCAATAGGCCCTGGCGTTGGAGGCACAAGGGTGTGGGTAGTGTACATGCCGCCTGCCAAAGAGAGGAATAAAGAACCGGCGGCGACGTTTCTTTTCTTCGCCATTACATGACAAAGCCTTGAAAGGATTATAAAGCCTGAATCGCAAAAGACGGGAATACTCACAAGGGCTCCGAGGAAACCAATCCCCAGCTCAGGACTCTTTCGACCAATCGTTTGAAGGATGAATTCGGCAATCTTGATAGCAGCGCCAGATTTCTCCAGAATCACGCCCAGAATGCTGCCCAATATGATGACAATACCAATGCCGCCAATGATACTCCCGAAGCCGTCATTTATAAAACCTACTACTTTAATGGCCGGAATGCCCACCACAATGCCTACTAATAACGACGCAATAAGCAACATGATGAAAGGGTGCACTTTGAAGACCGAGGCCCCAACTACAATCAGCACAACAGCCAAAAGGATGACAACGAGCAGCAGCGGGCCTTCTATCATGATCGAGCAGGATTGGTTTTCAGATCAATAATAAAATTTGTTCTGGATAAAAGGGCTCCATTTATCATATTCATGCCATGGAACAACTACCCTCAAATAGAGATGCTACATTTGCAGATCAACTCCTTGCGTTTTTGGCAGACCTTGAGTGGCCTGAAGTGCCAAAGGACGTCGAAGTGATGAACCCATATGCAGAAGCCAAGGCATGGGCACTTACGCAGACTTTTTACAGAAAATACTATTCTGACAATCAGGCCAGAACGCTCATTATTGGCATTAACCCGGGCCGATTTGGCGGTGGGGTCACAGGCATTCCGTTCACTGATCCTTTGAAGTTACAGGACATTTGCGGTATTGAAAACAACCTCGCCAGAAAGCAGGAGCTCTCCTCAACGTTTATCTATCACATGATTGCTGCTTTTGGTGGCCCCGAAGCCTTCTACCAGCACTTCTGTTTTTCGGCTGTGTCACCCGTGGGCTTCACCATGAATGGCAAAAACCTCAACTACTACGACCACAAGGAGCTGCAAACCAAACCCTGGGTGGATTTCATGACCAACTGCTTCGAAAGCCAGCTGCAAATGGGCGTCAACCGTGAGGTGGCCTACGTGCTGGGTCAGGGACAAAACCTTAAGTTTCTCTCAAAGCTGAATGACGAAAACGGCTTTTTCAAAAGGCTGGAAGTGCTGCCGCACCCGAGGTGGGTGATGCAATACAGGCTGAAAAGGCTGGATGAGTTTATCAACGTTTACATTGACAAACTCTCCGTTCATACCTAGCTGCTTTTCGTGAAAGCCATCACCGCCGAAACCCCATATTATCAAGGTAAACAATTCCCTTCGACGGCTTTCTAAACTCAAAGCTTATCTCAGTTAGCCCGGACCAATTAAGCTCAGTGTCGCTCAGGTCTATTTCCACATACTCAAACTGTGGCTCCCAAAACACATTGAAACGATCCCTGGTCATTTTGTCCGATTTGAAATAGTGAGATTTGGCCCTGGGTGCCAGCACGTGGTAGTCACTAAGCTGCTTTTGAAGAACGACGCCCGCACTGTCTTTGAAAATGATCCTGAAGTCAGGAGACAACTCCCCGTTGATCGAATCCAGCAATTCTTTGTCCCCATGCGACAAGTCGAACACAAACTGACTGGGGTTGAACGCCTCTCCGAGGCCGTCCGGGAAGCTTACTTTATAGGTGGCTGTGCTCACAGACGCCGAGTCAAGCTGCCAGCCCAGCAGCAATGCATTGTTTTCCTGCAATAGCTTGCCTTTATACTGCATCAGCTCTTCTCGGAACACCTTGAAGCTGTCGGCTTTGGCTTTTCCATTACCAAAACTTTCAATATCAATATCAGATTCGAAGTCTTCCAGCATGGTTATCCTATTATCCTGATACACGACGCTGATATTATTTTTGGGTAACCAATTGTCGGCAGACCATCTGTTTCTGAACACAGCCCTGTAATCGACCTGATCAAAAAGTGTTGACTTGAGGAATGCACCAATCATCACTTTTGCGGTTTCACGCTGTAGGTCCCCATCGATAAGCGGCGTTTTGTTGAGCAGGTAGCTGTACGGAGGCCCGGCATCATTGGCTCCCCAAATCGTATTGAACTGCCCATGGTTGGCTCCATGAACGAGTACTCCTGCCTTAAAAGTGCTGTGGGTCAACTCTGTTCTTCTGTACTGACGAAGCCCGTAAAAGCTATCTTCATCACTATCCAGCGAACCCTGAAGGGCCAGGAAATTCACGCCTTTCAACTCCATACGCCTCTCGTACCGGTAGTCGGTTTGGGCCAGGGCAATCACCCCCTTAATTCCGAAATGAAAGTCAAAAGCTTCCAGCGCATTGTCTGGAAAAGCGGGAAGCTCATTGAAGGCAGCCGCAATACTTACAGCTTCTCCTCCCCTGCTGTGACCAATCAGCGCTATTCTGTCCAGATCAACTTTTCCAAACAGCTCATGAGTTTTGTCCTCATTCCATTGTTTCCACTGCTGCAAGTGCTTCAGCAGCAGCCAACCCCTGGCAGGCATTTCGTTGCCGCCAAAGTCTCCATCAGGTGAGCCATTCAGAAAGTTTTCGTCAACGGACACCATGATGATGCCGTTCGAGGCCATCCACTCTCCAAGGTAGCCATAACCGGGGTCGGAGTACTCCAGCATAGAGTGATTCCCATGCACGGTGAGCACAATAGGGAACGGCCCTTCCCCTTCCGGCATCCAAACCAGTCCGTTTACCGGAAGTTTTTTTGGTCCAAAACCCCAGTATTTTTCTCTGCCCTTATGTTTGTCGCCTTTCCAGGCTGGAATGATCCGGGAACCATCAACAGTAGGGGTGACAAACTTCGCCTCCTTAGCAAACACTTTCCGTCTCTTGCTATCTCCCGATCCATAGCTAAAAGACTTCACAGCAAAAGCGCCGGTTAATGTCGGGTCGGCCAGGGTCAACTGGCTACCTCTCATTGGCGGAACCGAAGGCAGCGTCGCCTCCTCGGGGCTCCGAATATAAGTAAGCCAATAGAAGCCTATGACGAGAATGAGTGAACCAACTGACCCCAGCATGAACGCAAGATTGAGAAAGGTCTTCGATGATTTTTTTTTGGAAAGAATACCAAATAAAAATGCTGACAAAGGCAACGCCGTTAGCCATACGCCCACCGCTCCCAACCAGTAGTATTGAGATGGGAAACGAAGAAAGTTACTCCCAATGAGCCAACAAACCGTTATCGAAGATACAACCCATGCACCCACTGGAGCCTGTCGCTTGTTGACCCAACGATCCAGGTGAAAATACAAAAGCCCCAGAGCATAGTGCACGGCTATCCCATAGACGATTCCAAGCACGAGATTTACCTCCCTGGGATCATAATTTCGGAAGTAGTAGGCCGCAGTTGCAGCAAAGGCGACGTTTGAAATCGCCAGGCCAAACAGCACTGATTTCTTTAAACGGTCTTTTCGCTTCTTACTTGTTAAGATTTTTTTCCATGGGTTCAAAAACCCCCAAACCTTAGGTTGATTTGATTTCAATCGTATGCGGTTAAATATGAAGTCATTTATTTAAAAGGATGGGTGCGTTTACTGTGCTTTTTATTGAAGCGTGTTCATTCTTCAGTCGAGAATATACTTAACTTAGTGCGCTTAAAACAAGCCATAAATGGAAGAAAGGAAATTCTTCGTCGTTGACTTTGACAGCACCTTTACAAAAGTTGAAGCCCTGGACGTGTTATGTGAGGTATCTTTGGAAGGCCGACCCGAAAAAGAAGAAGTACTGCAAAAAATAAAAGACATCACAGATTTAGGGATGGAAGGCAGCATCGACTTCAGGGAATCGCTGAAACGCAGGCTCGATCTTCTGCAAGCACATAAAAACCACCTGCCGCCACTTATCGAAAGGCTGAACAAACTCATTACCAAGTCGGTAAAGCGTAACAAAGACTTTTTTGAGACCTATAGCGACAATATTTTCATTATAAGCAATGGCTTCAAAGAGTTCATTGTCCCTATAGTGACTCCACATGGGGTAAAGGCTGAAAACGTATTTGCGAATGAGTTCCGCTTTGACGACAAAGGAAATATAATAGGTTTTGACGAAAACAATATCCTATCCAAAAGTAACGGAAAGCCAGCCCTTATTAAATCGCTGAACCTTGATGGAGAGGTGTATGTTATTGGCGATGGTTATACCGACTATGAAATAAAGGCGGCAGGCTTTGCCAAGAAATTCTATGCCTTCACCGAAAATGTGTCCAGAAAAAAAGTAACTGATAAAGCAGACCATATAACACCATCCTTCGACGAATTTTTGTACATGAACAAGATGAACACCACCCTTTCTTACCCTAAGAATCGAATCAAAGTACTTTTGCTGGAGAACATCCACCCAAGGGCCATAGAAATACTAAAAGAAGAAGGCTATCAGGTAGAGGTTCACGCAGCCGGCCTCGATGAAGACG
This sequence comes from Imperialibacter sp., assembly GCF_040222815.1. Lineage (GTDB taxonomy): Bacteria > Bacteroidota > Bacteroidia > Cytophagales > Cyclobacteriaceae > Imperialibacter. The sequence goes on along the minus strand of NZ_JAVKCH010000025.1, from coordinate 36,566 downwards.
AGTTGATAGAGCGCATCAAAGATGTTTCCATCCTTGGCATACGATCAAAAACTCAAGTGACTAAAAGGGTACTGGAAAGTGCTCAACGGCTTATTTCCATCGGTGCCTTTTGCATTGGCACCAACCAGATCGACCTGGAAACAGCAGAAAAGAAAGGCGTGGCAGTATTCAATGCACCATTTAGTAATACACGTTCGGTAGTGGAGCTGGCCATTGGCGAAATGATTCTTTTGATCCGTAACCTGCCCGATAAAATTGCAAAAATGCATGACGGCGTATGGAACAAGTCGGCCAACAACAGCTTCGAAATCAGAGGCAAAAACCTGGGCATTATCGGTTACGGCAATATAGGCTCTCAGCTTTCTGTCTTAGCTGAATCGATGGGCATGAAGGTGCATTTCTTTGACGTGGAAGAAAAGCTGGCGCTGGGCAATGCCACCAAATGCAATACGCTGGACGAGCTGCTGGCTATTTCCGACGTTCTTAGTCTTCACGTGGATGGCAGAAAAACCAACAAAAACATCATTGGTGCTGCTGAGTTCAAGAAAATGAAAGATGGTGTGATCTTCATGAACCTGAGCCGTGGTCATATCGTTGACATCAAAGCGTTGAAAGATGCCATTGTATCGAAAAAAGTAAGTGGATGTTCAGTGGATGTATTTCCGCATGAGCCCATCAGCAACAACGAAGAGTTTACCAGTGAGTTGAGAGGGCTACCTAACACCATCCTCACTCCGCACATTGGCGGCAGCACGCTGGAAGCTCAGGAAAACATCGCTACCTACGTGCCCAACAAAATGATTGAGTATGTGAACACTGGCTCCACCAGCGGCAGTGTCAACTTCCCTAATGTGACATTACCATTGCTCAAGGAGGCTCACAGGCTGTTGCATATTCATGAGAACATACCTGGCATTATGGCCAAAATCAACCAGGTTTTTGCCAAGCATGAAATCAACGTTGTTGGGCAGTACCTGAAAACCAACGAATTGACAGGCTACGTCATCGCCGACATCAACAAGAAGTATGACAAGGAGGTACTGACCGACCTTAAGGCTATTGAGGGGACGATTAGGTTCAGGGTTTTGTACTAAAAACAATAATGGAGCCCATGTTTGGCGAATTGGCTCCATTATTATTATCCAGGTCAGCTACCTGGGATTAAGGAATACTGTGTAGGGTACTATGTTCTGCACTATTCCGTTACGTCATTCATCTACCTGTGGATACATTAACCTTCAACGGCATCCGGTCGGTTTGAAAGCACGATTCTAACCGCCCCTCAATCAAGTCGCCAATTGTTGCACAATCAGCGTCACATAGCGGTGGTGCTCTTCCTTTTCGGACTTACCTGCAGCATGAACGCAGCCGAACGATAGCCATATGCTTGGGGAGATTGCTTTTCGAATACCTTCACACCAATCTGTAGGGCATCGCTGTAGCAGACGCCTGCAAAAACATTTGATGTGTTATTATGACTATTATTGTTTGAATATTGTGCACCAACAAACGCCCATTTGCCAATGTAGGCCGTAGCATTCAAATTCAATATTGCCGGAAGCTCTCCCGGGAGAGCATAAAGTGCCGATGGCGTAAACTTTAACCATTTGCTTAGCCTGAAATCTTGCTGGATAAATGCAATTAATTTCCTTCTTTCTTTAATTTCCGAGAAATCCTCGGAAAAATTTTCCCGATAATTATACGGGTAGTTAACAAAGCTAAGACCTGCCTTTGTGCCCTTAAAAAACGAGTAGCTCGCTCCAAGGTCGTAGCTAAAATAGTCTGACCTCATCACGCCGGCAAGGACAGAAGAGCTACCATAAACGCCTAATTTAGAAAAATCACTTTCCTGTCGGATGTAGAAAAAAGAACTACCCAAAGCAAGCTCATTCCCTCCGGAAAATTTCCATCTATAGTTGTACATCAGCGTATACCTCCACCCAGCATGCACCCCTAATGTTTCCCTGCTCATGGCTGCTCCAATGCCACTGTTGATTGTCTTAAGGTGTTGATCATAAGAAAAAGATACACTAGCTGGTGCTCCATCAATACCACTGGTTGGAACGCTGCCTATCAACGTAAATGTTTGGTCATCACTTTCACCAGCCATGGCAGGGTTGATAAAAAGCGGAGCAGAAAAATAGAAATCCTTAAGGGAAAGTGTCTGGCCCGAGGCTGCGTTTAACAAAAAAATAAGCATCAGGGAAAGTGAAATTGTTTTCATCTCTTTTAACGGTTAATAGAAAACATCATGCTTTTACTGTCTACGATTATTTTAATTAATTATTTACCCATGACTAGCATAGTAATATCAATAAGAGATGTAGTCAATTAGTAACCACCTGAAAGACGTATATTTAAAAATAAAAATAGACCACACAAGGCTTCTCCGCCGCTAATCATCGCAAGGTTACTCGTATTACATTTTATTATTAAAACCATATTTGAGCATTACTCCTACGTAGCTATCGCTGTACTGATTTTCCATAGACCACATGTTCAGGCGTGCCCTCGCAGCTACCTGAAAAGAGTCAGTAAGATTTAGTCCAGCATATACACTCACTGGCCCGACAGGGTAGTCATTGCTATAGCTTTTGTAAGGACTGAATTTAGCTCCAATAAAGACTTTATTACTGAATCTCAGAAGTAAATTAACATCCAGGATGCTCTGTGAGGAATAAGACCTGGGAAGATACAGAACATACATAAGTATAGGTTCAAGGCTAAATTTTGGCCCGAGGCGAAAAATGGTTTGGGAAAACACATTGACCTGTCTGCTGTTGTAGGCAGATAAGCCGTCTGTGAATTTGGCCTTTGATGCCGCTGCGTTCTGCATACTTAAACCCAGGAGAAATGATTTGTATTTGTAGCTCAAGCCCAGATCAACATCAGCATTGACCCCATTTACATTTCCTTCGGGCACCTGCCCATAAGGAGTATATTGCCCATCCCAATCCGAGAATAAATAGAAAGCATACTGATTCAAATTAACTCCCATCCCAATCCCCAGTTCAGCGTCAGCTGATACTTTGTGCTGGTAAGTATACATCACTGATTGAGAATAACTGGAGAAAATATTAGAGCTATTGATACCTATTACGACTCCAACAGCACCATTGATCCCCTCTACCTTACTGTCGCCAGACAGCATGTATCCATTTACAGAAGTAGCGTAACTGGGTTGCATGTCAAAGTCAGCTACCAGCAATAGGTTTTGCTTTTCATTAAGTCCAGCTAAAGCTGGATTAGTAATTTTTGGATCAAATACATAAAAATCAGACCAAGTACGTCCGGTGTTAAACTGAGCTGATAAGGAGCTGGCAAGACAAGATAAAATAAGAATACTAAAAATATTTTTCATAGTCTGCTGTAGTCAGGAAATGTGAAAGCACAGAAATCCTCTCGTAAAACTACCTTAAGTAAGGCAAATTATTCCATCAAACAACAAAGACTTTGAAAAATTTCTATATGAAATAGGTGTACTTCTCAATTAAATTGCAGCGGTGTTTCTTATCTTGCCCCCACTCCCATCGCCATCATGGCCCCGAGCAACGGAATGATCAATACAAGAGTCAGCTCGATGCGAAGAATCATTTTCATCTTCTTTGGAATGTCAATCACTTCGTCTGGATCGCCCTTCCTTTCTTTCAGAAAGTAAAAAGTGGGAATCAAAGAAATAGCTCCTACTATGCCAAAAAGAATAAGCTTGGCATAAATGATCCAACCGTTGCTGTAGAATTCTGCAGGCTTGCCCACGCCAAACCACAGTGTAAAGCCAGCGCCCATCACGAGGAGGGCGCCGATTCCATACACGGCATCTACGACGGACAATCGCTGGATGGCTCTGCGGGAAAGCTTGTCTTCCAAAAGCAGGTGCTCACCCACCAAACTACTGAATACAGCCAGGATGCCCATGTAGTGTAGGTATTTCACCAAAATGTAGGCAGTCATCTTACTATTAGTTAGCCCTTATTGGAATGGTGAACTTTACTTTTTCAAATGCCACATTGATATCCACGCCACCATCAGCCGGAGACAAAGTGATCGTGTGTTGTTCTGTCAGGGCTCCGTCTCTCACTACAGGTACTGAAGTCGTGAGTATGTCTAGCTCATGGTCAGCCTCAGAATAGCCCCAGTTTCCCAATTCTGTATTAAAAATCACCTCAAAACTCTCCGGCCCAGGAACTGCATAAACTTTGTAAGTTCCCTTTTTAAGAGCTTTTCCGTTAATATTTACGTCGCTATCAACAGTCACCTCCGTGGATTCGTTAGCTCCCAGCCTCCAGTAAACCCCATAAGGTTGCAGTGCTCCCTCCTCCTCCGTTCCAAAAACTACCCGATCACGAACAGAGGGTCGGCTGTAAGTCAAAGAGACTTTTACCCCGCCATTGGATAGTTCGGCACTACCAGGAGGGCTTAACGTCCGGTTACGATTATCCATGTAGAAGAAGGCGGCAGCAATCAGCACGACAAACACACCGACACCAATTAGTATTTTCTTGCGCATAGTAAGACGGATTTAATTGAAATGTGAATTTATGGAATTTTGGCTGATCTGGTTGAAAAAAATGCTTTACCTGATGGCAAATCTTATTTGCCAATCCTGCTTCGTCAAATCTGGGTTCTCAATTGTTGTATCTTCATCAAAAAGGCGCTGCAGGTTGTTGCCTGCCAGGTCCTCAATGGTTGGATCAATAATTAGCTGATACACACCTGCCAACCATGGCTTAGTTGGTTGAAAAGTCAGTCCGACTTCCCCAGGCTGAGTTTCAAAAGTACCCTCAATTATTTGCTGATCTGCATCTTCACTCTTCACACTAAATTTTCCGTCCAATGAGCCAAGATCCATCGGCTCACCGAATTTAACACTGAGAGCATCCCTACCTCCTGGAGCTGGGGCCACCAGTTTCCAACGCTCAAGGCTTGGCTTCTCCCTGTCGTCATCACTAGTGGAAAATGGACGACTAAACTGCTGACCTAACTGAGCTCCTTTTTGGCTACTAAAGGCTCCTTCGACTACTAATGAATATCGCTTGCCCGGTTGTAGCGGCGTACCATGCATTTGATTGGGTTGCAAGTCCCGTTTTATTTTCCCCGGATCAAACCAAAGCGTAAGTGTGGTATTTTCCGCATTCCAAAGAGGTGGTTGCAACGGCAAGATGGCTCCAGGCAACCTCCGCCCATTTTCGTCTGCCACATAAATGTCCTCGTAGACGCCGTCTGCCCTCATGGGCTGATCAAATTTGACATACATCTTAAGTTGGTTGGCGGGAACAATATTTGAGCTTGGATAAACGGCCAGTACCATGGGGGGCGGCTCGTTGTTGCCCTCCAAACGGAATTGAGCAAGCAATTTCTCCCCTTCCCTGATCACATACTCCTGCCCTTCAGCAAAAGGAATAGCCGCTCTGAAAATAGTTTTGTCTCCTTCAATAAGAAAATGTCCAAAAATGGGTTTGGGGTTATTCTGGAGTCCAACTGAAAGTCTTTTTAGGTCGCCAGTGTAAGTAAACTGAATGGCTACTGCCTTTCCTTCCTCCAAAACAAACTCAGGAGAAAGTTGAGCAGTAGCCACAAAGCAACTTAAAACCAGCAGGGGTGTTAAGTAATATTTCTTCAAGTATGGGTGAGTTTACAACCAGAAATCATTGCCAGTGATAAGGTTGAGATCGCCATTGGCTTCTCTTTTCAGCATCACAAAGTTCTTGTCTCCTAATTTATCCAGCTGCACAACATTTACCATAGGAAGAGCTATGAAATTCACGCCACCCGTTTTACCAGGCTCCTCAATCGGCTCTGTCAGGCTGCCTTCAAATCCGGCAATGTCCGAGAACCTCACCTTCATTACCGAACGGTTGCTATTGGCCATCAAAAGAAAGCTTTCACCGCCTTTATCAATCACTACCATATCGAGAGGCGTATTGCCGGCACCAAATTCGGCTACAGTGCGGCCTTTGATGTGTTTACCACCTTTCAGTTCATCCATCGGAAAAAGCACCAGCGGCGTACATGTGTAGCTAGCTACCAGATAGTCTTTGCCGTTAATCGTGCCTGTCGTAAAGGTTTTAACTGGTGCGTAAGTCTCAAAGCGGCCGTGTGCAGCGTGGTATATTTCGAGCGATGCATCGTCCTGGCTTTTCCCGAAAGGAAACGCCATACTTCTGAAAGTAGAGCTGAACTCGGCATTACTCAGCCCAGTCACCATCACTTTTCCATTCTTGTACTCTATGTCGGATACTGTCCAGACTCGTTGCGCCCGACCTCTGTCGTCCTTGTAATCTTCAGCGTAGGCGTTCTCAATGCCTCTTGAAGAATAAGAAACCTTGTCGAGAGGTACCCACTCAATTTTATCGCCGACAAGCTTCAGTAACACAGGCGTCCCGTCCTGGTTGTGAACAGCAAAATAGGGGACATTAGACAGTGGATTTACCGCCATGTCCTGAATAGAAATTTTATCGGCTGTTGTTCCCAGCGCAGCCGCAATAGCCACGTCTACATTTTTCATTTCTATTTTGGCCGGAGCCTCCGTGGATTTTGCATCTTTTGTGTCGAGGGCAACAATTGAAGCCGATTTAGAATCGCCGATAAAAAGGATACCATCCGGCCCAAAAGTCATGGCATTGATCGACTTGATATTCGGGTTGCCTTCCTTGAAATTGGCTTTCAGGGGTTGCTCTTCCGCCGAAGCAATAAAGAAAAGCATTGAAAAGAAGATTGTAAGTAGTTTTTTCATAGCGTTGGGATTTAGCATACTTTGTTAACCATTTCATCACCAATGGGTTAAAAGTTAATTATAAGCGGTTAGAATTGCCAGCAATAGCCCGACGAAAGTCTTTTAACGGACATAAATTTTTGTCTACATGGCATGGATAATAAATCCCTGACTAGTTGCAGCCGATTGTTTCAACCCCAGTAGCCATCCGGTTTTACCATTTGAAAGAAGCTCATAAACCAATTTTTCTCAACTTTACTTGGTGCCCGATATTCCAGTTATCACAAAGGTTGTTTTTATATTTTGACTTCCTCATATTAAATGGGATATTACAATGTTGCCGCCAACAACAAATAATTGGGGCGATTGAACACGTAGTGCTACATACCTAACCTTACCTCAAATGAAAAGATTTGAAGCATTGGACATTTTTCGTGGGATGACGATCTGTCTCATGATCATTGTGAACACACCTGGCGATGGTGCAAGCACCTTCTCTCTGCTGCTTCACGCCGACTGGCACGGCTTCACCCCCACCGACCTTGTTTTTCCTTCCTTCCTTTTTGCTGTAGGCAATGCCCTGGCTTTTGTAATGCCGAAATGGCAAGACTGGGAGTTTAAAGACGTTTTTTTGAAGCTTTTAAAGCGATCCGCCCTCATCTTCCTTCTGGGCTTTATCATGTACTGGTTTCCTTTTTTCAGACAGGATGCCTCTGGCGCCTGGTCGTTTATACCATTTTCCGACACGAGAATGCTAGGGGTACTGCAACGAATCGCCATTTGCTACTTCGCCGGTGCGTTGATGATCCATTTCTTTTCTACCAAAACACTCTACTGGGTATCCGCAGTGCTTTTGCTTGGCTACTGGGCGATCATGTCGTGGTTTGGCGACCTCACTATGCTGGGCAATGCCGGGCAAACACTGGATCTCCTGATTCTAGGCGAAGGGCACATGTACCACGGCGAGGGTGTCGCTTTTGAACCGGAAGGGATACTTAGTACACTGCCTTCCATTGTGAACGTCATTGGTGGCTACCTCCTGGGGCTTTATCTCAAGGAGGGTGTCAACTACGAAAAACTGGCCAAGGTCATGCTATATGGCACGTACATATTGCTGGTAGCCTACTTGTGGAACTTCATTTTCCCTTTCAACAAGAAGCTTTGGACAAGCTCTTTTGTGGTTCTTACTATTGGATTGGACTTCATCATCATTGGAATTATCATCTACCTGACCGAGTTTTCTACCAAGCCATACAAATTCAGTTTTTTCCAGACCTTCGGGAAGAATCCCCTTTTCATTTACCTGCTTTCCGAGTACCTGGCCATCACTATGTATGTTGTCAAAATAGGAGACAGAAGTCTTTTCCGTGTGATTTATGAGAGTCTTTTCAGTTGGCTGCCTCCCTATATCAACTCGCTGGCCTTCGCTCTTGTATTTATGATGATTTGCTGGGCAGCCGGCAAATGGCTTGAGAAAAGAAACATTTACATCAAGGTGTAAAAAGCAGAGGGATCCGGCGAAAGATCCCTCTTAGATGAACAAAACTGATGACCGGGTCAATTAACCACCGCCACCAGGTACTTTGAAGATTTCCAAAACTCTTCAGGGTTGGTTATTATCAGAGTAGAAAAGTCCCCGGTCTTGTCTTCTCTCTCTTTGTAAGAGTCGCCAGGGTGATTTGTAACAATGTCAACTTTTTTCCCGGCAAGTAGTATTTCACTTGTTGCTGTGATGTCTATTCGCTCAAATGAAGCATTGTTAAAATCAGCGTTCAGCTTCTCTACCTTACCCAATCCTAATACTCCCCCCTCTTTGGTAACGACTTGCTCCTCCTCCAGTTTCTTATAGGTGCCTGTGGCTACGTAACCAGTGTTGAGTCGCTCCTGCTGAGTGGCCAGCAAGTCACTTTGCTCGCTTATGGTGGTCTCATTTTCCAGTTTAAGCCCATTGAGGGTGTCCACTTTCATCGAAAGTACTGCCAAATTGTCTAAGAGCTCTTTATTGGAAGTATTCAATGCTGCCAGCGTAACTTTCAACTCGTTCACTTCCTCATCCTTTTCTTCTACCCGGGCCTGAAGATTGTTTACCAACTTATTGAATTCTTTCATCTTAACAGACGAGCCCTGCAGATTTTGCTGTAGCTCAGCAATTCGGGCCTTGTTATCTGCCAGAAGTGCGTTAATTGCTTTTATGTCTGCTACAATTGCCTTCTCAGCGGAGGGCAAATTCTCCACTTCATCAGAGGTAGCAAGCCCTATTTTCTCTTCACGCTCCTTTATCTCCGCCAGGTTACTTTCAATCTCATTGAAAGTCTCAAGGTAGCTATTGAGCGTCTCCTCCAACCTGTCATTCTCGCCCTTGAGGGCCACATTTTCAGTCGTCAAATTCTCCACCTTTTCCTTGTTGCAGCCAGCCAAAATCATCGGCACGGCCACAAACAAAATCAACTTGTAATTTTTCATAGCTAATTGGTTTATGGTAAAAAACTTATCGATGCACCCGTTTTGAGTACATCACTTAAAATACGATAAATTTTATAAATTATTGTATTTTACTAAGTAAAATTAGAACTTGTTACGGGTAGATAGAGCGAAGGATGCCCGCAGAGCGTTTGAACAACGCAAAAGGATTCTTGGGTATTAGAAACTAACTAAGTGGGTGGATTAACCAGGGTAGTCTCACCCACATACAACAAAGTAAAGGGCTATCTGCCAGCCGGAGTCTTTCTTCGAACTTCGTCCAATTGATTCACAGCTGTTTGTAATTCACGTTTCAGTTTTACCTGCTTTTCATTGGATCGTTGACGAAGCTCCTCAAGTTCATCAGATACCTGGGCCAGGTCTCTCTTGGCTCGGTTAGTAATGGAATGGCTGTTCTTGAATGAAACATACATGATGCCCAGCAAAACCAGCAGCCCCCCTACAATTCCCCAAACCACCACATTGTAGAAGGACTTATTGAGTGACATACCAAGAAAACTTATCTCGCTATTAACTTCTTCGCTGGCCTGAAGTTGCTCATTGACTACGGCCAGACTATCGTTAGCGGCTTCCAGTGTTGAGTTGATATTAGCTATGGCAGTTTTAACATCCGCTATTTCTTTGCGATAGCTTACCAAACTATCTTCCACTTCTCCCCAAAAGCTATTGAGCTGTTGAGTAGCTATTACTTTATATTTTTCATAGGTCTCTGCATCTTCCACCATTTTTTTGTACTTGGCCTGCAGCGTACCATTTTCATCACTTTGTTTGCCAAATGCCATCCCGGCATTGAGCCCGATCAAAAGGATAAGCACCCCACTCCTTCTGATCTCCGGTAAAATCATTCCTTTCATAGCTAATCATTTAAAATAAACACTGGTTACTAATTTTCCTTCTTCTTAAAAATGCTCTTTATTTTTGATAAAAAGCCCTTCTTTTTCTCCTCACCAAAGTCCCTTACTTCCTGTTCTTTTCTCGTAAGCAGTCCCTTAATGAATCCTTCCTTTTCTTTAAACGGATCACAATCAACTAAATGCAATAAGTCATCCGAAGGAGCAGCGAATCTCTCTCGGGTAATGCCATTATAATGACTGTCTTTATTGAGTTTTTCCAGGAAGAATGCAAATATAGGCAAAGCTGACGAAGCTCCCTGCCCTAATATAGTACTTTTAAAATAAATTTTAGGATTATTTGCACCAACCCAAGTGACTGTCACCAAATTTGGGAGCATTCCCACAAACCACCCGTCACGGTTCGACTGAGTAGTACCGGTTTTGCCTGCTATCGTATTGGAGAGGTTGTACCTGGAGTGAAGTCGTTTTCCAGTTCCGTCTTTTACCACTGCCTGCATCATGTCCAGCATGATCTTGCTGGTGCTTTCGCTCATGGCGGCTTGCTGCTCGTCGGCAACAAACTCTTCCAATACCTTCCCTTCGCCATCCTCCACTCTTAGCAACATTTGAGGTGCAACGGATATCCCATGATTGAGGAAAGCTGCGTAAGCCCCTGCCAGCTCTATTGTCGAAATGTCTGCTGTGCCTAGCGCCAGTGAGGGCACTTCCGGCAATGTGCTCAAAATATTGAGGTTCCTGGCCAACTTTACGGCTGACGCTATTCCCGTTTCTTCAAGCACTTTCACCGACACGGTATTGACGGAGTGCGTCAAAGCGCCTTTCATGGTATAGAAATTATGGGTCTCCGCCTCGGCATTTTCGGGTGCCCAGTTCTCCATGTTTTCGTAAGTAATTTGCCTCGAAGAAAAGTAGTCGCACGGCTTCACTCCATTTTCCAGGGCGCTGGCAAAAACGAAGGGTTTGAATGTAGACCCCACTTGTCTTTTAGTGTTGACGTTTACGTGGTCATACTCAAAGTACTGATGGTTTATACCGCCTACCCAGGCTCTCACAGCCCCGGTTTTCGGATCCATCGCCACGAAACCGGCCTGTAAAAATTTGAGGTAATGCTGCACACTGTCGTACACACTCGCCTTTAACTCTTTGTTTCCAGCCCATTCAAAAAGCTCCATCGTCCTTTCCTTGTGCAATGAGTCGGAAATCTCCTTTTCTGTCAGTCCTTTTTTCAGGAGAGAAAGATAAATGGGCGTTTGCTTAACTGCATGCTCTATCAGCGACTTGTTCTCTAGCCATGGAGCGTTGTTTCCCCACTCCTTTTCGAAGGCGGTTTGCAGCGCTGCCATATGCTTTTGCATAGCAAGCTCTGCCGCTTGCTGCATGCCGGCATCCAGCGTGGTGTATATTTTCAGTCCATCGGTATACAAATTGTAGGGTGACCCATGGGCTTTGAAATGACTTTTGCACCATTCCAGCAATTGCATCCGCATCTGCTCTCTGAAATACGGCGCAGGCCCTTCATGCAGGGTCATTTTGGTATAGTCCAGCTCGATTGGCAAATCCTGGTAGGCATGAAGCTCCAGTTCGGTCAGGTAACCGTATTTATTCATCTGCGATAAGACTACATTCCTTCTGTTCAGTGATCTCTCGGGAAACACCCTTGGATTGTAAGCGTAGTTGCCTTTCAACATGCCAACCAGCACAGCGGCCTGGTCTATCGTTAAGTCATTCACCGACGCATTGTAGAACCGCCTCGAAGCACTTTCCACACCAAATACATGATCACCAAAGGGAACGGTGTTGAGGTACAGCGCTATGATCTCATTCTTGCTGTAGACTTCTTCCAGCTTTTCAGCAATAGCCATTTCTCTGAACTTGTTAACCGGAACGCTCAGAAGCCCATAATCCTGTCGTGGGAAGAGGTTTTTGGCTAGCTGCTGGGTAATGGTACTGCCGCCACCTGCACTGTTGTCCTGCAAAACGATCGTTTTGAAAAAGACCCGCAAAAGACTTCTGTAGTCAATGCCATGATGCTCGAAAAAGCGGGCATCCTCTGTAGCAATCAGCGCATTGACCACGTGAGTTGGAAGGTAATCGTAATCCACCGAGGTTCTATCGTACAGGTAGTATTTACCGAGAAGGTCACCGTTGGAGAAATAGATTTCGGAGGCCTGGTTGTTTCTTATGCTTTGAATTTCGACAGCATTCGGAATAGCTCCGAACAGTCCGGCCTTTACCCCCCACCAGACAAAGAAAGGAGATACAAACAGTATAAATGACAAAGTGAGCAAGCCGTAAACCAGCTTCCTCGTTCGATTAGATCCCATAGCTAAATAAAAATAGGTTAACGGAAGCTAGTTCCGAAGTCGACTTAATAAAAGGTCACCTTACAATCAGGCTGCTGAGATTTGAAGTCTTCAATTTCCCTTTCCGAAACCTTCGTATTAAAGCAGGTAAGCGACTGCAAGCCTCTTATGTCTATTAAACGGTCTAACCTCCCCACTTTGGTATTTGAGAAATCAATTTCTTTTAGTCTGTCAAACCTCTCTATACCCTTAAGATTCTTCAGTTGAGTGCCAGCGCAATTAAGCGCCTCCAGCTCTCTGAAATATTCAATTTCCCGCAGGTCGGCAACAGCGGTGTTGCTTACGTCAAGCTTTGTCAGATGAATAAGACCCTGGATGGGCAGAAGATTTGAGACTGGGTTCTTGGAGATATTGAGGACTTCCAGGTTGTCGAGTCGTGATAGCTCTGTGAGCGATGAAAGGCCAATACCGCTTAGGTTGAGTGTCTTAATATCCAGAAAGGCATACAAAGGCGCCAGCGATTTAACAGACGAACCTACGGCGTCAATACTGGTTTGCGCAATTAATCGGTGCAACTCTGCGCTTGTGGGGCCTGGGCTCAACTTTTGATTTTGGCGGAACACCGTTTGCCAATCTACTGATAAGGCCTCCCACCAGGCCATTACTTCTTTTGTTTGAAAAATCACCACCGCATCAGGGTGTGTGCGTATAAAGTTGACCACCGAACCCCTGGAAACAAAGGTGTCGTCGAGGTTTAGGTATTGAAGGCGTGGCAAACCCTGTAGTACTTCTAGGTCGTACACCTTTGTGTTAATCAGCTCAATCCTTTCAAGTGTGACTATGCCTTTTAACCCAGCAATATTTTCTATCGGCGTATCATTGGCCTTCAGCACTTTGATATCCCCCAGCCTCGACAATGAAATAAGCTCATCAATCGGGTTCTTGCTGATGTCTAAGTAATTAAGCTTTTTGAATCGTTCCAGTGGCAACAGATTGGACAGCATCTTGTTCACAAGTACAAGAGAATCCATATTGACCAGCTTCACCAGCTGCTCCTTTGTAGGTTTCTGCCCCTTTGGCACCTGCATGAGCGACATCAGTGCCAGGCGCCATTCGCCGGTCAAGCCGGTCCACCATGCATCCAGCTGACGGCTGTTCATCACCACCAGCGTCTTTTTCTTTTTACTCATAAAGTCGTCGGCCTGCTTGTCTGAGACAGAGGTATTGTCGCAATACACCTTTTCCAGAGAGGCTATTCCCAGCAGGGGGTCCAATGACGAAACCGGGCAGTCATTGATCATCAGGTCTTTTAGTCCACTCAACCCGGAAAGTGGCGAGAGGTCTGAGACAAAAGTACTGTTGGCTTGAAGCACATTCAGCTTGCTGAGGTTTTCCAATCCTTCCAAAGAGGCAATGGCAGTGGACGAAACATTCAGTTCCTCCAGCTTGCTGAGTTTGATGAGTGACGCTGTGGTAGAGAGGCTTGTTTGGGAAACATCGAGCCAACGAAGTTCAGTCAGCAAGGAAATGGCGCTAAAGTCAGATGCTGGAATCCCTTTCAGCAGCAAAACACGGAGGTCAGAAAGACCAGCCAGCTCGCTTAAGTCATATACTGGCGTCAAAGAAGCATCCAGCATATTTAGCTTTTCGGAATACTTCAAAAAGGTGATATCCTCCACCTTAGTGTTTGAAATGTCAAGGTGCTGAAGGTTCGATAAGCTCCTCACCGGACTAAGGTGTGTTATCCGGGTGTTGCTCATTTTCAGGTACACCAGGTCAGGCAGCATTTCCAGCGGGTTGATGTCTGCCAGGTATCTGTTATCAGAAATATCAAGACTGTCAATTGTAGCTATAGTCTCCAACTGGGCATTGCTCACGCTATCGGCAGGTATTATGGCTGCAGTCTGCTGTAGTAACGCCATCCATTCATATGAAAGAGTGTTCCACCAAGCCCTCAGTGCTTTTTCACGACTTATCTTAGTTGTATAAATGCTGGCAATTTTCAGATCGTCCTTTTCAGCGTCGAGGTTGATCTCAATAAACCTTTTTCGGGTGTTGGAGACGGCATCGCCTTCTATTCCCGCTCCTTTTATTAATCGGTTGGTTTCTACCTTGAAATACCACTGTCCATTGTCTCTTTTGAGCGGCTCTACTTTCAGTATTTCAAACTCAAAGGAAACATGCTTAAAAAAGAAGTCAACGTCTTTGAAGTAGGCCTGCACGTCTTTGTTGATGACTACCTGCCTGTCTGTGAGCAGATCGTCTTCAATTTGTACTTTTCCGTCTCTGAACACCTTCAAATAGCTTTCAGAAATGATCACCTCTTTGTCTCTGGCAGAAGTTGTCTGATCGCCAACAGTGTTGAGCATAAACTGTAGAAAAGACACCAGGTCTTTGCTTTTTTGCTCATAGATTTTCAGGTCGTCCTGGTTAAGATTGACAGCTTGAGAAAACACTCCGGTAGTAGAGAACGCTCCAACTAATAAAAAGACAACGGCATACCGAAGACTAATTCTTCCCATATAAATAGTTCTTGATCGCTTTTTTATTCTCCTCAGACGTTTTTACAATATTAGAAATCAACCAGCCTGAGTTATAGCCCGACCGATTGAATTGAGACACTTCAAAATACCAATTGTTAAGCTGAAAAAAATGAAACTTCACCTCCCTGACGGTTTTGAATTTCAAATTTCCCCTTTTCATTTCATAAAGAAAAAGCGTGAGGTAGCTTGGTGCAAATTCATCCGGCGTATACGACTCGGGGTTTTCGCTTTCCTGAAACGCCTTGCGCAGGTTCATGAAATCCAGCTCATGGCTCATTGGGTGTAGAAACTTCTTTGCAGCCGTGGTATCTTTGTGGAAATATTTTTTGAAGGGCTCAAAATATACTTCTTCAATTACCCATTCGTAACCCAGGCGCTGAGGTTGAAGCTTCATAAACAGCGTGACTGGCTGTTCTTTCCCCTGATAGGTAAAGAGGGCATTCACCTCAGCCATCCAATTGCCGGAGTGAAAGTCAAGGAACTTCTGCCCCGACTTGTCAGTCATCTCCTGGGCAAACTCCTTTTTCAAGGAGGCCGGAATCATCGTATTCTGGTTATCAAAAAGAATCCCTATATACCTCCTTCGGATGGCCGGATCATGGAAGTTTTTGTTGCCTTCGTAGTAGCGCTCGCCTTTTTCATCTTCCTCGCCATTAAAGCGGCGGAAAAACTGATTTACCAGCTTCGTAGAGGCATACAACTTACTTTCGTCCCCCATTTCGTCAATCACCTGAGCGCTGACCTGCCCGGCTGACAAAATGGAGAACAAAAGAAGAAGCGCATAAAACAGCCGCTTCATCCTTATCATGCAGAAGTTTCGGTTACCCTGATATCACCCAGCATCACGTCCCAAAACTCAATGGTGCGACCAGAAATTTGGGTTTTCTTTCTCTCAACGTAGATGGTGATGTCCTTCTTGGTGGTGTCCTTGTAGGTCATGCCATCGTCCGAAGTACCCTCAAAACGCTGATAGACAGTAATCACGCCTACATAACGACCATCGGGCTGGCGCTCCAGGTCACTGATGTAGTGAATGTCGTACCACTTGATGTTTACTTTGTCGTAGTTGAGGGCCATCAAGCGCTCGAAATACTTTCTTACTTTATAATAATTGATGTCGGTAGAGCTAAGGGAAGACACGCCCATCTCGCTATCAGGGGCAAATAGTTCTTCCGCCCTGTCCATTACCCTTACAGCCTCTGAATAGGCTGTTTTTTTATCACCAATAATGCTGATGTACTTGCTCAGGTCTTTCACTTTTTCAAGTGCCAGTGAGTCGATCGCCTGCTTTCTGCGGGGGCTGATGTCGGCGGTTTGGGCCATCGCTGTGCCCATCATCGCAACAAGCATCATTGAGAATGTATATTTGAATATCTTATGCATGGTTATTTCTTTTTTGGATGGTTATCGTACCTCTACCTTTTAATGAGCTCGAGTTCTGTGATTTTTCCTGAGGCATTGGTCTTCATGTCCCGGATATTGTTCAGGTTCTTCTTTTGGTCTTTCAAATAGTTGAGGTACTTCTCCGCCGTGGTTGGCTCATCATAATCCACTTCTCCTGAGGAAGACTCATAAATGATAATAAAAACGGGAACGCCCGGCGAAGCAAACAACATCAGCGCTTCATTGATGCTGCTATTGGCCGAAGCGACAGTTGGCGCAGAAGAAATAGCGGCGAAGTATCCCGATAATTTAGTTGATAGCGTAGCCGGAGGGGCAGTCTTTGCCTTGTTGGCATCGTTTTCCATCTCCTTGTTCGCATTGTCATGAGAAATATCCTTTTCCACCTTTTCCATAGGCTCTTTGTTGGACACTTCCCTCATTTTCTTCTTGCTTTTGCAGGAAGAAGCTCCTAAAACAATCAATAACACAAGTAGGCCATTTAGGGTACCTGTTTTCATCCACCTGTTTACGTGTTGTAACATAATTTGTCAGTTGTTTAATTTTGCTCAAAAGTTACGGTATAACAATAAGTCATACCAATTGATTTTCATTTTCTCTTAAAGGGGTTTAATGAAATCACCACACACAAAATGTTTGCCATGATTTGATATACCGGCCTTCGGGGAAAATAATATTTTTCGTGGAAACCTTAAAGGTTATTTGCTTGTGGCTGGCGTGCTGGCGTTAACTTCGTCCCGGGCCTTTTCAAGCTTCGTGATAGAGGTATTTACCTCAGTCAAATGCTTACTACTGAACGACCTGCCCTGCTCCTCTTTTC
Organism: Imperialibacter sp.; assembly: GCF_040222815.1. Classification (GTDB taxonomy): domain Bacteria; phylum Bacteroidota; class Bacteroidia; order Cytophagales; family Cyclobacteriaceae; genus Imperialibacter. The sequence continues at coordinate 19,452 of NZ_JAVKCH010000025.1, read as the reverse complement.
CATCGGAGGCATAGGCTTTCATCATTTTCTCAAGGTCGGTCAGGTATCTGAGTGATTCGTTGATATAGTAGAGATCAAATTTGTCCGTTCCCGCCTGCTTTTCGATAAACTGATAGTCACGGTCTGCATCACTGTCCAGCGCCCTGGGTAGTTTCATTCCCGACTTGGTCGAAACAATACTTAAGTCGAACAGCACATCGCCCATGAGGGAAGCGACGTCATTGGCTGCCAGATAGGTTGTTCTCAGTTTGGAGTCTTTTCCGGCGAATACTGAGGCATTCTTGATAAACTGGGTTTTGTTTTGCACTTCAACCAGGTAGTTGGCCATTTCTTCCTTGGTACCTGTAAACTTGTCCTCGTTGTAAGTAATAGCACCGTAGTAACTATTGCTTTTACAACTGGCGAATAAAATGATAATTAATCCAAAAACTAATTTGGTAGAATTCATGATTTGCTGGTTTAATTGATGGTTGAACTTGTTGTGCCATATAGCCTTAGATAACTGCATAGACTACAAAAAGTTATAATTTTTAACGTATTAATACAATTATTAACGCTTCCGGCGGCAAATTGTTGCGCCAAGAGGTTATTGATTCCAATACTATCGTCCCGCTGGCTCAAAGCTTGGTTGCACAGAATTGCCGAAAACCCTCCGGCTGTTAATGCATAAGTCCTTATATTTCGACATCCAACAATTTGACTTATGACCCGATCCTCCTTTCTTAAGATATCAGTCTTCTTCGTGATCATTTCGGCTGCCTGCGAAACCAAACCAGTTGTGCCGCCGATGCCTGTTTTTCCTGTGCCTAGCGAAGAGCAGCTTAAGTGGCATGAATTAGAGCAATATGCCTTTATTCACTTTACAACGAATACTTTTACTGATAAGGAATGGGGGTTTGGCGATGAGCCGGAAAGCATATTCAACCCAAACGGACTGGATGTTAGCCAATGGGTAAAAGTGATCAAAGATGCGGGGCTAAAGGCGGTTATTTTAACTGCCAAGCATCACGACGGCTTTTGTCTTTGGCCCAGTATCTATACTGAACATTCCATCAAAAATAGTCCTTATAAAAATGGTAATGGGGATTTGGTGAAAGAACTTTCAGAAGCATGTAGAAAGGAAGGGCTGCTATTTGGCATCTATCTCTCTCCGTGGGACAGGAATCATCCGGAATACGGCCGCCCAGACTATGTAACTTACTACAGGAATCAACTACAGGAGATCTTCACCAACTACGGGCCCATCTTCGAAATGTGGTTTGACGGAGCCAATGGCGGTGATGGCTATTATGGAGGAGCCAATGAAAAGCGTCGCATTGATGGAAAAACTTATTACGACTGGCCAACCACCATCGAGATAGTGCGGAAGATGGAGCCAAAGGTGCTGTTCTTTAGCGATGCGGGTCCGAGTATCCGGTGGGTGGGCAACGAAAGAGGGCTCGCAGGGGAAACCAACTGGAACACTATTAGCAACGATACTTTGTACGCTGGGCAGGCTGGCATCACCGACTTGTTGAATACGGGCCACGTTGAAGGGCAGCAATGGATTCCGGCCGAAGTAGACGTGAGCATCAGGCCAGGTTGGTTTTACCATGCGAAAGAAGACAGCCTCGTTAAGACTCCGGAAAGATTGTTCGAGATTTATATGACGTCGGTGGGGCGTGGCTCCAACCTGCTGCTCAATATCCCGCCGGATCGCCGGGGTTTGATTCATGAAAATGATGTGGCCGCCCTGCAAGGCTGGAAAAAGCTGCTTGATGCTGCCTTTAGCACCAATGTGGCATTAGATGCCAAAGCAACAGCGTCGACGGTGAGAGGAGAAGCTGAGGCGTATGGTGCGGCTAACCTGACCGATGGAAAAACTGACACCTACTGGGCAACGGATGATGAGGTAATCACGGGCAATGTGGAGATTACCTTGCCTGCATTGACGACCGTTAGTTATGTGACCCTCAAGGAATTCATCAAGCTGGGGCAAAGAGTAAAAGCATTTACTGTGGAAGCCAAAGTGGATGGTGCCTGGAAACAAGTTGCCATGGGTACCACTATCGGCTACAAGAGGATATTGAAGCTGGATGCGCCTGTAGAGACTGAGGCTATTCGGGTGAACATTGCGGAGAGCAAGGCTTGCCCGGTGCTGGCGGAGGTGGAAGTATATTGACCTCAACCCAAGTCACGGAGCGACTTTCCCCCTCTCCTGCTAGGAGAGGGGAAGAAATCCTTCGGATTTCTAGGGGTGAGGTAAATACCCCATCTCCTTCAAATGCTCCACCCAAATTTCATAGCCTTGGCGGTTGAGGTGCAGCCCGTCTTTTGTGAGATTGGCATCCAGGCGCTGACGGTTGTCAAGGAACAGCGGAAACAGGTTAACGAAGGTCACTTTAGTGTCGAGCGCTACTTTATACAATAACTGATTGGTCATCAACACATGGTACTGCTTGTCGTAGTGCTGAGGAAACCTGGGGTACTCAGGATTGACGGGCAGAATGCTTTGGATGTAAATCTCCGTAGCGGGGCTTTCAGCTTTTAGCCTGGTAACGATCTTCCTGACATTGTCAGCAATGACGGCATCCGGGATGTCGTTACCGATATCATTCACGCCGATCAAAAGAAAGAGCTTAGACGGCTTGCGTTCAATGATTTCATCCAACCGATTGAGGATACCAAAGCTGAAATCGCCGCCAATACCCCGGTTAACTACAGTCGGGTCGCCGAGCAGTTCGGCCCAGGGGCCGCCTTCGGTGATGCTATTGCCAAGGAAAAGAATCTTGCCTGTGCTCATGGGTTCTTTTGAAAACTTTTCCAGCCTCCGCTTGTGGTGATCCATGATAAACGGGATGGTATCGAACACATTCTGGTGGGTGACACTCTGCTGAGCCGTGGCGGGCAAGTATAGCGTGAGTATCGATAAAAGGACTATGGAGAGGAGTAGGCGTTTTTTCATGGAGGTTTTCTAAAATAGTAGCTACAATCGTTTGAGATAAAACTAGTTAAGAGGACTTCAAAAGTAAAGGACAAATAGGTCGTGCCATCAGCTACGGCTGTGGGCACGACGGTGGTGCCCACAGCCCTAGCTGGTGGCATCACCTCACCTGATCCCAAAAGTATTCCGAGCAAAAAAAGGCACAATACTTGCTGCATTATTTCGAAACCCTGCGCCATGAAGACTTATGCTACTCTCCTATTGCTACTGGTTGGCTCAACGGCCTTTGGTCAGCGCCTTGTACCCATCAATTTTTCAAAAGCTTATCAGGATCCATACTATATGGTGCTGGAAGCAGATAGCATCACAGCGGTGCTTGAGCATGTGGAGACAGAAAACAGGTTGGTGATCTTTGACCTGGAGATAGTGAACAAGAGTGGCCTGCCGCTCAAGGTTGACCCCAAGCTATTTCATTACTACGCAGGGAGCAGCCCCTTTCCTGAGCTTTCTGATATGGCAGACAATATCCATCAGGTATCATTTCCATATAGTCAAGTGCCTGGTTATCTTAGAAAGTCTCTGACCAAAAACGTGGTGGAAGACCACTACGAAACGCAAATTAAGCAGCAGCAAACACTGGCCATTATCTTCGGCGTGCTCTCGGTAGGCATGGTGGTAGCTGACGTAGCCAGCGACGTGAGAGATTCAAAGAAAGAGTTCTATACCCAAAAGGACTGGAACAAATCACAAACCAGGGATGCACTGACTGCCTCGACACTGATCACAACTGACGCTGTCATTCGCTCAACTCAGGAGAGAAACTACTATACCAGAGAAGACCTCCACTACCTCGACCAGGAAATCATGCAGCCGATGGACTTACCCGACACTTCAGCATTGAGAGGTAAGGTGTATTTCCCTAAAAATGGATACTACAGGTACTATCGGGTGGTGGTGCCTGTCGAGGGGTATAATTTTGTGTTTGATTTTAGAAAGGCGAGGGTGAGCGACTACTGAGAAACCATCATTTTCAGTACTATTCTATGAAGAAATTGGTGACATTAGAGAAATGGTTAGCTTATTTTTCATACTTCTAATTTTCAGTCTAGCGTATTTTATTCCCCGCCTTGGCTCTGTATCACGAACACTTTATTCAAAAAGGAATGGCACAACCTTTTCTGAAAATAGAAAGACTGCTTTTAGCAGACTCAAGGACACTTCCGTCGGTCTACTTATTTACTTAACTATTGTTTTCGGCAGTTCCATTACGAATTTGTTAGACGACAATCTCGTATTTGCAGCCATTTTCTTTCCGATGTTCCTCTTTGTGTTTCCTATAGTCGGCTCAGGATTTCGTTGGCTAATTTTTTACCGAAAGTCAAAGAGCTTCTCCGATACATATGATGGCGGACATATTATTGATATGTATATTGGAATTTTCATGTTGGGCATAGGCTATCTGCTATTGGACAACTACGGTCTTATACCTCTCGACTGGAGTCTGACAGGTACTTAAAGCGCAACTGACAACAATCCTCAAAGCGTACGGAGGTGCTGATGATTTCTGAAGGCTAATACACCTTCCCTCCCACTTTCTCCAACAATGCCTTGGTTAACTTAATGCCCTCCTCTTCCGTCGGGTAGTTGCCTTCTACGCCAAACATCTTCATGGCGGCGCCTTCGGCTTCTATGCCCATAAACCCTTTGAAACCGGAGTCTTTGATGATGGTGAGCATCTTAACGAAGTCAGTTTCTGTATCGTTGCCCTTTGCATCAAATCCATGGGTTTTGGCACTTACTCCTTTGGCATACGGCATCATGGCTTTCACACTTTCGTACTTATCAAAAGTGGCAATGACTTTGGCGTTTTTGAAAGCCTCTATAGTCATCTCTTCCATGCGCTCCCTGCGAACGAAGTTACCGAAGTCAGGCAGTAGCCCTGCATAAGGGTTGTTTACCTGCTTCATTACCTCCACCAGCCATTTGGCATCGGTCGACGGGCCAAAATGGTTTTCAATGATGACACTGATGCCTGCCTGCTGGCCGAATTCTACCAGACTGCCGTAGCCATCCACGCCTGCTTTGGCAATTTCCTCATCGGTGCCAGGCCCGTCCAGGTTGACCCTGATCGCATGACAGCCAATCTCTTTGGCAGCTTCCACCCATTTGTAATGATTTTCAACGGCTTGCTTCCTGGTAGCGGCATCAGGATGGCCCAATTCACCTTCGGCATCTACCATGATGAGCACATTGCGCACACCAAGGTCGTCGGTGCGGGTTTTCAGTTCTTTAACGTACGCTTTATCTCCTCCTTTTCCATTCCAAAAAGTAGACACGTATTCAATATTGGAAATACCATAGGTGTTTTTGGCCAGCGCCGGAAACTCGATATTAGTTAGCTTCTGGCTGAAAAAGGAGCCCGCCAGAGAAAACTGAGCAAGGGAAATATCGAAGAACAGTTTTTTGGCTGGCGCTTCTGCGAAAAGGTCAAATGGTAAGGTGGCAGCAAGGCCCAAACCAGCAGCTCCTGCGCCAGTCTTTTTTAGGAAATCTCTTCTGGTGTTCATGGTGTCTAGAGAAAATTGGAAATTGTGTCTAATCCATCAGCATCACTTTCGGGGGATACGATGGAATCCGGAGATGACTAGGTAGACACCCACGGGAGTCAAGCTAAGCTAAAGAATGTCTTGTCTTTGTCAAAGCCTTGATGCGTCTTTTTAACACAATGATGTGTAGCTCTACAATCACCTGCTTATCAAATACGGGTTCCAATAATTGCGAATTCTGTCTATCTTCCCTCCGGCAGCGCTTTCATTACCTACAACACCCTTTATGAAAAATATTATTAGCGTTAGTTTTTGGAAAGCTTTTTTCATTGCGTGTCTTTTTCCTGCGCTGTTCTGTCTCTCATCATGCCAAAACGGAACTGCTACGAGAGATAGTTGGTCGGTGTACAAGGGAGATGCCGCCAGCAGCAGCTATTCCAGTCTCACTCAAATCACAAAAGACAACGTGAGTCGGCTGGAAGTAAGTTGGGTTTTTGAACCCACCGACGCTCCCGAAGGTGCCAGAGCGGTCAAATACGAGTGTAATCCAATCGTTGTCGGCCCTGTGATGTATCTCACGTCTGCCAGACACGTGGTGTATGCGCTTGACGCTGCCACCGGGGACGTCATCTGGTCGTTCGATCCATTTGATGGAAAAGGGGGCGCCATCAAAAGAGGGGTGTCTTACTGGGAAGGTAGTGGTGAAAAGCGAATTCTGTTCACCGCCAGGAATCATCTCTTTGCTTTGAACGCCACCAATGGAGAACAGATACTGGGCTTTGGTGAGCAAGGAAAAGTCAACCTGAATATCGAAAACTTCTCGGGCGAAGAAGCCTGGGTGGTGCCCACTTCACCCGGTATCATTTACAACGATCTGATTATCCTTGGCTCGGAGGTTTCAGAATCCTATGGCGCCGCTCCGGGTTACATTCGGGCGTACAACGTTCGCACAGGGGAGCTTGAATGGACTTTTCACACTATTCCCTGGCCGGGAGAAGTTGGGTACGATACGTGGCCACCCGACGCCTGGAAGAAGGTGGGTGGTGCCAATAACTGGGGCGGTATGAGTCTGGATGAAAAGAGGGGCATTGTCTACATACCATTAGGCTCGCCTACTTACGACTATTACGGATCAGACCGGAAGGGAATGAACCTTTTTGGCAATAGCCTGGTGGCTTTGGAAGCGGCAACCGGAAAGCTCGTCTGGCACTTCCAAACTACTCACCACGACCTGTGGGACTACGACCTGCCTGCTCCTCCCAACCTGGTCACGGTAACGAAAGGTGGACGAGCGGTCGATGCAGTGGCGCAAACCACCAAGACAGGATTCTTGTTTATATTAGACAGAGAAACCGGCGAGCCAATTTTCCCCGTAGAAGAAAGACCTGTGCCAGCCAGCAACATTCCTGGTGAGGAAGCCTGGCCCACGCAGCCATTCCCTACCAAGCCTTTGCCTTATTCAAAACAATATATTTCCGAAAGTGATTTATTGGACTTTACCCCTGATGCAAAAAAAGAAGTGCTCGATGCCTTTAAAAGTTTTAGGTATGAAGGGATTTATACCCCACCCGACACGAGTGGCACACTGCTGACACCGGGCAGCCGTGGCGGCTCAGAATGGGGTGGTGCCGCCTGGGATCAGGAAACAGGCTTGCTTTACCTCAACGCCAACGAGTCGCCCGAAATTGCCAAAGTAAGCCGGGGTGTGGCGTGGAAGAGCCCGAGAGACCAAAGCATGTTCAATGTGGGCCGGTCTTTCTACAACACTTACTGTGCTTCATGCCATGGCAAAAACAAACAGTCCGAAGACCCATCCATTCCATCGCTTACGACAGTAGGCAGCAAGCTGAGCAAATCCGACATCCTTGACCGGATAAAATATGGCAAAGGGAAAATGCCTGCCTTTGGTCAGGTGGCGACTGGCAACGAAGAAGAAATTCTTTCGTTCCTGCTGGAGATTAACACGGACAAGATTTCTCAAAAACCCCAGAATGAGTCTGACACCGGCATGGTTTACCTCAACCTGACGGCTTATGGATATTTTAGAGACAACGAAGGACGACCAGCCATCAAGCCACCCTGGGGCACATTGAACGCCATCAACCTGAATACAGGAGAGTATTCCTGGCGGGTGCCGCTGGGCAATATTCCCGAACTTCAGCAGCCTGGCGATCCTGCGACGGGTATTGAAAATTACGGTGGGCCGGTGGTAACAGCTGGTGGATTGGTGTTTATAGCAGCTACCGGTGACCAAAAGATTCGGGCGTTTGACAAAGAGACAGGTGATGAGATATGGACGGCAGACTTGCCAGGAAACGGGTATGCCAGTCCGGCGGTATACGAAGCAAACGGCAGGCAGTATGTGGCTATTGCGGTCACTGGCAACCGGGAGAAGCCGGGCGGTTGGATGGTCGTTTTTTCCCTGCCCTGATCGAAAGCGTAGCAGTCAGCGCTTTTGAGGCAGCACCGGCAAACACTAATTAGGGGTGGTTCCTCCTATTTCGGTTTCCGTTCAGCGTTTATCCACGTAACTTCTTTGCCATGAAAACAATCACCCTTATTGCTCTCCTCGCCTCTTTACTTTTCGTCAGTTGGCAGTCTGCTTCGGTAGCTGACAAGACCATGGCAGACGAGTTTATCGTCGAACCCTCTACCCTGTTGTGCGCTGGCTTTGAATGGAAAATTTTTGGTGATGACAACAGGAATGCCACCGTGGCGGTCGACTATCGAAAGAAGGGAGATACACAATGGAAACACGGACATCCGCTGCTGAGAATCGGCGATGAGAAAGTGTATGGTCACGATCAGCGCTGGGTGTACACCGTGCCTGATATGTTTGCAGGCAGCATTTTCAACCTCGAACCGGACACATGGTACGAAGGTCGGTTCATCCTAACTGATCCTGATGGCGTATCAGGAATAGCCGAGAAAATAGTCACCTTCAAAACAAGAGCCGAACCCCAGCCATATGTCGGTGGCCAAACTTATCATGTCTATCCTATAGGCTACGACGGGCCAAAGGAAAGTCCGGCTTTTACCGGCTTGAATGCTGCATATTATGGCGAAGGCAACCAGGGTGACTGGTGGATGGTGCCCGAGCCTCGTGTGCAGCCAGGAGACATTATTCTCGTGCACGCCGGTCTTTATAAGGGGGACAGAAGAAAGTACGCCCATGAGCTGGCGCTTGATTTTCATGGTGCTTACGTGCTCACGCAAAAAGGAACTCCAGAAAAGCCCATCACTATTAAATCGGCCGGTGATGGCGAAGTGATTTTCGATGGAGATGGTGCATACCGTTTGTTCGACGTGATGGCCGCCGACTACCATTACTTTGAAGGGCTCACCATCAGGAATACCGAGGTGGCTTTTTATGCCGGGCTAAAAAGAGTGATGGGTGCCAGCGGGCTAACCGTGAAGCACTGCAAAATGGAAGACATAGGCATGGCCGTGATGACGCACAGCGCCGATTCCAAAGATTTTTATATCGCTGACAACACCCTCATTGGTCGGCACGAGCCCGACACGCTCATTGGTTGGTATGGCTTCGAAAAGCCTGCCCCGCTTACCTCCTACGTGGCCATCAAGGTTTATGGTCAGGGGCACGTGGTGTGCCACAACAGCATATCGTTTTTCCACGATGGCATCAGTGTTGATACACATGGGCTGCCTGAAGATGGCAAGCCCAAGTGTGCGTCGATCGACTTTTACAGAAACGATATCTTCAACATGGCCGACGACTTTATTGAGGCCGACGGTGGTGTGCATAATATCAGGGTGTTTGAAAACAGAGGCTTCAATTCATACCATGCCTCCCTGAGTGCCCAACCTATGTTTGGCGGCCCTGTATACTTTATTCGCAATATCTGCTACAATACACCAGGCACTGCACTGAAATATATGATCAGGCCAGCAGGCATTTACACATACAACAACACCTTCATTACCGAGGCCGCCATCAGTGTGTTTTCGAATGGCCACTTTCGTAACAACATTTTTATGGGCCCTTCCGACAGTCGGCCGGCATTGAGTGCAACCACCCTTACAGCTTATTCGACCATGGACTACAATGGGTACGGGAAAAAGTCAGGAGCAGAGAAAAGCTACCGGCTACGCTACCCAACGACTGACGCTCAAAATCATGCTGATGAAAAAGAACTAACATGGGTGGAAGCATCGTCAATCAAAGAGCTAAGCAAGTTGACTAGTTTTGAAACACACAGCGTTGAAGTTGATTTCGACGTTTTCGAAAACGTGCCCATTCCCGACAAAAGGGGGCACATTTACCCAGTTGAGGGTGTCAATTTTAGCCTAAAGAAAGGCAGCAAAGCAATCGACGCCGGGGTATCAATTCCAAACATCACCGATGGATTCACGGGGAAAGCACCTGATTTGGGAGCATTGGAGGCTGGAGCGGCGTTGCCGGTTTATGGGCCGAGGAATTGAGAGGCCTGTGCGTTGCTCAGAGCAAGGCTATTTTAAGGACATTTTGTAAGAACTCCTCCAAGGGTTCACAATCATATAGTCGCACTATGACCTTCTATTGCGCTCACTACAACAAACTCTTGGAGGGTTGTAAGTGAAAGCGTTTACCTCAGGGTTATGTAAACTAGATAGTCCTGAAACCCAACAATTGACTAATTTGGAGGCTTGGTATTCCTCGCACCCAACCAATGGCACCAAACGATTCATTTTCCAGCAAGCAATTCGCTCCCTACAACACCCTGGTGCTGGCCGGGCTTTTTGGCTTTGTATGGGCCAGAGAGGCATGGACTGATGGGCTAATCGTCGACAATATCCTTTTTTGGCCTGGCGGCTACTTCCTTTCCCTTTGGATACTAAGCCCCTTAGCACTGTATTTCTTCAAATCGCTGGAAACAACTGGGCGGCGGGCTTTCATCAAACGACATTTGGCAATAAGCGCTGGCTTTGGCATACTTCATTTTTTCTTAACCGGTCTATTAATTATCTTATTAGAACGGTTTTTCCGTCTCCCCGAACATTACAATTTCTATCAATCTGGCAGCTACTTCAGGCAGTCCTGGCCCTATGCGGTTGATGGCATGCTCTGGTATTGGAGCTATATTTTCATTTTTTTGTACCTACAGACAAGAGAAAGACTGGCCTTTGAAAAACAGCGATCAGAAGTCATCCAAAAAGAGCTTGCAGCGTCCGACCTCAGTGTACTGCGAACGGAGCTCAATCCACATTTTCTGTTCAATGCCATGAACAGCATCGCCATGAAAGTGAGGCTCAAGGAGAACAAACTTGCTGTAGCAATGATCGCCTCCCTTAATGACCTACTGAGGTCTGTGTTGTCGAGGCAGCGGGAGAAAACGGTTCCCCTATCTGAAGAAATTGACCTCCTGAACAAATACCTGATGATTGAAAGTGTGAGGTTTGGCGAGCAGGTAGAAGTAACACAAGATTTCAGCGAAGACTTGCTCCCAGCCGAGGTGCCACAAATGATATTACAACCACTTGTTGAAAACGCCTTCAAACATGGGGTGAGAGATAGCCTGCGGCAGCAAAAGATCAGCATCACAGGAGCAAAAGAGAACGACGCTCTGGTACTCACCGTCTTCAACACTACCGAACAAATGCGACGGTTCGATACGGTCAACGGATCAGAAGGCGTGGGTTTGCCCAATGTCATTCATCGGCTCAGGCGGCACTATGGCACTGACTTTCGCTTCCAAAGCATGAGCACTGGCGCTGGCATTGCGTTCAGAATTACTTTACCTTTTAGGTTGATATGAAGATTAAGTGCCTTGTGATAGACGATGAGGAAACCGCCCGCAGAGGATTGGCTGTGCTGCTGGAGGATTATGAAGAGGTACAGCTTATCGGACTCTGTGTCAATGGTGTGGAAGCCATCGACCAGATCAGGGCATTGAAACCCGACCTGATCTTTCTGGATGTACAGATGCCCGGCGTGAATGGGTTTGAAGTACTGGCAAGCCTTCCGAAGCCCTGGCCGCAAGTAGTTTTTATTACTGCTCACGATCAGTTTGCACTGAAGGCATTTGAAGTCAACGCAGTGGATTACCTGCTTAAACCCTTCAGCGACGAAAGGTTTGATCAGGCGCTTCAGCGAGCAAAAACAAAACTAAAGGCCCAGGAAGTAGAAAATGGGGCAGTCAAAACCCTGATAGATCAAACTAAAGCCAGTTTGAAAGGGACGTCGTCACTTGTTCGAAATGATGGCGATCAGGGGAGGCTGGTGATCAAAGTAGATGGCAGCATTCATTTGCTGGAACTTCCCGACATCCGGTATGTGGAAGCATTCGACTACTATGTAAAAATTCACGTGGCAGATCGTTTCTTCCTGCTAAGGGAAACCATGAAAAAAATGGAGGAGCGCTTGCCCGACAGCGGCTTTACAAGAATACACAAGTCATACATTGTTAACCATGCGTTTGTCAAGGCCCTCCACAAACAGGAAAACAATGAATACGAAATTGAATTGATCGATAGCTCCCAACTAAAGGTCAGCCGAAACTTTCGGGTGAAATTACTGGAAAGACTAGGTATTTAACCTGTTCCTGCACTCAGTCTACCTCTTGCTGCAAGCTCCAGTCGTGGAATGGCTACATTCGTTATTTTTGATGTAACAACTCAAAATACTACCTCATGCTTCGCAACCACCTCATCTTTGCCCTCAGGTTATTTCTAAAAGACAGCGTTTACTCTGTGCTCAACATCCTCGGGCTGGCACTGGGTATCACCGTGGGCATCATACTCCTGCTGTTCCTGCAGGGAGAACTCACCTACGACCAACACTTTGCCAAACACAAGCAAATTTATCGCTTCACGAACCACCTGAAAGCTGACGGTGCCGATTTCAACACGGCAAATACCGCCAGAGAGTTGGCTCCGATACTCAAAGCCGACCTCCCCGAAGTGCTGGAGTATGTGCGCTTTCTGGGATATAATGAGTCGATGGTAGAGTACAAGGAGCAAGATGGGGTGCATAAGCAATTCTACGAGGATAAGATTTGGAGGGCTGACAGCAATATGTTCTCCCTGTTTGATCACATTTTTTTTGAAGGCGACCCAAAATCATGCCTGGAAGGTCCCGGCAAGGTCGTTATCACAAAGAGCATTGCCGAAAAGTATTTTGGTGAAGATGAGGCCGTTGGCAAGCTGCTGATTTTTCCGGAAGGAGACACACGCAAAGTTACTGCTGTTATTTCTGACCTTCCCGACAACTCCCACCTAAAATACGAGATTCTCTTATCACATATTGCTCCACGAAATTGGATTGAAGAAGGCGATGCTACCCGCAAATCGGAAGGATTCTGGAATCCTAACGGGTACACTTACCTGCTGATGCCCGTTGACTATGATCCCAAAACATTCGACGACAAATTCCCGGCTATATTTGACAAGACCTTTGGCCTTTTTGCCAAACGCATCAACGGAACTGTTATACCGAAATTACAACCCCTTGCCGATATCCACTTCAATTCAGACCTTTCCGGCGATGAGCCGGTAGGCAACATCAACTATGTCTACACCTTCGCCATAGTGGGCATTTTTATCATCATTTTGGCCTGTATTAACTATATGAACATGGCCACTGCCCGCTCGGTGGTAAGAACAGGCGAAATGGGCATCCGAAAAGTGCTTGGGTTTTCAAAAGCTGAGCTTTTCCGCAATGTCATGCTGGAGGCAATTCTAATAGCTTTCATTGCTATGTTGATAGCTATAGCGCTTTCGTATGTGGTCTTGGAACTCACACCTTTCAACTCCTGGATTGACAAAAACCTGTCGCTCAACTTCTTTTCCAACCCATTCCTCACCTTCGGAATGCTTATTATCACCCTGCTTGTAGGTGTTCTTTCCGGGGTCTACCCCGCCCTATACATCCCCTCCGTACCAGTCGTGCAGGCACTCAAAGGAACCTTCACTGGCGACAAGTCCGGCACTCTGCTAAGAAAAGGGCTCATTGTCTTTCAGTTTGTGGTATCACTGTTTGTTATCATTTGCACCGTGCTTATGGACAAGCAAATTGAGTATATGCAAAACAAGGAGCTCGGTTTTGCAAAGGACAACGTGCTGGTGATAGAAGTAAAAGACACCGTTACAGCCAACCACATGGATGCCATTAGAACTGAGCTCAGGAAAAACCCCAATATTATCAGCGCCGCTACTTCCTATGGCACGCCAGGCATGGGGTTTGGAGGTCAGGTGGTATGGGTGGAAAAGGACACGGCCATGGCACAGCAAAGCATGACGATGATTTGGTCGGGGCCCGACTACCTGGAAACCATGGGTATAGAAGTAGTCGACGGTCGTGATTTTAATCCCGATTCTGAAGCAGAGTACGTTATGAAGTTCATCGTGAACGAAACAGGCGCCAGAGAATTGGGTTGGGGAGACAATGCCGTGGGCAAAAAGGTGAAGTACTTTCACGGTGAGGACTTCGGGCAGGTGATTGGCGTGGTTAAGGACTTTAATTTCGAATCGCTGCACAACAAAATTGAGCCTCTGTTCATTGTGTTGGACGAGAGCAATGGTGGTCGCATTCACATACGCATGAAGGGCGAAGACATGAAGGCAACAATTGCCGATATTGAAGAGATTTGGACTGGCTTTGATCCCAACCATCCTTTTGAGTACACTTTTCTGGATCAGGAGTTTGCCAAGCAATACCGGGTCGACCAAATTCAACTAAAACTCATTTCAACGTTGTCCTACATCTGCATAATTGTGTCAATTCTCGGCCTTATCGGGCTGTCGGCCTTCACCGCCAGTCGCAAAGCCAAAGAGATCAGCATAAGAAAAGTGCTGGGTGCCAGTTCAGCCACCATCGTGCTGTTGTTTTCAAAGGACTATGTTAAGCTAATCCTCATCGCCTTTGTCATCTCAGTACCCCTGGCTAACTACATCATCGTAGAATGGACATCCAAGTTTGCCTACCAGATGTCCATCCATTGGTTCTATTTTGTGCTACCAGGGGTGTTGGTGCTTACGCTTGGTCTTTTAACTGTGGGAGCCCAATCATTGCGGTCGGCCAGGGCCAACCCTGTTGAGGGGCTAAGGCGAGAGTAGGGTTCTCAGTATTTGTGCAGGCTGAAAGCCACCGTTGCGTTGTTTTGTGCCTTCACATATTACTGCTGGAAAGGCAGGCATGTGATGCTAAAACAGAGCAAGGAATACCTTTTTAGTTCCCTTAGCTGCTGACAACGAAGACTAGATTAATGCGTTGATTCGTGATGGCATACTCCAGGGCGATAGCCACAGGAATCCTCTACATCTAAACTATTTTCGGTTGCTGGCCGTTGTCAATAGTATAATTTGAACCACAAAATCATGGATATAGCAACGAAAGCAAAAGAAGAAATTGAAAGCAGGCTCAAGAAAATTGAAAGCTTCATAGAAGAAAAGGGGCTTGGCTCTTCCTACCTGACAAAAGCAAGACGCACGCAGCGCAACGTTAATCTCGCCATTGCTGTGGGTAGCCTTATCACTGTGGCGGGCATCAGTATCTGGCTATTCAGTAGCTCTCGTAAAGATTAAATCTTCTGCTTGTGTCGGTTAAGATCGTTGTGTTAGTCGGCTAGCTTTACGATTGTGGCTGTCTTTACCAAGCTGTTCCAGCGAATCCACTTATCGGATGGTGAAGTCCAAGTAATAGGTGGAATGTGATCCCAAGTAATTTTTACCGTACCTGGCACCGTTGTGAAGTGAGGTTTTTTTAGGCAGCACATAATGTCACTTGTCTTACAGTAAACGTACAAGATCAGTGGCTAGCACCATCTTTTCTGGGTTACATCTCGCAGATTTTTCTTTCTTTGCATCATGAAGAAAGTATATCACCTCTCCACCTGTTCCACCTGTCAGCGCATTATCAAAGAGCTGGGTATTGGCAAAGAGTTTATTTATCAGGACATCAAAAAGGAGGCTATTACTCCCCAACAAATCGATGAGATGAAAGCGATGGCGGGCTCATACGAGGCGCTATTCTCAAGAGTAGCCATGAAATACAAAGCCCTTGGCCTGAAAGATAAAAACTTGGGCGAGCAAGATTACAGAAACTATATTCTTGATGAGTATACCTTTTTAAAACGCCCTGTTTTTCTCATAGACGGGAAAATCTTCATTGGCAATTCGCCAAAAAATGTCGCTGCGGTAAAAGAAGCCATTTCCTAAGGATTATTACTGGCGGGGTCATAATCGTTGGGCAGCATCATGGCGACCCAACCCTGGCTCATGGCGCCTGACACAAGTAGCTGATCGGGCTGCTGGTTAAGCCCGGTTTTCGTAACATCTACGTAGCCTTCCTTCACCTCCAGCCACGACACCTCCACCAATGTGTCATTGTAAATCGTGTTTTTGGGCACCCCCAGCTCCCTTTTGTAATGCACCTCTACTTTGCCATTGAGCAATATTCTGTAAAGCCCTGTCCGATATGAGGCTCCCACCATGTTTTCTATGGGGTAGTCAATCAGGACTTCCTTTTTTGTTTTTGCGAGGTCGGGGTGCCGCACAATAGGCCCCTCCCTTGGAAACTTCTCCTGAAACAAAGCAAATCCTTCCTGTTGCAATTGTCCTTGTTGAATATACTCATAAAGTATGGCCAAAAAGAGATGCCTGGTCGACCCTTTAAAGGCGATGACTCTATTTTTGATCCACTGGCTCTTTTGCTGCTCATCTGCGGGGATCATTTCTTCGAACCTGGTTTCCCCTGTAAAAAAGAAATAGCTCGAATTGGCATTGAAAAGTCGTAAATGATAGAACACCTTGTAGCCCAGTGCGTGGTTCTCGATTTCCACCGGAGTGTTTGCTGTAGCTACCAGGCCCTTGTCTTTGTCTTCGGCAAACTCAAGCACCCAGGGGTTCAGAATTTTGCAGCGCCTTGAAAATTCCGTATCACCGAGAAACACTTTGGTAAACTTCGATAGATTTCTTTCCCACTTTTTGTCCTTCTTCGAAGCAACCTCAATGGCGGATAGCTCTTCTAAAGCTGGCTCGAGTGCTATGGCAGTGCTCAGGTTGGAGCTTTCCGTAAAATCAAAATTGAATTTTTGGTGCTTATAGCCCACGTATGAAACAACCAGTTGCACCGATCCGAAAGGAACTCTCTCAATCAGGAACGAGCCATCCAGCGCTGTGGTGGAGCCCAAAGTCGTGCTACTGATAAAAACATTGGCAAACGGCAACGGCTCTTTGGTACTCGCATCGACCACCCTCCCAAACAACGATCCTGTTTGAGCCTTAACTGTTAATGAGCACGCCAGAAAAAAAACGGCAAAAAGAAATCGTTTTGATAATAATGCAGGGATCAGTTGCATACAAATACTACTTTTGTGTGTTTTGCAGGCCGAAATAGGTATAACAACCGAAAGGCTGTCTTCGCTTAATTTACACTAAAATATCAACTAACATCATGCAAATAGCCGAAATACACACCAAGAAAGGCGTTATGAAGATCAAGTTCTTCGAAAAAGACGCACCGAAAGCAGTTGCCAACTTCAAAGAACTGGCCAACCATAATTTCTACGACGGGCTTACCTTCCACAGGGTGATTCCTGATTTTGTTATTCAAGGTGGCTGCCCTAAAGGCACTGGTGCAGGTGGACCTGGCTACACTATTCCCTGCGAGCTTGACGGCGAAAACCAATACCACGACCGTGGCGTACTCAGCATGGCACACGCTGGCAGAAACACTGGCGGTTCACAATTCTTCATTTGCCATAGTCGCAAAAACACTGCCCACCTCGACAGAAACCACACCGTTTTCGGCAAAGTATACGAAGGCCTTGATGTGATCGATGCGATCAGAGAGGGTGAAGTGATGGAGAAGGTGGTGATTGTTGAGGAAAAGTAAGAAGTAATTTAGTAAGGAGTAAATGGTGAGTAGTTAGTGGCAGATCCTGTGTACAAGAACCGAATCGTACCTTTATCAAATACTCGATTACTCAAATCCTCGTTCTTTCTGTGACAGGTGGTCAATGGTTTTTCTTGTTGAATTGTAATTTTGTTCAACAGTCAATCATCGACTGCCTTTTTTCATTTTAAGCCGACCTTGTTTCATGAAGTCTCTGAAAGCCACCCTCCTTCTGCTTGTCATGGTTTACCCACTTTTGACGCATGGTCAAAAGAGCAAAACCCCGAAAACGTATTTTCCACCCGCAGGCAGCTGGGAAGAACGCACGCCAGCCGCTATGGGAGTGGATGCCGCTTTGCTGCAAGAAGCCGTTGATTTTGCCATTGCCAGTGAGTCAAAAGCTTCAAAGAACTTGAAGGAGGCTCACTACTTGAGCTTCGGGAAAGAGCCATTCGGCGATGCCGTAGGCCCCTTGAAGGAAAGAGGCCCTGCTACGGGCATGGTGATTAAAAGCGGTTATATCATCGCTAAATGGGGCGATCCTGATCGGGTAGATCAAACGTTTAGCGTGGCAAAAAGCTTTCTTTCCACCACTGTTGGCCTCGCTTACGACAAGGGCATGATCAGAGACATCAACGACAAGGTTTATCCCTACATCGGCCCGGTGATTCCTTACGAGCCTGCCCGGATGTCGCTCAACAAAGCTGAGTCGTTTGAAGAGCCTGACGTATTGGAACTGTTTGAGTCAGCACACAACCGCAAAATCACCTGGGACCACATGCTGCGCCAAACCAGCGATTGGGAGGGCACGCTCTGGGGCAAGCCCGACTGGGCCGACCGTCCACCCCGTGACACTGAAGGATGGATTGGCAGAGAAAGAAACGAGCCGGGAAGCTTCTACAAATACAACGATACCCGGGTAAATCTGCTGGCCTTGTGCATTCTCAATGTTTGGAGAAAGCCACTACCAGAAGTGCTTAAAGAAAACATTATGGATCCTATCGGTGCCTCACCTACCTGGCGCTGGCTAGGGTACGAAAACTCGTGGATTGTGCTCGATGGTAAGCCCGTGCAGTCGGTGAGCGGCGGCTCGCATTGGGGCGGCGGTATGTTCATCAACGCTTATGACCAGGCCCGATTCGGCTACCTCACGCTACGCAATGGCAATTGGAATGGCCAACAGCTGATCTCGGAAAAATGGCTGGGCATGGCCCGAACGCCAACGCCCGTTCAAACCACTTACGGCTTTATGAACTTCTTCCTTAATACTGAGCAAAAGCCTTTGCCGAGCGCTCCAGCTTCGGCGTTTTACCACCTTGGTGCCGGTGCTAATATGGTGTATGTAGATCAGGAAAACGACCTCGTTATCGTTGCCCGCTGGATCGACAGCAGCAGCATGGATGGGATTGTGGGGAGGGTGTTGAAGAGTATGGGGAAGTGAGTAGCCAAAACCGTGGATGATCTCGGAGCATTGAACTAGTAGATTTTTCTAAAAGCGACAGCAACTCTAAGACAAGAGTGAATACATATTTACAAGAAATGGTCCGGACTTGACATCCGGGCCATTTTATCTTTCAAGACTCCAAGTCTGTTATTCCTTCACAATCTTATGTGAGATCATCTTATCACCCTGAGTTAACATCAACATATACATACCTCGTTTGATGGTCTTTACCTGAATATCAAATTGCTCCGCTCCAGCATCTCTTTTCTCTAAGAACACGATCTTACCTGCCTGATCGATGATCCTGACTTCCACTTCACCTTTGCCCTGATAAGGGTTGATGACTGTGAAGTTGGATTCGAATGGATTGGGGTAGATGACTGATGGAATTAAGGTGCTTGATGAAGTATCCAAGGCGGTGGCTTCAGTCATTCGGGCCATTGAGGATGAACCTGCACACGGGTCGTTGCTAAATGTCCAGCCAGAATTACCACCCTGGTTGTCATAGCCCTGTGCCGCAGTGAAGCTCGCCCCACCAATAGCATTGATGTCTTTTATGGTTAGATTTTCAAAGCAATTATCAATTCCTGATGGCATACTGATTGTAGCGGGGCTTCCAGATACTACTGATTTGATCGTACTTCCAGATGCTTCCAGGAAGCTATTCACTGTAACCACTCCGACAGGATCGATATGCAGGGTTGAT
>NZ_JAVKCH010000024.1:0-540 GCF_040222815.1 Imperialibacter sp. | reverse complement strand
TACCTCGAACGCCTCATCGCCGTGACCAACGCCTGTTCCAAGCGCTGTGATCATGGCCTGAATTTCCTTGTTCTCCAGGATCTTGTTGATCTTTGCTTTTTCCACATTCAGGATCTTTCCACGAAGAGGAAGAATAGCTTGAAAACTACGATTTCGACCCATTTTAGCTGAACCACCCGCAGAGTCACCCTCAACCAGGTAAACTTCGCAATGTTCGGGATCTTTGATGGAGCAATCTGCCAACTTACCGGGAAGACCACCGCCACTCATTACGCTTTTTCGTTGAACTAATTGACGAGCTTTTCGGGCTGCTTCCCTTGCTTCTGCAGCCAGAACAACCTTTTCAATGATCCTTTTTGCAGTTTTAGGATTCTGCTCTAAGTATTCATTAAGCTGATCGTAAACAGTAACTTCTACAGCGCTTTGAACTTCAGAATTACCAAGCTTGGTTTTAGTCTGACCTTCGAATTGAGGTTCTGCAACCTTAACACTTAAAACAGCTGTAATTCCTTCTCTGAAATCTTCACCTGAAATAGAAAT
>NZ_JAVKCH010000023.1:0-788 GCF_040222815.1 Imperialibacter sp. | reverse complement strand
AAAACTATTGGAGGTTGGTCCCCCATTGTTATAACCGCCACCAATGTAAAAATCCTGATTATTGGCCGTGGCATCATCGGAGTTGTTATTGGAGAAAAGCACTTCTCCGTTTTTACTCACCGCTTTCCTGGTGCCATTGGGCGTAGTTAAGGCGGTGCTGGTACCTAAGGTCCATAAATTGGCTTCCCCATAATTGGCCTGCCAGTTACCATTGATTCGGCCTATGCCTCCGTTTTGTCCAAAGTCAAAATAAATATTGTCATTGCTCCAGGGCAAAAGTGCGGTTAGGATTTGGCCCGAACCGTTCATGTCTTCAAATAGCAGTGTATTGGTGGTGCTGCTGTTATCCGCCTTACTGACCGCATAAATCCAGAGCTCATCGTAAAGACCCGAACCCATAATGCCATTGGTGATTTCCAGGTACTCTGAATTAGCTCTGTCAAAATCAAGCACCGGATTAAAATTGATCTCGCTGTTTAATAAGTCGGGGGAATTGCCCGTAGCAGTAGCATCAAAACCCAGTCCACTCTGATCGGCCCAATCACTGACCGGTGTGCTTCCCGTTACCCCACTATCGGCCCTGAGCCATAACTGCAGATTGCCCACCACATTAGCCGGGCCTTGCAATGCGCCTTTGATCAGTCCTAGCGTTATGTAATCCCCATCCGAGATATTGGCAATCCCCGAAAAGGTCAGATCGCTTCCCACCAGTACCCCGCCGGATATGGTATGATCAATGGAAGATGAAAAATCAGAGCTGCTGTTGATCAGCAATCGGTAATCACTTG
>NZ_JAVKCH010000022.1:0-749356 GCF_040222815.1 Imperialibacter sp. | reverse complement strand
AGGTAACGTTAACTTCACCGACGTACCTGCTGGTAGCTATTTCCTAAAAGCTGTAAGAAAGACAACTGGTTGTGCTTCAGGGCTGGCTCAGGTAACTGTGGGTACTGATGGATACGAACCTGTATTCCGCACTCCTATCATTGCTCACGACAACTTCTGTACAGGCGGAAATGGTGAGGTTTCGATTATTCTGGAAGACCCTGCTAACCTTGGCACGGACCTACCTGCCGGACAATATGCTAACTTCGACTTCGACTGGTCCTACCATGGTACTGCAATCACTAACCCAGCGGTTGCCCAGCCTGCTCTCAGCGGTAATGGAATGTTCTCTGCCACTGGACTGGCTGCTGGATTCTACACGATTGTCGTAACCTCAAACGTTCAGCCGGGACAAGGTTGCTCCGATCAAATCGTGGTGCAAGTAGAAGATAATCCTGACCAAGTACTCATTCGTGCTACCGACATCGCAAAAACCGATTCGCAGGATTGTGACCCGGACGAAAATGGCACAATCACCGTAAATGATGTATTCCTGAATGGTGCTTCCAATGGAACAGGTGGGTACACATTCAAGCTTTGGCAAAAATTAGGTAATGGCACATTCACTGATACATTCATTGGTACTGTTGTTCCCTTACCGACCTTCGCTGTTAATACTGTTTCAGATTTGCCTTCTGGTACCTACTTCGTGCAAGCCACCAGCACATCTGGTTCTGGCTGTACTTCCAACTTCAGGCAGGTGATTATTAACGACGTTTCGGTGAAGCCAACGCCATCAATTAGCCAGGTACGACCAAATACATATTGTGATCCTGCCAACTTTGACGGTAGCTTAACAGTGACTATCGGCAACAACGATGGTGGGGCATACCTCTACCAATGGCACAAAGGCTCGATTGGAGTTGTCAACCCAGTAGCAGTGGGCAATGGTGGCCAAACTGCTACCATCTCAAATGTTGAGGATGGACAATATTGGGTGCAGGTAACTGACAACCAGTCCACTGGTTTGAACTGTGCAGCTACGGCCGCTTTCAACCTCCAGTACGTGCCAGTAGTAATCACCCTGCAGGCAAGCAGCACTGATGATACGTCTTGTGATGTTGAAAACGGCTCTGTTTTCTTCAACGGCACGACGGACTTCATTACTATCACAAGTTCGGGCAACCCTGCGGACAATGCGACGGTTAATACTACAGCCAATATTGATGCGAACTATACGCTCCGTTTGTACAACGCTAGCTTCTCATTGCATGGAGCCGGCGTGTTCACAACGGCAGCGCTTGCAGCAGAGCCCCTGGCTCCTGGTCGCTACTATGTGACTGCCACACACAAAACCTTCCTGTGTGCCTCTGAGTTCTACCCTGTCGATATAGAAGATGCCAGGGAGATGCCTGAATTGGAGTCGTCTACTATCACAGCCGACATCAACTGCACAGGCGACAACGGAACCATCACCTTTGGATTGAAGACTGGTGCCAGCAATGCTGGGCAGACCTACGGCCTGACCTGGACATACCAGACAACTTTATCTGCCGCAGCTGGTGCCTTTGTTCCCGGTTCGATCAGCGGAGATGGTAACTCGGGAACTGAGTTTGTGGTATCCGACCTTGCTGTCGGCTTCTACACGGTAATTGTGGAAAATACTGCTTCTGGTTGCGAAACGACAGAGCGGTTCCAGGTTACTCAGAACCTCGTAACCCCAGCGTTTACTGCAGCGGCTTTGACACACTCTACATTGTGCACTACTCCGGCTGGTAACGGATCATTCGAACTGAGAAGCAATAAGATCACCAACGGCGTTCAGGATCTCCAGGCATATACCTGGAGATTGTACCAAAGCAACAAAACAACCCAGGTAGGTGCCAACTTGGATGTAAGCGGGTCAACCACTGTTTACAATCATACGAGAACGCTTGGCCCTGGCGAATACTATATTCAAGCAACCAGAAACTCGACAGGTTGTCCTTCGGCATTCATTAAGCTGACTATTGAAGACCACCACGTGAATCCTTCACTGACAGCCGTAGTTACTGAAGACCAGGGTTGTGTGGGTGGAACGCTTGGCGTGGGAGCAATAACAATCACTCTGGCTGCACAGGATACGGACGGCGATGCTACAACAGATGGCACTACCATCACTTGGGCCAATACTACCGGAGCACTGCCAGCCTTCAATGGCCTGACAAGCATCACCGGTCTCTCAGCTGACACTTATACGGTCACGATAGTTAACAATGTCTCGACATGTCAAGTGTCCCAGCAAATAGTTGTTGGTACGCAATCTCTCCCAGTCGTAGTAACCGCAAGAACAACTACTGACCAAACCAACTGTACGCCTAACGGTGCTGCTTCGGTAGACGTAGTTACTCTGGGTGGCGCTGCAAGTGCTTTGGCAGACTACAACTTCACTTGGAAGGATGTAGACAATGCCACTACCCTTGTCAACAATGTGGCTGGGCAGAACAGCATCAGCAACCTGAGCGCTGGAGCTTACACTGTCACTCTAACACATGCCGTTACAGGTTGTGCGCAGACACTTGAATTTGTGGTAGAAGAAGAAATCACTTACCCTGTGGCCGACATCACGTTAGTGCAAGTCGATCAAAGCTGCGATCCTTCCACTGCCAATGGCGAGTTGAGTGTAATAGTAGATGATCCAAGTGCTGTTGGCTACGATATCAACAACTATGTAATCACCTGGTACGAAGGCAGTGGTGTAACAGGCACTAACCTGGGCAACACGCAATCCATTAGTGGTTTGGCTGCCGGGCCTTACACCGTTGAGGTATTGAATAACCTTACCGGTTGCACAAGCACCGCAGAAATCACGTTAGAGAACGTGCCGGTAATACCGCAGTTGCTTTTTGATGACATTGAGGTGTTGCCAATGACAGTATGTGACCCTGCTGATGGCTCTATAGAGATCAACGGCATCACGCCTGGCGTATTGGCTGATTATACCTTCGAGCTTTGGAATGTAAACCCGGCTACGGCGGGTGCATCACCAATAGCAACAGCTGCCGACACTATCTTCACAGATTTGGAAGCTGGCATCTACTACATAAGAGCTGTGGACAATGCCTTCGGATGTAGCTCCATAGAAGTAGAAGTAGAAGTGGAAGACGCTTCAACACCGCCTGTAATCAGCCTGGTAAATGTTGAGGTGCAAACGAACTGTAACCCTGCCATTCCTAACGGCTTACTCGAAGTAACAGCTAATGGGTCAAATGACACAAATGCCTATACTTTCGCCTGGTACAGGGGCACTACAGCCACCGGCACGCCGCTTCTGACAAACAACCCTGTCCTCAGTGGTATTGCTGCCGGTATGTACACCGTGCTGGTCACAGACCTTGCCACAGGTTGCAGCTCTGTTGAAACTTATCCAATGACGGACGAGTCAATCAACCCACTGGAGGTAACAACTACGGCGACTGTGAACGACAGATGTATAGCACCATTCGATGGAGTGGTAGCCGCTAACCTGATCACCCTGCCGTTTGGTAAGGAGATTCAGGACTATAGATTCCTATGGAGAGCTGGTTTGGTGGCTCCTGGTTTCAACGCCGGAGAGTTCGACTTTGAAGGACAGTCGTGGGAGAATTTGAACAGCGGCACCTACACGTTGATGGTCTATAATATCGACGACCCGCTGTGTCAGTCACAACCTATTCAGGTGGTAGTGCCGGATGCAACTACCATTCCTGACGTGATCGTTGCTGAGACACAAGCACTGACGATATGCTTCGAAGACCAGCCTAACGGCGAATTGAGTGCCATCCTTGCCGACAGCACTGTAACCGGTCACACTTTCGAGTGGTACACTGGAACGTTAGTTGATCCAGCTGCTAAAATCTTCGACGGGCCTGTGGTTGGCAATCTGGCTGCTGGTCCCTATACACTGAGAGTGACCAACACAATTACTGGTTGTCAGTCTACCCAAACAGTAGAGGTGACTGATCAAACAGTAACGCCTTCTAACCCGACTCTGACACTTGTGAGTAATATGACAAGTTGTGCCGCTCCAAACGGTGAAGCAAGGGCGACAGTAGAAGGTAATATTGGCAACTATCAGTTCGACTGGTACGAAGCAACGGATACTACGACAATCATCCACACAGGCTTCGATCCTAAAGGGCTGGGAAGAGAAGGCGAAACCGTAGAGTACATTGTGATCGCTACTGATCTTCTGACAGGTTGTGTATCTGAAGAGTCAAGAATATCAATCAGCGATGCACGCACAGAGCCTCAGTTTGTGGTGGATGTGCAAGACTCACAGTGTCTGGTGCCAACAGGAGTTGCGCTGCTGGTGTTCCCTGAGCCAATAGAACTTGATAGCGTAGTCTGGACTCACCTTGCCACAGGCAACACAACTTTTGAAGGTGGATTGTTTGAAGCAACATTTGGTGACTATTCGGTGACCATTTGGGATGGCAACGGATGTACAGCGACACAGGAATTCACTATCGGAGCGGATATCGTGATCTACAACGGCGTCTCTGCCAATGGCGATGGACTGAACGACTTGTTCATTATGGATTGTATCGATCAGTTCCCTAACAACAATGTGAAAATTTTCAACAGAGCTGGAGCCATTGTGTGGGAAGGGGATAGTTACGATAACACAGATATATACTTTGATGGTGTCAGTAACAAGGGAATAGTAGCTGGAAGCAGGCTGTTACCTGCGGGTACCTATTTCTATCTCGTAGACAAAGGTGATGGAACTGATCCACTTTCTGGCTATCTTGAGCTCATAAGGTAATGTTAAGTATGAAGATTGTAACTAGATTATTGTTCTGTGTAGTGGTGTTGTTGGGCAACTGGGACGTATTCGCCCAGCAACGCCCGGTCATTTCGCAGTACATGTACAACGGAATGGTGCTGAATCCGGCCTATGCAGGAAGCACCAACGAATTCAGTGCTGCGGTTATACACCGGGATCAATGGGTCAATATTGATGGTGCACCATCATTCCAGACGTTCACTGGCCATACACCTTTGTTTAGTAATCAGATCGGCGTCGGTCTAACGGCAACGAGAGACCAGGTGGGTATTCATACTGATTATGGATTTTATGCCAGCTACGCCTACAAAATCAAGCTAGCGACAGGCTATTTGGCAATGGGGCTGCAAGGCGGGTTCAACGACAGAAGGTCAAATTTCGACCTGCTAACTATCAGGGATGAAAATGACAACATTCTTTCAGGAGTTGCCCGAAAGTTCAGCCCGAATTTTGGAACAGGTGCTTACTATTACAATAAACGAGTGTACCTGGGAGCATCGATCCCCCACATTGTAAAAAACAGGGTTGTCGATGTAAGCTTGGGTAAGGGGACGGAAGCCAGAACACCCCGTTACGTATATTTAACCGGAGGAATGGTTTTCCCGCTGACCGACAACATCAATCTTCTTCCGGCTGTGCTGATCAGGTACCAGGACAACCTGCCATTGGGTATCGACCTTAACTGCAATGTGATATTTGAAGACATTGTTTACGCAGGTCTCTCCTACCGTAGCGGTGATTCAATGACGTTGATCACCCAACTTGTATTGAACGAGAACATCCGGCTTGGCTATGCCTACGACATGGTTACATCGAACCAAAGGCAATACACTAACGGAACGCATGAGATCATGATCAACTATAGAGTATTAATAAAGGCTCTTTCTAAAGATCCTTTATGCCCGGTTTATTATTAATCAACCTAACTTCCTCGAAAAGCCAAACAGCATTGTTTGGCTTTTTTTTTGCCCGGGTTCACTGCCTTAAAAGTGATAGAGGTATTATTGAAGTCCAACTTAATCTCCGAAAGAAATCCCTAAGCCTCTTGCTGTTTTCACTAGGTAGGAATCAGTGTTAACATAGTTGTAGGTACTAATGGCCTCCAGCAAGGGAACGTCCACGATGTCGTTGTGTTTATAGGCCACCATCCTGCCAAACTTCTGTTCCAGCACCATTTCAAATGCCTTCACGCCAAATTGCAAGGCAAGCACCCTGTCAAAGGCTATAGGGCCCCCTCCTCTTTGGATATGACCCAATACGGTCTCACGAATGTCGGCCTCACAGCCCGCATCTTTCAATTCTTGAGAAAGCCGGTAAGCACATCCTCCCAACCGGATATTTTTATACCCCACCTCGCTGCTTTTAGTGGCGACCACATCACCCCCAATCGGCTTAGCACCCTCAGCCATCACAATATGAGCGAAACCCTTCCCATTATGGTAACGCTGATCAATTCGTTGCTTGATTTTCTCTACATCATAGGGAATCTCTGGAATAAGACAAACCTCTGCCCCACCAGAAATGGCTGTATGAAGGGCAATCCAGCCAGCTGCCCTGCCCATCACCTCCATGATCATTACCCGGTGGTGGCTTTCGGCAGTGGTCACCAGCTTGTCGAGGCTATCGGAAGCAATTTGCACCGCTGTTTGAAAACCAAAAGTAAAATCGGTGCCCGAAAGATCATTGTCAATTGTTTTCGGGACGCCTACGATGTCCAGACCCCGCTCATAAAGCTTCTGTGAAATGCGCTGTGAACCATCGCCGCCTATGCTAATTACCGCAGTTATGCCGAGGGCGTCAAGGCGGTTGAGTAGGTCATCGGAGCGGTCAATGCTGGACCAGCTTCCATCTTCATGCTTCACGGGCCAGGTAAACGGCCCTCCTTTATTGGTTGTTTTTATGATAGTGCCGCCCTTTACATGGATGCCGGCGATGGCCTTGTTGTCCAACCTGACAATCTCCTGGGGGTCGCTCAGCACGCCATTATAGGCTTCTATACTTCCGTACACCTCCCATTCAGGGTTTTGCTGCGACCTCTTTACAATCCCCCGCAACACGGCGTTGAGACCGGGGCAGTCGCCGCCGCCTGTTAGCACCAGTAGTTTCTTCTTGCTCATATTTCCAGATTTCAAATGAATCTAAGCAATCCACAGGAAATACAAAGCGGTTCTTTATTGAGCATGCCATTGGGAGGCCGAGTGGTCAGGCTTGTGAAAATCAATTCCGCTTAAAAAAGTCACCTAAATAGCTCAATAAAAAGACAGGCGGTGTTAGTACTCCCACACTTTCAATCCCATCCAGCCAGCATCATAAAGAAATAACGTGACAATGACACAGGAGAAGGCCAGCAAGATATAATACACGGAGAAAGCCTTCTTCTCCCCCAACTTAAAGTTCATAATGCCGAAGCGGGTGCTTAAAAAAGCACTGAATAATATGATCCAGCCTCCCAGGTAAATAAGCCAGCCATTCAAGGTCGGTTCGCCTGCTTCACTTAGCTTATTAATGGTTCCGAGGAGCCCGGTAGAAACCATAACCAAACCAACCACCACCAACGACGGCACCATTCTCCGAAAGAACTCCTGCCAGGGCAACGACTTTCTGATCGCAAAAATCAACCACACCAGCGTAGCAAAGCACGAACTGGCCAACAATACCAACGACACCACCAGCAGTACCCGCTTGGTGACAACACTCGAGTATTTCACTCTCTCAAGATAGTTGCCAACTACTGCCGTAGCCAACACAGGCTCACCTGTGTCGGTTGGTACAAATACATGACTGGGAACATAGTCTTTGAGCCCGGCAAAAAGATAGCCCTCCCCATTTGAATTAGTAACTGGCACCACTGGAAAGCGATCCTTCATAAACTGCTTCAGGTACAGGGTGTCGTTGTCGATGGTCACCTCACAGGTGCTGAATATCCGATCGATAAAGGCAAAAATCTGGTTACGGGAGGCTTTGAAGAGGTAGTAGCCTTCGTATTGTTTCATTGTTTCAACATCCAGTGCCTGAGCAGCTGGCTTTGCAACTGATATGTCCTGCACCAGAAACTGCTTGACAAGGTTGACCAAATCTCCCATGCCCTTGCCTGCATTGTTGGAAATGGCAAAGCCTATTCCATACTGACTGTTGTAACCGAAAGACGATGAAAAACCATCAATCCCGCCATCGTGCCCATGAAACGAAACAGGAAGCTGCGTATCAAAAGTATAGTTTCCCAGGCCATAGCCAACTGGTAAGCCGGCCTGATTGGCAATGGTGTAGACTGGTCTCTCCATCAGGTCAAGTACCTTTGAGGCAAAAACTTGCACAGAATCTACCCTTCCCCTTCTGATCCAAAAAGAAAGAAACCGTGCCATATCGTTGGCATTGCTATTGAAGGCTCCTGCAGGGCGATGATAGATGGGAAGAAAGGGCACTTCCTTTCCGGTTCCGTCATATCCTTTAGAATAAGCTTGTCCCTCAGGAACAGACTTAAAATTAGAGGTCTTCATCCCGATTGGGCTGAGTACCGTTGCGGTTATGAATTCATCGTAGGGTTGCTCTGCATACTTTTCGATAAGGTAACCGGCCACTGTCCAGCCAGGGTTGCTGTAGGCATAGCGGGTTCCCGGCTGCCACCGCACTTTAAGCGTTTTTTTGTGCTGCGCCAGCACCCTCCCTAGAGGGTAAACAACAGTATCTGAGGTGTTGTACACCTCATTCAGGTGCATGTCGTCGAACCCTGCTGTGTGTGAAAGCAGGTGTTTTACCCGCACAGGGTGCTCCGGCTCGAAGCTGTTCTCAAAGTCGATTTCCGGTGCCAAATCCTTCACTTCGTCTTCCAGTGTAAACTTGCCTTCTTCCACTAACCTGAGCACGGCCAACGCCACAAAGCTTTTGGTAATAGACCCCAACCTGAACAGGGTAGACCCATCAACCCCAGAATTTGCCTCTTTGTCTTTCACGCCCAGTCCGCCTGAAAAGATGGCGCTGTCATCTTTTACAATGGTCAGCATGATACCTGGGATGTTGTTCCTTTCCATCAGCAGTTCAAGGGAGTCTGTCAGCTGCCGGGGCGTTAGCGGCGTGGCGGAAGGCTGAGCTGTGGCAACAAAAAAGCTAAAAATAAGAGCGGCCGAGAGTTCAAACGCATGCTTCATTCCTTTTTTCTTTTTAGACGACTAGTCAAATGAGTTTCGAAATAGCAATTTAAGTCTGAAAAATGACTTCTCTGTCTGGCTAAACAATATCTAAGTATTTACTTTTGTTGATGGCACTTCGGTGAAAGGCGTTGACTTTACCCGGGGGTACCAATTGATTTACTATTCGCCAGCTCACATAGCTTTTCAACCAGTATTCAATGAGATTGTCCTTATTTATCCCTATTTGCCTCTTGACTTTTGGTCTAAAGGCACAAACCACTGAAAATCCCGTTGGGCTGGTCAATACGCTCATGGGAACAGACTCAAAAATGGAGCTGTCCAATGGCAACTCCTACCCGGCAGTTGCCGTGCCGTGGGGCATGAACTTTTGGATTCCCCAGACCGGCAAAATGGGCGACGGTTGGGCCTATACTTACGATGCCGACAAAATCAGGGGATTCAAACAAACGCACCAGCCATCGCCCTGGATGAACGACCATGGTCAGTTCAGTCTTATGCCAGGCACAGGAACGGTTCAGTTTGACCAAGACAAAAGAGCCAGCTGGTTCTCCCACAAGGCCGAGATAGCCCAACCACATTACTATAGCGTGTACCTGGCTGATGCCAACATTACCACCGAAATAACTCCCACTGAAAGGGCAGCTATTTTCAGGCTCACCTATCCGGAGGCAGACAGCGCCTGGCTGGTAATAGATGGCTTCGACAAAGGTTCTGAAGTAGTCATAGACGAAGAAAACGGCAGAATAACCGGCTACACAGTGAGAAACAGTGGTGGCGTGCCAGACAATTTTCGCAACTATTTCGTCATTGAGCTGGATAAAAAAGTGAATTGGAGCGTTTCCGACACGCTCAAGAAAGGGCATGCTGTGGGAGCCGTTGGCTTCCCAACAAAAAAGGGTGAAGTAGTTCACCTCAAGGTAGCCTCCTCCTTCATAAGCCCTGAACAGGCCGTCATCAACCTCAAAAGGGAAGTGGGCAGCAAAACCTTTGAGCAAGTAAAAACCGAAGGAGAAAAAGTGTGGAACGAAAAGCTTGGTGTAGTGGCTGTTGGGGGCGGTTCAATCGATCAGATGCGCACATTCTATTCATGCCTCTACCGCACACTCCTGTTTCCGCAAAAAATGTACGAATTGGATAAGCAGGAAAAAATCGTTCACTACAGCCCCTATAACGGACAAGTACTTCCCGGCTACATGTTTTCTGGCACCGGATTTTGGGACACCTTCAGGGCACTTTATCCCTTGCTCAATCTCCTTTATCCATCCATCAACAAGGAGATGCAGGAGGGGCTCATCAACGATTACAAAGAGGGTGGCTTCCTGCCCGAATGGGCAAGTCCGGGATACCGAAACGTAATGGTAGGAAACAATTCAGCATCTGTCGTGGCTGACGCTTACTTAAAGGGCCTCAGAGGATATGACATTAACACGTTGTACGAAGCGCTGAAAAAGGATGCCAATACCGAAGGGCCCATGGACGCTGTAGCCAGAAGGGGTGCTCCTTACTACAATAAGCTAGGCTACGTACCCTACAACGTAGGCATTAACGAAAATGCGGCACGCACTTTAGAATATGCTTACGATGACTTCACCATTTATCAGCTGGCAAAAGCACTGAATAAGCCTCAGAAAGAGATCGATCTCTACAAAAAGCGCTCGCAGAACTATAAGAACCTTTTTGACAGTGAGACAAAACTCATGCGGGGCAAAAACGAAGACGGCAGCTTTCAATCACCTTTTAATCCACTCAAATGGGGAGATGCATTCACCGAGGGCAACAGCTGGCACTATACCTGGTCTGTTTTTCATGACATTGAGGGGCTAAAGCAACTCATGGGCGGCGACAAAATGTTTATTAGCATGCTCGACTCCGTCTTTGCCATGCCACCGCTCTTTGACGATAGCTACTATGGCTTCACCATACACGAAATCAGAGAGATGCAAATCATGAACATGGGACAATATGCGCACGGAAACCAACCCATCCAGCACATGACCTATCTGTACAATTATACTTCCGAACCCTGGAAGGCACAGTATTGGATCCGGGAAGTAATGAACAAACTGTACACCCCTGCTCCGGACGGTTACTGTGGCGACGAAGACAACGGGCAAACCTCCGCCTGGTATGTATTCTCAGCTATGGGTTTTTATCCGGTATGCCCCGGCACAGATCAGTATGTATTGGGAACTCCGTTGTTCAAGGAGGTAATGATTTCTTTGGAAAACGGTAAAAACATTGAAATTCTTGCACCCGAAAACAATCAGGCGAATTTTTATGTTAATAAGGTGGTCTACAACGAAAGTGTATATGATAAAAATTGGCTCGCTCATGCCGAGTTGGTGAAAGGGGCTAAAATCTCATTTGATATGACGTCAAAACCGAATACAAAAAGGGGTTTTTCCGCCATTAGCTGGCCATTTTCAATGACTTTAGACAAGAAATAGAGTTGTTTTGCACCCTATTTTAAAAAGCGGTAAGAGCTCTAGATTAATAATAGGACTTAAGCAATAAAAAAAATAATTATAAGGGGTTACCTTTGTAGGTGATGTGATATCAACACTAGTGAACATTATAAACTTACACGAGTAATTTTAGTTATCCACTTTTGTTTTTTCTGTTGTACTAGTTTGTAACTGCGCCGCCTGAAATATTTTGTTTTACCGATTTATAAACATTTTGATCGAGCGACGTTGTATTTTTTTTTGAAATTGAGATTAACTGATTTAGTCGACCAGCATGATTAAGAAGCTATTAACCGTAGGAGTCCTCTTCGTCGTATTTTTTAATGGGGAATCGAAATCCCAGGAGAAAGCGTCCGACGCAGATTCAGCCCAGTATTGGTGGGGCAAAGGGTATGTTAGTGCCGTTAAGGGAGACTATGAAGCAGCCATTGTAGATTATGACAAATCCATCAAACTATATGGACTGAAGGGGGAAGTGTATTACGATAGAGGTAATGCTCGTGCCGAATTAAAAAACTACGTAGGTGCCATCGAAGATTACACCAACGCCCTGAAGTACCTGATTGACGACCCTGACAAGTTAAAGACTTACTATGTGAGAGGAATGGCAAAGATTGAGACGCTAGACCTCAACGGGGCCATAGAAGACCTCACCGAAGTAGTAAAACTCTCTCCGAACCACGAGGAGGCATTTTACTACCGGGCAACCGCCAAAGACAAACTGAAAGACTACAGAGGTGCCATAGAGGATTTCACAAAAGTCATTGAAATCAACCCTCAGTCGAGCAGGGCTTATAAACTTAGAGGCATCGAGAAGATCAGACTCCGTGACAAGCAGGGCGGCTGTAGCGATTTATCGATGGCCAGTGAGCTTGGCGACACCAAAGTGGCCAGCGTGATGGAAAAGCTCTGTGGTTCATCAAACTGACCTAACACCCGGCACGGAAAGGTAAACCCTGAATTGCTAAAAGCCTCGGGCAGCGTCATCTACCCTTCCTTTGAACGCCTCGTACGGCCAGGGCTGTCCAGGGGTCATCGGGCCAGGAATGCTTCGGATACCTTCTCTTAAGATCCTTTTTCACTTCAAAATAGGCATTGCTCCAGAAGCTTTTGAGGTCTGACGTTACCTGCACTGGCTTGTATCCCGGCGATAGCAGATGCAGCACCACCGCTGTTTTCCCGCCGTTTATTCTTGGGGTTTCAGCAAGCCCAAATACTTCCTGCAGCCTGACCGATAACACCGGGGACTCCCCGGCGGAAAAGTACTGAAGCTTAATTCTTGATCCGCTCGGCACCTCAATATGTGCTGGGGCTAATATCTCAAGCTCTTTTTGAGTGTCCCAGTCCAGCGAACTATAAAGCACCTCAACAAGGTCAATCTTTTTCAGATCCTCCGGCTTCTTTATGCCCGATAAATAGTGCCCAAGCCACTCTCCGTTTGTCGCCAACAGTGAATGAGTACTTACATCGGGCCAGCCCTGCTCCGGATTCCATTTCCTTAAGCTCATTACCCGGCTCTGCCATTGAACGAACTTATCGCCAAAGCTTAGAAGCGCCTCCCCTTCCTTAGCTATGACTTCACTTATCGCTTGTATCAACTGGCCTTCATCGGGTGTTGGCAATGGTTTCGAACGAAGGACGATGCTTCCAATCCTCAAATCGAGTGAGGCTATGAGGCCTCCCTTTCTGGTGTCCCAGGTCACTATTTCCTTTTCTTTCACCAGGGGTGTGAGATCTTTAGGATTAAGCGGAGCAGCCAGAAAAATCTTTCCCATACCATCACGGGCGTCGAGGTGAGCCACTGCCAGCCATGGTTCGTGAGCCAGATCGTCTTTATGTGAAGCCATGGCATACTTGCCGTTGGCAAGCTGAAACTGGGCATTATTGCCCGGCCTGGCGCAGGCAATTCTTTCAGGGTACGCATAAGCCAGCAACAAGCCAACCTCATAGGGGTCGAAAACGCCATTATCCACTTCAAGGTCAAATATTCTCCGATACGATTCCGCCACTTTTTCTATTCTCCCAAACTGTTTTCCCTGTCCGCCATTATCCCGAAACCTTCGCAAGGCCTCAATCCGCAGGGTGATATCGATGCCAGTCTCTCGTGGCAGGGGGTCTCGTTCTTCCAGCACGGCAGCCAGGTCGGTAGCCAACTCCACCTTCTCTGATTCTTTCGCCATTAGCAACATGTGGGCTATTCTTGGGTGACAAGGCAGCTCATGCATCTTCTTCCCATGAGATGTGATTTTGGTATTTTCAAGGGCATCCAAATGATGCAGGGTATCTGAAGCCTGGGCCAGAGCGCCTTTAGGCGGTGGTGTTAACCAGGTAAGCTGTTTAACATCCACAATGCCCCATTGTGCCATATCCAGCATGAGATTGGCCAGGTCAGCTTCCATGATCTCAGGCGTTCGGTGTGGCTCCAGCCGCTCCTGTGTGGTCTTGCTCCACATCCGGTAGCAAGCGCCTGGGCTCAGTCTGCCAGCCCTGCCCGCTCGTTGGTCGGCGGAATCTTTGGATATCTGTACGGTTTCCAGCTTTGAAAGTCCTGAGCGGGGGTCGAACTTCGACGTGCGGCCGTAACCCGTATCAACCACCACTTTGATGCCTTCAATGGTCAAACTGGTCTCCGCTATGGATGTAGCAAGCACCACTTTTCTGCGCCCGTCTTTACCGGGCATAATGGCGGCGAATTGCTGGCTTTGTGGTAGCTGACTGTAAAGCGGGTGGATGGCGAAATCAGCCATTTCCTTTCTGAGCAGCTCCTCGCATTTTCTGATCTCCCCTTCTCCAGGAAAAAAAGCCAGGATATCGCCTTCTCTTTCCCTCGATGCTTTGAGAATGATTCTGGCAGTCGTTTCCGGCAACATCATCAGGTCCTGCTCGCCGGTGTAGATCACCTCCACAGGATATTGCCGTCCTTCACTCACGGCCACAGGTGCTTTCATGAGCGCTGGCAGCCGTTCCATGTCCAGCGTAGCCGACATAATCATGATGCGCAGATCGGGCCGCAACACCTGCTGCACCTCTCTGCAAAGCGCCAGTGCCACGTCAGCATGGAGGCTCCTTTCATGAAACTCGTCGAACACGACCATCCCAACACCCTCCAATGCATTGTCGGAGTGGATCAATCGGGTGAGAATGCCTTCGGTAAGCACTTCGATTTGCGTCTGATCTGATGTTCTATTTTCGAACCTGATCCGGTAGCCTATTTTCTTTCCGAGCTCATCATTCAGCATGGAGGCCATTCTGGTTGCAATTGACCTGGCCGCCAGGCGCCGGGGCTCCAGCATCAATATCTTTTTACCAGCCAGCCATGGTTCGTTCATCAGCGCCAGTGGTAGCAGCGTGCTTTTTCCAGCTCCGGGAGGTGCATTGACGATCAGGGTGTTTTCCCTGTCCAGACTCTCCTTTATCTGTGGAATAATGTCGACAACAGGAAGATCGAATGCTAGTGGATCGAAAGACAAACTCAAGGATTTTGAGATATTCAGACTATTTAGACACAAAACTACACACCACAAGCCGATTTCCTTTTATCCAATTTCTAAGTTTCTACATTTGCGTCAAAAAAACATCCATGACCAAAATCACAGTAAACAATAATGGCTCTCTGAAAATTGACGGGGATTTTGAAATCGTAGACAAAGAAGGCAATGCATACGGCCTTCAGGGAAGAACGATTGTCTCATTGTGTCGTTGCGGAAAATCCGCCAATAAGCCATTCTGCGATGGGTCGCACAAAGAGCACTTTGAGCATGAGGCTGTTGCTTTTGACTTGCCTCCTAAAAAGGTATAAGGCTTTACATATTCCTCCTGTACTGCCCACCCACTTCGTACAAAGCATGGGTGATTTGCCCTAAAGAACAGTACTTCACGGCTTCCATCAGCTCCTCAAACATGTTTTGATTGCTGATGGCGGCCTGCTGAAGGCTTGAAAGCACCGCCTGAGACCTGTCTTCGTTGAATTTCTGCAGGCTATTCAAAGACTCAATCTGAAACTCCTTTTCGTCTTTCGTGGCCCTTATTACTTCCATGGGCGTGATGGTCGGCGAGCCTTTTGATGAAAGGAAGGTATTGACGCCAATGATCGGGAAGTCTCCGTTGTGCTTCATTGTCTCATAATAAAGGCTCTCTTCCTGGATTTTGCTCCGTTGGTACATGGTTTCCATAGCACCCAGCACTCCCCCTCTTTCAGTGATTCTGTCAAACTCGGCCATTACTGCTTCTTCTACCAAATCGGTCAGCTCTTCGATAATGAACGAGCCCTGCAATGGGTTTTCATTTTTGGCCAGGCCAAGCTCTTTGTTGATAATCAACTGAATGGCCATAGCCCGGCGCACGGACTCTTCCGTCGGCGTGGTGATGGCCTCGTCGTAGGCATTGGTGTGTAGCGAGTTACAGTTATCGTAAATAGCATAAAGAGCCTGAAGCGTCGTTCTGATGTCGTTGAAGTCGATCTCCTGTGCGTGT
Source organism: Imperialibacter sp. (assembly GCF_040222815.1). GTDB lineage: Bacteria > Bacteroidota > Bacteroidia > Cytophagales > Cyclobacteriaceae > Imperialibacter. The sequence continues at coordinate 733,484 of NZ_JAVKCH010000022.1, read as the reverse complement.
AGCGACCGACCACTGGTTTGGATATGGTACTTCAGCATTTGAGAGCGCTCATTAGCACCGTATTTCAGCTTCATAGCTTTCGCCCAAATCTTCCTGGCCACTCTGCCAATCACGGAATATTCCGGATCGACCCCATTACTAAAGAAGAAAGAAAGGTTAGGAGCAAAATCGTCGACATGCATGCCACGGCTGACATAGTATTCAACAAAGGTAAACCCGTTCGACAACGTGAAAGCCAGCTGAGAAATAGGATTGGCACCAGCTTCAGCAATGTGATAGCCCGAGATAGATACGGAGTAGAAATTCCGAACATTCTGATCGATAAAATACTGCTGCACGTCACCCATTACTTTCAGGGAGAATTCCGTGCTGAAAATGCAGGTATTTTGTGCCTGGTCTTCTTTGAGGATGTCGGCCTGTACTGTGCCTCGCACTTTTGAAAGGGTATCAGCTTTGATCTTTTGGTACACATCAGCAGGCAGCACCTGATCTCCCGTTATGCCCAACAGCATTAACCCGAGCCCATTGTTGCCTTCGGGAATCGCCCCACTGTACACAGGCTGTGTCATTCCTTTGGCCTTAAAGAGTTCCGTGATTTTCTCCTTCACCTTCGCTTCAATGCCCTGCGCTTTGATGTATTTCTCGCAGTTCTGGTCTATGGCGGCATTCATGAAAAACGCACAGATCGTAGCTGCAGGCCCGTTGATGGTCATTGAGACAGATGTAGTTGGATCAATCAGGTCGAAGCCTGAGTAAAGCTTCTTGGCATCGTCCAGCGAGCAGACACTCACGCCGGAATTGCCAATTTTGCCGTATATGTCGGGCCGGTGATCGGGGTCTTCTCCGTACAAAGTCACCGAATCGAAAGCAGTCGACAACCTGGCAAACGCATTGTCTTTCGACACATAATGGAAGCGCTTATTGGTGCGCTCGGGGCCGCCCTCTCCGGCAAACATGCGGGTAGGGTCTTCAGTGGTGCGCTTGAACGGAAACACGCCGGCGGCGTAAGGAAACTCTCCCGGCACATTCTCCTGCAAGTTCCACTTCAGCACGTCGCCCCAGCCGTCATACCGGGGCAAGCTTATTTTTGGCACTTTGGTGTGTGAGAGCGACTCCGTATGAGTAGGCACTTTAATCTCCTTCCCTCTTACCGAATAAACATATTCTCCGCTTTTATACCGCTGTACTTTTTCAGGCCATTCCTCAATCACTTTTAAGTTTTTGGGGTCAAGGTCAAGCGACGTCTTCTCGAAAAGTCCATCGAGCTTCTCTCCCAACACCTTGTCCTCTCCGGCTTTCTTTGCGGCGGCTATGGTTTTTTTGATGCCGTAAAGCGTTTGGGCCACTTCCTTTTGCTCCTCCACCCACTCATTGTAGTGCCTGATGGTCTCAGTAATCTCCGACAAATAGCGGGTACGCTTGGGAGGAATGATGAAAATCTTTTCTGAGAGTTCGTCCGACGATGTAGAAGCAGACGCCAGCCCAGCACCTGTTTTCTCTACAATCTTATCCATCAGCTTCCTGTACAGCGTGTTCATGCCGGGGTCATTAAACTGGCTGGCAATGGTGCCAAATACTGGCAATTGGTCGTCTGGTGTTTCCCAAAGGCCATGGTTGCGCTTATACTGTTTCTTCACATCCCGCACGGCATCGAGGGCGCCTCTCTTGTCAAACTTGTTGATAGCGATCATGTCGGCAAAGTCGAGCATATCGATCTTCTCCAGCTGAGTAGCTGCACCGTACTCCGGCGTCATCACATACAACGACACGTCGGAATGATCAGTGATTTCTGTATCCGACTGACCAATGCCAGAGGTCTCAAGAATAATCAGGTCAAACTCGGCGGCTTTGAGAATGTTCACAGCTTCCTGCACATGCTTCGACAGTGCCAGGTTCGACTGCCGGGTAGCCAGCGACCGCATGTATACCCTGGGGTGATGGATGGCGTTCATGCGAATCCTGTCGCCCAGCAAAGCACCCCCGGTTTTTCTTTTGGAGGGGTCAACCGACACCACTCCGATATGCTTGCCCTCGAAATCAACTAAAAACCGACGCACAAGCTCATCAACCAAGCTGGATTTGCCAGCGCCGCCAGTGCCTGTGATACCCAACACCGGCACCTTGCTTTTTGCAGCCTCAGCATCTATCTTTTGTAGCAGCGGCTGAGCAACGTCTGGAAAATTCTCAGCGGCCGATATCAGCCTGGCCACCGACTTTACATCTTTCTTCTTCAAGCTACCAAGCTCACCGTTGAGGTGATCGCCAATAGGGAAGTCGCTCCCGGCAATCAGGTCATTGATCATTCCTTGCAGACCCATGGTGCGCCCGTCGTCCGGCGAATAAATGCGATTGATGCCATAGGCATGCAGCTCTTCTACTTCCGTTGGCAGGATGGTTCCGCCTCCCCCCCCAAATATCTTGATATGCCCGGCTCCTTTCTCCCTGAGCAGGTCGTACATGTACTTGAAAAACTCTACATGCCCACCCTGGTAACTGGTGATGGCAATCGACTGCACATCTTCCTGAATAGCGCAGTCGACAATTTCCTGCACTGACCTGTTGTGGCCCAGGTGAATCACCTCTACACCTGTGGCCTGAATAATCCGGCGCATGATATTGATGGCAGCATCATGGCCGTCGAACAACGAAGCAGCAGTGACTATCCTTATGTGATTTTTCGGCTTGTAGGGTGATTCGGTATGTGACATAAAAGTTAACGAAATGGATATTGGGTCAATGATTTCTTAAAGTTAACCAAAGTGATCGACATGCTCGCCCGTTTCTACCCAACTGATATTGGCCAAATAAAGCTGAATGAAGAATTTTATTTTTAAGGTTGATTCATATAATTTCCAGATGGCAATCGCAAATGCGAATAAGGGAATCATTCTTTGGTTTTTCTTAAGCATTTTTAACATAAAAAGCAGTGCCGAAGGAAGCATTAAATCTGAAATCAGCAATATCAAATCAGTAATTCGTTTGAATGAAAGACTATAAAAAATACTACATCGTACCGGCTCTACCAGAAGAAGTATTCGCCGCTCTTACACACCCCGCCTCCCTTCACGCCTGGACAGGTGAAGAAGCAGAAATGTCGACCGAGCCAGGCTCAGAATTTTCTCTTTGGGAAGGAAGCATTGTTGGGAAGAACCTGGAGTTTGAGCCTGGAAGAAAAATTGTGCAGCAGTGGTATTTTGGCGAGCAGGCAGAAGCGTCGATTGTCACCATTATTCTTCACCCACACAAAAACGGTACCTCAGCCGAGCTGCGCCACAGCAACATTCCCGATGACGACTACGACGACATTGTGGAAGGTTGGAATACGACTTATTTTGGAGCGTTGATTGACTTTTATGAATAAAAAAAGGGACTTAATCCCTTTTTGATGCTTTCTTAGCTTTCTTCTCGGCCCTCTTCTCTTTCAGGTTCTTGGTGGGCTCCTTTTTCTCGTTACCTTTTTGGGGTGATGTTCCTTTTGCCATGGCTATTTGCTTTAGTTGTTGAAGTCTGCAAGAAATGTAGTGTTAATGCCAATAATATCCTTCAAAAGAATGAGATTTTAATTGCCGGATGAAGACTGAAGTGTGGATGTTCTCACTTGGGCTCCGTTCTGGTGAGTGTCTTCACTCACCCGTCCCCGCCGCCTTGGCGAGTGTCCTCACTCGCCAACTGACACCGCCACATACCCTACCGCCTTCTCAGCGCATTTCTCTCCATCAATAGCAACTGAGATAATGCCTCCTGCGTAGCCAGCACCCTCTCCGCAAGGATCAAGGTCTTTCACTGATTTAGGCCCCAGAGTCTCTTTCAAATGATGGATGAGGCCGTATCCAAAAAGTAAGCTGCCAAGGCAACTCTGAGTAACCTACCTAGATAACTGGCAGGTACTGAGACATTGAAGAATGAGGGCCAGATTGCCTATGGAGAGATACAGAAGCGTTACACTGTCAGGAAAAAGGGATATATTGAGTTCTCGCTATCGTATCATAGCGGGCAACGACCGAATGAATTTCGTTTTAATTAAACCAACGAATAGAATGGAAGAGAATTATGAAAAACCGCTTGTGCTTGTTGGCAAGATGCCGATAGCGAAGCTTTATGATCATTTGAGTGTTGAGTTACAGGAAGAGCTCAATCTTAAAGAAGGGAATCACGAGATGGAGTTCTTTACTGATATCAATGCAGTGAAGTTTGCTCATGCGATTCCTGGAGAGCCAGATAAATGTGTTATCGTTCTGGAGCAGGGAAAGTATGAGGTAGACATTCCTTTTAGTTTCTTTCTTCAATGCAAAGCAAAGCGTGCCAATATGAGGTACTTCACGGAGTCAGATCAGAAATTACATGGTGATAAGTAACGGCCGGGCCGTTTCTTTTGCAAGGAAATATAAATTATCAATTTTATCAAACCACCGCCCTGGCGAGTGTCTTCACTCGCCAACGGCCGCCGCTACATACCCTACCGCTTTCTCAGCGCATTTCTCCCCATCAATCGCAGCCGAAACAATGCCGCCAGCGTAGCCTGCCCCCTCTCCGCAAGGATACAGTCCTTTGACGGAAATATGCTCCAAAGTTTCAGGATCACGGGGAATGCGCACCGGAGATGAAGTGCGGCTTTCAGGCGCATGTACCACCGCCTCATTAGTCAGGTAGCCCTTCATGGCTTTACCAAACTCCCTAAAGCCTTCCTGAAGGGTTTTGTAAATAAAATCTGGCAGCACACTCCCCAGCTCTACCGAAGTGACACCAGGCTTGTATGAAGTTTCCGGTACATCGGCCGATCGTTTACCATTGGTAAAATCAATCAGTCTTTGTCCGGGTACCCGCTGCGTCTGCCCGCCTTCTTTCCAGGCAAGTTGCTCAATGGATTGCTGAAAAGCCATGGCTGCCAACGGCCCTTTGCTGGCAAATGCCTTAAAATCTTCCGGCCTAAGCTCCACCACAATGCCCGAGTTGGCACTTGGCTGATCTCTTTTCGAAGGTGACCAGCCGTTCGTCACCACCTCGCCTGGGCTTGTAGCACAAGGGGCAATCACACCTCCCGGGCACATACAGAAAGAGTAGACCCCACGGGTGTTGGTACCGCTACCTACCTGCTTCACGATGCTATAGGGAGCAGGGGGCAAATAAGTCCCCCTATCGTCGCATTTGTACTGTATCGTGTCTATCAGAGATTGCGGATGCTCCACCCTCACTCCCAGGGCGAATGGCTTAAGCTCGATGCTAATTTTCTTTCTATCCAGCAGCTCAAATATATCCCTGGCAGAGTGACCGGTGGCCAGAATAACTTTTTTCGCCTTAATAATATCGCCAGAAGCGGTACTAACACCCTCAATGGAATCGCCTTTGAGCAGGATGTCGGTTACTCTGGTATTGAATTTCACCACACCACCATGGGCAAGGATGCACTCCCGAATATCAGTAATGATCTCCGGCAGTTTGTTGGTACCAATGTGTGGATGGGCCTCCACCAGAATTTCTTTTGTTGCACCAAAGCCCACGAGGAGCTTCAAAATGCGCTGTACATCGCCCCTCTTCTTGCTCCGGGTATAAAGCTTCCCGTCGGAATAGGTACCGGCTCCTCCCTCCCCAAAACAGTAGTTGGAGTCTTCATTGACAATATGATCGATGTTAATCGCTTTCAGGTCACGGCGGCGGTCACGTACGTCCTTTCCTCTTTCAAGAATGACAGGCTTTTTACCTAACTCAATGCACCTCAGCGCTGCAAATAGCCCGGCGGGCCCGGCACCGATGATGATTACTTCTTCCGCTGTGGATACATCAGGATAGTCTGGCAGCCAGACAGGCTCCTCCTTAAAATCTTCGTTGACGTACACACGAACGGACAGATTGACTTTGATGATTCTTTGCCTTGCATCGATGGATCGCTTGAGCACCTCCACATGCCTGATGTCCGTGAATGGAATATAGGACTTTTGACTCGCCAGCTTATAGAGTGCTTCCTTGTCGGCTGCTTCTTCGGGCAGTACCTGAAATTGAAATTCTTTTTGCAATGAGTATCTTCTTTAGCCCCCAAAGATAGGGAATTAGACCCAGCGAATTGAGTTGGCGATGTTGCCTTCAGCTTTGCTTTCAGGTCAAAAGCCCAATAAGCAGGAAGGAAAGATCATCTATTTCGAAATCGTCCTGTCAGGATTCAGCCAATTTCCACCCAAAGGAAAAGATCATCCCAATATTGGTCAAATCAACCACTGGCTTGGGAAAGGGTTTTAAATTAAGCGCCAGGTGCTTATTATTCACTATATTGTTTGCACCCTACTCACCTGCTTAAATGACCGACAACTCCTACCTCATCAGTGCGGCGACGATCAAAGAACCGCCCACCACCTTCTTTCAGCGTCTTAAATTCCTTGGGCCGGGCTTTATCCTGTCAGCTTCTATCGTTGGATCAGGCGAGCTGATCGCTACTACAACCCTTGGTGCGTCGGCGGGTTTTACTGCCTTCTGGATCATCATCGCCAGCTGTCTCATCAAAGTGGCTGTGCAATTAGAGTTCGGCAAGCATACCATCCTAACCGGGGAAACCGCCATGCAGGCGTTAAAGCTGCTGCCGGGGACAAAGGCTGGTAAGGGCAAATGGTCTGTTGTGACCATACTCGGCCTGATGTCGCTCAAAGTATTCCAGATTGGGGGCATGATGGGCGGCTCCGCTCTGGTGCTGAGCATGCTTTTCCCTTCGGTAGCCACCATGATCTGGGTCATTTTTGTTGCTTTGCTGGTGGCCAGCATCATTTTCAAGGGCTACTACCTACCTGTGGAAAAAGCCTCACTGGTGATGACGGTGCTTTTCACCTGCCTTACCATTGCCTGCCTTATTTTCCTTTCCGAAACCCAATACAGCATCTCCATGGCCGATATATGGAGTGGCCTGCAGTTCGACCTGTCACCTGCCCTGGTGGGCGTAGCCATTGGTGCCTTTGGCATTACGGGCGTGGCCAGCGACGAAATACTCGCATACACCTACTGGTGCAGGGAGAAAGGCTATGCTGCCTACACTGGCCCTCGTGATGACTCCGACGACTGGCTACGCAGAGCAGAAGGCTGGACCAAAGTCATGTACCTCGACGCCACTGTTGCCATGATTATTTACACGTCAGTAACTGCTGCTTTCTACCTACTGGGTGCTGCCGTGCTTAATCACAGCGGCAATGTGCCTGAAGGGCTCAAAATGGTGGAAACCATTGCCACCATTTACACAGAGTCGCTTGGGCCTGGCTTCAAAACGATCTTCCTTGTTGGCGCCTTCTTCGTACTGTTCTCCAGCGTTTTCGCCACCCTTGCCTTCTGGACGAGAATGTATGCAGATATCTTCGGACAGCTTGGCTGGATTGACTTTTTTGACATGGCAGCCAGAAAAAGAACCATCGCTATGCTGGCGTGGGTTTTCCCTACTGCCTGGGCTCTTGCCTATTTCTTTGTAGAATCTCCTGTGCTAATGATTCTTTCAGGTGGCATTGTCGGCTCTGTTTTGCTGCTGCTGGTGGCTTTTGCAGCCATTCATTTTAAGTACAAAAGAGAGCAACCCATCACCTCAGGAAAATTGTACAACATCACCCTCTGGGTCAGCATCGTAGCCATTGTGGCCGTTGCTATATATGGTTTGGTCAAGCTGATCTGAGATCAGGCCAAACCGTTTCTCATGCAAACTGAAATGTGACCGGTGGCGGCAATGCATGTGCATTTATTCATTATATTGAGTAATCACTAACCCTCATTTCTCATGGGTACAGTTGTGCTACGTTTTCTTTGTTGCATCTTTCTCCTGGTTCCTCTCATAGGTAAATCAGCGTCTATTCTCATACCTATGGATGCCCGCCAAAAAAACCATCTCAAGGCCTACGGCATCGCCTACCTGTCTCTCCAAAGTGAAATACCGATCAACTGGCTGCTCAACTACCGGGGCGGCAGCTTTCTCTTTCCCTACGACCCTCTAGTGGAAAATGAGTGTAGCATTAGGGGCGTGTCGTTCGACGTGATCAGCGATGGAGAAACCGCCCTGCTGATGAAAGAAATTGAGAGCCCTAGAGTGAATATGAACTCGGTGAAAATGGAAAAGGAACCCCGAATCGCCGTTTACTCTCCCAAAAATGACATGGTGGAAGACAATACCGACGCTGTGATCACCGCCCTCGATTACGCAGAAATTCCCTACACCATCATTTACGACACGGAAGTGCTCTCCGACAGTCTGGTACATTTCGACTGGCTGCACTTGCATCATGAAGACTTTACCGGGCAATTTGGCCGGCATTTAAGAAGACAGTCGTCGCAGATTGAGGCGAAGATACAGGAAGCTACAGCGGCCTCTTTTGGGTACAGCAAAGTATCCGACATGAAGCTGGCAGTAGCCAAGAAGATTCAGGGGTTCACACTGACCGGCGGCTACCTTTTTGCCATGTGCTCCGGTGCTGAAACCTTCGACATCGCTCTTGCAGCTGAAGGGGTAGATATTGTGGAAAGCATGTACGATGGCGACGGAATGGATCCACAGGCACAGCAAAAGCTTGACTTTAGCAAAACCTTCGCTTTTACTGATTTCATTCTTGACCCGCCCAACTCGAGAAGGTTTTCAAATATCAACACCTCGGAAGGCCGTCGCTATTACTACGACGAAAGCTCGGGCTACTTTTCACTGTTCGATTTCTCAGCCAAGTGGGACATTGTACCTTCCCTACTTACCCAAAACCATACAGCTGTTGTTAAATCCTTTTTTGGCCAAACCACAGCATTTGCGGCCCCCACCGTTAAGTCCGATGTGCTGATCCTGGGCGAAAATGCGGATGACGGGGAGGTGCGCTACATCTACGGCGAAATGGGCTACGGGCATTGGACGTTCTACAGCGGCCACGACCCTGAACGTTCCCCCGGTGGCTGGCGGGAACAGACCAACCTCGACCTCTATCCCAACTCGCCAGGCTATCGGCTCATCCTGAACAACGTGCTGTTTCCTTCGGCACAAAAGAAGAAGCAGAAGACGTGAGTGTTCCTTTCTAGCTTTGCGCCTCTGCGTCTTTGCGTGCTTATTCCTCCTCTTCCTCCTCCGCCTCCAGCAATTCCTTCAACCTCATCAGCGCCTGCTGGTTGCTTACCAAATTGATATTGTCGATAATGTTTTTCTTCTCCCTGGTCGTCAGGTGCCAGTTGAGTGAGGCCCGCTCATTTTGCTTTCGTTCGAGCAGGACTTCTTCCGGCAGGTTGCTCTCCCCCTGAAACATGGTATTGGTGTTATATTCCACCTCTATCTGATACAGGTTGCCTTTGAACCATTCGGTAGCAAACTCAATGCGGCTGTCGTTGTTAAGATCCTGAATATTGCCAAGGTTGTTGTACACACTGCTGATGGGCGATGAAAACTTCTGCACGATAGACTCCGACGCCTTTTTCTCTATCTCTGCATTCTTCTGATGATCCCTCACAGAAAAAATCACGACGCCAGAGGTGTTTTCCTCAATCCACTCCCGGAACACATAAACGAATCGCACGGCATCCGATATGCCATAGTTGTCGGAAATACCCGCATCCATAATTTCGAGCGGCGGATCACTGGGCAGTTCAATATTGGGGGTGATATAGGGAAAAGTAGCACTCATTCTCAACGCACTCAAAAACCGAAGCTCATCAGCATTTTGCTCTTTAAAGAAGCTTCTGAAGTCCACCCCTCTCACCTTGGTAACCAGTTCCGCATTGGTGCTTGCAGCATTGCTGGTCATAAAGCCAACGTCTTGCGTGGAGATATAAAGCTTCCGTCCATCATTCACTATCGTAGGAGCCATCAACAGCAAGGGCACTTCTGCATTGCTTTCGGCTTCCTGATAGTCTTTGAGCTTCTTTTCCATGATCATGTCGGTGTTCCGATTGAGCTGGTTCTCAAAAGCGTACCCTCTGTCCTTCAGGTAAACCTCTCCGTCGTACCTGAAATACTGGAACCTGATAAACATATCGTTCACAAGCAGGCTGAAAATCATGGGATTCAGGTTGTCCATGGCGATTTTAGACAGGTACTGATCCTCCATACGGTTCTCGATCTCACCACTCTTCTCCCGCAAAAAAAGCTCCCGGTAATAAGCCGCTCCCACAATGCCTCCTGAAGCCCCGGTGATCATCATGGTGTTGTCGAGCAAAGTCCCATTCAAAAGGCTGTCCATCTGCTGCATCACCCGCATGGTCCACAGTGCCGCCCGCTGCCCTCCTCCACTTACACATAGAAAGACCATCTTGGGCTTTCCAGCACCCTTTTGCTTAGCCTTCCACTTCTCCAGCACCGGCAGCATCGATTCCACATCTTGGTTGTACACCTCCGGCGTGTTGCGATCACTTAATGTCTTGATAGAATACTCAGCTCTGCTGCCTTTATAGTTGAGCCCGAAGGCAGGATTGAGGCTCCGAAAAACGTCCATTTTTACCAGGAAATTGAGCAGCAGAAATGCCGTAATACTGAAAATGAGTCCCCAGCTACGGAACCAGTAGCTAATGGCACCACTAAGCATAATGAAAATGGTGCCAAAGAGGATAGCGCTGGCAGCCGCCGGTATCTGGAAATAGGGATTGTCCATGAAGAAGCCCAGCAGCAAAACAACGACAATGATAAGAAGCTCAATCAGCACCAAATTGAAGTGGTTTTGATCAAACACTTTTAAGATGGCTTCCTTGTCATAGAAATCGTTGATATAGGCAGTCGGTCTTAGCCTGAATTTTTCGTCCCAGTAGAAGTCGACCCTGTTTTTACTCTCTCTTACTTCCTTCAGCTTATCCAACGCCCTTTTGCGGTTGACTTTCACCTTTTTCAGGCGTTTATCCACACTACCCGTCAGGTATTTGAAAATGTCTTTATTGGTCAACCTGAAATAGGTATACAGCACGGCAAGCATGCCCAGAAAACCAGCCAGATAGCCAAGGATTTTCCAGAACAGGTCGCCAGGCCCTCTGAATTCATTTTCCATTTGAAATTGAAAAATAAAAACCAGGTAAGCCACATTCACAATGATGGGCAACAGGCTGTTGTTGATAGAAAACTTGGTAAAAGGGCGCTCAAGCACACCCAGAAAGGAATACTCATGGCCGTAAAGGATATAACAGGAAATGTTGAAGGCTGCGGTAAAGCCGCCCATACAAAAGCCGACTATGAAAAAGCTCCAAAAATCCACTCTGTTCAGGTATTCCGGATCGAGAAATAAGTAAGGGATACCCAATATTCGCCCGAAGTTGCCGGTAAACACTGCCACCAGGCTCACCCAAAAGAATAGCATAAACAGGTTACGCCTGACGTGCATAACCAGTAATTGTACAGGAAAGGAATAAATGAGTTTATTCCACATCTTTCAACCAGCCCATGCTGCGTTTCACGGCGCTTTTCCACCCGTTATACAGGCGTTTTCTATCATCCTCCTCCATCTCGGGAGTAAAAACCCGATTGATTTCTCTGTTTTTCACAATCTCCTTCTGACTCCACAGCCCGACTTCAATACCGGCCAGAAAAGCAGCGCCCATGGCCGTAGATTCAATGATACTGGGCCGCTCTACATTGGCACCTAAAATATCCGCCTGAAACTGCATGAGAAAATTGTTAGCAGTAGCTCCACCGTCTACCTTAAGGGTTTTCAAGGATAAACCGGCATCTTTTTGCATCGCCTCCAGCACATCTTTGGTTTGGTAGGCCATCGACTCCAGCGTAGCTTTTACCAGGTGGCTCTTGCCTGTGTCTCGGGTCAAACCGAAAATGGCACCTCTGGCATACATGTCCCAATAAGGCGCCCCCAAACCGGCAAATGCAGGTACTACATACACGCCTTCCGAGTCGCCTGCCTTCACAGCAAAGTACTCCGAGTCAGGTGCTTCATCAATCAGCTTCAACCCATCCCGAAGCCACTGTACGGCTGCACCAGCAATGAAAATACTGCCTTCGAGCGCATAGGTCACCTTACCTTCAAGCCCCCAGGCTATCGTGCTCACCAGTCCTGAGTGAGACAGCTGCATCTTCGTGCCCGTGTTCATCAGCATGAAGCAACCGGTGCCATAAGTATTTTTGGCCATGCCCGGTTCAAAGCATGCCTGCCCAAACAAGGCGGCTTGCTGATCGCCGGCAATTCCTGCTATCGGAATTTTGACGCCGTCCATTTCCAGGTCACCAAAGTGATGTGATGAGGGCTTCACCTCAGGCAGCAGCGACTCCGGTACCTTAAGTGCTTTCAGCAGCGTGCTGTCCCATTCCAGTTTCTTGATATTATAAAGCAAGGTTCTGGAAGCATTCGTGTAGTCTGTCACGTGTTTCTTTCCATTAGTCAGCTTCCACACCAGCCACGAGTCGATGGTACCAAAGGCCAGCTCGCCCTTCTCTGCCCGCTTCCTGGCTCCTTCCACGTTGTCGAGGATCCATTGCACTTTTGTACCGGAGAAATAGGCATCTACCACCAGTCCCGTATTCTCCCTGATGTATTGCTCGTGACCATCGGCTTTCAGCTTTTCGCAAATCTCCGCCGTTCGCCGGTCCTGCCACACAATGGCATTAAAAATTGGCTGACCGGTCTTTCTATCCCATACCACGGTGGTTTCCCTTTGGTTGGTGATGCCAATGGCGGCAATCTGCGACGGGGCTACCTTGTGGTCGGCAAGTGCCTTTTTGAACACTTCCCATTGTGTAGCCCAAATCTCGTCGGGGTCGTGCTCGACCCAGCCTGGTTTGGGAAATATTTGTCTGAATTCTTTCTGAGCGCTGCCGAGAATGCTCCCATCAGCATTGAAGATGATCGCACGTGAGCTTGTGGTGCCCTGGTCGAGGGCTACGATATACTTTCCTTGCATCATTCGGGTGTATTAGGGTAAACTTTTGCGTCAAAGTAATAAAAAAAAGATAGTCAGACGTATCTTCACGGCAGTTATAAATGGCTAAATACAGAAGTGGCTGCATGACCGAGGAATCTTACGACATAATTTCCAGGGACGGACTCAATCTAAAGGGTCGCTCCTGGTTGCCTGACATGGAGCCATCAGCTTTGATCTGCCTTGTGCACGGGCACGGGGAACACATAGGCAGGTATCAGCACGTTGCGGAATTTTTCACTCAACAGGGCATGGCTGTGTTTGGCATGGATCTTCGTGGTCATGGACATTCCGAAGGCAAAAAAGGCCACACCCCCTCCTACGACCTGCTGCTGGAAGATGTTGAAGACTTGATGAAATCCGCCAGGGTGGAGTTCATAGAAACACCCATGTTTCTCTACGGACATAGCATGGGTGGCAACATGGTCGTGAACTTTCTGACATCAAAAAAGACGCTCGAACTACACGGAGCTATTCTGTCCTCACCTTTTCTGAGGCTGGCAATGTCGCCTCCGGCGATCCTATTGAAGTTGGCGAAAATGATGCGAAATATCTGGCCTGCCTTCAGTGCGTCCAGTGGGCTCGACCCCAACGGAATCTCATCGATAGCGGCAGAAGTAGCAAAATACAAAAATGACCCCCTCGTGCATAGCCGGATCACTTCTCAGCTTTCATTGAGCTTAATCGAAGCGGGAGAAAAGGCTATTGGAAAGGCTGGCGAGCTCAATATACCTGTTCTGGCGTTTCACGGTGGGCAGGACAAAATCACCAGCATGGAAGCAACAAAGGAGTTTGCTTCTAAGGCACCACGCTACGTTACTTTTCATTTGTGGGAAACGTCTAAACACGAGACGCACTACGATGTAGACCGGGAAAAGGTGCTTCACCTGGTAGCTGATTGGGTTCAGCAACAGCTTGCTTAGCCCGGCTGTCCGGCAAACTCAAGAAAGCCCTCTTTAAGCTGCTTCTCAGGCAGGCTATCTACATTCTTCAGCAGGTAATCGACCACCCCCTTTTTGAAGCCCATCTTTTTGGCTACCTCGTACATAAACGTTTGCTCCTCAGGCTCAACAACTCCGTCGGCCACGACAACCCTGCCGCAACTCAACATCAGCTCCATTTTCTGCGTCAAATTCAGCATTTCGAGTGAACCTGTTGGTGTTGGGTTGTTGATCATTCGGGCAACCTCGGCATTCTTCGCACCACGGCTGGAAGCAAACTTCATCAGGTAAGCTTTTTCACTCAAGTCAAATTTATTATCAGAAAGAGCGAGTTCAATCAGCAGACTGATCTGCTTTCTTAGTACGTAATCCATACAGCCAAAAAATGATTTATTTAAAGATAGGCAAAAAAATCAAATTGAAGGGAAGATGGTATTTGGCTGCAATGGGTGGTGTAGTCTGTATTTTGGTTCTCGCTAACCCCAACTGGCCGGTTATTGCGCTTGTCCACCTGCTGGCGAGAGCGAGCAAATAAAAACCCTAACTCGGACGTCATTGCCTTTATACTTGTATGGCATAAAAATTCTAAGAGTTAGCTTCCATGAAAAGAAACCGACAGGGTGATCCATCGGTAACCCGAGTAAAGAGGTCGCTCTATCCTCCAGCACAAGAGCGCCCTCTTTACTTCTCGCAAGAAAGCGATCGGTACGGAGCCAGCTCCAGGCTCTCTATGCCACCACTCTTTGAGCGACTGAAGCAATCTGTTCATTCCAAAGCGGTATTCTAATGGACAGATTGCCACGTCACTCTACCAGTAGCCACACAATCAACACTTAGAACAGTGACTCGCAATCACCGGCAAGTGGTATTATCGGCCTCGACCTACTCCGTTCTCAGTGTATCCACCGGATTGATCTTCGCAGCAGCCAACGCCTTGAACGTAACCGACAAGAGTGCAATCACCAGGCTGAGCACAATGGCTACCAGGTATACCAAAGGCTGCACCTCCACTCTGTACTCAAAACCGTCCAGCCACTCTGAGGTATAGTGGAAAGCAATGGGCGCTGCTGCGACAAATGCAACCACCACCAGCACGACGAACTCTCTTGAAATAATATAGAAGATGTTAAACACCCCCGCTCCAAGCACTTTCCTGATGCCGATCTCCTTCATGCGCTGGTTAGTGACAAATGAAACCAGCCCATACAACCCAAGGCAACCGATAAAAATGGCGATACCAGTAAAAACGCCTATCACCTTTGCCAGCCGTTGCTCAGCCTCATAAAAACTCCTGATTGTTTCATCCAGAAATTGATACTTGAAGGGCTCGTTAGGAAACATAGCACCCCAGATTGTCTCTATGCTGGCCAGCGACTCTTTTGCTTGCGACATATTGAGCTTAATCCCAACCTCCACAAAAGACTCCGGGTTAGTGGAGATGTAGCCAGCTTTGATAGGCTCCCTCAGCCCATTGGTGTGATAGTTCTCTACTACGCCCACAATAGGCACACCGGATTCACCTGATAATATTTTTGCATTCAAAGCCTCTTCAGGGCTGGCAAAGCCCATTTCTTCGATCATCTTCCGGTTAGCGACAATTTCAGTAACGGTATCGTCCCGCAGGAAGCCCCGTCCTGCCAGAAAGGTGAGCTGGTACATATCGATATAATCTTTATCGCCGAATTTCAGCTCTGCAGAATATGGTGTGTCCTCCGATGAACCCTCGAAAGAATAGGTACTCACCCAGCGACTTCTCGAGCTGGGGCTGGCGTTCTGCAACGTCACCATTTCCACCCCACTAACGTTCTGTACAGCACCTTTAAAGGCTGCACCTTTACCTTGTTTTCCTTTTGGAAACTGAATATTGATAACGCCTTCTTTGGCAAAGCCCATATCCTTGTTGATGAAGTAATCCATCTGAGAAAAAATCACAAAAAGGCCGATGATCAGCACCTGCGAGATCAAAAACTGGAACACGACAAGTATTTTTCGTAACAAGCTCCCTTTGCCTGCTTTCCCGGTCAACCCGCTTCTGATAACTTGCGAAGGACGAAACCTTGCCATGACCAATGAAGGATACAAACCGGAAATCAACACTACTGCCACAAGCAGAAGCGTCAGAAAACCGAGCGCCATAGGATCGTTAAACAAGCTGAAGTGAAACGGAAACCCGATGAGGTCTTCCACATACGGCTTCAGTAGATAAGCCAGGGGAATTGACAGCGCAAGAGAAATGAGCGCCAGCAAAGTAGTCTCACCAAGAAACTGCCCTATCAGGTCACCCGAAGAGCTACCGAGCACCTTCCTGATGCCTACTTCTTTGCCTCTTTTCATCGCATTGGCTGTGGCCAGGTTGATAAAGTTGATACAGGCTGTAAGCAGCAAAAAGGCCCCCAGCACCATCATGCCGGTGATGGTAGTGCCGGAGATCGTCCTTGAGTTGTAGTTGCTAAAATGATTATCGAAATGCACCTGGCTCAAAGGCTGTAGTTCGAAATTAAAGAACCTGGCAAAGAAAGAACCTGCATTTTTGGCTATCAGGGTGTCGATCTGCGACTGAAACCCTGTGGTATCTGCCTGCTCTGCCAGCATGAAATACGTGTTCATGGAATTATCGAGTCTATTCCATGAGCTGAAATCTATCTGGTCTTTGAGTGTTTCGGGTGACACCACAATGGTAAAGGGGAAATCCGTATTCGCCGGAAAGTCTTTCAGAATTCCCGCCACCGAAAGCGTGAAGTCGTTGTCCATTCTCAGCGTTTGGCCTACAGCTTCTGATGCATCGCTGATGGCGAAAAACTTTTTAGCAATCGTTTCCGAAAGAAACACCTTGTCAGGCAGGTTGAGGTCATTTACATCCCCGGAGAGCACCTCAAAGCTGAACATCTTAAAAAAGGAAGGGCCCAAAAGTGCCACTCCTTCCGCCTCAGTAAACTCCCGCTTTTGCCCATCGGCTTCTATCACAAAGTTACCCGCCCGACGATAGTAGGTGCAGGCGCTTTCTTCCACACCTGGCACTTCGGCTTCGAGCGCCTCCCCCAGCGGCCCGGGCGTAGCTGTTAAAAAGGAAAAGCCTCCCTTTTGGCTGGTTTGGCTGTTGACCCGGTAAATCCTTTCAAGGTTCACATGAAACTTCTCATAGCTCATTTCCTGCTTCACCACCAGAAAAATGATGATAGCCGACATGATGCCGAGAGTCAGGCCCAGAATATTGATGAAAGTAAAGGCTTTGTCCTTTTTGAAAACCCTGAAGGCGGTGCGTAAAAAAGTGGTCATTGGCAGTTCGATTAGTTGCTTCCAAGGTACAATACCGGAAAATCGACCAATGTTAATGACCGGTTAAAAAGCGTTAAAGAGTGTTAAAAGCAAACGCTGAAAGTAAAAATCCCCGGGCTGTGGATCTACACACGACCCGGGGATCATTGTTAATTGACTAACGACGTAATGGTATTCACCTTCTTCAGCAGTTGTTGCGATCCTTTTATTCCGAAGCCCAATCCCGTTGGAAGCCACCAACCACCGCCTGCTCGTCACTTCGAAGCGCAACGCAGTGGAGCGAGAAGTCCCCGGGAAAAAAGAACAATCTCATCCCGCCAGCATCTTAAGTTCGGGAGATTTCTCAGTGACGTTAGGCGGTAGGCAAACGAACTGCATACATCACACCCTACTCCATCGTGCCTTCATAAATAGCATTGAAGATCAGCTTATAAGTAGCCCTTGGCTGGCCTCTGAACTGCGGACGGAAGGCAAACAGCACAATGCTGCCGCTACCATACCCAGCTTTGATCACAGCTGCTTTAGAACCAATATACTTGTCCTGCCCCATGGCCCACCCGCTCATCAGCAGCTTGTCTTTGGCATAGGTGGCCACTATCTCCAGCGGCGGCTCAGGTGCTTCTTTCACCGACGGCTCCTTGCCTCCCTCACCTTCATTGTCCTTCACCACTCTGCTGTAAGCACGGCTCTGGTTAAATGACGCTGCCACTTCAGCTTGAACGCCATACGCCAGGCTGTGATTGGTATCCACGTTCGTTCTGATGAGTGAGCCGGGGATAAAAAAGGTGTTTGGTGACAACCCATTCGTTGTGCTGCGCAACGACAGCCCAAACTGATCCACAGCAAAGTCACTGGCCTCATCAAAGGTAATCAGCTGACCACCATTGGCCACATAGTTTTTGATGGCCGCCAGTCCGTCGATGCCCATGCCGCCTGTGTACTCCGGTGGCATGAATCCAAACGAATAACCGTTTAGAATTCCATCAGGACGCTGGTCAGGGATGATGATGGCGTCGTACTGCGAAAGGTCTTTGGTGCGCACATCGTTGTCGTGCAGCGTATCCAGTGGGAAGCCGTAGTCCTGCAGCAACCAGCGGGTCCAGCCTTCGTCCATATTGGCCTGCCAGGTTTTGTAAAGTCCCACTTTTGGCAGCTTGATGGCTTTCAGCGTGCCCGCAGGCTTGGCGGCAACACCAGCGAAGTCCACGCCATAGGTTTTCGACGCTTCTGAAACATTGGCATCGGTAGAGCTGCCTTTTTCAACAACAAAAGTACCAGCAGCCATGTCGCCCTGCTTCGCAGCCAGGCGGCTTACCTTTTCGCCCTTGGCCAAAAGGAAGTTAACGGCCTTGATCGCAGAATTTTCGTTGGTGGTGAGGCTATAACCGTAGCCCGACTTACCTGCTACTTTACCAGCCGTAACAGGCTCTCTGGTTTTAATTTCCTCTGTGCTGGCGGTAAACTTCTCCATTACCTTGTCGACCGTCACGCCCATTTGCATAGGCAATGTCCAGCCTGCCAGGTCATAAGGAGGGATTGGGGGGCCTCCCGGGCTGATCCTAAGATCAGGATAGCTTTGCTTCTCCATCAAATCGACCAGATAAGGGCGGAACGCCTGTGCCGAATAAGCAATATATGTGCCGGCGGCATATTGCTTCCCATTCGCCATAAACGACTTCGTCGCCTTGTGCATTTCCACACCACCCTGGCGCAAAATATTCACCAGGTTGCGGGCCTCCCCTTTATCGAACTGCTCAGCAGGGATCACGTAGGCAAAGCTATTTTCTAAGAGTTTAGCTTCGATAGCATCCTTGCCCATGCTGTAGATATTGTAGAGGTAATGCTCCTTGCGGTCGGCGGCAAGGTCAAGCACGGCCAGCGATCCAGTGATCATATAGTCCACAGCGTCTCTGAAATGCGACTCCCCACCCTTCCATGGGTCGGAGTAGAAAATGTGCGTGCCATCGGTAGGCTTGGAACCACCCAGGCCACGGATATACTTGGGAATAGAATCGGGATCGTAGAAACGGGGCGTTGGCGTAGCATGGCCTGTTTCTGTCAGAATACCAATCATATTGTGGAAATAAGGCACGGTACGCATGCCACCGTTCCACCACATGCTGAAGGTGTGGTTCGAAATCACACCGGGCTTTCTTTCCAGCGCAAAGCGGTTGGCCATGGCAGTGCCTACCAAATTGGTGCCCGTGGTAGCACCGGGGTGAATATTGGGGTTCACCGGGTTGTCAAATGGCGGTAGGAAAATCCTCGCCCAGCCTGGTGAGGTCTGGTGCTGGTTGTACACGATCTGCGGATACCACTCGTTGTACAGCACTTCGTTCACATGGTAGCTCTCCGGCATGTTGTTCATGAACCAGTCACGGTTGTTGTCGTGACCAATAAAGTGGTGGTACAACCACGGCGGGTTTGTAGTTTCCCATGGCGTGCCCAGGTTCTTTTTGTACCAGCTCTCCACGATGTTCAGTCCGTCGGGGTTCATGCTGGGCATCAAAATGAAGATGACCTCCTCACGGATTTTCTTCATCTCCGAAGTTTCCTCTGTCGCCACCCGGTAGGCCAACTCCGGTGTCATTTGCGCACCGGCACGCTCGGTAGCATGCAGGCCGCCATCTATCCAGATGATCGCCTTGCCTTCCTCGCTGTATTTGCGGGCAGTAGCTTCATCTACCCGCACCCGGGCCAGGTCTTCACTTATCTTTCGGTATTTTTCAAGGTTTTTGATGTTGTCTTCACTCGAAATGAACACCACCACCATCGGTTTGCCGAGCGTGGTTTTGCCAATCTCCTTCATCAGCACCCTGTCCGACGCTGCATCCAGCTTCTGGAAGTAATCCATCTGCTGCTGGTGATTGAACAGTTTGTAGTCGGCGCCCACCTGGAAGCCGAAATGTGACTCTGGGGTGGGGACTTGAGCAAATGTTGTGTTGACCATCATCAGGCAAAAGGCTGATAGCATGGCCAGGAATCCTCTTTTTAGATACATAAGATTATCAAGTAGTTAACGAATAATTGCTGTTTATCTGGTGCCTGAAATAAGAGCCTGCCGCCTTCATATCCAAAGAATGGAGGGAGAATTGGAACAGCGGAGGATATGGCGAATTTTGCCGGTAATTTGTTTTGTGGGCGGGTTGGTGAAGGAGGTTGTGTTTGTATAGTCACTACCCGATACACCAGCCACCGTTGATCAGGTTACCAACCCGAGATAAAACTAGTAGCAAACCTATGGAACAGCTCTGCATTTCGATAACAGCCATTTCCTGTAAATCAGTCGGCTGTAAGGCGGGTTTCTAACCCGCAAAGGCAGGCTGAACAGCGCTGCACTTCGCTAACAGCCGTTGCCCCTAAATCAGTCGGCTGTAAGGCGGGTTTCTAACCCGAGATAAAAGAAACAGGTTGGAAACCTATGGAACAGCCCTGCACTTCGCTGACAGCCGTTGCCTCTAAGTAGGTCGGCTGTAAGACGGGTTTCTAACCCAAGAGAAAAAAACAGGTTGGAAACCTGTGGAACAGCCCTGCACTTCGCTAACAGCCGTTGCCCCTAAATCAGTCGGCTGTAAGGCGGGTTTCCAACCCGAGATAAAAGAAACAGGTTGGAAACCTGTGGAACAGCCCTGCACTTCGCTGACAGCCGTTGCCTCTAAGTAGGTCGGCTGTAAGACGGGTTTCTAACCCAAGAGAAAAAAACAGGTTGGAAACCTGTGGAACAGCCCTGCACTTCGCTGACAGCCGTTGCCCCTAAATCAGTCGGCTGTAAGGCGGGTTTCTAACCCGAGATAAAAAGAAACAGGTTGAACGCCTGTGGAACAGCGTTGCGTTTTACCGACGCCAGCGGTTCCATAAACCCACCATAAACTATTTACCTCGCCGCAAATGGCATCAACAAAACACTTTTCCTCGTATATTTATCAACATGCGCTGTTTTCTGCTCATCGGCTTCGTCTTCCTTTGTATGGCTGCCTCAGCCCAGGATACACCTGCGCCCAAGCCTCCCACAGGCCTGATCCAGAAGAGCATCTTCTTTGGGGGTGGCAGCTACTATGTGGACGAACAGCAAACCCAGGAGCTGCTACAGCTACTCGACACCATCCCCAATATAGAGCTTTACCAGATCAGCATCTACAGCCACACCGACAATATCGGCGGACAGCTCTACAACAAATGGCTCTCCGAAATGCGCAGCCAGGCCGCCCTGCAAAAGCTCATCATCATGGACATCCCCCTCGAAAACATCTCCATCAAAGCCTTCGGCCAGGAAAACCCCTACTTCGACAACAAAAAATGGGAAGGCAAGCTGCTTAACCGCCGGGTGGATATCATCTTCTGGCCGATTGTTTTTTAACCCGTTCAATTCGGAGAATGCAAGCCCAGCCTATTCCCCTCCGAATCAAGAAACATGGCGAAGTATCCGCTTTCGTCGGCATGCAGTGTTTTGCCAACCAATACCTTCCCCCCATTCTTCTCCACCTTGTCTAAAACAATTTGAAGATCGTCTCCACCATTCAGGTAGATAGCTACGCCATCAGCCGAGGGCTGAAACCCTTCACCCTGCACGATAACGCCGGTAACCATTTGTCCTTCGTACGGCCATATACCCATTTGCATGCCCGGCATGTCCATTTTCTCAATTTGAATACTGAAAATCGCCTGATAAAAATCGACGGCTCTTGATAAATCTGTGGCTGGAATTTCAAAAATCGAGACAAAGCTTTTCATATCAATGTTGGTTTGGTGGTAGGTTGAATCAACCTTTTGTGTTTGTGAATCCGATGTAGATTGGCTGTTGCAAGCCATACAACTGATGGCAAGCATGGCGGTGGTAACGTGCAGTAGGGTTCCTTTCATTTTCGCTCTGTTTAAGTTCGCAGAGCAAAGTTGGGCTGCCGCCGATGGAGAAAATTGTAAAAATGCGACACCCCTGTTGTCTATTTGTAGAACAGAGTAGAAAGGGCCATGCTTTCGTTGCCTAAAAACTCCCCGGGGTTGGTGCCTGTAAACTCCCTAAAGTCTTTGATAAAATGTGCCTGGTCATAGTATTCGCTTTCGTAAGCAATACTAGTCAGGTTTTCCGCCTCTTCGCTGAGTAGCATTTTCAGAGCGGTTTGCAGCCGGATCACTTTGCCCAATTGCTTTGGGCTAATCCCTATCTGCTTCAAAAACTTTCTTTCTAGCTGTCGTCTTTTTGATAAATCTTCTTTGAGAATGGTGTTGATCGCCGCACTGCCTTTTGTCGACAGCAGCGCATCAATGGTGGTTTTAACAATGCTGTCAATAGTGGCTTTGTTGTTTAATTTATCAAAGAGAAAGCTTTCTACGATAGCTATTCGCTCGGCGCTGTCTGCTGCCTCCACTATCTTTTGTGCCAACTCTTTCGCTGGCCTTTCTCCAAACAAAGATGCTAATGGCGTTTCTTTATTAGCTAGGGCCTTAATGGGCGTGGTGATGAAATTGGAAAAACCATAGGGGTAAAAACGAACAGCAAATGTATCGACATGCCCTGTTGGTTCTATGTAGAACGGCTCAATGGTTTGGCCGAGCACCATGGCACGGGGCTGTAGGATAAAATCATCGCCGGTGGTGTATCGTTTTATGTCATCACCAAGAATAAATGCCATTTCAATACAACCGTCGGGCACAATCCGTTGCTTTTGTGTCTCAGCTGCCGCCGGCACTTCCAGCGTCCAATAGCAGCCAATAAGAGAGGCTAAATCGGGATGCGGCTGAAATGTCTGGTAATTCATTGGCGGCTAATTTATGTCAATTTAGCACCGGCATCAGCGTAAAAAAAAGTGGTGACCTGAGCTGCCGTGCAAACACTCCCCGAATCAAAAGTATAAAACCTTGGTCCGGCATTGCCCATGTGCATTGGCCAGCCCCCAAATACGCCCCCTTCACTCTATTCCGTGGACTGAATACAGGTAATCAAATGCGCCTTCCAGCACGCTGTCAACCGAAGCGTCAATGTCCGATGCTGTGTTTTTTATATAAACAGCCGGCACATGCCCTACGCCATCGAGACTGGTGCCATTTGGCAGCAAAAATTTTTGAATGGAATAAACATAAGTCCATCCATTGGGCAGAAACCGCATATTGCTTACTGTGGAAAAATCACCGGCGGTGGTGTCCCCAATTTGGGTAACATGGGCAAACGACTTCATGTGTAACAGGAAAATCTCCCCCGCACTTATCGTTCTTCGGTCAGTCAACACAACAACCGGCCTTGTGTAAGGGTTTGCATTGTCGTTCCGGGTGTAGTACAGTTTCTTTTCATCAAAATCATCATGCCCAGGCCCATTCCTGGTTTGCACAGTATAGATCAAATGCTTACCATCAGCAAAAGCCTGAGCAATTCTTGCCGAGTACCTGTCATCGCCGCCCGTATTTTGCCGGACATCCAAAATAATGGCCTGGTAGCTATCCAGCTTTTGCAGCACCTCATCAATCACCCCCGGGTTGTCGCCATTCATCGATCTCAGATAAATATAACCTATCTCTTTGCCTTTCACTTTTCCATAATAGAGCTCGCTTTCTGTTGTCACCTGAGTGGCACCCTCCACATATTTTGAAGTGATCAGGTCGGCATCAAACCCGGCTATTGACTGCTCGTTTAGCGCATACCCAGACTTGTATCTTTTATCACCATCGTAAAGTGTGGTGTGGCTGTCGTCCAAGTGCTCGATCAGGTTGGACATCATCGTCCACAATTCGTCTTCCGACAGGTCGTCGTTGACTTGCGGGCGGTAGGTTTGGTACAGCATATCCCAATCAATATTTCTTACCGTGAACAGGCTGTAGTGCTTGTCCAGGTCGTTCCAGAAGATCTCAAAAACATTGGTGTTGCTATTTTCCTCCTCCTCACCCAGAAACGCCGTCTCACAAGCGACCGAAAAAAAGGAAATGATGGACAGGAAGGCTCGTTTTTTCATGGTTAAAAATTGACGGCAACGCCGGTTGTTACCGTATTCGACAGGCTTTTGAAACGGTTAGTTGCCATTACTGTTTGCATGTGCAGGCTGTAATTGGTGTGCCAGGCTACCCGCTCAGTGAGCTTGTATTTATAATCGACACATAACCCTAAAGCAAAAAAATCATTCAATGAAGACGGGGTGCCACTGAAAATTATGTTGGCAGGGCTGTCCTGATTTTCTATAATAAATTCATCGATGCCATTGTAGGGTGGCCTTGCCAATAACTGGAAAACAGGAAGTGAAAGCGTGGCCTGAAGCAAGTGCTTCTCCTTTATATGCTTTGAAACCATCCCCTTGATGCCAACACCGTGGGTAGCCACATAGCTGAACGCCTCCAAATCGTACCAGTCGAGATAGAGCACCCTTGTGCTGTTGGCTGGCCCCAAAAAAAACTGAAAGGCGTTCTCATCCGGTGTTAGCTTAAAAAGGTATTCCAGCTCCAGGTTGGCATTGATAAATGAGGTGGTAAATCCGCTGGTAGGGCCTGAATGAATATTGCCCGAACTGAATTGGAAATTCACCCCAAAAACATTTTTTGAAATTCTCTGATACCTGGCCGAAGTAGCCAAACCGCCGCCTGCCTGATTCAAGGGAGAAAAATTATCGTCTTTCAGGTAGCTGTGCTGATAGCCAACACCAACGCCCACTTGGTTTATCGACGCCTCCTTCAGGTGCTGCCCGTGTGCATTTTTCAGAAAAAAAAGAAGTGCTATAAAAGCGACTGTGTACTTATTCATTGGTTTCTATTGCCCTAACAACCGGCTCAACGACGTTTGGCTGGTTCACCCCGTTACCCGCCTTCAAGGTACCACCTGTTTCATCGCAAAAAAAACGATGTCGGCAGCACTCTCCACGCCGGGGCTTCTATTCGTCCGACCACACCGCCAAGGCTTGTGTCCACGCCGCCGCCGTGGCTCGTGTTTTGTTTTCCCTCAGAGTCTCTCGCCGAAGACTCTGAGTATTAGTGTGGTGTTTTCTTACTCAGCGTCCCTTTCAGGAGGCTCTGAGGAAAAAAGAGAGGTGGGTTGCTCAAACTAGCTGGTTTTGTTTATCCGATTGGAACTTTAAATTGTCTAAGTTTTTTTGCAAGTATGTCGTCAATGTTTTGCAAGTCAGCGTCTGTTAGTTCTATCAATGAAAGTCCTTCACGCTTATATATCTCTATCTTTTTGTTTTTTCGTGCTGTGTATTTCGGGTCGTTTTCAAGTCCCCAAAACTCAATGTAAACTGCTTGAGGTCTGCCGTTTCCCGAAGGAATATAAAAGTCACAATAAACATCTTCGTCAATCGGTAATTTCCGTTCGTATGCGTGAACAAGCCCGTATTGATAAAGCCAATTGTCAATTAGCATTTCTGCTTTGCTTCTCACATAGTGTCCGTCTATAGTTCGATGTTTAGCTTCAAATTTTTCACGGAAATTGTCCTTGTTAATATTGGCAACCTGGGTTTCCGTCTGAGGTGATGAAACTGTTGCAGTTTGTACTTGAGGTAGGTCTGTTGAGTTTTCTTTGAATACTTCTAAAAGTCTTTTGTAGTATAAAATACTCTCAGGCCATAAAACATAATTTGCACCTGATGTTTCGTGTTCAAATTGTCTACCACCAATACTCTTACCCAGTTTTGTGATTTCCCAACCCGCTGCAAGATCTTTCTCTATTAAGCCAAGTTCCGATAGGATAAGGTTTAGTCGCTGAGACGAAATGTCAAAATGTTTTCCAATTGCTGTCGCATTAATTTGTTTTGGTCGATCTCTTTGTTGCCCGCTGTGAAGGGAAATGTTTTCTGGCCAAACTACAAATTCTCCAAATTTTGGATTGGATCGTGTCTGTCCACCTTTTTGTTTTCCAATGTCAGTTAAAACCCACTTGTCATTTTTCCTTTCTATCCAACCAAGCGTTTTCAGCTTGTCGAACAGGTCGCTGGATTTGATGTCAAGTTCGTTTGCAAGTGCTGATGTTGAAATATATTCCATATAATTTTCTAGCCTTTGTTTCGTCTCACAAAATGCCCTATAAAGCGTAGGTAAAATAAGTGTGGGAGAATTTGGCGACTCCGCTTCCACTAGCACTTAGCCACGCTTTGTTAACCGTTGCTTCAGCGAAGGCTGCCAATAATAAATATATGCTTTGTAGCAGACATTCCAAGCGAGTAAAGATTGAAAATCAATGAAGCCACCATTCATGGAAGCGGGAGCTAGCACCTTTTAGAGGTATCTTTCTATTTGGCTAATCATACGAGACTCCGTCCGGGCTCAAGCCGACACCGCCCTTCCTTCACTGGCTATTCGATCTTAGCTGCCCGGGCCGGGGGGCTTTGTTTTACGCTTGCCGCAAAATCTTCTCCATCTTCCTGCCTTTTGCCAGTTCGTCGACCAGCTTGTCCAGGTATCTCGCTTGTTTTGTCAGAGGAGTTTCGATGTCTTCTATCCGATAGCCGCAAATCATTCCTGTAATCAGGTGCGCATTGGGGTGCAACTTTGCCCTTTTAAAGAACGTCTCAAAAGTTACTTTTTCATCAATCAGCCCTTGCAGCGTCTTGTCATCAAAGCCAGTCAGCCACTGTATCACCTCATGCAATTCTTCTTTAGTCCTCCCCTTGCTTTCGACTTTTGTCACATAGTGCGGATATACCGATGAGAAAGTCATCTTTACAAATTTCGCATCGTGCTCGGGTGTAGTAGTCATAGGTTATGATTCAAGTAAAAGTTAATCTGGTTAACGGTGCGGGGTGCGGCTTTCGGGCAGAGCCCCCACCAGTATTCAGTGCTGGTTGCGAGGTTGGTTGCCCGGACTAGCGAGAGCCATTGATTATGCACGCCGTTAGCTGCTGCACCTTGTCGTCCCCATTAAAATGGCTTGGCTTCCTGTAGAGTGATGCCTCGCCGACCCAAAAATATAAAACATTAGCTCCGATATTACAACAGTAGTTGCAGCCGGCCACCACTACCACGGAATCTCCCCCGTTTCAGGATTGGTTTCTTCGCTGAAGAATTTGCCTGTGGGGCCGTTTTGGTCGAGTAGTGCGTATTTAACAATGCGCTTCCCAGCCACTTCCACTTCGCCGCCCACATGGTTAGTGAAGTCCGTTTTTGTGTAGCCCGGACAAACCGCATTTACTTTAAAAGCCGTGTCACGCAATTCGTAAGCCAAATGAACAGTATACATATTCATGGCTGCCTTTGATGCACCATACACCGCATATTTTGCATAGTCATACGCAGGCCAGGCCGGATTGCTCTGCAACGAAAGGGACCCCACACTGGTACTCACATTTACAATTCGTGGTGCAGCCGACTTGCGCATCAGGTCGATGAAAGCCTGCGTAACCCTTGCCACACCAAACACATTGGTATCAAATGCCGCAATCATTTGGTCTGCGCTTGCCTCAAGTGCCGTATACGGCATGCCCCCGTTAATACCTGCGTTATTGACAAGCACGTCCAGTGCGGCCGATTTCTTGCCAATCTCTTCTCTGGCAGCTTTCACAGAGCTTTCGTCTGTTACATCCAGCTGCACGGTTTCTACATTGGTGAGCCCTTCGGCTTTTAGTTTTTCAACCGCATCAAGTCCGTTTTTCAAATCACGGCTCCCGAG
The DNA here is from genome assembly GCF_040222815.1 of Imperialibacter sp. GTDB lineage: Bacteria > Bacteroidota > Bacteroidia > Cytophagales > Cyclobacteriaceae > Imperialibacter. The sequence goes on along the minus strand of NZ_JAVKCH010000022.1, from coordinate 705,857 downwards.
AAAAACGTGAAAACCATTTTGTGATAATTGCTTCGCTGTTTCAAAGCCTATGCCCTTGTTGGCTCCTGTAATTAGTGCTGACTTCATTTTTATGATGTTTTAAATTGACGAAGCAAAAGAGCATCGTATAAAAATGAAGCCGTTTACCATTTGGTAAAAAGCGACTCAGCGAATACTTTTTCTTATTCTGCTTAGCGATTGCTGTGTAACACCCAGGTAAGACGCAATATGAACCAATGGAATGCGGTTGATCAGCGATGGGTAATTTTCCATAAACTCCAGGTACCGTGTGGTGGCGTCTTGCGAAATAACCGGGCTTTTTCTGGATTTTTGGTACAGGCACTTCTGCACCATCTTGCTTTGAATGCTCTCCCAGCCCACAATGGTTTGAGAAAGCTCCTCCCAATTTTGTTTTGAAAACACCACGAGCCGGCAGTCGGTGCTGGCCTGCAAATACTCAGAAGAGGCTGTATTAGCCTCAAAATTAACATAATCAACCGCCAAACTATTTTCGCTGATAAAGCAGCGTGTGATTTCCTCTCCCTTGTTGTTGTAATAGCAGCCACGAATCACCCCTTCCACCACAAAGCCAACTTGCTTAGGGATTTTTCCTGCTTCCGAAAAGTACTCGTCCTTGCCAAGTGCTATGGCTGCGGCTTTTTTCTCAACAAAGTCTATTTGTTGCTTGTTCAGCGTGCCAAACTGCAAAATATACGCTATCAACTCTTTCATTGTCGCAAGTTGCACAAACTCACTTTGGAAGCATTTATCATATGGTAAAAAAGGTCGGCTACCGCCGCAGACCGTGTCCACCGCCGTGGCTCGTGTCTTCACGAGCTACCTCTCGTTGGTCATTACCAAAGAGCTAGTGGTTGGTTCGTGGGACACATACCAAGGGGAAAGACTATTAACGGCGGTTCCATTTACTACGGCAGCACTCCAATTTCGTATCGGTAATTAGTTGTTGAGTTTTGGGAATTGGCATAGTCGATAACGTAGGCATGCACGTATAGCGTTTTTCCACTGTCAACACCGTCCCCTACAACGTTTGTCTTGAAATGCGATGTTAAAACTGGCTGGCTTGAGGAGCAATTGTTGCAATTGAATTCGTTCATGCAGCAGTAGTAAGTCTCCCATCCGAAATTAGAGATATTGCCAAAATCCTCATCCGCCGTGGTGAAATTGAAGGAGACAATTGAGCCCAACTCTCCTGAACTAGTGGCAACATCGAATTCTACCTCAACAACATCGGTGTAGGTTATTTTGGGATTTGAAATGGTCACAACGTCTGGTGCTAAAGAAAAACTGATCTCCGTATTAGCCAGAGTATTAACATCGCCCAAGTCTTCCACCTCAATTTGTAATTTGATCAGGCCATCATTGTCGGGGCTAATGATGGACGATAATCCAAAAAGAGTATCAGGCACCGCATCGTAATAGATAGGGTTGTCATTAAGCTCGAATATTACAGAGCCATTTCCCGTAACCTTGAGGTGCTTTCCATTTTCTTCCGGGTCACTTAGCAGGAAGACCATATAATCACTTTGGCTAATTGACGTTATGTAATTGAGCTCATCGGCCCTGGGGTATAAAATTTCTATTGTTGCCGGCGTGTTCTCAGCGTCCTTGTCTGAAGGGTCTTCGCCACCACAACTCATGTATAGTAGCGGGCAACCAAGAAGAATTAACTTGTAAAAGTGATGTTTTTTCATCGTAACGATCTGCGTAGTAATAAATGATAGTATGCCAAAAATTAAAAAGTAAGTATCAGTGGGCATTTTTCCTTCAATTCCGTACCCTCCATTACCTATAGCTGCCTAAACAGCGTTCCTCACATTAACCTCCTCAATATACCCTCTGGTTAGTTGGGAAAAAAGTACTTTTTCTACGGGTTCCACGCCCGTCTCCCCGCAGAGGACTCACCCGCCGTGGCTCGTGTCTTGTGGTTGGTTCGTGGGACACGAACCAAGGGGGAGGAATATTAATCAAACTATTCGGCTTGTGAAATCCATGCAGCTGCCAAATTAGCCGGTGCGTATTATGTGTCAGGGGTAGTGTCTTCACCGTTTGGGGGTTGTGTCTTCACAACCCGCCTCAAAACCCAGTGAACACAAGCGCCGCTAGATTCCCGCTTGGCTTTCTCGCATAGCGAAAATGGCCAACCATAACGAGCGGATGCAGCACCCGGTTGACATCACTTGATCAGTAGCAAGCTGCTTTTGTGCTTTGCATTTATCCAATGCTTGATTCGTGGTTCAATGTTGACATAATCGCCAGCCGTCAACGGAAGTTTAACCCCCTCCTCATTTTCAAAAACCACCTCGCCAGTCAGGCAAAGCAACAATGCCGGCACTTTTGAAACATGTTCCTTTAATTGCTCTCCTGCTAATATTTGCATGGAGACGGCACTACCTTCCGGCGATTTAAATAACGCAGCTGTGGAAACCGCTTTTGTGTCCTGATGCAGATCTTTAATGTTCATTTTCTTTTGTTAATGGTGAAATAAGCAAACAGCGCAAATGTTAACGTCAGGGCAATTCTGAATACCATTGCACCAACAGTTTTGGCTTCGTGAATACCGCCCGATTGGATATAAAACAGGAAGCCAACAAATGTGGCAGTCAATAGGGCCGCCGAAAGCCCCAGGGTTTTATACGTCCAGTTTTTTGAGGCTAGCAGGCCATAAACGGCGATAAGATAAAGGAAGCTGCTGATGAAATTTGACCAGACAACGAACAACACATAGTTCCCTTCTTTTGCTCTGATGCCAAATAAATCGAAGATGACTGACGTACTTAAAAAGAGCGTCAATAGCCCAAAGGCTGCCAATACAGTACTTACCAGGTAAAGGATGACCTTTTTCATGATGGCGCTAGCGATTTCATGTTGAGAAAAGCCAAACCAAGCCAAACTACCGACGCCGTCATGGCGATGGCCCCTACCAATACTAAAGCAGGTGGCAAGCCAAAATACACTTCGGACAGAATGCCAATAGGCATCAGCAAGCCTGTTAAAGCCAGCCAGGAAACGGCTTTCACATTTTTCAGGTTGTCGCCAAAGCGCAGCAGTAAGTAGCCAATAAGGATATTTAGAAATGCGAACAGGTTGCCATGCACGTGTGCCAGGCGGGTTTCAAAATGTTTGCCAATACTGTAAGAGTTGACCCACTCCTCTTTCCCCGGAGCAAAGTCCCGGAGATAAATCAACAGAAAACCATAGGCCATGAAGAAGCCCATTGTCAAAAAACCTATTGCGATGTTGTTTTTGCCATTCATGATGCTCTTTTCTGAATTAATGTTTCAGAAAAGTACCTCTATCAGGCTTGATATAGAATGACAAACGTCATGCTTCCAATATGATAAACACTTCACCACTGAGTCGGCGCAACGAGCTGGCCTGAAGGCAATACCGAGCGAGGTGTTCACGCAGCAAGGCTTGGTGGAACATCTCCATCAAGGTCTTCGGGCAGGAAAACCCCTGCTTCGACAACAAAAAATGGGAAGGAAAACTGCTTAATCGAAGAGTAGAAATCATCTTTTGGCCGATTGTTTTTTTGGAGAAGCCTTAAAGTACATGTGTCCTCTCGAGATCAGCGTCATACTTGCCTGCCGCAACGAAGTGTAGGCGTGGTCGATTGCGGTTCCTAAGGCAGCTATCGGGAGAGCGAGCCGACGTGGAAGTTGTGTATTCAGTTTAGGGTTGTGTATTCACAACCCGTCCGAAATTTTGGAGTTGCATCTCCACACCCCGCCCAAATCTCCTCCGGGTTTTGGGGTGCTGGTGAGTGATGGCAGCACCTTTTACAGCCTTTTCTGCTTAACCTCCCGTGTCACCACCACAAACCACCACCGCCACGTTGCCCACCTTGCGCCCCGAGGCCACATAGGTATGCGCCTCAGCGATGTCAGCCAACGGAAAGCTCCTGTCGACCACCGGCCTGTAATGCCCTTGCTCAGCCAGCCCTTTCAGAAAGACCAGGTCCTCCCTTTTCCAATAAAAGTTTGACGACGCTATCACTACCTTTTTGCGCTTAAAAACGGAGCTGTACATGGCCGCCAGCATGTGCCGCAGGCCAAACTCGGTCAACAGGTATTTGCCCTTTGGGGTCAGCAAGTTCATGCATTCCTTCATGGAAGTTTTGCCCACGGCGTCAAACACTATGTCATACCGCTTGTCGGTGTCAGTGTAGTCATCTTCAGTGTAGTCAATCACTTCGTCTGCCTCAATCGACTTCACCAGTGCAAGGTTTTTGGTGCTGCACACCCCCGTTACATGGGCGCCGAAGTACTTCGCCAGCTGAACGGCGGCAGTGCCCACCGAGCCCGACGCACCGTAAATGAGCACCCGGTGGCCTTTTTCTATTTTGCCCTTTTTCTTCAAATACACCAGCGCCGACAGTGGACCGTTCACCATGGTAGCCGCCTCAGCGAATGATAGGTTTTGAGGCTTCAAATGCATCAAAGCACTTTCAGGCAGGCATTTGTATTCGGCATAGGCACCAAAGCTGAGGCCTGTGTAGCCAAACACCTGGTCGTTTATCTGGTAGTTTTTCACCTTGCTGCCGATGGCCTCCACCACCCCGGAAAATTCGATACCCAGCACTGGATTCTTTGGTTTTCTGAACCCAAACATCAGGCCCACCGGCAGCTTCAACAGAGGTGGATGATCGAAGGCTCTCATCTTAGGGTCTTCAGCTGTTACCGAGGTAGCGTATATTTTAACGAGTACCTCATCGCTTTTAGGCACGGGCTTTTCCACCTCAGCCATTTGCAGCACGTCAGGTTTTCCGTACTTTTTGAATACTACTGCTTTCATCTCCGCATTATTTGGTTTTTAAAGCCACATGCTCCGTGGCTTTCTCAAAATAACGGGATTCGACAAGGCAGGAATTTGACTTAAGTCAAATAATCACTCGGACGAAACCTTCGCCCTGATGCGGGACAGCGTTTCCAGCGAAACGTTCAGATAAGAGGCAATGATGGTGACGGGGAGGAATTGAACGATGTGAGGTTCCCTTTCGAGCAGCTTGAGGTAGCGCTGGGAGGCGTCGAGGGTTTGAAACTCCCTGAGCCGTTGTTCAAACCAAACGGCGTAGTACTCGATAAACATTTTGTCGAGCATCATTACCTCGGGGTAGGTGTTTTTCACTTTGCCAAAGCGGCCGTAGTCAATAATAGTTACCTCCAGCGCTGTTAAGGCCTCCACATACACATCGCCGGGCTTCTGCATGATGTAGCTGTCGAGCGACACGGCCACATCGTCGTGAAAGTAGATCTCAGTCGTGATCTCTTTATGGTTGTGCAGGTAAAACTTCCTCGCTATACCCTCCTTGATCAGCAGGTGAGCGGTGCATACCTGCCCGGGTCGCAGCAGGTGAGCACCTTTTGAGAACTTTTTATCAACAAACACTTTCTCTAACTCTGCGTGGATCTCAAGATCGAGCTTGTAGGATAAGTCTTTGATCCGTTTTATGTATGGGTTCATTTATCGCTCTCGGGTTTTATCAAAATAACATAGCAACCGAATATACGGAATCTCCTCTGGTTTGTGTTTTGGCTTTTCGGGGTTTTCGGCGAAGAAAGGTATGTTCAAATTCCATCGCACTCGCACAATCTTATTTGAATTCTATAACTTTACATCATGGACAAACCGCTGACCCTCGAGGAACTCTACCGGAAGAAACTCCGCCGCCAGCCTGAGAGCATTCAGGGCGGTGTCGGGCAGTTCAATGTGTTCAACTATCAGGACTTCATTGGCCCCGATCCCAAGCCGGTGCCTTATAGCCGGCGGGAGTATTATAAAATCAGCTTCCTGATCGGCAGCATCAGGTACTTCTATGCTGACAAAACGGTTGAGGTAAAAAACGCAGCACTGGCATTTGCCAATCCTATGATCCCCTACAACTGGGAACGTCTGAGCGACAATCAGACTGGGTACTTTTGTGTATTTACAGAGGAGTTTTTCACCAACTTCGGAGCTATCCGAGACTACCCCATTTTCCAACCCGGCAGCACACCCATTTACGAAGTAGACCCGGGCGACATTGAAGAGATCAACAGGTTTTACCTTCAAATGATAGAAGAAATCAACTCTGATTACGCCTACAAGTACGATCTCATTAAAACGCTGGTGATCCAGCTGATCCACAAAGCGATCAAACTCAAGCCGGCTGAGGCCTCTCTCTACTCACATTCTACTGCCAACGACAGGATCTCCTCCCTTTTCTCCGAATTGCTTGAACGCCAGTTTCCGATTGAGTCTCCCATCCAGCGAATGAAGCTAAGAACCCCAAACGACTTTGCCAACAACCTCTCGGTGCACATCAATCACCTGAACCGGGCACTGAAAGCGACCATGGGGCAGACCACTTCGCAGCTGATCTCCAGCCGCATTATGCAGGAGGCCAGAATTTTGCTCAGGCACACCAACTGGCAAATATCAGAAATTGGTTATTGCCTTGGCTTTGAAGAGCCGTCGCATTTTATCTCGTTCTTTAAGAAAGCGGAGAACGTTACTCCCCGACTCTACCGCACGCAGTAGCAATTGTTTGATTTTCGATATTTTTTGATTGAAGCGGGCTATAGCCAACCGGCCTGCTCTGCCCACCTTTGTGATGCTGCTTCATACTGCATGCACACAATGTCGTTTTGTTAAGAGGTTCAGTTGCTCAATTCATTTTTTACTCCAGCCCTAAAGGGAGACGAATCATAATTAGCAGAGCCCTTTAGGGGTGCCCGGCTTAGGGAATAAAAGGGTAGAATGCTCTTAACAAAACGACATTATGCGCACGGAAGCTGATAGAGCAGCTAAGACAAATTTTTAAACACAAAACCAATTACAATGAACTACAACTATATCGGCGATACCGGACTAAAGGTATCGGAGCTATGTTTTGGCACCATGACCTTCGGTGGCCAGGACGCCGGCATGTGGAGCAAATTAGGCCAGCTGCAGCAAAAAGAGGTGAACGATATGCTGGGTGCTGTAATTGAGTCGGGCATCAATTTTATCGATACAGCCAATGTGTATTCCTTTGGGCAGTCGGAGCAGCTACTGGGCCAGGGCCTAAAGGACATAGGTGCAAAAAGAGATGAGGTAGTGATTGCCACTAAGGTGCTGGGGCCTATGGGCTCGCAGCCCAACAATGTGGGCCTTTCCCGCTACCATATATTCAATTCGGTGGAGGCCAGCTTGCAAAGGCTGCAGGTAGACCACATCGACCTGCTGTATGTGCACGGCGTTGATCCACGAACATCCATTGAAGAAATAGTAAGGTCGCTCAACGACATTGTAGACAGTGGGAAGGTGCGTTACATCGCCATTTGCAACTGGCCTGCGTGGATGGTGGCCAAAGCACAAGCCGTGGCCCACTATAACGGCTGGCACAAGTTCATAGGCTTGCAATACCATTACTCTGCTGTGACGAGGGACATCGAGCATGAGCTGGTGCCCATGGCGGCTGACCACAAGCTGGCAATCTTCCCCTGGAGTCCGCTGGCAGGTGGCTTCCTCTCCGGCAAATACACCAGAGAAGGCAGCAGTGACGCCAACGGTAGAAGGGCCAATTTTGACTTCCCTCCACTGGACAAAGAAAAAGCTTATGATTTGGTAGAGGTAATGGGCGGCATTGCGAAAGCGCATGGCGTGACCACGGCCCAAATAGCCCTGGCATGGGTGCGGCATCAGCCCGGCGTCACCAGCACCATTATTGGTGCCAAAACCCAGGAACAGCTAAAGGCCAATATCGGCTCTACCGAAATAGTGTTAACAGCCGACGACCTGGCAAAAATAGAGGCAGTCAGTCCGCTGGCTTCCCAGTACCCAGGGTGGATGGTGGAGCGGCAAGGTGAGTACAGGAAGTAGAAGCAAGGAAAGACTTACTTGCGTTTCGCACAGAGAAGATAAGGGCCGCCATTGTTTGGCGGTCTTCTGTGTTTCTATCAAGCTAATCGTTCGAATTAGTGGTTTTGATTGTTTTGCTTTTTTACTCGTGTGAAAACAAACTACCGATGCCGCAAGTGAGCTACCGGCACCTTCTATTTGGGCTCAAGAGTCATGACGTAGTCATAGCTTTCGTTCAAATACTTTGCTAAGTTGTCCAGATCACCCAGCATCACTTCTGGAATTAATACATAGCCATGCATGATCGAGTTATATGACTTGAAGACACTGGAATCGAATTCTTCCATGTACTTTTTCTGCACTTCTTTCGAAAAGCGGATGCCTATTTCACCAGCTTTGTTGAGCAGCGAAAACATGTATCCATTAGCCGAAGTGTAAGGCATTGTTTTACCCTTTCTTTCAAATCTTGGGCATTTGGAGACTAGCTCTTCATACGTTCTTAATCGCTCCTCCCAAATGGTTTGGTTTTTCTGCTTATTCATCAGCTTGTGCCCTTTCTGTTTAACCCTAATTGACGACCGCCTTTTACCAATATACCAAAAGATGGTAATGATTCCGATCATCCGGCTGCATTGGCCCGCTTGTCAGGCACTTCTTTTGCCTCTATTTGACACGAAAAAGCCCCCACCAAGCCTAAAAGGTCGGTATAGGGCAGTATTTACAAAACGAGCCAGGGCAATGGGCTACTCAAAATACAGCAAAGCCCGGCGGCAACTTTCAGCAAATATCTTACTTATGGTTCTCTACTATCAGTTTTTTGATCAAAGAAATCTGCCCCAGGTGGTAGTAGCAGTGCTCGATTACCCCTTCCATATTGCGCCAGTAGGTGCCATACTTTTCGTCTACGAAAGCTTCGTCCAACTTCCCGTCGGGCATTTTGCCCAAATGTTCCACAAATTTTTCAGCGTTCTCCAGGAAGTCCTCAACCAGGCGTTTCCAATCAGCTTCCGATGTTATAGGTGGCAGATCAAAGCTGTACTTGTCCCTGATTTCGAGGCCGCCACCTCCAAACACATTCAGTATCCCAGCCAAATAGTAGTTGACATGATAAGTGAGCAACGCAATGGTGTTGAGGTCGCCCACTTTTTGTATGGCCTGCTGCCATGTCACGTTTTCTATTTGCTCCTTGTAGTTGGTGTTCGCCACCCAGCGTCCATCCAGCAATACTTCACGCAGTCTGTTTGCGGTAAATTCACTTCTTTTCATTGCATAAGCTTTTGTTCAACATCTCATAACGCAGCAGTGGCCAAATTTAAGCATCTCTTACTTTTCGTCCATCAGGCTGAGAGTGCCTTATCAGTAATTCCATTTAAAATCTTACACCGACGCAACCATTTCTACAAAATCCGTTAAACGAGGCATATAACACATTATGCGTCGACTGGCACCCAATTTACTTGATGTTAACAACCGGATATATGCTCACCTACTGTTTTGGGTGGCGTACTATTTCTACCGGGTTTACATGTATATCGAGTACTATGAGTACTCTCCCATTACGCAATTTGTAGAGCTCCCTGTAAAAGTAGCCGTTGTTTACGTGCATATGTACTTCCTCATGCCGAAGCTACTCAGCCACAGAAAGTACTTTTACTATGGCATCAGCTTGATCTGCCTTGTTTTTGTGGCCACCGTGCTGCAATCAGAGGTGATCAGGGGAATGATAGCTTCGGGCATTTATCGTTTCAACCCCGACTTGCTCTACGCTCCCCGCAAGTTCAGCTCAACGGCCAGCCACATCACAATGATCCTTTTCGTGACCTCGGCCATCAAAATACTGAAAGACCAATACCTGCAGCAGCAAAAGCTGCAACAGGTAGAGCAGCAGCGCCTCCGCAACGAGCTCACCTTTCTGAAGACGCAAATCAACCCACACTTCTTTTTCAACACGCTGAACAACCTCTATTCCCTCGTATTGAACAAGTCGGACAAAGCAGCCGATGCCATTCTGAAGCTCTCCTCGCTAATGGAATACGTTATTTATGAGTCGGACAAGAAGAAAGTAAGTCTGCAGTCGGAGGTGAAACACCTGCACGACTATGTGGAACTGGAGAAGCTCAGGTTCGGCAATGAGTTGAAGCTGGAGATGGCGCTGCCGGAAGAGGTTGCGGGATATGATATTCCACCAATGTTGCTCATCCCGCTGGTAGAAAACTGTTTTAAACACGGAAAACCAGATAGAAACGGCCTCTTTACGATCAACATCGAAGCAACTATAAAAGGGAAGTACCTTTCCTTTAGCACTTACAACACCAAAGCGCCCCAACCTATCGAAAGGGGAAAAGCCACCTCACACTACGGGGTAGGCCTGCAAAATGTGATGCGCCGAATCGAGCTGATATATGGAAAAAGAGCCAATTTTAAGCTCAAAGAGCTTCCTGAAAGCTTTTCACTGACAGTGCAGTTGCCATTGGAAGACCAAAGAAAGGAGGCTGCTCTTGAAGCTTAGCTGCCTGATAGTGGACGATGAGCCGCTGGCCATTGAGGTCATCCACAACTACGTGGAACGACTCGACAATCTTGAGCTTGTCGCCAAATGTCGCCACGTGGCCGAGGCCAATACCTGGCTGAAAAGTACGTCAGTCGATGTGGTGTTTCTCGACATTAAAATGCCGGAAGTTACCGGACTTGAGTTCGCCAGAACGCTGGGAAAAACGCCGATGATTGTTTTCACCACTGCTTCCCGGGATTTGGCCGTGCAGAGTTATGACACCCATGCCATAGACTACCTGATCAAGCCGATTAGCTTCGAGAAGTTTCTCAAGGCAGTGAACAAAGCATTTGACAGAAAAAAGGAGCTCGACCTGATGGTCGGCTCAACGCAACAAAAAACGCTGCTTGTAAAAGCCGAAAACAAGACCTTCAGGATTGACGCTGGTGACATTCATTTTGTGGAAAGCATCCGTGACCACGTGGTTTTCCATTTAGCAGATGGGGCCTCTGTTGTGTCTTACACCTCCGTAACTGCCATTGAAAAGGACTTACCTGAGTTGGACTTCATACGAATCCACCGTTCCTACCTTGTGGCCATCCGACACACCAAAGCCTTTAGCAATTCTCACATTGAACTACCCAACACTACCCTGCCCATTGGCCGCACCTACAAAGAAGAGGTGCTGCGGCGGCTGACCCTGCACGATATCCGTTGGTAGGGTGAAACTTGTCGTTCTTCAGTGGAAACCCACTCTTCAAAGGTGCACTGAAGCAAATACTCCCCTCCCACGTTCAATGAGTATGGTCAACTCAGAACAACATGAACTGGATTTTTTCATCTTTAGCCGCAGCACTTATATGTAGCAGCGCAGCGGGCCGCCAACTAAGCATCTACTCAACAGGCTTCGGCAACAACGCAGAGCAAATCATCGAACAAGCCAGGTTTTACGCCGATGAGCTAAACATTGCATCCGGGCAGCCTCTCATCGTTATGGTGATGCTTTCTCACAACTTGCCGGACAATATCAGCGGCATGATGGTGCACGATGAAAATGAGGTGCTGCACCTGCGAAACGTAATGATCAAGCTCAATGCAGCACTGCCTATTGACGACCTGAGCCGGGCGCTGGCCCACGAAATGGTGCATGTGGCGCAATACGCACATGGAGATTTGATGCGGATAAACAACACCATGTTTCGCTGGCAGGGGCAGCTGATATTTGATTCGGCAAGCATCCCCTACCGACAGCGGAAATGGGAAAAGGAGGCTTTTGCCAAAGAAGAAGAATTGAGAAAGGCTTACAAAAAACTAATCTCTCGCCAATAGAAGCCTATTAACCGGAAATGACATTTTTTTGGTTGTTAGATGTGATGTGACATAGGTATATTCAGCGTTTAGTTGTTAATATACCATGTCACAATCACTGAAACCTATCCTGGCGCTATTGCTGCTCGCACTTCCTTACATGCTCACCGCTCAAAAGGAGGCTTACCTGAAAACAAAAGACATCCTCTATTACGGTGCCATTCACGGCCTGGAAAAGCCGAACCCCAACAAAGTGACTTTCGAGTTTAACAACGGCAATAAGAAAGATTTTACGCCGGAAGAAGCCCTCGAATTTGGCCTGGCCGATGGCAGGAAGTGGGTAGCCAGAGACCATAACGACAAAAGGCAATTTTTCGAAGAGCTGGAAGATGGAAAGGTATCGTTGCTGCTTCAGGAGCAGGGCAAAAGCAAATCTTATCTACTTGAAAAAGATGGGGAAATAATCGCCCTGGATGAAGAAAATGGCTCCGATAATTACTATAAAGACGTGCTTTCAACGCAATTGGAAGACTGCTACCTGACAGAGAAGACGATTCGGCTCGCCAAATACAAGTCGGCCAACCTTACATATTTCATTTCACAGTACAATGACTGTGTGCACAAGCCCTTCCCTAAGTTCAGGATAGGCCCGGCCGTCGGCGTCCGAATGTACCAGAACGTGATTGAAAGCAAATTCTTTCCTAATGTTCCCGAAGAGCACATCGCTCCGTCAATTGGCGCTTATATTGAACTGCCGCTTTCCTATAGGCCTCAAATTTTCTTAGTCACCCAGCTAACTGTAGCCCATTATTCATTTAGTACCCAAAACCAGTTCAGCAATATTGAAACTGGTATCACCTCTCAAAACACGCACTACCTCAAACACACCGACCTCGACATCCCGCTGATGTTGAAGTACCGGTTTCCCTACTATAAAATCTCACCCTATATCCAGGCTGGTCCCGCCTTTCAAATGGGCCTTTCTACCAAAGCTTACTCTCTTACTGACCGTTACCAATTCCTCAATGGACAAAACACCCTTATTGAGGAAGATGGTTACGTCGACTCCGGGGCGCTCAACAACAAATACTTCGGGGCTGTGGGTGGAGCAGGTGTTGAAATCCCCATCAATCCTTATATTACTTCTGTCGTAGGTGTCAACTACTCTGTCTACACAGCCGATGTAAACACGGGAAGCAATAAGAAAACCTACCCTGAGTTCTTTGTAGCCATTACTTTTTAGCCAATACCTAATTTTCTTAGGCATTCACTTGACAATACATAAGACTTCTATATATATTTGCCTTATGTATTCGAAAGAACTATTAAAAGGAACACTTCAAACCATCGTTTTGAAGCTGCTCGCTGAAAACGGCAGGATGTATGGTTACGAAATCACTCAAAAAGTGAAGGAGCAAACCGAAGGTAAAATACAACTTACCGAAGGTGCTTTATATCCTGCTTTGCACAAACTTGAAGCCGAGGGGCTGCTGGTCACCGAAACCATCAATATTGGCAAACGTATCAGGAAGTATTACTCTCTGACACCGAAAGGCGACGTACAAACTGCCAGCAAGCTGGAGGAATTTTCCAGCTTTATCAGCACGATGCAATTTTTATTGAACCCTAAAACCTCTTAAGTCATGAGAGAACTCACAGAAACACAAATCAAAAATGTGGAGCAGGCAATTGCTGCTCAGTGTGGAAACACAATCCTTGGCAACGAGCTGCTTGATCATACTTGCTGCGCCATTGAAGCATACATGGAGGAAGGGCATTCATTTGACCTCGCTATGAGTATTGCCATCAGCACATTTGGCACCAACGAAATGAAAAAAGTAAGCAAGCAGGTGAAGAGAACTCGCCGGTATTACCAGTTGAAGAAACAGCCCCTGGGGTGGATCACGCCCATGATGGCCATAGGTCTGCTCTTCATTGTGGTGAATGTGGGTGCTAAAGACCGCCCCGACAGAAAGCCTACAGACCAGGATTTCAGGGTTAGTTCAGCTTTTGGGCAAAGAAAGGATCCCTTTGATAAAAAGACCAAGATGCACCTTGGTATCGATATCGTAACGCCTACGGGCACTGCTATTGTAGCCACGGCAGACGGTATGGTTGAAAAAGTGATCAACGACCCCGATGGCTATGGCATTATGGTCACCCTCAAGCACGACGAAGGCTATCAGACAGTATATGCCCAGCTTTCTGAAGCCAAAGTGAAAGTGGGCGACAGTGTGAAAAAAGGGCAGTTGATAGCTTTATCAGGCAGCTCTGGAAGATCTACAGCCCCGCACCTCCACTACGAAGTGATACACAACGGAAAAAGAGTAGACCCATCGCAATACCTCGGAGAAGCAAAATAAGCCGCATATTCTTCACTGATTAATCAAGTTTCCGATGATTGATACCATGCCTGCCAAAGCGGGCAAACAGAAGAAGTCTGCCCTGAAAGACTGGGGAGAGTCCATCCTGTTTGCCGTCGTGGTGGCCACGCTGTTCCGCTGGCTGCTGTTCGAGCAGTTCATTATTCCCACGCCCTCCATGGAAGGAACCATGCTTGTAGGCGACGTGATTGTAGTGAGCAAGCTGCATTACGGCACCCGCACCCTGGCCACTCCTATCCAGTTTCCGCTCACTCATCAAAACTTCTGGGGCACCGAAGTCCCCTCCTACCTCAACTGGATAAAGCTGCCCATGTACCGGCTGCCCGGCTTGAGGCAGGTGAAACGGATGGAGCCTGTGGTGTTCAACTATCCGTACGAAGACCAGCACCCCACCGACTTGAAGTCTCATTGGGTGAAGCGATGTGTGGGGCTGCCTGGCGACTCGCTGAAAGTAGTAGATGGCCTGCTGACAGTGAACGACAGCGTTATGCCGTTGCCAGCTCACCTCCAGTCAAGCTATTTTATTGCTGGCAAGCAGCCACTGAAAGACCGTTTCTTTGAAGCCAACAACATAAGCGAGCACCAGGAAGTGAACGGCGGCTACTACGTGCAGACCGAACCTGCCACCGCTGAGGCCATACAAAAGCTGCCGTTTGTTTCTAAAGTAGAGCATGTGGAGATGAACTACAATTCGGGTGGTTCGGCCAGCTTTCCAAAGGCTGCGCCTCACGGCTGGACAACGGATAGTTTTGGCCCGGTATGGCTGCCTGCCAAAGGCCAGAACGTTGTGATAGATGAGCAAACCTTATCCGTCTATGGAGGAGTCATCGTCCGCTTTGAAGGCTGGAAAAATGCAGAGGTTGTCGATGGGAAGCTCTATATTAATGGCTACGAAACGACCACTTACACTTTCCAACAAAATTACTACTTCATGATGGGCGACAACCGACACAACTCCGAGGACTCAAGAACCTGGGGTTTTGTTCCCGAAGATCATATCGTAGGAAAGCCCGTCATGGTGCTCTTCTCGTCAGAAGAAGGGTCCTGGTACACACTGCCTGCCAGAATTCGCTGGAGCCGACTATTTAACCTGATCAAAGAATGAAAAACAAACTGCTTGCCCTACTCCTATTTGCTGCCCTTGGTGCGGTGGCACAGCCTAAAACAATGGCTGTCACCATCGACGACCTTCCTGCACAAATGGGTGGTCATGATTCCGTTGCGTTGGTGGAATTGAACAAAAAACTCCTTGCTCACCTCACCGAAAGAAAGGTACCTGCCATTGGGTTCGTTAACGAGCAGAAGCTATACCGTGGCGGCAACATCATTGACTATCGCTACGAAATGCTGGCCGCCTGGCTCAGCAGCGGGCTCGAGCTGGGCAACCACACCTACAGCCACAAGGACTACAATCAGCTGACACCAGAGCAATTCTTCGAGATCATTGAAAAAGGTGAGCCCGTTACCAAAAAGTTAATGGCTGAGGCTGGAAAAACCTACCAATACTTCAGGCATCCCTACTTGCATCGGGGAAACACCGAAGAGAAGGTAAAAGCGTTGGAAGAATACCTGCCAGCCCACGGGTACATCGAAGCGCCCGTTACCATCGACAATTCAGAATGGATTTTCGCCAGCGCCTTCGACAAGGCATTCAAAGCGTTGGACAAGGCCATGATGGACAAGGTAGGCACTGCCTACATCAGCTATATGGCCGAAAAAGTAAAATACTATGAGCAACAAAGCCTGAAGCTTTTCGGCAGGCCCATTGCCCACACCCTGCTCATTCACGAAAACATGCTGAACGCACATTACCTCGGGGAGTTGCTAGACGCCTATCAGGGCATTGGCTATACCTTTGTCAGTCTTGGGGAAGCCTTGAAAGACGACGCCTACACAACACCCGATCATTTTGTAGGAAACGGCGGCATCTCCTGGATGGACAGATGGGCAGTTACACAAGGCAAAAAAGGTGACTTTTTTAAGGGTGAACCCCGCTGCCCCCAGTTTGTACTCGACTATTCCGGACTCTCAGAATAAGAAAAAAATGAAAACCATATTTCTTCTCTTTTTACTCTCCTACTCGGTAGCGGCCTACGCCCAAATCGATGACGAAACGATTATCAGGAGGAATATCGCAGCCTTTTCTGACGCCATAGTCCACAGGGACACAGAGGCCATTGCCAATGCCTACACTCCAGACGCATCGATCTTCCCAAACGGGTTTGACATCATCACAGGAACGAAAGACATTAAGTCGTATTGGACACCAAGGTCAGGCACTACGACCACTTTTCACAAGATATATCCGGTGGAAATCGTCGTTACCGGCAGCACCGCCTACGACCACGGCTACTACGAAGTAAGCGGCATCAACGATGGCAACCCGTTTCAGGGCGTGAGGGGAAAGTACGTGATAGTTTGGAAAAAGCTGGATGGACAATGGAAGATCTACCTGGACATATGGAACCGGGCTGTTTCAAAATGATCTTTCCAGCGTCTCCTGCTGCCGCCTTCCTTCCTCCGCCCGGCTTATATATTTTCATCAGCCTCTCCAACTTTTTTGGACTATTGGTGAATTAGCCTACCTTTCGGCGACATTAACCACATTAGAAAAAAGCCTCTGTTTGATGAAAATTGCCATCCTGTCTCGCAATGCAAAACTCTATTCTACCCAACGACTGGTCGAAGCTGCCCTACAACATGGGCACGAGGTGGATGTGATCGACCATCTGAAATGCATCATCATCACCGAACAAAAGAAACCGGCCATTTACTACAATGGGAAGTACCTCGAAAACTACGATGCCGTCATTCCAAGGATAGGTGCATCCGTGACCTTCTACGGGTCGGCTGTGGTCAGGCAATTCGAAATGAAAAAAGTGTTTTCCACTGTGGAATCTCAGGCGCTTATCCGTTCGAGAGATAAACTGCGCAGCCTGCAGATACTCTCCAGAGACGGACTTGGCCTGCCTAAAACGGTCTTCACCAACTACAGCATGGATGTGGATGAGATCATCTCGGAAGTGGGAGGTGCACCTGTCATTATTAAGCTTTTGGAAGGAACTCAGGGGCTTGGTGTGGTATTGGCAGAAACAAAGAAAGCAGCTGCTTCAGTTATCCAGGCCTTCCACAACCTGAAAGCCCGGATCATTGTGCAGGAGTTTATTAAAGAATCTAAAGGCGCTGACATCAGGGCGTTTGTGGTCGATGGCAAGGTGGTGGGAGCCATGAAAAGGCAGGGGAAAGAAGGCGAGTTTCGTTCCAACTTGCATAGGGGCGGCAGCTCCGACATCATCAAACTGAGCAAGGTAGAAACTGCTGCAGCCATCAAGGCAGCCAAAGCACTTGGGCTTCAGGTAGCTGGTGTCGACATGCTCCAGTCATCCAGAGGACCATTGATTATAGAGGTGAATTCGTCACCTGGTCTCAAAGGCATTGAGTCAGCTACCGGCGTTGACGTCGCCGGCAAAATCATCCAGTACATCGAAAAGAATGCCCCTCTAAGCAAAATTCAGAAAGACAAAATCAACGCTTAACGACGACGGTCGGGGTTGTCTGATTTGGCACTCAGCTCATTCAGCATAGAATTGATGATGGAGAGAATAAGACTGAAGGCAAGCGCCCACCAGAAGTTGTCAATGTAGAAACCATCGATAAAGTAGTCGGCAATCATAATGATCAGTGCGTTGATCACTAAAAGAAACAACCCCAGCGTTAAAAAAGTAATGGGGATGGTAAACAACACCAAAATTGGCTTCAGTGTCACGTTGAGCAACGAAAGAAACACTGCCACCAGAAAAGCAACCCAAAATCCTTCGACAGTAACCCCCGGCAATAAGTAAGAGGTAAGGATTACTGAAATAGCTGAGAGTAGAAGCTTGATAAGGAAATTCATATGTTTATAGTCCGTCCTTTATTTGTTTAATTCTTTCGTTAAAAGTAATCAAAGTATGGTCAAATCCCTCAATGGAGGCGGCTTTCAGGTAGTTTTCGATCACTTCCGGATGATCCGCTGACCTGCCTTTCATTACATCGATATAGCGAAGATGCGTCCATAGCACTGTCTTGAGCTGCGTCTTTTCCTTGTTGAGCATCACATACTCTACCAGCACATTCTGCTTGTCGTGCCATATAATCCTGGAGATCAGCGTTACCCACTCCCCCATCATCGCCGCCCTCACATAGGCGATCTGGTGATTGTACACCACCCACGACTGCTTGTATTTGATGAAAATTTCCGACGGTTCGATATCGTAAAGCTTCGGCACCTGGTCTTCCCTTGCATTGAAGAAATAGTCGAAGTATTTGGCATTGTTCAAATGCTGTAGCGGGTCGCAGTCCTGAAAGCGAATGACCGCCTTCATTTCTGTCTCCTTAGGGTATTTCCTATCGGGGTCGTACTTAAACATAGGCTAAAGGCCGTAACGTTCTTTCAATATGTTCATATGGTGCTGCAAATGGCCCGCAGTAATGAATACAATCGCTGCCACACTGACTGATTTCCCGTTTGAAATTCCCGTCCTTGCAATGGCCTCTCTGGTGAAGGAAGAATAAAGCAGAATATTAGCCTTCCTCAGGTAACTAAACTGCAACAGCAGGCTTTCAGGACTGACCTCGGCAAGGTCACTTTCTTCAACATAGGCGTTCTCATCAAACCCCGGAAGCTCATTTTTATCACCCCTGGCGAAAGTGGCCGCTCTGAAAGCAAACACTCTCTCGGCGTCGATAATGTGACCAAGTACTTCCTTTACTGACCACTTACCTTCCGCATAACGGTAGTCCCATTGGCCCTTTTCGATCCTTTCGAGCATGAATGTAAATGTGTGCAGCTGATCCTCAAGAATATGCAACAGGTTGCCTGAGGGGAGAGCATCCACATACTTGTGATAGAATGGTGGATACTCCTCATAAGCTGGCCTTTGATCCAGCACCTGCGAAACTAAATATTGACTCATAGCAACTCTATTTAAACCATTCTGAATACTTGATGTAATTACCAGCCGTGCGTGTGAATACCTGACGAAGTTCGTCGCTTACGGGTTTTACCTTCCTTGCAGGAACGCCTGCGTAAATAAAACCACTCTCCACTCTTGTTCCCTCCAGCACCACGGCCCCTGCGGCAATCAAAGCCTCCGACTCCACCACAACTCCGTCCATCACTATGGCGCCCATGCCCACCAGCACATTGTCGTGTATGGTGCACCCGTGTACAATCGCATTGTGCCCAATCGAAACATTGCTGCCAATGGTGGTTGCAAACTTCTGGTAGGTACAGTGAATCACCGCACCGTCCTGGATATTCGTATTGTCACCTATTTTAATGACATTCACATCACCCCTCACCACCGCATTGAACCACACCGTACAATTGTTTCCCATTTCTACTTCACCTACAATGGTTGCATTCTCTGCAAACCAGCAGTTAACTCCGAAGCTGGGGTATTTGCCTTTTACGGCTTTGATTAATGCCATAGGAATGACTTTGCTGAACTTTTTCTTCTCAAGAAATAATATAATACCGCAAACATAATTGCGCCCGGGTAGTTTACCAACCAAGCGCCATTCTATTATAGGCGATAAGTAATAAGAAATTGCTCTGTGGGTGTCAGCAAAGCAAGCGCAACTGAGTTTTAGGTAGGTTTAATTATTTGATGTATGAAAATAAGAAGGAGGCTTTTTGTCTCCTTTTTATTTTACTGCCATTCTGTCATTTTCATGCCCAATTGTTAACTTTGCACACTTATTGAATGAGGTGCTGCTTTTGCGCTCCCAGTTTGTGTTTAAAGCATATGGATCAAATAATTAACGACATAGATATCATCTCTCCGGAGGTCGCCGCCTGTGAGACTGTCAAAATATCAAAGGAGTCGAACAACCCCACTGCCAGGAAAATGTACATCGAGTCATATGGCTGTCAGATGAACTTCTCGGATAGTGAAATAGTGACTTCTATTCTAAAAAAGGACGGCTTTGACACCACTTCTTCTTATGAGGATGCTGACCTCATTTTGCTAAATACATGCTCCATTAGAGATAAAGCCGAGCAAACTGTCAGGCATCGCCTTGGTCAGTTCCAAACGGTGAAAAAGCGCAAACCTGAAGTAGTTATTGGCGTGTTGGGCTGCATGGCTGAGCGACTAAAGTCAAAGTTACTGGAGGAAGAAAAGATCGTGGATTTGGTAGTGGGTCCGGATGCTTACAGAGACCTCCCGCTGCTGGTGGGGCAGGCCGAAGAAGGCGAAAAGGGCGTTAACACATTCCTTTCGAGAGAAGAAACCTATGCCGACATCAGTCCGGTCAGGCTCAATTCCAACGGTGTAACGGCCTTCATCTCCATCATGAGGGGCTGCGACAACATGTGCTCATTCTGTGTGGTGCCGTTCACCCGTGGCCGAGAGCGCAGCCGTGACCCTTACTCTATTGTGGCTGAAGCCACCCAACTGTTCAGCGATGGCTACAGGGAAGTGACGCTGCTGGGCCAAAATGTAGACTCCTATAAGTGGTCACATTTAGAAAACAACAAGGCAAGACTGGAGAAAGAGGGAATAGCCGACGTTGTCAACTTTGCGCATCTGCTCGAAATGGTAGCGGAGGCACACCCAGATTTGAGGATCAGGTTTTCGACCTCCCACCCAAAAGACATTACCGACGAGGTGTTGCATACAATGAAAAAGTATGACAACATCTGCAAATACATTCATTTACCAGTTCAAAGTGGGAACTCAGCCGTACTCGGCAGGATGAACCGCACCTACGACCGTGAGTGGTACATCAACCGGGTGGATGCCATTCGCAGGATACTGGGTGAAGATTGTGGCATATCGTCAGATATGATTGCAGGCTTTTGCCACGAAACCGAGGAAGAACATCAGGATACGCTGTCGTTGATGGACTACGTGACCTACGACTTTGCCTACATGTTTTACTATTCAGAACGGCCTGGCACATTGGCAGCAAAAAAGTATGTAGACGACATACCTCTGGAAGTGAAGAAACGCAGACTACAGGAGATCATCGATAAACAAAGGCTCCATGCACTGGAAAGAAATCGGCGGGAGTTGAACAAAGTACACACTGTACTGATTGAAGGAGCTTCCAAAAAGTCTGATTTACACCTTCAGGGTCGCAATTCAGCCAACAAAGTGATCGTTTTTCCAAAGGAGCATTTCAAAAAAGGACAGTATGTAGAGGTGCTCGTAAAAGAATGCACAGGCGGAACACTTCTTGGCGAGGCAATTAAGTAATCACACTTTTATTTTTGTTCACAGACGTTGATGGCAGTGAGAGACGAGGAAATTCAAAGTATAAAACAGAGGTTTGGTATCGTTGGCAGTAGCCCTTCGCTCAATCATGCCATTCAGGTAGCCTCGCAGGTGGCCCCCACCGACATGAGTGTGCTCATCACCGGCGAAAGCGGCAGCGGCAAGGAGTCGTTCTCGAAAATCATTCATTCGCTCAGCCACCGCAAGCACGGCCAGTTCATCGCCATTAACTGCGGCGCCATTCCGGAAGGCACCATCGACTCTGAGCTTTTTGGGCACGAAAAAGGCTCATTCACTGGTGCGCACGAAGCAAGAAAGGGGTATTTCGAAGTAACCAACGGCGGAACGATATTTCTTGATGAAATCGGTGAAATGCCCATGAGCACGCAGGCCCGGCTTCTCCGGGTGCTGGAATACGGGGAATTCATTAAGGTAGGCTCGTCAAAAGTGCAAAAAGGCGATGTGAGGGTAATTGCAGCCACCAATGTTAACCTGCTGGAGGCCGTAGAAAACAAAAAATTCAGAGAAGATCTCTATTACAGGCTTAATACAGTTCCGATATATGTGCCTGCACTTAGGGAGCGGGGCGAAGACGTCGATCTGCTTTTCAGAAAGTTTGCCGCCGATTTCTCCGAAAAGTACAGGGTCACCCCTATTAAGCTAACCCCAGAGGCTAAAATCGTTCTGCTCAAATTCAGGTTTCCCGGCAACATCAGGCAGCTCAAAAACCTGGTAGAGCAAATGTCGGTGCTGGAAATGGAACGGGAAGTGACTGCGGAAAGGCTGGCCACCTATTTGCCCCAAAATGAGTCAAGACTTCCCGCATTGCTGCGGTCGCAGGTGAATGGCGAAAGCTCATTTTCCGAAAGAGACATCCTCTACAAAGTCCTTTTTGACATGAAGAAAGACATGTCGGAGCTCAAAAAACTTGTTTTCAGGTTACTTGATGACAGCGAAGGCAGCAAGAATGACATCTTAAGAGATCATCAGAATCTATTCGAAGATATGGATCAGGAGGTTGAGGAAATAACCGACGAGCCCTCTACTCCCTACCTTATCCAACCATCTCAATCTTCTTCGGGCCATTCGGGCAAGTATGACCCCAACAGGATCGAAGACATTACCCACGAGGCAGAGGAGACAGAAAATGAGTCACTTTCTTTAGAGAAGAAAGAAAAGGAAATGATCATTCGGGCGTTGTTGAAAAACAACAATAAGAGAAAATATGCAGCACAGGACCTTGGCATTTCGGAAAGAACACTCTACCGCAAGATCAAACAGTATGAGATTGAAGAATAGCGCCGGGCTCTGTTTGCTGCTATTGCTTGGTGGTCTGTCAGGCTGTGGTGTCTATTCATTCACCGGTGCCAACATTTCACCTGACGTAAAAACGGCGTCCATCCAAACCTTCTACAACAACTCACCACTTGGGCCATCCAACATGAGCGTGTTGTTTACCGAAAAGCTGAAAGATTACTTCACCAAGAACACAAGCCTTACCCTCGTGCAGGACGAAGGAGATTTGCAGTTTGAAGGCACTATCGAAAATTACACATTAACGCCGGTTGCACCGCAAGCCAACAATACGTCCGGGCTGAGCTACTCTGCCTTGACCAGGATCACAATTTCAGTGAAAGTTTCCTACACGAACACCAAAGACGAAACCTTCAACTACCAAAGTAGAAACTTCTCTTTCTACAGGGATTTTGACCAGAATAGCACCAACCTCTCATCCGAAGAGCAGTCATTCGTTGAAGAGATATTTGACCAGATCGTTCTCGATATATTTAATAGTTCTGTGGCTAATTGGTAATTTTTCATAACTTTCAATTGCCATAAACCTATTTACAGTGAACAAAAAAGAGGTACTGCAAATCATTCGCAATCCTAAAGCCATCACGATCGGTCAATTGAAAGACATTGAGGAGATGGCTGCAGACTACCCCTATTTTCAGGGAGCCCACACCCTCGTTGCGATTGGCAACAAGAGCCAATCATCCCCCGACACTCAAAAAAGCGTTGTGAAAGCTGCGCTGTACGCAACCGACAGGATGTACCTGAAAGAGCTCCTAGCAGGCAACATCAGCCAACCGGAGACCGCCGTTGTAGAGTCTCCCCCGGTCGAGGCTTCGCAGGAGGAGAAGGCACCTTCCGAAGTAGTTGAAGAGCCTGCCTCAGAAGCACCGCAGGCTCCTCCAGAGGCAGCGCCAACAGTAACACAAAAGGAGGAAGTTGAGGAACCGCCTTTCGAGCCAGACCCTGCATCATCCGACACCGACTACAGTTCACATGAGCACCTAAGCGACTCCGAGCACGACGATCTTCTGAAGCAAGTGTTTGCCAACCTGGAGGCATTAAAAAAGACCAAGTCGCACTACCTTGAAGTGGAAAGAAAGCTTGAAGATGCAGAGTTTGAAGAGGCCCAGGCCAAAGCAGTAAAAAAAGCAACCAGCAATCAGGCGAAACCTAAACCCAATCAAAAAAAAACGGTTAAAACTTCCGCCAGGGACGCTTCGGCTGCCAAAAAAAAAATAGCTAAAACTGCCACATCAGGGCAGGCAAAGCAAAAACCAACGGGAGCTGCTAAGACTAAGGCAGCGGGCTCATCAAATTCAAAAACAGCAACGGCCGATGCGGTTGCTAATCCAATAAAAAAAAACGATCAGGCAAGCATCATTGACGCTTTCATAAAGACCAACCCATCGATCAAGCCACAAACACAGGAAAGCCAGAAAGTAGATGCGAAAGACCTCTCGGAGCCTTCACAGAAGCTGAAAGACGAGTTGGTGACGGAAAACCTGGCGCTCATTCTTACCAAGCAAGGGAAAAATGAAAGAGCCGTTGAGGTTTATGAGAAATTAATTTTGAAAATTCCTGAGAAAAAGGCGTACTTTGCGGCTCGTATTGCAGATTTACAAAAATAACCCTTCATGTTAGCAGTAATAATAGGTTTAACAATACTCGCAGCACTATTGCTTGTATTAGTAGTATTGGCACAAAATTCTAAAGGTGGCGGTCTTTCCAGTCAGTTTGGCGGAGCAGGTGCCAGCCAGGTAATGGGTGTGAAGAAAACTGGTGACATTCTTGAAAAAGCAACATGGGGACTGGCTATAGCTATTATGGTTTTGAGCCTATCTACCAACTTTTTCCTTGACACAACAGCCAGAGATTCTGGAGTAAATAGTCCAAACATTAACAGGGCACAGGAGAAAACGATCATACCTGGTATGCCAACGGACGGTGGCGCTGAAGAAGAGGCTCTTCCTTTAAACCTGGACACTGACACTACCCAGCAGTAAAAAACACCAAAAAAAAAATAGAAGCCCAGTCGACTTGCGTTGGCTGGGCTTTCTTTTTTAAGAGATGCTGATATTTCGCACAAGTAGCCTTTTGGCTATCGGAAGTAGTGTTTCCGGCAGCGGGAAGAATTGTTTGCTGACAATGGCGTAAGTGGCCGGATTGGGCAAGTTGGCAAACTTCTTCACCAGCTTGAGCTTGATGTGTTCGAAGGTATTTGAAAGAGTTCTTTCTTCTCTCTTCAGAAATTGAGTATTGATCCCCCTGAACTTCTCATTCGACTGCTCAAAGAAAGTGAGCTGATACTGGTATATGTTCACGTCGCTGCTCACATCCTGACTCAAAAACAAATAGCCTTCGTTGGTGTAAATGGGCGTAACACCCACTGGCACAAACTCCAGATTATTCTCCACAAACTCATAAATTTCCTTCCCAACCTCCAGCGCATTCTGAAACTTTGGCATCGCAAACTCCACAATGCTCTCTATTTCAAGCATCAGGTCGTCGTCCTCCACCAGCTTTTGATAGGTAAGCTTCAGCTTGCTAAAATCAGCTTTGGAGATGGACTTAGGGAAGTTTTCATACAGCAACGACTTGTTGCTCTTTATGGTCATCAGGTTTTGGTAGTGAAAAACCATGTCTGACATAAACGGATAGAGCTTTTTGTCGTCGAAATTTGCTCTGACGTTCTTGAGGTAGGCCAAAAGCACATACTTCTTGTACTCAAAATCAATCAATCCATCGGTTAACCAATCTACTTTCAATTGTTCCATATTCATTGATTTTTTTATCACACATCAAAATATAAAAAGCTTGAAGCAACGAGTCAAGTAGATGCAGAAATGAAGCCAACTTTTTCGCCCCGGGCTGACATTGCCTGCCGAGATTATGCCATGCAATGAAAATTTGTCAGGCATCCTGTCATCTTTTCAAGCCAACACTGACAGTTGAGGCACAAAATGGTTCAAATTGGCATGACTTGGCAGTCAAAACGTGAGTGGCACAAGATGTGCAAGCGGTGATACATAGAATTTAAATAACCACTAAAATTCAAAACCAATATGTCAAAAGTAAATTTCAAACCATTAGCAGACAGAGTGCTGGTGGAGCCAGCACCTGCAGAAGAAAAAACAGCTTCTGGTATCATCATTCCCGACACTGCTAAAGAAAAGCCACAAAAAGGTCAGATCGTGGCTATTGGCACTGGCAAGAAAGATGAGCCTATCAACGTAAAAGTTGGTGATCAGGTACTATATGGCAAATACTCTGGCACTGAGATCGCCATTGATGGCAAAGACTACCTTATCATGAGAGAGTCTGACATTTTTGGCATTATCTAATTAGACAACAAAAAATTATCTGTAAAGAGTAAAAACACAGAAAACTATGGCAAAGGAAATTTTCTTTAATACCGACGCAAGAAACAAACTGAAGAAGGGCGTTGACACACTTGCAAATGCAGTGAAGGTAACGCTTGGACCTAAAGGTCGGAACGTCATTCTTGACAAGAAATTTGGTGCTCCTACTGTAACGAAAGACGGTGTGTCAGTAGCCAAAGAAATCGAATTGAAAGACCCTATCGAAAACATGGGTGCTCAGTTGGTGAAGGAAGTGGCTTCCAAAACTGCTGACGCTGCTGGTGACGGTACTACCACTGCGACTGTTCTTACCCAGGCGATATTCACAGTAGGTATCAAAAACGTTGCGGCTGGTGCTAACCCAATGGATCTTAAGCGTGGCATCGACAAAGCAGTATCTGCGGTTGTTACCCACCTTAGAGGCCAGTCAAAAACTATCAATAACTCTAGCGAAATTGCTCAGGTAGCTGGTATCTCTGCTAATGGAGATGCTGAGATCGGTAAAATGATTGCCGATGCAATGGACAAAGTAGGTAAAGACGGTGTGATCACTGTTGAAGAAGCCAAAGGAACGGAAACTGAAGTAAGAACTGTAGAAGGTATGCAGTTTGACCGTGGTTACCTTTCTCCATACTTCGTGACCAACACGGAGAAAATGGAAGCCGACCTTGAGAACCCTTACATCCTGATCTACGACAAGAAGATCAGCAGCATGAAGGAATTGCTTCCAGTACTTGAAGCAACTGCTCAAACAGGCAAGCCACTTGTTATCATCTCTGAAGATGTAGACGGCGAAGCATTGGCTACACTTGTAGTAAACAAAATCCGTGGTGCGCTGAAAGTGGCTGCTGTAAAAGCTCCTGGCTTCGGTGACCGTAGAAAAGCGATGTTGGAAGACATTGCTATCCTTACCGGTGGTACTGTAATCTCTGAAGAAAGAGGCTATAAGCTTGAAAACGCTACACTTGACTCACTTGGAAGAGCAGAAAAAATCAACATCGACAAAGACAATACTACTATTGTTAATGGTGCTGGTACTGCTGCCGACATCAAAGGTCGTGTGAACCAGATCAAGGCGCAGATTGAAGCTACTACTTCTGACTACGACAAAGAGAAACTTCAGGAAAGACTTGCTAAGCTTTCTGGTGGTGTAGCTATCCTTTACATTGGTGCTGCCACTGAAGTGGAAATGAAAGAGAAGAAAGACAGAGTAGATGACGCTCTTCACGCTACAAGAGCCGCCGTTCAGGAAGGCGTAGTAGCTGGTGGTGGCGTTGCACTTATCCGTGCCATCGAATCTCTTGACAAACTAAAAACTGACAACGAAGACCAGGCGATTGGTGTGAACATCATTCGTGTAGCTTTGGAGTCTCCTTTGAGAACCATCGTTGAAAACGCTGGTGGCGAAGGTTCAGTGATCGTTCAGAAAATCAGAGAAGGCAAAAATGACTTCGGTTACAATGCTGCCACTGACACGTTCGAAAACATGTTCAAGGCTGGTGTAATTGACCCAACCAAAGTAACTCGCCTTGCCCTTGAAAATGCTGCTTCTATCGCTGCTCTTCTGCTTACTACCGAAGCTGTAGTAGCTGAAAACCCAGAAGATGAGAAGGGCATGCCTCCAATGCCAGGTGGCGGAGGAATGGGCGGAATGATGTAATCATTCATCAACATTCATATATTTGCAAAGGCGCTGAAATTCAGCGCCTTTCTTTTTTTCCGCTGGTCGAAACGTCAACCGCATAGGTTTTCACAACTTATCTTGTATAATTTGTGTCATTTTTCAACGTTACCTAACGTCAACCTACTTTTTTACCATGAGATACCTGCTACTTTTTAGCCTTTTATGTGTTACAAGTATCATCTTTGCTCAATCGAACACTATTTCAGGTTACGTAAGAGACCGTGAAACAGGCGAAAGCCTGATTGGTGCCAATGTTTTTGACAAAAGCACTTTGAAGGGTACCACCACCAATCATTTCGGCTACTACACGCTGCCACTCTCCTACTCAGAAGTTCACCTGGTTTTTTCATACGTCGGCTATTTGCCGATAGATACGCTCATCACTCTCAAGGGCAATGTGGAGCTCTCCATCCGGCTGGTTCCACAAAGCATGCTTGATGAGATAGTGGTGACTGCCGAAGAAGACCTCGTCGACATGCCTCAGATGAGTAAAATTGGCATACCGGTAGACCAGATCAAATCGCTCCCTGCCCTGGCTGGCGAGGTCGACATTTTTAAAGCATTGCAGCTCATGCCCGGCATTCAGTCCGGTTCCGAAGGCAGCAGTGGTTTGTATGTGCGTGGTGGCGGCCCTGATCAAAACCTTATCCTTCTTGATGGCGTGCCGGTTTACAATGCCTCTCACCTGTTCGGTTTCTTCTCCGTTTTTAATGCGGATGCCATCAACAACGTGGAAGTAATAAAAGGTGGGTTTCCTGCCAGATATGGAGGCAGGCTATCCTCCGTGATTGACATTTCGATGAAAGAGGGTAACAACAGAGAATTAAAAGGCACCGGCTCTATTGGTCTTATTTCGTCAAAGCTTACGCTGGAAGGCCCGCTGAAAAAAGAAAAATCCTCATTCATCGTTTCGGCCCGAAGAACCTATATCGACATTCTGGCAAGGCCCCTTATTAAAGCGAACACTGATGGCGATGAAACTGCCGGCTACTTTTTTTACGACCTCAACGCCAAGGTCAACTACACCTTCTCCGACCGTGACAGGATTTACCTCAGCACCTACACAGGTGACGATAAAGCCTACGCCAGAAGCAAAGACTTTTATGTGTCGGACAATACGAGGTACGACTACAAAGATGAGTTTGGTCTCAAGTGGGGCAATATCACTTCGGCCTTCAGATGGAACCATGTTTTCAGTCCCAAGATATTCAGTAATGTGACGGCCACCTACAGCAAGTACCAGTTCGACATCTTCCAGGAATACTATAACAAAACAACCACCCCCACCGAAACTACCGAAGACAGCGGTGCTACCCGGTATTTTTCAGGCATCCAAGACCTGGCCCTTAAAACAGACTTTGAGTTCACCCCTCACGTCGATCATCAGTTGAGAGCGGGAGCCAGCGCTATTCATCACACCTTTAATCCCGGCATTCTGGCCTACACTGCCTCCAACGATGCAGACACCACGCTGGGCTCCACCAAAACCAGAGGACTTGAGCTGGCCACCTACTTTGAAGATGACTGGACTATTTCCAAAGCGATCAGGGTCAATGCGGGAGTTCATTTTTCCGCCTTCAATGTCAATAATATCTGGTATCAGAAAGCGCAACCCCGGATCAACGCCCGCTATTTGTTCGACAACGGCCTGGCTATTAAAGCTTCTTATGCCACCATGGCACAGTTCATTCACCTGCTCACCAACAGCAGCATAGGGCTGCCCACAGACCTGTGGGTGCCTGCCACCAAAAACATCAAGCCTCAATACTCCTCTCAGGTGGCCATAGGTGTGGCTAAAAACATCACCAAAACCTATGAGGTGAGCATTGAGGCATACTACAAGGACATGACCAACCTGATCGAGTACAGCGAAGGTGCCAGCTACCTGGACCCTCAGAAAGACTGGCAAGACAAAGTATCGACAGGCAATGGAGTAAGTTATGGTACAGAATTGCTTATCCAGAAAAAGACCGGAAGGTTCTCCGGGTGGATAGGTTATACGCTTTCAAGAACGGAAAGAACCTTCCCAGACTTGAATTTTGGAAAAACCTACCCCTACAAATACGACCGGCGCCACGACGTGAGCCTCGTTGGTATTTATAAACTTCGGGACGACTTTGAGTTCAGTGCTACCTGGGTGTATGGCACCGGCAATGCTGTGAGTTTACCTGAAGAAAGGTATGCAGGCCGGGGGCAATCGTACAACGCCGGGCCTGGTAGGCCAACCTATTATTTCTACGATGAGCTACTGTATTACCCATCACGGAATAACTATAGAATGAGGGCTTACCACCGCCTCGATGTGAGTGTAAGTAAGACAAAGAAAAAAAAGTGGGGGCAGCAAACCTGGTCTTTTGGTGCATACAATGCCTACAGCCGTGCCAACCCTTTCTTTATGGACATTGGCTACGATAGAAGTGGCAACAAAAAGTTTAAGCAGTACAGCTTGTTCCCGATTATCCCATCTGTTCGTTACAACTTTGAATTTTAAACTATGAGATATTTATTCGTCCTACTCGCAGTTTGTGCGATATCGTGTGAAGTTGTGGTTGATGTGGATATTCCTATTAAACCCGCTTCCATCACAGTTCATAGCACTATCAACCCCGACAGCACTTTTCAGGTGCAACTTACTGCGAGCCAAAATATCCTGAGCAATAATGAGTTTTCATTGATACCAGACGCAACTGTCAATATCTATGAGGGTGAGATTCTTGTGGAAACCCTCGTGCAGAATAGCGAAGATGGCTACAAGGGCACATTAAAACCTTTAAAGGGGCACACATACACTATAGAAGCGTCGAAAGATAACTATAAGACCGTTCAAGCTACCGACACTATCCCCAGTTCCAATATCACAATACATAGTGTATCGTTTTCGAAAAACTTAAAAGAATACTACAACCAGGAAGTGTATACTATGGCCATTGAATTTGACGATCCCAATGATAAAAACTATTATGAGATCGGCTTGTACGGTCCACAGTTCACATTCGACAGGAGCGTCAGTCCACCGGTAATAACCGACACACTACTTGTTCAATATTATTTGAGGAGCGAAGACCCGATTTTTGCAGACACTTACCGCAACTCCAGTGGCTTTTGGGCTTTTTCTGATGCGCTTGTGGATGGAAAAAGGGTCAAAATCAACTTCAGCATTCAATTATACCAGCTAGTCTCTGTTGATGAGATAGAAGTCACTGTCGTCTTGAGAGAAATATCTCGCAATTTATACACTTACAAGCAAACGGCAGGCTTGCAGCAATCGCTTAACGGAGACCCATTTGCCGAGCCAGTGCCTGTCTACAATAATGTTAAGAATGGCTACGGCATCTTTGGCGCCTATCAACAGACAACAAGCACAGTTACAGTTCGCAAAGAAGAATAGTCCGACCCGAAACGACACTTATTCAGTATCCAGTCAGGGGGAAACCTCCTGCTTGCTGCAATACCTGATTTAGAACTAGTCTTACTTGCTCACCTTCGCTATTCTGGCTACCTTTCTACCTGAATTCTTCTTATGAGAGCCAAGCTAATCACCCTCATTGCAATAGCATTTACCTGCTTTCAGGCAAAGGCAACAACAGGCCCCAAAAAGGACACAACGAAAGTGCTAACTGAAATAGAACTTCAGATGCTAAAGGCAGATTCGCTGAAGCAGATGAATCAGTTTGAGCTGGCGCTGGAGTATTGGGAATTTGTGTTGACCGACTTCACCAGCAGCCATATGAATCGGCTGAGAGCGCTTAACGAGAGTGCAGACTTGTATAGGGAACTTGACTTAAAAACTAAAAGCAAAGACCGGTTAACCGAGGCCAGGGCGCAACTTCCCTCCAATACAGAACATAAAAACCTCAGAAGTGAAAACTTGCTCTTTTGGGGAAGGTATTACAGTGATTCCAACCAAAAAGACTCTGCGCTGCAAAGCTTTAGGAACGCTGCATTTTTGGCAGAAGAGATAAATGACAACAAGCTCAAATTCCTCAGCTGGGTTGAGCTTGGCAATTTTTACAGAAACACTGTCAACAACGATTTAGCGGCTGTCTATTACTACAACAAAGCCGTCTCCCTATCGGAAGAAGGTAAAGTTAACATGCCAATCATTGAAGCTCGTACGAGCTTTGCAATGGCGGAGACTGCCAATGAATTGAATGAAAAAGAAAAGGCCATTGATTACAGTCAGGAAGCCCTTCATCTCATGGACTCGTTGGAAGCGTCTGTACATTATGATTTTATTGCCGATCTGAATTACCTGATGGCGACCCTCTATATTGGGTTGAACGAACCTGAAGATGCCATCAAGCACCTGACCCGGGCTATTGATCTCCGTAAAAACTATAGTCCCGAAGATCAAACTTACAATAAGACCTACTACTACCCCACTCTGTCGATGGCCTATGAGGCTACACACTCGTTCGATTCGGCAATTTTGATAGAAGAACGCTTAAGCTCGCTAACGTCATCAGACGACATCAATACCAGACTGGAAACGCAATACAGGCTTGCCGCTCTTTACCTCAAGCAAGGAGACCTATTACAGGCTAACAAGCTTAGCTCTGCGTACCTCAAATATCATATAGCAAATTCTGCCCCTTCAAGTCCGGAAGTTTTCAAAGCACTTATAGCCAGGGCCGACTACTTTTTCGCCGCCAATTTGCCCGATTCGGCTTTCCACTTTTACACCCGAAGTTTGAAAACAATTGATGGAGGTCTTACCATTGACAATTTGGCTGAAAAAGTAAGCGAAGCACAAATCTCAGCACATTTACTACCACGAGTTATGGCTGCTATGGAAAAAATTGCCATTGCCATCGTGAGTGAGGAGTATGTTTCGACAGAAAGACTGACCAATGGCTTGAGCATGCTGGAAGCGACACTGGCGTATACGAGATACAACTCACCCTACGGCCCGGAGGAGCGGGTAGTCCTCGACAGAATAGCTAGCTTTCATCTCTTGACTGAATATGCACTTGGTGCGTCGTATCAGCTCTACGAGCGAACCAGAGAGAAGTTATACTGGACAAAAGCGTTGCAGCTCATAGAAAATGACAAGCTCATACGCATTCGAAAGGAAGCTGCCGAGGCTATGTTCCTCAACAAAGCAGGACTTCCCGATTCACTGGAGTCAACTTTCGCCGATCTCAACCAAGAAATATTGGATCGTATTGACGAACTGGAGCTCGCCATCAACGATGTTGAAAGAGTAACCAGAGAGGATTTATTGATTGAAAGCTTTGGCAAAATGGTGAGTTGGAGGGCAAAAGCGCAAAATTATATGAAGAACAGTAGCACAGAGTATTCACTGTTCGATGATGTTACCTTCATGGACTTCCACAACCATTCTAACATTCACCTAATCGAATATTTTTATGGAGTTCGTCACGTGTATGGACTCAGCGTAAGTGACTCATCCAGCATGTTCATTGAAAATGAAGTAAATCCTGAGTTTGAAGCCAAAATACAACGATTCCTGTCGCATTTTTGGATCACACCATCCGAATTTTCCCAGGATGAAATGGTTGACTTTATTGAAAGCTCGAACATTCTGTATAATGAGATCGTAGCACCATTGCTTCCAAACCTACCAAGCGAAAAAACGATTGTTTTGGCTCCTGACGGGCTCATTAAATTGATCCCCTTCGAGACGCTGCTAGTAGAAGTGCCTTCCAATCCAACAGGCTATAACACTTTGCCCTATCTCGTCAAATATACCTCGATCTCGTATATTACTTCGGCTGAAATGCTTCTCGATCACCCTCCGGCATTGCCAAAACACAATTCCCAATTGACCTCTTTTGCATTGAAAAGCAGATACAACACCAGCGACACAACCTCCAGCTACATCATGCAGGAAATCAAAAACTCCAGGCTCTATTTTGAGGGCTTGACATTTCGGGGTGAGCAGGCAACAAAAGATGCCTTCATCAGAATAGCTCCCCGATTTGAAATTCTCTATCTGTTGATTCACGGTGATGCGATTGACTACCCCAAGCTAATATTCAACCCGGGAAAAACCACTAATATCGAACGAAACCTTTATAGCCACGAGATTTATAATCTTGACCTGTCAGGCAATGTCATTGTATTAACTTCGACAGAGACAGGCATGGGGCTGATACCGCACGGCGAGGCGGTTATTAGTATGGTGAGAGCTTTCCTGTCTGCCGGCAGTGGCACGGTGGTTTTAGGCCTCTGGGAAGCCCACGACGAGCACAGCAAAAATATTATAGGCAGCTTCTTCAAAAAGCTGTCTCTGGGAAACAACACACTTCAAGCGCTGAGGGATGCCAAACTTGAGTACTTGTCTACCGCTGACAAGCTGTCGGCCCACCCTCACAACTGGGCGGAACTTATTTCGTATGGAGAACCCGTGCAGGTAACCACGGAGAAAGACAACGCATACCTTATGTGGGTGCTTCTTTTTTTCTTTATCCTCCCAATTCTCGTCACTATCTCATCTGTAAGAGAGAAATACATCGACAAAATAGAAGCTGAAGACAATGCCCGGCAGCAGGTTCACCACTAGTGAACTTCTTTCATCCATTTCTTCAGCCAGGGGCTCAGCACCACCACCAGCAGCGCAAAGCCAAATGACACGTAGGCGATCTTTTCGAAGCCGTTGAGGTACACATCAAGCGTGTCCCAGCCTCCCACCTGATCGGCCGACTGGCTCGATTCAATGGCAAGGTACTCTCCAACAATCCCGCCGATCTGGAAGGCAAAAGCGGATGACATAAACCAAACACCCATCATAAACGACTTGATTTTGAGAGGTGAAAGGCTGGTTATTTTTGAAAGACCAACGGGCGACATGAAGAGTTCTCCTGTAGAAATGAACAGGTACATGACGACAAGAAAGATAAAAGGAACGAATCCGTTGTCATCCGCAAAACTCTTACTCAAGCTGATAATGAAAAAACCGACGCCTAGCTGGGCAAGCCCCATGGCAAATTTATAGGGCGTTCTTGGGTTCTTTCCTTTTTTCGAAAGCCACATCCACACAACCGGCATCACCATTGAAAACACAACTATAAAGAATGGATTCAGTGAGTTGGTACCGGCTGCATCCATCCACACCAGGTTCACATTTCTGGCGGCAAACAATGTAATGATGCTGCCCGATAATTCATGAAAGCCCCAAAAGAAAGACATAAACATGGTGAGGAAAACAGCCACGACCAGCTTCTGCCATTCCTCCTTTGGAAGCTTAATACTTACCCAAACCAGGTATCCGATGATCACAACCAACAGCACATAAAAGAAGAGTCTTACTATTGACCCTTCAAAAATGTTCCCAATGGTGTAAATAGTGTAGTCGGAGATCATGAGTGTGATCACAGGAACGGCAGCAAATGACAAAAGAGGCACCCAAACACCGACCTTCAACCCTGCCCACTTTTTTTCTAGTTTTTCTGGTTGCAAGGGGTATCCCCTATCACCGAACACTCCGCTTCGGGAGCCATAGACAAATGTAACAAGCCCTAACACCATCCCCACGCCTGCCGCACCAAAACCATAGTGCCAGCCATAGGCGCTTGCAAGCCACGCACACAGCAGCGGCGCTGTGAAGGCGCCGATATTGATCCCCATGTAGAAGATGGTAAAACCGCCATCCTGTCTCGGATCATTTTTTTCATAAAGCGTGCCCACAAAAGTTGAGATATTTGACTTGAAATATCCCGTGCCGATGATGATTAAAGCAAGGCCAGCAAAAAAAGTTGCCTGATTGTCGATGGCCAAAACGAAATGGCCGATTGACATCATGATCCCGCCAAGAATAATCGACTTTCTGTTACCTAAAAGAGCATCTGACACCCTACCGCCAAGCACGGTACTTGCATAGACCAGACTTCCGTAGGAAGCATAAATAATAATCGAACGGGTATCTCTGTCTGCAAACGCTTCGAACAACTTATTGACCATGTAGAGCGTCAGCAACGCCC
Source organism: Imperialibacter sp. (assembly GCF_040222815.1). Lineage (GTDB taxonomy): Bacteria > Bacteroidota > Bacteroidia > Cytophagales > Cyclobacteriaceae > Imperialibacter. The sequence goes on along the minus strand of NZ_JAVKCH010000022.1, from coordinate 670,288 downwards.
GCATGCCATAAAAGCTAAAACGCTCCCATAGCTCAGCAAAAAACAGATAAAATAACCCTTTAGGATGGCCAAACATTTGTGGCGTTGCGGTACTCGCAGAATCATTATTTGACATATGCTTCTTCTTTTTCTCGAGGTAAAAAACCTAAATTGCAATCGTTTTCGGTGGGTAAAATTAACGCAAGTAATGAAAATATTGCCTACATACAAAACCTGCAAATAATCTGTTGCCGAGCTGACAATCGTCAACATTTTTGACTGAAGAGCTAGTTACATTGAATACAACATATAACCCAAAAATTCCTTATGCAAGATGTAATCTCAAAAGCCCCTGAAGTTTTTACATGGGAGCCACATTCCGGGTCGCCGATGGAAAAACTCCAACGCACGGCTAAAGAACTAAAATGGAACCTCAGCCCGGCCGAGTTGATTGAGGAAGCACTGTCGAATCAGGAAGGTCACCTCACCAGTACTGGAGCGTTTATGTGCGACACAGGCCAGTTTACAGGTAGGTCTCCGAAGGATAGGTTTATTGTGAAAGACGAAAAAACGGAGAAGACGGTCTGGTGGGGAGACATCAACATCCCTATCTCAGAAGCCCATTTCGAGAAGCTATATTATAAGATGGTCACCTTTCTGGAAGGAAAGAAGGTTTACATAAGGGACGCTTACGCAGGAGCCGACAAAGACTACCAACTAAATCTGCGAATCGTGAATACCCTTGCTTGGCAAAATCTATTCTGCCACAACATGTTCCTTCGCCCAACAAAGGATGAACTCAAAAACTTTGCTCCCAATTTCACCATCATTTGTATCCCGGAATTCAAAGCCGACCCCAAAACTGATGGTGTCAGGCAGGAAAACTTTGCCATCCTCAACATGAGCAAAAAAGTGATTCTGATAGGCGGCACAGCGTACGCCGGGGAAATGAAAAAAGGTGTTTTCTCAGTTTTGAATTACCTGCTGCCACACGACCACCACGTGCTGTCGATGCACTGTAGCGCCAATATTGGCAAAGAAGGAGACACAGCTATCTTTTTCGGCCTGTCCGGCACAGGCAAAACCACCCTCTCAGCTGATCCTGAAAGGATGTTGATTGGCGATGACGAGCATGGCTGGACAGACAAGACAGTTTTCAATTTTGAAGGCGGATGCTACGCTAAAGTCATTAATTTAACCCGGGACGAAGAGCCCGAGATATGGGATGCCATATCGTTTGGTGCCATTGTAGAGAACACCAGGTTCTTTCCCGGCACGCACGAAGTTGACTACACGGACAAAACGGTCACGCAGAACACCCGAACAGCCTATCCTATTAGTCACATAAAAAGTGCTGTTTCCCCTTCCATTGGAGGTATTCCGAAGAATATATTTTTCTTAACAGCTGATGCTTTTGGTGTGTTACCTCCTATTTCCAGGCTTACTAAAGGACAGGCTATGTATCATTTCATCTCAGGGTATACGGCAAAGGTTGCTGGTACTGAGACGGGCGTCACCGAACCACAAATGGTATTCTCGGCATGTTTTGGTGCTCCGTTCATGCCCTTGCACCCTACAGCCTATGCAGAAATGCTTGGAGAAAAAATGGATAAGCACCAGGTCAATATTTGGTTGGTAAATACAGGTTGGACAGGCGGCCCCTTCGGCGTTGGGGAACGCATGAAGCTCAAATACACAAGAGCGATGATTTCGGCGGCACTTGAAGGCAACCTCGACCATGTGGCTTACAAGCCCCATAGTATATTTGGCACCCTCATTCCTCTGGAATGCGCCGGAGTACCCTACCAGGTGCTTAGCCCAAGGCAGACATGGAATGATGATGAGAGGTATTATAAAAAGGCCAATGAGCTGGCAAGAGCCTTTGTCGATAATTTCAAAAAGTATGAGAGCTTTGCCAACAGGGAAATCCTCGAAGGGGCTCCTAAACCCAACGATAGTTAACACTAAAAAATGTAATTTTAAGCCCTTTTTAAATCAAAAGGGCTTTTTTATGCAACTCAAAGAAATTCTTTCAAAACATAAATCCAGCTTTCATGAGGTAATGAAAGGCGTACACGACACCTCCAACCTGAAAAAGGTAGACATGTCCAGCTACAACAAGGAGTTGATGGCTGTCGATGTCAACAACACAGCGGTGTTCACCGAATGGATGGAAGACCAGCTGGATGGAAAAATCGGTTGGGGTGGATATATGGAGCACAGGGAAATATACCGGAGAAGTAAACACTTCGACGGGCAAGGTGAGCCCAGGAGCCTTCATCTCGGCATTGACCTTTGGGCACCTGCTGGCACCGCTCTTTATTGCCCGCTGGATGGCTTCGTTGAGAGCTTTGCTGACAATATCGGCTTCGCCAATTACGGACCCACGATCATTTTGAAACACCTGCTGGATGGCCATGTCTTCTACACACTCTATGGCCATTTGAGCCGGTCGTCATTAATCAGGTTATCTATCGGTGAACAAATCCAGCGAGGATCAAGATTTGCTACACTGGGCGACAACGAAGAAAATGGCAACTGGCCGCCGCACCTGCACTTTCAACTGATCACTGACTTGATGGGGAAAGTTGGAGATTTTCCGGGAGTTGCAGCCGTATCCGACAGAGCCCTCTTTGAAAAAAATTGTCCCGACCCAAACCTTCTGTTAAACTGCCAATGAAAGCAGGGCGGGCTTGCGATCCAAAACATCTCTTAGCAGAAGATAATTTGTTTCGTATTCAGGCATAACATGGTAGCCGTCGCCGCAGATACATTCATCCAGGCGAGTCAAAACCGCTGGCGGTATCTCAAGAAGAAAAGTTCTAAGTTCAACCAGGTTTTGATAAGACAGCACATATTTACACACCCGGGCGTTGATGTGAAAAATGTCTTTTCCGATGATTGTAAGAATATCATTAACTGAAGCAATTGATGTGTTGTTGATGTCAAACTCTACCGACGCCGGGAAGTCTCCTTGCAGGGAGCCTACGTAAGCAAAGACTACTTCGTCTACTACCCCCGCTATCGTGTCTGTCATCTTTCTTTCATGAGCCCCTGTTACCCGGAGGTCGTCTACCAAAATCAATTTCTTCTTTCTGAAAAGATGATCATCAATTGTAAGGACATTCCTATCCATGAGTGAGAACCTGTCTGCCGCCGACATCGATCCGTAATCATTAGGGAATACGGTTTCTCTTCCAACCTTTACTTTTTGAAGGAAGGGAAAGTAGGTTTGAAGAGCTTCATACACCAATTGAGCAATGGCCTCTGCGGCGGTGGGTGCTACTTTGTAAGCCGAGGCACACACAATCACTTGTTCATTTTGCCAATGTCCATAGTCGAGTAGAAGTTGCGCTGCGATTTGGCTTGCATACGCCTGGGCACTCTCGTGGCAGCCGTATTTGAATAGGCTATATTGTCGGGTATCGAACAAAAATCCCTCCTGATCATAGAACGTATCAGATCTGTATGAAAGTTGATAGAGTGAAAAACTGTTCACGGTCATTTCAGCGAACGATGATTGTTAAATTTTCCGTGAAGTACCGGAAAATTTCGATCAGCCAACAGCCCTCAATATGAAATAAGTTTTACGGATTAATAAACCACCAGGGCACCGGCGATAGTGCCGGTCATCATGCAAGCCAGCGTGGCCGCAAGAAGTGCTCTCATTCCTAGTTTGGATAAGTTACCCTGCTGGTTAGGGGCCATTCCACCTATGCCCCCCACCTGGATAGCAATACTTGAAAAGTTAGAAAAACCGCAGAGCGCATAGGTGGAAATGACAATCGCTTTTGGGGAAAGTAAACCGGCGGTTTTCATCTCCGACAAGCCCAGGTAGGCAACGAATTCGTTGATAACTGTTTTCTGTCCAAGTAAGCTTCCCACTGCCAGCGTCTCGTTCCAGTCTACGCCCATTACAAAGGCAAAAATTCTAAAAACCTGGCCAAGGATATATTCCAGCGAAAATCCGGTAAAGCGACCGTCGGTGCTTGAAGAAATTATAGCATTTAGTCCGGTAATATCGCCTACCACATTGGATAGAAAGTAATTGATAGCCGCAATCACAGCGATGAACGCAAGGAGCATCCCACCGACGTTTAAAGCAAGCTTCAGCCCTTCAGAAGCTCCATTCGACAGCGCATCAATCAGGTTAACCCCCAGAGACTCCTGGTTCACCTTCAGCTTTCTGTCAATCTTCTCAGGTTCCACTTCGGGAATTATGATTTTAGAAATAACAATGGCAGCGGGGGCGTTCATGATGGAAGCACTAAGCAAATACGCAGCAAACTTGGTTTGCATCACCGGGTCATTCCCGCCAAGGAACGCCACGTAGCCAGCCAGCACTCCTCCAGCTATCGTCGCCATACCTCCAGTCATCAGACACATCAGCTCCGACTTTGTCATTTTTGGTACAAATGGACGCACCAGCAACGGAGCCTCTGTTTGTCCAAGAAAGATGTTGCCAGCCGCTGACAGCGCCTCAGAACCAGACAGTCTCATCGTTCGTGACATGATCCAGGCAATCCCAAAAACAATCTTTTGCAAAATGCCCAGGTAATAAAGACCAGCCGAAACAGTGGAAAAGAAGATAATGGTGGGCAGCACCTTAAAGGCAAATATGACACCGAAGGTGTCGCCAGCCAGGTCACCAAAGAGAAAGCGAGCACCGTCGTCAGAAAAGCTTAAGAAGGTGACAAAGGCACCGCTAACACCATTGAACAGGTGCGCCACCCAGGCAACTTTGGTGATTAACAGGCCAAATACTATCTGAAGGGAGATGCCAATCCCCACGAGTTTCCAGTCGATGGCTTTTCGATTGTTTGAAAAAAGGAAAGCAAATGCGGCAATAAGCAGAATTCCGATCAGGCCTCTCAGATAGTCCATTCAGTAGTTGTTATGGCAAACCTGCCAAAAATAAAAAAGTCACCCATTTATTGGGTGACCGCTATTCCAATATTTTGAATAATAATCAATTTCTCTTATTCATCTCATCCCTGATCTTTGCAGCCTTTTCATAGTCCTCTTTGCCAAGCATTTCCGTCAGCAACTCCTGAAGCTTGTCCATAGAAAAGTCTTTCAGTTTGTCCATGAACCCTTTAGGATTAGCCTTGGAAGCGGATGCCTTAGCCTTTGGTGCCTCATCAGTTTCCTCTTCATCTTCCTCACCCAGCACTATGCCAGCCTCAGCCAGTATCGCTTCATAGGTGAAAATCTCGACACCAAAACGTAGTCCGATAGCAATGGCATCCGACGGCCTGGCATCTATTTCTACTTCTCTGAACCCATCTGAGCAAACTATTTTCCCGAAGAAAACGCCTTCCTTCAGGTCGGATATGATTATCTCCTTTATTGTGAAATTGAAATTATGAGCAAAAGACTTAAACAAGTCATGTGTCATTGGCCTATTGGGCACAATTTTCTCAATTTCAATAGCAATTGCCTGAGCTTCAAACATGCCAATGATAATGGGCAACCTTCTGTTTCCACCAACCTCACCTAAAACAAGCGCAAAAGAGCCAGATTGCGACTGGCTTGAAGAAAGACCTAAAATTTCCAGCTTTAATTTATCCACAAAAAATCAGTTGTTTAACGCTTTAATAGCTTCAGTTAGTTTTGGAACTACCTCAAATGCATCGGCAGCTATACCATAATCAGCCGCTTTGAAGAAGGGAGCCTCAGGATCTTTATTGATCACCACAATATACTTTGACGAATTAACTCCTGCAAGATGTTGAATAGCGCCTGAAATGCCTATAGCAATATACAAAGATGGACTTACTTTCACACCCGTTTGTCCAACGTGCTCATGGTGAGGTCTCCAGTCCATGTCAGACACCGGTTTACTGCACCCCGTAGCTGCTCCAAGTGCATCGGCCAGCTCCTCTACCATACCCCAGTTTTCAGGCCCCTTCAAGCCTCTTCCGCCCGACACTACTATGTCGGCCTCCGGCAAAAGCACCTTGCCTTTGGCCTTTTCCTGCGAAGTAATCTTTGCCTTGAAGTCGGCATCACTAAGAGAAGGGGCGAATTTTTCTACTACAGCGGCACCACCATCAGTTTTTAGCGGAACTGCATTCTTCTTTATGGCAATGATCTTTTTGCTGCCCTTTAGCTCAACATTGGCAAAGGCCTTGCCTGTATAGATGCTGCGTTTTACCTTATTGCCCTGAGGAAGCGCCACGACGTTGGAAACCAGGCCTGCCCCTATCTTTACCGATAACCTGGCGGCTACAGCATCACCCAGCGACGACTTAGCTAACACAACAGTATCGGCCCCAGCTTTGCCCACAGCCTCGGCCAGTACACTTGCATAGGCCTGAATTACGCCTTCGTTCAGTTTGGCATCGTCGGCGTGAAGCACTTTGGTGCCGCCGCTTGTTCCAATTTTCTCCAGCTCGCCACCTTCCACCTGGCCCAACACCACTGCAACGACATCGCCGCCCATAGCCGCAGCATAACTCACAGCCTCAAGTGAGGATTTCTTTATCTTTTTATCGGCAGTTTCTACAAAAACTAATATTGCCATATCTAATTTCTTTTCGGGTTAATAAACAATTAAATCACTTTTGCTTCTTCTTTCAAAAGCCTGACAAGCTCTCCTACATTGTCCTTGTCTATCATCTTCACCTGGCCTTTTGCAGGCGGCAGCTCGTAGTTTTCAGTCACTGTGAGACCGTCAACCGCTGAAGGTTCAACTACCTTCAGTGGTTTGGTTCGGGCCGACATAATTCCTCTCATATTCGGTATCTTCCATTCGGCAATAGGCTCCTGGCAACCTGCTACCAGAGGCAACTCTGCCTCAAGCAATTCCTTTCCGCCTTCTATTTCTCGTGTCATTTTTACCTTGCTACCCTCCACATCCAGCTTCATTACCGGCGATATCGAAGGAATGCCAAGCAGTTCGCCTACCATCCCGTGCACCATGCCCCCGTTAAAGTCAATAGATTCTCTTCCCATCAGGATCAGGTCAAAGCTCTCAGCTTTAGCAACTTCAGCAATTTGGGCCGCAACAAAAAATGAATCAGCCGGAGCCACATTCACCCTGATGGCTTCGTCCGCCCCTATTGCCAACGCTTTGCGAAGCGTAGGCTCGGTTTCAGCAGTACCTACGTTTAAAACAGTGATGGTTCCCCCTGTTTGTTCTTTCAGTTCAACTGCCCTCGCCAACGCATAGTCATCGTAGGGGCCAATGATATACTGTACTCCATTGCTGTCAAACTTGGTGTTGCCGTCTGTGAAAGCAATCTTTGAAGTGGTGTCGGGTACGTGGGTAATGCAGACTAATATCTTCATATCTGGTTTTATTATTCAGGCTTCGGCTAGTGCCTCGCAGGCGCTTTGAAATTTACGAGCGGTCTACCATTTTCTGGCGCAAAATGAGAGGCTTGCCAATTCCTTAAATGAGTTGATGTTGCTTAATTGTATAAACACTAATTTCGTCGTGAAGTTAACCAATTGGGGTAAAAATAAAAACGAGTGAACATGGGTAACGAAAGGATAGAAAAGCTGTTAATTTTCCTTAAAGAAACACCACAAGACCCTTTTTTGTTATATGCGCTTGCCACAGAATATAGAACTGATTCTCCCGTGAAAGCCAAAGAATATTTTGATCAGTTATTGGAGGCACACCCCGACTATTTAGCTACCTATTATCAGGCGGCCCACTTGTTTTGGGAAATGGGGCTTACGGAACAGGCCACAGCAACTTTCGAAAATGGCATCAACCTGGCCAAAACTCAAAAGGCAACCAAAGCACTGTCAGAACTGCAAAATGCCTATATGAACTTTCAAATCGAAGAAGGTTTGTAAATCAGAACGTAACAACCAGCTTTCCGAATTGCTTCCTTTGCTTCATTTTGTCAAAGGCCGCCACCACATCAGAAAATGGTCGGACAGAATCAACCACAGGAAGCATTTGAGTTCTGTTCACATAATCAACCATTTGCTCGAACTCCTGATCATTGCCCATGGTGGAGCCTTGAATAGTTAGCTGATTCCAGAAGATCCTGAACACATCAAGTGTTTTGGGGATTCCTGAACTGGCACCATAAATAACTACCCGGCCTCCATGCTTTAATACTCTGAGGTATTGGTTAACCATTTGTCCACCAGTGCTGTCCACAATCAGATCAAATCCACCGGAAGATTTCAGCGCTGTTTGCGCCCACTTTTCGTTGTTGTAATCAAAGCCCTCCACCGCACCAAGGGCTACTGCCTGCGTAATTTTGCTTTTGCTGCCGGAAGTGACATATACATTGGCACCTGCCAATTTCGCAAACATCAACGCATAAACAGCCACTCCACCACCCGCACCAGACACCAGCACATTTTGCCCTCTTTTTAGCTTACCACGAGTAAAAAGCGCCCGATAAGCGGTTAGCCCACACAAAGGCAGCGCCGAAGCTTGTTCTGGAGTTAAATGCGTTGGCTTTTCAAACAACCGATCAACGGGCACCACCACATATTCCGCCAGTGTGCCATTGTCCGGCATCCCAAGAATCCGATACTGAGCAGATTGCACCTCTGGATTGCTTCCCCAGTTGATATTGGGGTTAATAATCACCGACTTGCCCTTCCAGGTTTCGTCAGTATCAGGGCCGAGCTGCTCAACCACCCCACAACCATCGGAGCCCAGCACCACGTCAAATTTGATATTGGGGTATTTTCCCTCCCTGCACCACTGATCCCGATGATTCAGGGCAGCTGCCTGCATCTTTATCAATACTTCGCCTTTTCCGGGTGTGGGCTCAGGCATATCGACCAATTTAACATGGTCGGCGGTTTCGTTGACTAGTTTAAGTGCCTTCATACAGCCAATATCTAAAATGGGGGTGAATTATCCTCAAATGTATGATCATTTTCGGAATCTCCATCAGGAGAATTCGCTCTGCTTTGCAGGGTAATGGTGCTTGAAGGATCAGGCGGTAATGGGCGGAAATTACCAGAAGGTGGTAAACCAAATCCGCTATTGTCTTCGAGGTCAGCAAACTTGGTAAATTTGCCAATAAACTTGAGCTGCACAGTATCCAGCGATCCATTTCTGTGCTTGGCTATGATTACCTCACCCACATTTTGGGTAGGCATGCCATTTTCATCTTGAGTAATACCATAATATTCGGGGCGATAGAGGAAAATTACCATATCCGCATCTTGTTCTATCGAACCAGATTCACGCAAGTCAGAAAGCATTGGGCGCTTGTCCCCTCCCCTGGTTTCCACGGCCCGGCTAAGCTGCGACAGTGCGATAACCGGCACATTCAATTCCTTAGCAATGCCTTTCAAGGCCCTTGAAATAGACGCAATCTCCTGTTCACGATTGCCGGAACCCCCTTTAGAGGTGTCTCCCTTCATGAGTTGAAGGTAATCGATGATAATCATCTGAATATCATGCTTGGCCTTCAGTCGTCTCGCCTTGGCACGCAACTCCATGATACTCAACGCAGGCGTGTCATCTATAAAAATTGGTGCCTTGCCCAGTCCGTCCGTTTTGTGGATCAGCTGCGCCCATTCAAATTCTTCAAGGGAACCCTTTTTGATCTTTTCGCTGGGAAGCTCTGCTTCAGCAGAAATGAGACGATTTACCAGCTGAATCGACGACATTTCAAGAGAAAATATCGCCACCGGTTTTTGAAAGTCGACAGCTGCATTCCGCATGGCTGAGACTACAAATGCAGTTTTTCCCATACCCGGCCTTGCTGCCAGAATAACGAGGTCGGAAGGTTGCCAGCCTGATGTCATCCTGTCGAGTGCCGTGAAGCCGCTAGGTACACCGGTGAGTCCGTCCTTATGGTGTTTCTTGGCTTCCAGCTCCAGAATGGCCCTGTGCATCAGGTTATCCATCCCTTCAAAGTTCTTCCGGATATGCGATTCTGATATCTCAAAAAGGTGCTGCTCTGTTTTATCCAGAAGCTCAAACACGTCCACCGTTTCGTCGTAGGCATCCCGCTGCACCTCAGAGGAAATTTGTATCAGGTCTCTCTTGATACTTTGCTCAGTAATGATCCTGGCGTGAGTCTCAATATTGGCTGCCGAATTGACCTTGGTTGTGAGCTCGGTGACGTAGTAAGCCCCGCCAGCCATTTCAAGTTTCCCATTTTTCCGAAGCTGGGAGGTAACAGTGAGCAGGTCGACCGGCTGAGAGTCGTTGAAGAGCATCAGAATAGCTCTGTATATCTCCTGATTGCCTTCTTTGTAAAAGCTCTCCGGCTTGAGTATGTCTACAACATTGGTGAGTGCGTCCCTTTCAAGCATTAAAGCTCCCAAGACGGCCTCTTCCAAATCTATAGCTTGCGGTGGTAGTTTGCCGAGTTGCGCCGACAATTCATTGACTGAAACTCTTCTTTTTCCGACCGGTTGCGACCGGGAAATTGGTAAACTATCCATTCAACTATTTTGGTTTTTCTCAGGTGAAAATTAAGGTTGACAAACCTATAAATTAACCCGCTTTAATCGAACCTGAACGAGCTCAAGTTATCCCTATCTTAATAACAACTTATTAACACTCACAAGGGTCATATCATTGTCCATACATTCAATTTAATTAAGGAAGTCCTTTTTGGGCAAAGTAATATTTGCTGACAGCCCTAATTATTCTATTTTTGGTTTTGCTAAAATTGATACATGAGCGCTGAACTTCACAGGATACATTTTATTTCAATCGGTGGTGCTGTCATGCACAACCTCGCTATAGAACTTAAAGAGAGAGGACTCGCAGTAAGCGGTTCGGACGATGAAATTTACAACCCTTCGAGAGCTAATTTAGAAAAACATGGTTTGCTGCCAGCGACTTTTGGATGGGATGCCGGCAGGATAACGAAAGAGCTGGATGCCGTGGTAGTGGGCATGCATGCCAAAAAAGACAACCCGGAGCTGGCCAGGGCTCAGGAGCTGGGAATAAAGATATACTCGTACCCTGATTTCATACTGGAGCAAAGCCGGGCAAAACAACGAATAGTGGTAGCGGGCAGTCACGGAAAAACCACCGTTACGGCGATGATCATGCACGTGCTTAAGCACGCCAAAAAGCCTTTCGATTACGTGGTGGGTGCTCATGTGCCGGGTTTTGAACGCACCATCAGGCTAAGTAACGCTCCCATCATCATTATAGAAGGCGACGAATACCTCGCCAGCCCGCTTGATCCGACGCCAAAGTTCTTAAGATACGATCATCACATCGGCATTATTACAGGTTTGGCATGGGATCACATGAACGTGTTCCCGACTTTCGACGACTATGTAAAGCAGTTTGATAAATTTGCCGACGCCACCCCAAAAGCCGGCACACTTATATATAATGAAATGGATGACCTGGCAGTGGTTATTGCAGGCAAGGAACGTACGGATGTAAAACGAGTGGCCTATGGCACGCATCCTCATTCTGTCGTCAATGGCAAAACGGTGGTTAACTACGGAGGCAAGGAGCTGGAACTCAAAATTTTTGGCGACCACAACATGAGCAACATGCAGGCTGCTTTGTCTTTGGTAAAACTGCTAAGTATTCCGAAAGACACCTTTTATGAAGCGATGGTCACGTTCACTGGCGCCGAAAAAAGGCTTAATAAGGTTGCTGAGAGCAATTCTACGACGGTTTTTTACGACTTCGCACATGCTCCATCCAAAGTGGATGCTACCGTTAAAGCGGTAAAAAAGATATACCCCAACCGGAAACTGGTAGCTGCCGTTGAGTTGCATACGTTCAGCAGTCTTAACAAAGATTTTATCCCCACCTATAAAAACACCCTTAATGCAGCCGACAAAGCTGTGGTGTTCATCAATCCCCACGTCCTTGAAGCCCGGGGTATTTCCGAAATTGACGAGACTTTTCTGCGCAAATCATTCAACAGAAATGACCTCACGTTCGTTACTAACATCAATAAACTGAAGACGCTCCTCGAAGAGTCGAAAGGTGCTAATACAAATTTTCTTTTTATGAGTTCAGGCAATTTTGAAGGAACCGATGTGAAAGCCTTCGCCAATGAACTTACTCAACCCTAGTAAATGACACTCAAACTTAAGAACCCCCTGGCGTTTTTTGACCTGGAAACAACCGGGATCAATATTTCGAACGACAGGATTGTAGAAATTTCCATTGTGAAACTACTTCCCTCCGGAGAAAGAGTTACGAAAACACAGAGGATCAATCCGCAGATGCCTATCCCGCTTGAAAGCAGCCTTATCCATGGCATTTATGATGATGACGTAAAAGACGCCCCCACATTTAAGGAAGTGGCCAAGTCGTACGCTGCCTTTCTGGAAGGATGCGACCTGGCCGGCTTCAATATTTTACAGTTCGACGTGCCATTGCTTGTGGAAGAGTTCCTGAGAGTGGACGTTGACTTCGATCCAAGTAAAAAGAAGCTCGTGGATGCTCAGAAAATTTTTCACCTGATGGAAAAGAGGACACTGGCAGCAGCTTATAAGTTCTACTGCGGAAAGGAACTATTGGACGCACACAGCGCTGAAGCCGACACCATGGCCACTCTGGAAGTACTTTTGGCTCAGGTAGAAAGATACGAAGGGCAGGAAGTAGTCAGCACTCGTGGTGAGCATCTGGGAAAAGTAGCAAACGACGTGGCTGCTTTGCACGAAATCACAGCCAGTAACATGGTCGACCTGGCAGGCAGAATTGTCAGGAACGATGCAGGCACTGAGGTGTTCAATTTTGGAAAGCACAAAGGCCGTGCAGTTGAAGACATTTTCAGTCAGGAACCCTCCTACTACGACTGGATGATGAGGGGAGATTTCCCAATGGACACGAAAAAAAGGCTGACCGAAATAAAACTTCGGGGATTCAACAAAAAGTAGTTTCGGTTAGTTACTTCCTAACGAAAAGAATAATAATTGCTATTTTTATAATAATAGAGCTAAAAATTGAGTTTTAGAAAGCTTTACTCTTTTGGCGTTGCCTTTCTTTGTATATTAGTGATCTACAAAATAAGCAGCCTCTAAGTATGCCAAAAACCATTATTGTTTCTAACCGTCTTCCGGTCAAAATCAAAGTTGAAAAGAATGAATTTAAGACAAGACCAAGCGAAGGAGGCCTGGCAACAGGCCTGGGCTCTATCTACAAGAAGGGAAACAATATTTGGCTGGGGTGGCCCGGGCAACCAATAAAGAAAGAGTCAGATAAGACGAAAATCACAGCCCAGCTCAAGAAAGACAACATGGCACCCGTATTTCTCACTCAAACGGAGATTGAGGAGTTTTATGAGGGGTTTAGTAATGAAACGCTCTGGCCCAACTTTCACTATTTCAATCAGTTCGCTGTCTACAACACCGGTCTGTGGAAAGCCTACCAAAAGGTCAATAGAAAGTTTGCCAAAGAAATAGCCAAAATTGCTTCACCCGATGACACCATCTGGATTCACGACTATCAGCTACTGCTGGTGCCTCAGATGGTTCGTGAAATGTTTCCACGGATTAGCATTGGTTTCTTCCTCCATATCCCCTTCCCTTCTTTCGAGTCGTTCAGGCTGTTGCCCTGGCGCCGTGAGCTGCTTCTTGGCATGCTGGGCTCCGATTTTCTCGGATTTCATACCTATGACGATATGCGGCACTTCCTGTCGTCGGTAAACAGGTTGGCAGGTTTTGGTAATTCAAATGGCAAAATGACGGTCAATAACCGAATAGTAATGGCCGATGCATTGCCCATGGGTATTGACTACGACAAATACGCCAGCGAAGCCTCCCACCCAGACACACTTACAAAAGAAGTGAAGTTCAGAGCCTCGCTGGGAGATGTAAAACTTGTGCTTTCCATTGATAGACTTGATTATTCAAAGGGAATCCCTCAACGACTTCGGGCCTTTGAAATGTTTCTTGAGCGGTACCCCGAATGGCGTGACAAAGTATCTGTTGTCATGATAGTGGTACCTTCCAGAGATCAGGTGGAAATGTATAAGCAACTGAAAGAGGAAATTGACCTGTTGGTTGGCCGAATCAACGGAAAATTTAGCAGACTTGCCTGGACACCTATTCACTACTTCTACAGGTCATTTGAACTTTCATCTTTATCGGCTTTCTACAGAATGGCCCATGTTGCTTTGGTAACGCCTATGAGAGACGGCATGAACCTGGTGTGCAAAGAATTCATCGCCAGCAAACTCGACAAAAAAGGCGTTCTTATCCTTAGCGAAATGGCGGGCGCATCAAAAGAGCTCTCCGATTCTATCCTCATCAATCCTAACGATATGGAGGAACAGGTAGAAGCGATCCATCAGGCGTTAACGATGCCTGAAGGCGAGCAAATTACCCGGATGACCAGCATGCAGGAGTCGCTCAAGCGGTACAATATTCACCATTGGGTCAATCTGTTTTTCGACCGGCTTGGGCTGGTAAAAGCTGAGCAAAAAAGTCTCGAAACGAAACTTGTTGACAAGGAAACTTCGCAAAAGCTGTTCAAAGACTACAAAAAGGCCTCCACCAGGCTTATCTTCCTCGATTACGACGGCACGCTGACCGGGTTTTCTGACAATCCTCAGCACGCTATCCCCGATGCCGAGCTTCACAGTATTGTCAAGTCGTTAACGGCCAACAAAAAGAACAGGGTGGTCATCATCAGTGGCCGTGACAGGCAAACACTGGAAGGCTGGTTGGGCCGATACCCCGTCGACTTCATTACAGAGCATGGTGCGTGGCTGAGAGAAATCGGCTCTGAATGGGAAACTATTGCTGCCATGGACGCTTCCTGGAAAAGAAACATCATGGAAGTGATGGAAGGGTACGTCAACAGGACGCCGGGCTCATTCGTTGAAGAAAAAGAATTTTCCCTGGTTTGGCACTACAGAAAGGTAGAAACCGGGCTTGGAGAGTTGAGAACACGTGAGCTGACCAGCCACTTGAAATACATCACTGCCAATATGCCCCTGAATGTGCTGGAAGGCAACAAGGTGGTGGAAGTAAAAAACTCAGAAATTAACAAAGGCCGGGCAGCTACCCTTTGGCTGGAAAAATTCCCAAGCGATTTTGTACTCGCCGTGGGCGATGACTGGACCGACGAGGACACCTTCAAGAGCATGCCCGACAAGGCATACTCCATAAAAGTAGGCAGCACCTATTCTGCAGCCAAATTCAATATCCCGTCCGTTGAAGACGTACGCAAGCTATTAAAACAACTAGCGGATATTGTTTAAAGGAAACTAGGGCTATCTAGCTTTCTCGCAATTCTGTTAGCGGCATTCAGGAGTCCCACATGGCTATAAGCCTGTGGGAAATTGCCCCACATGCTCCCATCACTTTCTGCCACATCTTCGCTCAGCAGTCCCACATGGTTGGCATAAGCAATTGTGTTTTCAAAAGTCTTGATCGCTTCATCCAGACGGCCTACGCAAGCCAAGGCCTCTACGTACCAGAAGGCGCAAATAAGGAAAGTGGTTTCTGGGCTACCGAAGTCGTCCACGTGCTTATACCTGTAAAACAAGCCACCTTTTCCCTTCAATTCGGCCTCCAGGGCCATCAGGTGGTCGTTGGCCCGCTTGGTGTCTCCTTGAAAATAATTCATCATGATGAGCTGCAAGGTACTGGCATCCATCCTTTCGACACCAATGGCCTGGGCATATCCTTTCTTTGACGGCACATAACACTCTTCTATTTTTTTGGCTGACTTTTCCATCAGCTTCTGAGCCTTCACTCCCATTACCTGATCGCCGTTGTGCTTGGCTATCTTGACTGCAGCAGCGCTTCCTGCCCAGTGAAACAGATAGGTGTAGCAGTGTTTCTGCGCCAGATTACGGAACTCCCACAGGCCTGCATCCGGCTCGTCCATGGTGTTTTCGATCATTTCAAGGGCTTGGTAAACGAGCTTCAATGAATCGGAACGCTCCTTTCCTATAAACCGACGATCCGTGTACAGCGGCAACAAAGAAACCAGTACCTGACCGTAAACATCATTCTGAATATGTGTGTAGGCGTCATTGCCTATCCTAACCGGCCCATTGCCCATGTAACCTTTGAGTGGCAGTATCTCTTCAATCAAATTAGAGCTCTCACTAATACCATAAAGGGGCTGAAGCCGGCCTTTGTGTGTAGCGCTTGTATTAAGAATATACTGGAAGTATTTTTCCAACTCCTCAAAGTGACCAATACTATTAAAAGCAGTGAGGGTGTAGTAGGTATCCCGCATCCAGCAGAATCTGTAGTCCCAGTTTCGGCCAGTACCGGGAGCTTCAGGCAAACTGGTTGTACTGGCAGCCAAAATGGCGCCCGTATCTTCGTATTGATGTATTTTTAAAGCGAGCATTGACCTGATCACCTGAGACTGGTAAAAATCATAGATCGACGTACTCTTTACCCAATTTCTCCAATAGTTAATCGTGCGGCTCAAAAAAGCTTCTACAGTTGCTACCAAAGGGGCTTCAAGTGGGGGGCCAAAAGTAAATACAAGGTATTTGGTTTCATTCAGCACAAACGCCTCATCCTCCATTACATAGGTAAGTGGGATATTTGTTGTCAATCTCACATTGCCGTCGAGGCCCAAAAACCTGATATGATTGCTTCCCTGGCTTTGTTCTGGCACTATTTTTCCGTAGTCACCTCTGGGCTCACACTCCACCTTTATCCTTGGATTTCCCTGAATCGGTTCAATTTTTCTTACCATCATCAACGGCTTGTAATACCTGTCGTTCTGGTAGAATCTGGGCGCAAAATCAGTTACAAGAAATTTGCCATCAGCCGCTTCCACTTCCGTGCAAAGGACATTGGTATTCTCAATATAGTACTGATTAAACGACGCATCTGGCTCACATGGGATTACAGAAAACTCCCCTCCCTTTTCCTCGTCAATCAGACTTCCAAAAATGAAGCTGGAGTCAAATCTTGGCCAACACATCCAAACTATATTAGTGTTTTTGTGGATGTGAGCTGTGAAAGCGCAGTTTCCAATCACTCCAAAATCATACGTATGTCTGTTCATTTCAGTTAACGGTCTTTTAAACGAATTCTTAAAAAGGGGCTTTTTGACTAAAGATACAAGCCTTGATTGCAAAGAGTAGGTGAATGACCTAATTTCACTTTTATCGAAAGTAAAATAATGGTCGAACTGGTCAATATTACTAAACTCTACCACAAAAAACCTGTAGTAAACGATGTTTCTCTTTTAGTTCCGAAGGGGCAGACACTGGTGCTACTCGGCAAGAGTGGTTCCGGCAAAACCACTCTCCTGAAAATGATTAACCGATTGATTGAACCCGATGAAGGAAATATTCTCATCGATGGAGAAAACATTGCCAACCGGTCAGTGGAGGAACTCCGCAGGAACATTGGTTACGTGATCCAGGCTATTGGCTTGTTTCCGCACTGGACTGTCGCCCAAAACATAGCAACCGTGCCGGCTTTGATTGGCTGGCCGAAAAACAAAACCTCGTCAAGGGTATCGGAGCTACTGGAGCAAATGGGACTACCGCCACGGTTCGCCTCGAGGTACCCGCATGAGTTGAGTGGTGGGCAGCAGCAACGAATCGGTGTAGCCAGGGCCCTCGCCGGCAACCCATCGTTGCTTCTCATGGACGAACCTTTCGGAGCGCTAGACCCAATCATAAGAAAGGAGATACAGTCCGACTTTCAACACCTTAGCATCTTCAAAGAAATGACGAAGATCGTGGTCACTCACGACGTCAAAGAAGCTTTCTATCTGGGGGATGAGGTAGCACTCATTGACGAGGGGAAAATCATAGAAAAAGCCACACCCAGAAACTTTCTATTCAATTCAACGAGCAACCTGGTTAAGGGCTTCATCGGGGAAGATGCATGGTCACTCAAACTTTCACAAGTGGCACTTTCAGAAGTCATTTCCTTTCTGGCATTTGCGAAGGACTCCGCAGAAGAGGTATTGATTTGTCATACAGATGAAAAGCCATTCAGCCGGATATTTTCTATGGTAAATTCTGACCAACAACAAGTAAAAATAATCGACGACAGCGGGCTTGTAGGGCATGCATTTGTGGGCGACTTAAAAGCTTCATTTCTCAAATTCGAAAGCCAACTGGCAGCAGACTGATGATCGAGTTTCTAAAAGAGAATATTGGTGAAATAGGTGATCAAGCAATGGAGCACTTGTGGCTTTCGGGGATTTCTATTTTTCTTTCCTGCGTTGCCGGAATAAGTCTTGGATTGGGTCTCACCAGGAGTCAGAAATTGGCAGGCTTTTTCATTGGTGTCACCGGAGTCATGCAAACCATCCCTAGTCTTGCCATGCTTGGCTTTTTCATTCCCTTCCTTGGCATTGGAAAGCTGCCTGCCATTGTAGCGCTGTTTTTATACGCATTGCTACCCATTGTAAGGAACACTTACACGGGCATTCAGAATATTGATGCAAATATCAGAGAGGCCGCCGTTGCGATGGGCATGACACGCTATCAATTACTGATGAAAGTAGAGTTTCCCCTGGCGCTGCCGGTGATTTTTGCCGGAATCCGAACCGCCACGGTAATCAATGTTGGTGTGGCTACCTTGTGCGCACTTATTGGTGCCGGTGGACTTGGAGAGTTTATTTTTAGGGGGATCACTCTCAACTCTACTTCTATGATCCTCGCTGGGGCCATTCCGGCATCGCTATTGGCCATTTCTCTTGACTATGCACTATCGCTTGTGCAGAAAAATGTAAGAAAGAGGTTGTGGCCATTTATTGCGGGAATGGCTATTGTGGTAAGCATCTACCCCGTCTGGGCCAGCCTGAGTCAAACCAACAATAAAGTAGGCCTGGTCGCTGGCTTCAACTCGGAATTTATGAACAGGGCCGATGGCTGGCCTGGGCTAAGCGAAGCTTATGACCTGCAACTACCAGCAGTAGAGCTGGAAATAACACTGATGTACGAAGCGCTGAAGAACCGGGAAGCCGACGTCATTGCTGGGTTCACCACTGATGGCAGAATTCAGTCCTACAACCTCCGGGTACTGGAGGACGACCTGCATTATTTTCCTCCCTACTATGCCGTGCCCATTGTCAAGCTAGCAACGCTCAAAGAGTATCCACTGCTGGAAGCTTCTCTTGAAAAGCTGGAGGGCAAGATACCAAAGGAGTTGATTGCGTACCTTAACCTGAAGGTCGATCAGCATGAGTTCACCATCGAGCAGGCTGCCGATAGCCTGCTTTCAGCAGTAACAAAGGGAGTTTTTGTTAACAATCGTTCTGCGTCCAGCAAAGAAAGGCTGGTTATTGGTTCCAAAGCTTTCACGGAAAGCTACATCCTGGCAGCTTTTCTTTCGAGGTATATCGAAGCCACTACCTCCTACCGAACCGATCTAAAGCTAGGCTTCGGAGGCACCAAGTTACTTTTCGATGCCTTCCTTAGCGGCGACATCAATCTTTATCCCGAATACACAGGCACAGCTTTGCTGGTTTTCGTTCAGCCCGACAAAACTGTTATTGACTCCTTGCTTCAATCACCGGAAAAGATTCATACTTTTACCAATAGAGAATTAAAAGAAGACTTTGGTGTTGTAATGCTGCCTTCGTTTGGGTTCAACAATACAACGGCCCTGATGATGAGAGAGGAGTTGGCAAATCAGCTTGGCATTGTCTCTATCAGCGACTTGAAAAATTACATCAATCGTTTTGATCAGTAGGGCAATAAGTCATATTTTAACAACCTGATACCTTAAAAAATGCGGAAGACAGTTCCGAGCTAATCGACCAAAAGTGGCTGCTAGAGATCAACAGAATAAACACCTAAAACATGGCCTTGAAATTGCAGGAGGGCTAGTGATCTATTTTATCCTGATAGCTCTGCTGGTGGAATTCGAAAATGACAGCAATCAGGCCTCGATAACAAACTTTTCAAATGCCATCTGGTTCTCAATAGTCACACTAACTACCGTTGGTTACGGAGACATCTATCCAATAACTATTTATGGAAGAATTGTTGGCTATATATTCCTCTTTATAAGCCTGGGTATTTATGGTCTTTTAATTGGTCAATTCACAACACTTATGACAACTATTAAAGAAAATAGCAAATTGGGCTATGGCGGCACTTCCTTCGAAGATCATGCTATTATCATTGGATGGAACGATTTTGGAAAAGCAGTCGCAGATCAGCTCGTTGGGGTAGGGAAAAAAGTAGCTATCATAACTGACAAAGCCACTGACATCGATATTATTAAGGAGAAGTACCGGAGCGCCAGACAAAACATCTACACGCTTTATGCTGACTATCAAAACCTCGATATGTTGTCGAAAGCGAATATTGAAGACTCTTCAATCGTGTTCATTAACTTTGAAAATGACACAGAGAAACTGGTCTATGTACTGAATTTGAAAAAGCTGTACTCCAGCTTACGGTTTGTTGTGACACTTGACAATGCTAACCTGCGCAACACATTCCTAACGGCAGGAGTAACAAACACCATCTCCAAAAACGAAATAGCCTCCAAGCTACTTGCCAGCTACATGTTTGAGCCAGATGTAGCTGAATACAGCGAAGACATCATGTCGATTGCTGAAACTGACGGAGACTACGATATCAAGCAATTGATTGTAACCGAAAAGAATCCATACCTCAACAAACCCTATCAGGCAGTATTTTTTGACATCAAAAAGCGATTCAATGTAATCCTGATCGGCTTGAGCAAACTGGAGGCTGGTGGCAAGCGGAAGCTCCTTAAAAACCCAACTGATGAGCAGAAAATAGAAATGGGAGATTATATGATTATGATCCTCAACAAGAAGTCATATCAAGCCCTCCGCAATGTCTTCCAGATTGACGAAGGCTATGTTAAAAAACTATGATCCTATGAAGGCATTCAAAATCGCACGACTATCGCTGGCTTTGGCTTCACTTGTCCTCTTAGGATGTGAAAACAGAGATGCTAATCCAGAGACCAGCATCTCCATGGGGGAAATTCGTGAGGAGGGAGAATATCACTTCACTGTGATTATGGTCGACAACTGCGAATATCTGATGCTGATGATGGACAGAAATCACCCGCATGAAGGGTTTGGATTTATGGCACACAAAGGGAATTGTAGAAACCCGATTCATATCTACAACCCCGATGTTCCCTATGTACCTACCGTTTACGACTCATCTGTCGTCGTCGGCAGACCACTTAAAATCGACAAGTAGTTTTCCCTTTAAAGCGCCGCAATGTGCTCTTTTACCTCCTCCAGAGAACTGGCAACTTCAGGAGGCAATCCACCTGAATGAACCGAGTCTTTAGCAAACTTGATGGCATCGATAAGCTCATCTTTGTCGCTAAACACTTCGTCAAGAATCTCCAGACTCCCCAGCAATGAAGCAAGAATGACGAATGCCGGAGTTGGCTTCACTCCTTTCAATACAATTGACTTTAACGAATCTCTGATTTCCTTCTCGTAGGCATAATTCGCATTGTCCATACGCTCAGAAATAGGTATCCAAAGCAAGCGGGTTGCTTCCCTCTTCAAAATACCTCTGCCAATCAGTAAATCGATACACATCTCATAGAGAGATCTCATTTGAGGTGCAAGGCTCACAACCGTGTCCTTTACTGATTTGCCCCCTTGGCCGACGCCGCTCAGTATGTGGTCGAGTATTTTGTTGCCTGAGGAAGTCGTGTCTTTGATGGTGATTTTACCTCCCTCAAAACCAATTTTACGAAGCAAGTTCAGTTCAAAAATCCCTGCGGCTACCAAAGCGTCTATGATGCCTTTTTCGGCATCTGCCAACAACCTGCCCTCATTGTCATCGAGGGCGATTAACAATAGTCCTTCTGCTAAACTTAATCTCATTTTATAATTAATGTTACTATGCTAAAAACACTACAAAGTAAATGAAAATCACTATGACTTTATAAGTTTTCCAATGGTTAAACCTTGTACAAGTATGGAGAATACAACCACACAATAGGTACAAGAAAGTATAAGATCCTTTTCAGCGATAGAATCGGGAAGAGAAAGAGCCATTGCTACTGACAATCCGCCCCTCAACCCTCCCCATGTGAGGATGGCTACGGTGTTCTTTTCAAAGTGTCGGAAACGTTTCATAATGCCTATCGGCAAGGCCACGCCGATAAACCTGGCAGCCAGTACGATCGAAATTGACATTAGTCCGAGTGCAAAATAATCGACCACAAAGCTTTGACTGATAACTATCATTTCGAAACCGACCAAAATGAACAGAATGGCGTTCAATGATTCATCGAGCAAGTGCCAGAATTTATACACGTATTCTCCCGTGGCACTGGCAAACTCATCTCCCCTGCCTTCGTTGCCCACAAATAGTCCCATGATTACCATTGCCAGTGGGCCAGAGACATGTAGCATTTCTGAAAGCCTGGCGCAAACCAGCACCATAGAAAGGGTTACCAACACCTCAAGCTCCACATGATCATTATCGATGAAGTCGAGTAGTTTGAGGCCCATGTAGCCAAAAACAGCTCCGATACCCAATCCGCCAATTACTTCTCTCGCAAATAGTCCCGCCACCTCAAGTGCATCAAACGAATCAGCCCCTCCTCTTTCATCAATTCCCATGATAGTGAGAAACACAACAACGCCAATGCCGTCATTGAACAGCGATTCTCCTGCTATCTTAATTTCCAGGTTTTTGGAAAGATTGGCTTTTTTAACCAGGGCTAGGACTGCAATAGGATCGGTTGGAGATATTAGCGCACCAAACAGATAACAGTGCACCAGCGTGATTTCAAATCCTACAAAGGTAAAGGCGTAATACATAAGGGTGCCTACAATAAAGGTAGACACAAGCACACCTATGGTTGCTAAAATCAAAATGGGCCACTTTTCCTGTAAAAGCATTCGCAGGTTAATCGACATGGCCCCAGCAAATAGCAAAAAGCTAAGCATCACATTCAGCAGCACTTCTTTGAAGTCGAACTCCTCCATGATGTGAATGGCCAGATCGCTTACTGAAGGGAAAATCAAGCCAAGCAGTAATATCACGACAGACATCACAAGCGCAATAGCCATCAAACCGATGGTATGCGGTAGTTTAAGGTAGGTGATATTTACTAGAGTGAAGGCTGCTGACAGGAAAATCAGCAACGAAATAAGGTCTAATATATCCATACTCCTGTTTTAGTCGATAGGTCTAAGCAATTAAAAATTAATACCATCTAGAAAAGATTCTTTTTAAACACGGCCTTTTATTATTTGAACCCATTCGTTTTCCTTTCGAAAGGAGTTCCATGTAACAAAGCGCCACTTTTTGCTGGTGAATAAAAAGCTGCAGGAATATTGGTGGTAATCGCCGGGCAAATATATAGAATTAACCTCTATCTATTAAAATTAATGTAAAAAAATAGGTGCTTTACCCTATCCAGGGCTTTTGTCATGCGCAATCTGTTTGAGCAAAGGTAAGCACCTACGGAACCTACCTGACCAAGAATAAGGCATAAAAAGCTAATATGTCAGTTTAGCTACTTCCGAAATTGGCATAGCATTGGCAGCACTAGTGACTTCACTTTCGGTAAAGGCCCCATCAAAGTCCACGGTGAACAGCGACTGATTAAAGGGAATCTGAAGAGTGTAACCTCCTACAGCTTGTGTTGCATCTTTTCTTTGCAAAAGTGCCTTGTACCCGCTCACCTTAACCACCTTCTGGCTACCATCCGAACTATTCATAATCATAGGCATGGCCAAAAGACTGTTAATACCGGCCAGCATGGGCGAGTTGTCCATCAAGTCAATGGCGACCGACTTGGTGGTGTCACCATAATCACGGTGAACAAACAATCCCCCAAAAGACGAAGAGTTGCCAGCGACATTATCGTTTGCCTCAACAAACGAAAAACCAGCAATGCTTTTGGGCAGTATTTCCAGAATCTCCTTTCCAATCTCTTTATCCACCTCAGCCAGCGACTGCTGCAGAGCAAACCGAGCTTCTTCTAAATTGCCCGCCTTATACTCATTCTTTGCAGTAGCTGTTGATGCAGTAAAATCATTTTGCGCACTAGCAGTAAGACCAAACACGGTTACTATCAATGCAAGTATATATATCTTCTTCATCTTAAATCTTAGTTAATCTTATCGCCCAACTGTTTTTGAATGCCTGCCAAATCAAAGGCGTCCGATACTTTTAGCGCAGCTGTTTCGTCAGCAAAATTTACCATTTTCATGATCGCTATGCTTGTTTGCCCGAGAGGCACCGACAGTTTGTAACCATCGTATTCGGAAAACTCCAACACACCCTTAAAACCCTGCACCGTCACTGATTTGATGTTCTCCTGACCTGAAGTATAAGCCGGATTGGCCAGGTACATATTGGCCGACATGAGTAAGGCAGAATTATTGGCAACAGTTATATCTATGGCTTTGTCGTCGTTGTAGTATTCCCTGAAAATGGTTAACCCGACAAAAGCCATTCCGGTACTTGTGACCTTATCGCTCTCCTTGACAAAGCCTATGCCAGCCACTTTTTCAGGAAGAGACTCCATTACCTTGTTGCCCATTTCCATTTCTATCCCCACAATGGCCTGTTGTAGTGCATACCTGGCTTCGCCATATTTCTTACCAGAAAATGAAGACTCGGCTGTTGCAATGCTCTTTCCTACATCGGGCGGGGTTGTGATAAGGCCTCCGGACGTGTTATTCATAGGTCGCCCAGATCGTTCATCACCTTCAGAAACACTGGGTGTAGACGGTGCGTCATTGTCACCAAAAATGGCGTTGGCAGCTTTGTTCTTGGCTGCTGATTTCACTTTGTTCAATATGGCTTGCGCCTCTGTTTGGTAGTTTAAAAAGCAGAGCAGCGCCAGCGCAACGGCTCCTTTTAATTGAAGTTTTAGCATACTCATTTGTATTAAAAAAAGAATCGGCAGCAAGATAATACGTTGAATCCAATTCAACGTTTCCTTACTGCCGATATAATTTTGAGCGAAGCGGTTATTTTTGTGCTTTCAGCAAATCTCTGATCTCGGTGAGTAGCTTCTCCTCATTGCTGGGTGCTAGTGGAACTGCTGGAGCCGGAGCTTCTTCCTTCTTCTTCTCCATCCGCTTGTAGGCCTTAATGACCATAAAAATAGAGAAGGCAATGATGATGAAGTCAATCACAGTCTGGACAAAAACTCCATAATTGATCGTTACAGCGGCTTGCTCTCCTACTGCCTCCTGAATCACCACGTTTAGTTCTTTGAAGTTCACGTTGCCCAGCAAAACTCCCAGAGGTGGTATCAGAATATCATTAACGAGAGATGAAACTATCCTGCCAAATGCCCCACCAATGATGACTGCGGTGGCCAGATCGATAACATTGCCTTTCATGGCAAAGTCCTTGAATTCTTTTAAAACTCCCATGCTCACGGTTTGTGTTGGTGGTAAATCCGAAAAAAGATGTCCTACAGCTTTTTGTTCTCCAGCAGGCTGAGAATGACAATAATAGCAAAAAAGATTACCCCGGCAGACAAAAACAAGCTTACCTCATCATTAAATAAGAAATTGTAAAGCGCTGCGCCGGTCGCACCCCCAGCCAATGGCCCCAGCACTGGCACCCAGGCATATCCCCAATTAGATCCGCCCTTTCCGTTGATAGGCAATACCGCATGTGCTATTCTCGGCCCCAGGTCTCGGGCTGGATTGATGGCAAATCCCGTGGTTCCTCCGTGCGACAAACCAATTGCAGTGATTAACCCTCCTACTACCAATGGGTTCAGCCCTTCGGTAAACTGATTAGCACCTATAAACAACAGAGCAAAGATCAGGATAAAAGTGCCCATAAATTCCGAAAGTATATTAGCGCTTGTGCTCTTTATAGCCGGGCCAGTAGAAAACACGCCCAACTTGGCAGCGGCATCGTCCGTTGCCTTCCAGTGAGGTAAAAAATGAAGATAAGCTAAACAGGCTCCACAAAAAGCACCAGCCATTTGAGCAAGCATATACCCTGCTATCATGTCGGCAGGAAACTCACCTGCTGCATACAAGCCAAGCGTAACAGCTGGATTTAAATGAGCTCCGCTAATGCCGCCTACAGCATAAATACCGAGCGTTACCCCAAGCCCCCAGCCAATACAGATGGTGAGCCAACCTGCATTTTGTGCATAACTTCCTTTAAGTGTTGTTGCGGCGTTCACTCCGTTGCCAAAATAGAGCAAGACCATCGTTCCAATAAATTCTCCTAGGTATGGGTTCATGTGTTGTCTTTTTGCGAAAATATACGAAGATGATTTGGAACCGCCATTCGCTCGGCTAATTTTACGCCCAGCGCTATCTAACCACGCAAATACATGAAGCCAGCCGCCTTATTGTTCGACATGGACGGAGTAATAGTAGATAATCATCAATTTCACCTGAAAGCGTGGATGGAGTTTTCAAAGCGGCATGGCTTCCACCTTGACGAAGCCGAGTATAAAAAACACATCAACGGAAGAACAATTTCGGCTACTATGACCCACTTTTTCCCTGATGAAAAAAACCCAGATGTGATCCAGTCCCTTGGTGCTGAAAAAGAGGAGATTTACAGAGAGCTGTATGCTCCTCATCAAAAGCCAACACCCGGCCTGATTGACTTCTTGCGCCTGGCCATGGATGCCGGGATTGCTGTGGGCGTCGGCAGCTCAGCACCTCCGGAGAATATTGCCTTCACTTTGGATGGCCTTGATCTTCGGAAGTACTTCGCCGCTATTGTAAATGGCAGTGAAGTGAGCGTGGGCAAACCTGCGCCTGAGGTGTACTTGAAGCTGGCAGAAAAGCTTGGTGCCAAGGCGCAAGATTCCATCGTGCTGGAAGATGCCCTGTCGGGGATTGAGGCCGGAAAAAACGCAGGAGCAAAAGTGATTGGACTGGCTACAACCCACCCAGCCCATGAAATCAGCCATTCAGACCTTGTGATAAACGATTTCAACGGACTCACCGTTGATAAGCTAACGTCTCTTTTTAAGTAATTATGAAGAAAGTTTTCTTTTTGGCACTTATCATGTTGAGTTTCGGCGCTATCGCCCAGCAGGACAACACAATGAAAATTGCCAAGCTGAAATATCACGGGGGTGGCGACTGGTACGCCAACAAGACTGCACTACCAAACCTGGCCAAATTTTGCAATGAAACCCTGGGCACTGCCCTTGCGCCTTCCGAAGATGCTGTTGATGTGGGCAGTCCTGAGATTTTTCTATACCCCTATGTGTACATGACCGGACATGGCAACGTGCTATTTTCCGATCCGGAAGCAACCAACCTCAGGGAATACCTTGTTTCAGGTGGCTTTTTACATATCGATGACAATTATGGTCTCGATCAGTTTGTTCGCCTTGAAATGAAAAAGGTTTTTCCAGAGCTTGAGTTTATAGAGCTTCCTTTTTCACACCCCATTTACCACCAGAAATACCAGTTTGCTGACGGTCTGCCAAAGATTCATGAACACGACGGCAAAGCACCCATGGGTTATGGACTTATTTATGAAGGAAGGCTTGTTTGCTTTTATTCTTACGAATGCGACCTGGGAAATGGCTGGGAGGATCAGTCGATCTACAACGACCCGGAGACTGTGCGGCTAAAAGCCCTGCAAATGGGTGCCAACATTATCGCCTACTGTTTCACCAGTTTCTAATCAATATTTTCTGTTGAGAATTTCGCCAAGGATGATGGCCTTCTTGGCACCGTGCTGATCGGAAAGCATATCTACAATTTCGTCCCGAAAAGCTGAATTGTCCTCTTCTTTGATCTCAAATTCTTTGAACCTGCTTTTGGCTCTTTCAAGCTGCGCTGAAAGCTCGTCGTCTTTGCTGTGATCGATATGGATTGATTCCTGATAAATTCTTTTTGTTTCTTCATCAGAAAAAAGCCTGGTGTGGCTACCCTCTTTCACAGTCACAATTTCCTTGTCTTCCCACTCATCATGCACGTCTTCATAGTTTTTTCCATCTGAGGGAAATTCGAAAGATCGGCTGGGCTCAGGAGCGGGTTGTGGTACCGGCTTTGGCGCTGTTTGACCTCCACTGGTGAGCTCCTTCAGCAGGTCCTCGAAGCTCATGGGTGGCGTGGACGCCGGCTGCTGGCTCTCATAGTCATCATCGCCTTGAGACCTTCTCTCCTGAACCTCAGGTGGTTTTGGCTTCTTCTTCAGGTTTCTGACCACAAAATAAATAATGGCCATAACAATGTAAATGATGACGTCTCTATCCATATACCTCAAATATAAGTCATTGAATGTTATTTTTGCTGTCTACCCCAAAAAAGAGGACAAGTATCAGCGTAATGTTGATAACTAGCCCCGTTTGAGCCCCATTTTGTTGATAACATTTAAAGGTTAATGAATATTTTTGCCGCATGCAGTTGACGAAACTTGAGATTCGGGGGTTTAAGAGCTTTGGGGATAAAGTGGTGATCAACTTCGATGAAGGCATCACCGGCATCGTTGGTCCAAATGGCTGCGGCAAGTCCAATGTGGTTGATTCTATTCGCTGGGTGCTTGGCGAGCAGAGATCACGCATGCTCCGTTCCGACAAAATGGAGAATGTGATCTTTAACGGAACAAAAAAAAGAAAGCCTACCAACCTTGCCGAGGTTTCTCTCACCTTCAACAACACTAAAAACCTCCTTCCTACCGAATATTCTCAAGTCACCATCACCCGCCGCTACTACAGGTCGGGTGAAAGCGAATATGAATTGAATGGCGTTACCTGCCGACTGAAAGACATTTCCAATCTTTTTCTTGATACTGGGATAGCGTCAAACAGCTATGCCATCATTGAGCTTAAGATGGTCGACGATATCCTCAACGACAAAGACAACTCAAGGCGTGGTCTTTTTGAAGAAGCAGCTGGTATTTCGAAATTTAAAGTAAGGAAGAAGGAAACGCTGCGGAAGCTCAGCGACACCGATGCTGATCTTGCCAGGGTGGAAGACCTTCTGTTTGAAATAGAAAAAAACCTGAAAAGCCTTGAAAAACAGGCCCGTCAGGCACAACAATACTATAAAATTAAAGAGGAATACAAAGAGGCCAGCATAGCCCTCGCCAGAAAAACAGTTGAAAAACATCAGCAATCATTTCGGGATGGGAAGAGCAAAATAGAGACTGAAAACGACCTGAAGCTAAGCCTGAACCGTCAGCTTGCAGAGAAAGAAGCGGCTATTGAGAAGTCTAAAGCCGATTTGATCGCCAAAGAAAAGCAGCTCAGCTCAAGACAAAAAGCGCTGAATGAGCACGTAGGCAAGATAAGGTCGTACGAAAGTGAGAAAAAGATCAAGAACGAAAGGCTCCGCTTCCTGAATGACAAAAATGAAAACCTCAGAGAGCAAATTGAGCAGGACAGGAAAAGCAACGAGCGGGCATCCTTTTCTATTGAAAGTCTTACCAAGGAAAAGCAGGTAGCCGATAAGATCCTATCGGAAGTAGCGGCGAAGCTCGACCGGCTCAAAGGTGAGTATGACCACCAGAAAACAGAAACAGCGGCTCTTCAGGAGGAAGTTAACATCCTCAACCGAAACTTCCGGCAGAGCAGGGAAGAGGTGTATCAGCTTACCAAAGACCTGGAGATCAAACAAATCCAGCTATCCACGCTCAAGCAGGAACTGGACAAAGCAGCTTCCGACACGACGGAGCAATCGGCCAACCTGGAAGAGTTTGAAATTAAGTTGCAGGAAGTAGGTGAACTGAGGGCCGAAAGACAAAAAGAAATCGACAAGCTTAAGTCGGAAGAAGAAGCTGTTCAAAGTAGAATTGAGAGTATAAGCAAAACGCTGGAAGTCATCAAAGAAGAGGGCACCCAGGTTAGCCGAAAGCTTGACGCCCGGCAAAACGAATATGCGCTCACCAAATCGCTGGTCGAAAACCTGGAAGGCTTCCCTGAAGCTATCAAATTCCTGAAAAAGAACTCTTCCTGGGGAAAAGATGCTCCCCTCCTCTCTGACGTTATCACCTGCCCTGAAGAATACAGGGTGACAATCGAGAATTTTCTCGAGCCTTACATGAACTACTACATAGTAGAGAGTGAGGCAAACGCCTATCAGGCCATCAATTTGCTGAGCGACGCTGCCAAGGGAAAAGCCCATTTCTTTATTCTGGAAAAGTTCGACAAATTCAAGCCAACCAGCACCAAAATCATTCAGAACGCTATTCCTGCCACGGAGGTGGTGGAGTTTGACGGCAAATACAAGAAGCTTGTTAGCTTCATTCTTGACAACGTTTACATCTCTACCAACCACCACACCGACCTGCCAGATGTAGATGATGCTATCTTCATAACAAAAAATGGAAAGGTTACCCGCCGTCACTATTCGATTTCGGGCGGAGCAGTTGGCCTTTTCGAAGGAAAAAGGATTGGTCGTGCCAAGAACCTTGAAAAACTCGCTGTTGAAATAAAAGCACTCAACAAAAAGTTGGATGAAATTCAGCAGAGTATCGAAAGCAATCAAGCCGACCTGAATGCGCTGAAAGCTTCCAGCAAGAAGGAGAGAATTGAAGCGCTGCTTCCCGACCTGAATCAGATCAACGAGGAGTATGTTTCTATAAGAACCAAGCAGGAGCAGTTTTCGAAAATGCTCACCTCCAACACCACTAAGAGGGAAGACATCATCGACAGGATTGAGGTGCTTACCGAAGAATTGCGCACCCTGCAACCAAAAGCAGAGCGTGAACAAGACTTGCAAAAAAGCGACGAAGAGAACCTGGCTTCAAAGAACAGTGAACTACAGGTTTTTCAAGAAATCTTAAGTCAAAAGTCGGCAGCATTCAACCAGGAAAACATTTCTTACCATCAGCAGGAGAACAAGGTAGCGAGCATCGCTCAGGAAATCAGCTTCAAGGAAAACACCTACGAAAGCTCCAAAGAAAGGATTGAGCGCAACCAAAGTGAGCTGAAGCAAACCGAGGAAGAAATTAAAGCTCTCGTGGAGAAAGCGGAGATGAATGACGATGAGTTGGTGGCCATGTACTCCGAAAGGGAAGCGATAGAAGTAGGTGTTAATGAAGCAGAAAAGGAATACTACAGCAGTCGTGGGCTGATAGATGAGCTGGAGAAAGAGAGCAGGGAGATTCAACGTCGCAGGGAAAGTACCGACCTGATGCTGATGGAATTCCAAAACCAGCTAAATGAAACTAAACTACAACTGAGCGCTGTAAAAGAGCGTCTTTCCGTCGAATTCAATATTGACCTCGACGATTTGCTGAAGGAACAAGCTCCGGTAGAAGGAGAAGAAGTGAAAGAGAATCCGTTTGCCGACATTTCGGACGAAGAGCTTCGGGAGAAAGTCTCCTGGTTCAAAACGAGAATTGACAATATTGGCCCCATCAACCCCATGGCTATGGAGGCTTTCGAGGAAATCAAAGAGCGCTACGACTTTATCATCAAAGAAAAAGATGACCTGATCAAAGCCAAAGAGTCGCTGATCAGTACTATAGGCGAAATTGACGCTGTGGCCAGGGAAACCTTTCTCGATGCTTTCGAGAAGATCAGGGACAACTTTATCAAAGTATTCCGATCTCTCTTCACAGAAGAAGATGACTGCGAGCTGAAGCTACTCAACCCCGACGACCCGTTGGAAAGTCCGATTGAGATTATGGCCAAGCCAAAAGGCAAGCGGCCATTGACCATCAACCAGCTTTCAGGTGGTGAAAAGACGTTGACGGCTATTTCCCTCCTATTCTCGATTTACCTGCTGAAGCCAGCTCCATTCTGTATTTTTGATGAAGTGGATGCCCCTCTCGATGATGCCAATATTGACAAGTTCAATAACATCATCCGAACGTTCAGTAAGGAATCTCAATTCATCATTGTGACACACAACAAGCGCACGATGTCAAGCACCGACATCATCTACGGTATCACCATGATAGAGCAAGGTGTGTCAAGAGTGGTACCTGTGGATTTGAGAGAATTGGCCTGATCTAGTTACGGTAGATCAGGAAGCCCGTATAGCCAACAAATGCCACCAGAAACATCACAGCTTCTACTCTGTCAAGTTTGTTGCGGTTAAAGGTGAACATGAAAAGCAGCAGCGCAATGGATCCGAAGAAAATCACAAAGAAATCCATGTTCAACGTTGCGTTATAGGGAATTTCCCGGATGCCTCCGTTGATTCCCAAAATGAGCAGGATGTTAAAAATGTTGGATCCCACCACATTACCAATGGCAATATCTGTATTTCGCCTGTAGGCGGCGACGGCCGACGTGGCCAGTTCAGGAAGTGAAGTGCCTGCTGCCAAAATGGTCAACCCTATCAGCTTTTCGCTCAGCCCGAAGCTTGCTGCAATGGCTACAGCATGATCCGTCACAAGTTTACCTCCTCCTACCAAAAGCGTAATCCCTACGGTGACAAACAAAACCGATTTTAGCAAGGTCATCGTTTGTATTTCTTCTTCTGGCTGCGTTTCGTTTTTTGCCTGCCTGACAATGTAAGCCATAAAAAGACCGAAAAAGACCAGAAGCACCAATGCATCTATCCGGCCGAGTGAGTTGTGATCAGCACCAAAGAACATGGCGTCGTTGACCAGAAAGAAAAGAAGCAGTGCAGAAAACAAAGAGTAAGGAATTTCGTATTTCACAGTCGTCCGCTGCACACTCAATGGGTAAATAACGCCGGCAACTCCAAGGATGAATAACAGATTGAATATGTTACTCCCTATGATGTTGCCGAACATGGCATCGTTCAGTCCGCTGGACGAGGCAAAGAGGTTCACAGTGAGTTCAGGGGCAGACGTTCCGAAGGCAACTACTGTAAGTCCAATCATCAAATTGGAGACGTTGATTCTTTTAGCGAGGGATGAAGCACCACTAACCATCCAGTCAGCCCCTTTTATGAGGATAGCGAATCCTACCAGTAGCAGGATAAAGTGAAGAGTCATAAGGTCGATTAATTAGGTTAAAAGCTAAGAAATGTAAGAAGAAAAACGACTAGATTATCTTCGAATAGATTAATTTTTTTACTGAATAATTCAATTTTTTAATAATTGGAGATTTTACACTCCCAACAAGGAATAATTTTCGAATATCGCATCGTGAATACACATGAATGACTAGAGTCCTAACGCTTTACAAAAATGCCTTCGGTGGGCTCTCAAGAGCAGCCTGGATTTTGGCGCTTGTGATGCTGATCAACCGCAGCGGATCAATGGTGGTACCCTTTCTTAGTGTGTACCTCACAGCCTCTTTGGGCTTTGATTTAGAGCAGGCTGGCATCCTGTTAAGCCTCTTCGGGGTTGGCTCTATTACCGGTGCATTTGTCGGAGGATGGCTCACCGATAAAATCGGTCATTTTTGGGTGCAATTTTTCAGCCTCGCAGGCGGCGGTAGTTTGTTCTTTTTTGTTGCCAACCTCACAGAGTTTTTTCCTTTGTGCGTTGGCATATTCACTATCAGCGCTGTGTCGGAAATGCTGCGACCAGCCAACTCGTCGTCAGTGGCTCACTACGCCAAGCCAGAAAATGTAACACGGGCTTTCAGTCTCAATAGAATGGCGATCAATTTGGGTTATTCTTTTGGGCCAGCGGTTGGAGGGATTTTGGCCACCTTCTCTTACAACCTTCTTTTCATTGTTGACGGAATCACCTGCATATCGGCTGGCATTCTTTTCTTCTTCTATTTCAAAAACAAAAAAGGGCATGAACAGAAAGAGGACGAAACAAAAGCTACTTCTTCCCCTCTCAATGCATTAAAAGACTGGCGATTTGTGCTTTTCGTTCTGTTAGTGCTCTCTTTTGCTACAGTGTTCTTTCAATTGTTCATGACCCTTCCTCTGTATTATAAAGAGGTCTACCAGTTGCCTGAGTCACAAATTGGATTGCTGATCGGGCTCAATGGCTTCATCGTATTCCTGCTGGAGATGATTATTGTGTACAGCGTGGGTGAGCGATTTAGCATCAGGAGACTGGTGATGATAGGAAGCCTGCTCAACGGACTAGCCTTCATTATTCTCAACCTGTTACACAGCGAGCCCATCCTTTACCTGGCAGTGTTGATCATTAGTGTCGCCGAGATTATGGCGATGCCGTTTATGGCCACCTACACGGTACAAAGGTCGGGGCCAAAAAACCGGGGAATTTATATGGGCATGTACTCCTTTGCCTATTCAGCGGCATTTGTACTGGCACCTGCGTTAGGCACAAATATTGTCAGAGCATTCGACTTCACCACGCTGTGGTGGGTTTGCGGGGTTCTTTCAATTGGAACATCGGTCGGTTTTTTTCTATTGCTGGCACCGCAAAAAAAGAAAGCCTAGTCTTCGTTTTTGGCAGGCTTGGCATTCCACTCCTTCAAAAAGATAGCATAGGCATTGAGTGAAGGTACCTCTTCCAATATAATTTTCACAATTCCGACGAGCGGAATGAAAAGTATCATTCCAGATACGCCCCATACCAGGGCCCCAACAATAAACGATAAGAAAACAGCAAAAGCGTTTATTTCGGTTGATGAGCCAACCACCCACGGCCTGATTACATTTTCCTGTATCATGTTAGCCAGCCAAAGCAGCCCGACAAGGAGTAACGGCGTGAGTAGTGAGTCTTTGGTTACTAGTGCGTAGCCCACCACAATGATCATTGCAATTAGGTTGCCCACGTAAGGGATAAGGTTAAGAATGGCCACCAAAATGGCGAAGAACAGCGCATACTCAAGCCCGAGCGACAGAAAGATAATGATGTCCATGGCTGCTGTAATAGCTGTAAATAAGCTAATACCTACAATGTAACTGCGAAGCACTTTCTGGATTTTGCCAAAGACCTTCCTGATTGTCTCCTGATTTGATTCGCTATATTTTTTTTCGATGAACCGGGAGGGAAGATCCCTGTAGAGAAGAATGAAATAGATGTAGATGGGCATTAGAAAAAGGTCAAAGAAAGACTGCCCAACTGATGAAATATTGCCAAACAGCCATTTCACGACTTCCTCGAGTTGACTGCCTATCATGCTCTTTAGCTCCTCGGTATCATCTGCAATGCCCAGGTCTTCAACAATAAAGTGCTGAACCCTGGTAATGCTGGAAGAAAATCTCGTGGAGATGGAGGGAAGATCCTTGCTTATGGACACTACTTGCGCTGAAAGCGTTGCCAGAATTCCTATTATGACTGCGGTGAACAAAAGTACGGCGATGATAATTGCCAGGCCCCTCCTCATTCGCTTACTTTCCATCCATTCGACAAAAGGCATCATGAAAATGGCAAAAAAAGATGCCCAGGCCAGTGGCACCAGTAATCCACGGGTAATCATAAGCACCCAAATGATTACAACTATCAGTGCTATGGTATAGAACTGCCGTTGTATTCCACTGATTTCTTTTTTAGCTGAAGGAGCCATTTAGTTTGCCTTTATTTTACCTATGAAAATATCACTCAAAGGTCTTTAAATTTAACGATCCAGCCACATTTTAAAAGCATTTACTTTTTCCCTGGCGACGACAACGTCCGTGTCGTCGCAGTTGTGCAGCACCAGCCTCAATCGGCTGTTGGACCAGGCAATAATGTCTTTGATAGACTTGAACGACACGATATACTTTCTGTTTATCCTAAAAAACACTAACGGATCGATCAGCGCTTCGGCCTGATCAAGGGTAAAGTCAATGATAAACCTTTTACCTTCCCGGTTTTGGGCAAAAGTGGCTTTCTCCTGGCTAACAAAGTGATCTATGTCGGCCACCTCCACAGACTTCAGATGGTCGCCCACCTTAATAATAAACCTTTCTTTATAGCTCTTTGTAAGCCCCGCCAAAAGGTTTTCCAGCTTATCAATCGGCAAAGCTGAGGAACCGCCAGATGGTTTAGTCAAGGTTTTAAACTTCCTGAGAGCCGCTTTCAGTTCATCATCGTCAATGGGCTTTAACAAATAATCAACGCTATTCACTTTGAAGGCCTTGATGGCGTATTCATCGTAGGCGGTAGTAAAAATGATTGGAGCCCTCACCTCTACCCTCTCAAATATTTCAAAGCTAAGTCCATCGGCCAGCTGAATGTCGAGAAACAACAAGTCGGGCGCTGGCTGGTTGGTCAGCCATTCCACCGCTCTCTTTACTGAATCGACCTGGGCGATAATTTCTACATCAGGCACAATCTTTCTGACCATTTGGGCCAGCCTGTCGGCCGACAGTTTTTCGTCTTCAACTATTAAAACCTTCATTAAACTTTATCGAGGGTTAAAAGCGGCAGGGTTACTTCAAACTTACCGTTCTCCTGTGTGACAATTACTTTCTTGCCACTCAGAAACTCATACCTGTCCTTGATATTATCAAGTCCTGTTCCCGAAGAAGGCTCCCTGGTGTGCTTTACCTGAAGGGTATTGGAAACCCGCAACGTTTCCCCGTCAACGGAAATAGCGATTGTCAGCGGATGGTCTTGCGAAATTTCGTTGTGCTTGATGGCGTTTTCTACCAGCATTTGAACTGACAATGGAGGCACCATTTTGTTCATGTATGGGTCTGGAACACTTATGTCATATTTGAGGTTATCACCAAACCGAATCTGCTGCAGGAAGAGGTAGTCTTTCACAAACCTGAGTTCGGTAGAAAGGTCTATCAGCTCCTGCTTTCTTGACTCCAGCACAAACCTATACACTTCCGACAGCTTCTTAATGAACTTCACAGCAGTGTCTGGGTCTTGATGAACAAGCGACGTAAGCACATTCAAGGAGTTGAACAGAAAGTGCGGATTGACCTGGCTTTTGAGCGCTTCATATTGGGATGCCATCTGCTCCGACTTTAGCTTTTCAAAGTTAATAGCTGTTTGCCTCCAGCTAATAAAAAACTGCCGCCCAAACAGGAATGTCATGATCAACATGGTGCAGAACACCGGAAATACCAGGTTATACATGAATCCAGAGGATAGCAGTGTGGCTAAATCCTTCCCCATGTATACCACATAAAATAAGTAATAGATAATAGAAGCTGCAACCAAAGTATACACCACCATGACGACCAAACCCACCCACAACCGCTTGCCAGGTGCCTCCAGCCAGCTTATACGTGTTTCTATAATTTCGGAAAGGTATTGATTACCCTTCCAGAAAAACAGCCAAAAGGATGCGTTGACGCTAAAGATGGCGACCGTAAGTGAATTAAGCTCACTAAAGCAAGATTGGCAGGAAAGGTAGCCACCAATTAAGCCCCCGGCTACAATTAGTAAGGCAATTTCTTTTAACTCCCGAAGAACAGTCTTTCTGGTGATCTGCATCTCTGTTTTTTGAACAAAACCAAACGAAGCTTAAGGTGCAACAGGCTCCATTAAATTACAAGTATTTGATAGGCCTTTACTTTAGTTGCCTTCTCCGGAGGCAGCCTTCTGGCAATTCTTTAGCATTTGCTCCGCCGCCCCTTGTCCCCAGGTGGGCGAAAAATCCCCATTATCCTTTTGCCGACCATAGTTCTCCACTGCTTTGGCAAGGGTTTGACACGAGGCCTCATTACTTTGCCCGAAGAAGTTCTCAGTGCCGTCCTGCATTTGGGCCATAAAAAGTCTCGCTCTTGGATTTGCTGGATCCATTTGAATGGCTTTACCAAAAGTCTGAAAAACTCTCGTAGACAAAGTCTGGCCTCTGGTTCCCGGGTCAAAGGCGATACTCAACATATCGGTGTACCCTTGCATAGTAATCAGCTCCACATTGTCGGGAGACACCGCCAGGCCAGCTTCCACAAACTTCCTCGCCCGGTTCATTTTTTCATCCTGCAAAGTCAATGTTTCTTCTTTTGTGGCCATCCAGGCGTAAGCCAGCGCAGCGTAGTAGCTTGGCTGCCATTTATCCTTTTCCACATTGGCAATTCGCTCAAACTTGTTGGCTGCATTCTGCCAGTTCTCTTTGCCTCCTTCAGCAGAGAACAATTGTTCCAGGGCTCCCTTCATTCCTTTTTCATAGGAGTTTTGTGCATTGGTTTGGCCAACTGAAAACAATGCCAAAAGGGAAACTACTGCGGTTATTTTAAGTGTCTTCATGATAATTAGCGGTTAAGTTTGATTTCAATAGAAGTATCGTTTTTAAAGCTGATCTTGGTCTGCTCAAAGCTGGGCGGGCCAAACTTGCCCATTACATTATTGCTGAAGCCATAAGGCTCGGTGGGAATGACCAGGAAAGTGTCGAGTTCGCCATTTTCATTTTCATCATGAATCACACTTACGGCATATTCTCCGTACGGAAGGTTTTCAAAAACAAGCTCCTGGCCTTCGGCTGTTACTTTAGCTGAAACACCTTTTATTGGTTCTTTCAGGAAATTGTCCTCTTTGTCGAACAAGCCAACCATTACCTGACCTTTCAGGTCACCCAGGTTAGTAACTTTCACAACCAGTCTGCCCTGGTTTTCGCCGGCCTGGCT
The DNA here is from genome assembly GCF_040222815.1 of Imperialibacter sp. Lineage (GTDB taxonomy): Bacteria > Bacteroidota > Bacteroidia > Cytophagales > Cyclobacteriaceae > Imperialibacter. Next base: position 632,160 of record NZ_JAVKCH010000022.1, on the reverse strand, counting down.
TTCAATGCCAGCCAACAGCAAAATCATCATTAGTAAATTTTTCATTGCTATGATATTTAAGTTGAATTATAAGTTTTCGAGTTGATTCTTTGACTTGTCCTTCGAGAGTGTGATGAAAACTCCAAGAAACAAGAAACGTTTAGCTGGCTGCCCAATAGCTCTTGACTCAAAGACACCGTCGCTGTTTGGGTTGTCTGCAAACTGATAGCCGAAGATATTGTCACGACCCAGCAGGTTGGTGGCTGAAGCATAGAAGATAACCTGCGGACGAAACAGATAAGCCATATTAAAGCTGAAGTCCTGATAGCTGGGAAGCTGGCTGTTCATGACCCCATCTTTGTTGGGGTCGTTATAGTAGCGGCCGCTGCCATAAGAGTAAGTAAACCCAACCTGCGACTTGATGGCCTCGATAAAATGCTTGTAAACGAAAGAAAAGTTATGTTTCGAAGCAAACCCAGGTACTGCTGACGACTGAAACGTGAGATAATCTCTCTCGGTGTCGAGAAATGAATAGGAGACCCAGTAGTCGATGTTGCGGAACGTTTTGGCGTCTCGGAAGAAAATATCCAGCCCATTGGCATCACCATATCCTTTGTTGTTGAAAAAGGTTGGGTTATAAGGTTCGTTTCCATTGTATTTTACCAATTTGTCATACGCCTTCATGTAACCCTCCACCCTGAAAGTCCTGTTATCTTTTTGAATTTGATAGTTAAGAATGTAGTGGGAAGCTACTTCCGACGTCAAGTCTGTGGTGACACGGAAGCGCTCGTTGTCAGGTGTCTGGTAGAATCTTCCATAAGCGAAGGACACCTGACTAAACTCCGTGGTTTTGTACGCCAGTGATGCTCTTGGTGCCAGGTTCCAGGTACCTATTAGTGAGGAATACTCTAACCTTGCTCCGGTTCTGAATACAAACTTATTGGACAGGTAAACATCAGCCTCTGCAAACGTAGCGGGCAAGGTCTCCGCCTTTTCATTGATCAGACTTTGCCCCTCTGCTGCTGTAATGTTATCGGTGAAATCTCTGACAATTACCTCCTGACCAAGCTTAAGCGTCACCTTCTCGTTACGGTCGTTGGTGAAGACTGACTTTACATGCCATGCGTGCTCACCTGTGTCAACACGGTCGTTGTCGAAGTCAATATTGTCTTCCGAAATGGTTTGGCTAACACCTCCGCTGTAGTACCAACCACCTCCCAGTTGGTTCTTGTAAGTGGCATTCAGGTAGCTGTACCCGTTCTTAATGGCAATTCTATTGCTTCCGCCGGGGTTGTTGATATCAGGTTGACGAAGTGCAAAAGACGCATTGGCAAACGAGCCATAAAGCTTGAAAATTCCGCTCTTTCCACTCTTCTGCCTTACCATAAAAGAACCACCCAGCGACTCAGACGGCTTTTCCCAGTCGTATGCCTGACTGATCAGCGACTGATAGGGCTTCAGGTTAGTATAAGCAAGCTCTCCGAATACTGAACCTCTCTCCCATCTTTCAGTGTGGCTCACACTTCCACCTACACTCATCAAAGAAATGTTTGACTCGGTTTGTTCGGGGAGGTCAAAGGTGTTGAGCACCAGCGCCGACGACATCGCCTGACCATATTCAGCGCTGTAGCCGCCCGTGCTGAAAAAGGTGCCTTTGAACAGGAAGGGCGAAAACCTTGAGCGGCCGGGCATGTTAGGGCCGCTGGTGTTGTAGAAGCTGTTCATCAGCATGCCGTCAACAAATGTCCTGGTTTCTGTGCTGGCCCCTCCCCGCACGAAAAGCCTTCCGGACTCTCCTACCTTTTGAGTCCCTGGCAGTGTATTCAGTGCACCGGGAATGTCGGCTGTGGCCCCCGCTGTCATGGCAATGTCAAGTGGTTTCAGCACTACCGATTTTTTCTCATCGCTTGCCTCGAAAGTGCCTGCCGTAATCGTGACGCCGTCAAGCTTGTTGATTTCCTCCTGGAGTTGGATGGTCAGTTGAATTGGGTTGCCAGTCAATTTCACCTCCGTTACATGCTTCTTGTAGCCAATAAACGTGGCCACTACCTGGTGGTCTCCTGCTTCCTCCGTTTCAAAGGAAAACGCCCCTTCCATGCCTGTGGTGGCGCCGTCGTAAGTACCGTCGATATAGATATTCACACCGGGAATAGGCTCACCTGACTTCTCGGTGATCACCCCCTTGATGACTGTTTGCGCTATAAGTGGTGTTGAAAAAAGTAGCGCCAGAACATAAAAAACGATTTTGAGTAGCTGTATCATTGAATCACTTGTTTGTCGTTGAATGATTCAAAGGTGCTATCCTCCCGGCCGCTTTAATAATAGAAGTGACTGAACTGTGGAAGAAGCCGGATGAAATGACGCAGGGTTTGGATGGATGTTTTTATCTTTAATCGACCTTGAATTGAAAAGCATGAAAACCATACTCTTTTTCTTCGTAATTACGATGGCAGCCACAGCCAGCCAGGCTCAGCGCTCAACTGACCCTGTTGATGTAGTGAGCCGTCAGTTGGACGCCTACAATGCAAGAGATATTGACAAGTTTCTTGAAACATACAGCGACACGGTCAAGATTTACAACTATCCCGACAAACTACTTATGGATGGAATTGAAAACCTTAGAAAAGGATACGAGGGTTTCTTTCAAACTGCCGTTGACCTCCACTGCGACATTGTCAACCGAACTATTCTGGGCAATACGGTTATTGACCACGAAAGTGTGGTCTTTGACAAGAACAAACCCCGGCTTGAGGCAATTGCCATTTACAAAGTAAGCAACGGAAAGATTTTCGAAGTGCGCTTTATCAACGCCAGAACTGAACCTTAGGGAGCACCAGCTGTCGGGTATTTACCTGGTACTAACAAATGAACTGATGCCAGCAAATGAACTAATACTTCTGTTATTTAGCCTGGGTGCTTTTCAGGGAGTTTTACTTTCCGTATTACTCAAAGTAAAATACCGTCGTTCTCATTCAGGCTACCTCTCGCTGATTTCTCTGTTCTTTGCGTTGCTGCTTGCCTTTTATGTGGCCTATTGGGCCAAACTGGGTACGCCCACCTACCTCTGGTGGGTTCAATACCTCACTTTTCTCATCGCTCCGCTTTTCTATTTTCTCATTAGAGGCATCTCCATTCAACAGGCAACGAAATGGCCGACAATCCTACATCTTCTCCCCTTCCTTGTGGCGGTCTTCGTTCTATACATGCCAATAAGCCCCATGTTTCTTTTCCTCTTGCAGCCGCTTCACCTGGTTATATATGTGGTTCTTTCCTTCCCATTCGCAAGAGGCAGGCGAGACAGTGTTCGACACTGGCTATTTATACCATTGCTGGCTTATGCCCTACTGTTTGTGCTCTACTCCATTATGGTTGCCACAAAAACACTGACGTTGGAATTTGACTACCTGATTGCCGTCGCTTCATGCTTTTTTATTTATGCGCTGTTGATCAAATCCTATCTCCAGCCCCAATTCATCAGCCAACTCTCTACAGAAGAAAAGTTGAGCACCTACATTTCGGAAACAGTACTTTCCCAAATTGAGCGCCATTTCAAAGACTGCAAGCCCTACCTTAATGGTGAATACAGGCTCAACGACCTTTCGAATGATTTATCCTTAAAGCCCTATCAGCTTAGCGAAATCATCAACCAGAAATACGATGGATTTAACAAGCTACTAAATGACTACCGGATAAGAGAATCCATCTACCTTCTGAACAACACGAATGAAAAGGTTATTGACATAGCCCACCTAAGCGGTTTCAACAACAAGGTATCTTTTTATAAGTCATTCAAAAGAGCAACGGGGAAAACGCCGGTGGAATGGAGAAACTCTCAAAAAAGGCCGGTTAACATTTCTATAGATTAACCACTTCCATTCATATCTGTGATAGATTGATCGGAAATCAAAAACTATCAATCTATGAAAGGGATATTATTCACCGTCTTACTGTGCTTCGGCTTTGCGCCACATTGCCAGGAGCTTCAACTTAGCAAAATTGACACAACCCAATACTTCGATTTTTGGGTGGGTAAATGGAAAGCAACCTACGACGAGGGAAATGGTGTGCAGCAATATGGCATCAACACAATTGACAAAATTCTCGACGGTACCGTGGTTCGAGAGACTTTTGAGCTCGATGGGGGCCAAAATAAAGGATTTAAAGGCACGAGTATTTCCGTTTACCAGCCACAGCTCAAGAGGTGGAAACAAGCCTGGGCTGATAACCAGGGCGGTTACTTCGATTTCGAAGGAGAATTTATCGGAGACAAACGAATCTTCAAGACCCAGATATTTGAGCGGGGCGAGAAGCGAATCCAGCAGCGCATGGTGTTTTACAACATCAAACACGACTCGTTTACATGGGACTGGGAGCTCTCCTCGGACGGAGGGCAAACCTGGGCGTTGAGCTGGAGGATTTTGTATGAGAGGACAGAATAGTACCTATCCCTGATAAACATTCAAATCCAAATACTCATTCCTGAACTTGCCTTGCGGGTCATATTTTTTGACTAGTTCCAAAAACGACTGGTATTTGGAGTACCTGGCGTGCAAGGTTTCGGGAGCTACGGTGAACAGTTTGCCCCAGTGTGGCTTAACTCCAAACGGAGACAACTCCGCTTCAATCATTGGTAGCAACTTGCCAACCTCTTCCGGGTTTTGCTTCCAGGTAAAATGTATCGCCACGCTTGGCTGCCTGTAGGCTGTGCTCATCCACAGCTCATCGGCTGCAATGGTGCGAATTTCAGTGATCATCAATTGAGGAAAGATCAGGTCACGCTTTTTCTCCAGGGCCAGGATGGCGTCAACGGCGTTTTCCATGGGGACAAAGAACTCTGACTGCAGCTCCTCGCCACTGCTAGGCGTAAAGCCCATTTTAAAGTGTGGCAGGCGGTCGTACCAGGGGCCTGGCTTACCCATTTGCTCCGTGCAATTTTCAGCTGAAAGGCGGGTAATGGGATGCAGGTTTTTGGTGGCAGCAGTTGCTCCGTAGAATTCGACGCAGGCATCTGTTATTTCCTCGTCCATCCGCCGTTTGATCCACACCTGGCTTATCACCTGATTTTGCCAGTCAGTAAATAAGCTGACGCTGTAGCCGGCAGACATGATGGCTTCAAAGTCTTTTTCCAAAGATGCCAGCGGCAAATCCTGAAAAACGTCTTGCCTCACGTCGAAGGTCTTCTCTATAGCGAGCGTCACTTTCGTAACAATGCCCAATGCGCCAAGACCGACGACAGCTCCATAAAAATCGGGGTCGCCTTCTTTCAATTTCACCAGTTTCCCGTTGCCATCTACCAGCTCCAGTCCCTTCACAGCGCTTGCCAGGTTTCCGTTCCCCACACCTGACCCGTGGGTGGCTGTGGTAGCTGCACCTGCAACAGAGATATGAGGCAGGGAAGCCAGGTTGTGCAAGGCATAGCCCTTTTGATGAAGCTCCGGAGCAAACTCCCCATACCTTGCACCCGACTCTACCGTGACCGTCATCGCCTCCTCATCAATCCCCAAAACCTTGTTGAAGTTCTTAGTAGATATCTGATTCTCGGGGCTGTCGGCTATATTGTTAAAGCAGTGCTTAGAACCCAACGCCTTCTGACTGGAAAGCTTTCTGACAAGCCTCTGAAGCTCCTCGGTCGTCTTCGGTTCCAGAAGATTCTTTGCTTTGTACTGATAGTTACCCGCCCAGTTCTTTCGAATTTCCGTCGGCTTGTCTTCGCAAGAAACCAGCGGCACCATCATTGATCCGGCTACAAATGCGCCTGTTGTTTTCAAAAACTCCTTTCTCTTCATAGGATGTCAGGTATAGGTTGGCAAGAAGTTAGCAATTTTCCTGATCAATGCCCCACCTGCATAGCTCAATTTCCTAGAGCATCTCCTCCAGTGCACCCACTAGCATGTTCACATGGTTTTTAGTACAGCTTTCGCCCATAATGCCTATTCGCCAGATTTTGCCGGCAAACACGCCTAGGCCGCCACCAACTTCGATATTATAGTCATTTAACAGACGGGTTCTGAGCGCAGCTTCGTCGACACCCTCAGGTAAGTAAACGGCATTCAGATTCGGCAAACGATGCTGCTCATCGACCACAAACTTAAAGCCCAACGCCTTCAGTTTCATCTTCAAATAGTTGTGCACCACTTCGTGCCTGGCCCAACGCTCTTCCAAGCCTTCTTCCAACACAATATTCAATGCTTCATGCAAAGCAAATATGGCGGAAACAGGGCCTGTGTGATGATAGGCCCGCTTCGCCCCTGCCCAGTAATTCTTCACCATGGTCAGATCCAGAAACCAGCTTTGCACTTTGGTTTTACGATTGTCAAGGACTTTCACAGCCGCTTCGGACAAGCTTACCGGCGAAAGCCCGGGAGGGGCGCTGAGGCACTTTTGCGAACCTGAGTAAATAGCATCAATGCCCCATTCATCGACTTTAAGGGGCGCACCTGTGTAAGAGGTAACCGCATCAACAACGAGTAGCGACCCTGCATTGTGCACCAGGTCACTTATCTCCTGCAAAGGTTGCATGGCTCCCGTGGAAGTTTCAGCGTGCACAATGGCTACCAGCTTTGGCTTTGGGCAAACATCCAACACTTTTTTGATCTGGCTCACTTCGGTCACCTTGCCCCAGTCGGTGTCTATCCTGTGCACCTTTGCCCCGCAGCGCTCGGCTATATCGACCATCCGACCACCAAACACGCCATTGACGCAAATGATGCACTCATCACCTGGCTCCAGCAGGTTGACCAGGCAGGTTTCCATGCCAGCCGAACCTGGTGCTGACACAACGAAGGTGAGATTATTGTTGGTCAACAATGTTTGCTGCACCATGCTTTTCACCTCGTCCATCATTCGAACAAACTCCGGGTCGAGATGGCCAATCAATGGGGTGGCCATGGCTTTCAGTACTCTTGGGTGGGCGTCGGATGGTCCGGGGCCCATTAATACTCTATGAGGGGGATTGAAGGGGTAGGTCATATATCAATAGGGGTTTGACTAGTATTATCTTAATTCCTGTTTAGATCTGTTCAAAGTTTGCAGTTTAATAGTTGAGCATTTGAGTATTCGAGTATTTGAAAGAATCTTTGATTACCTATCAAACATCCGTAATGCCCAGTCTTCCATTCCGTCACCTTTTAAGCTGAGTATTTCTCAATGCGTTCAATTTGTTACTTATCTCTTCAACCATGGGTCTAAGCTGATCCACTTCTTTCTCCTCGATATAATTTAAATCGGAAGCTATCAAAAGCAAATTCAACACTTCCATCAAACTGCCATATGCTATTTCAGTAAAACGAGCTTGGTCCTTTCCTGAATGTCTGCTGCTCCCTTCGGCAATATTGCAGTTTATAGAAACACATGCTCGTCGTATTTGAGATGTCATTCCAAATTTTTCATCGTCCGGAAACTTCTTCGAAAGAGTGTACACTTTCCTGATAAGGATTCTCCCTTTCTGCCAAACTTCTAACCTTTCAAAGTAAAACTGGTGCATAATGTATCTTTTTCAATTTATAGTTCAAATCTCCGATGACCCAAATACTCGACTCCTCAAATATTCAGTTCCTCAATTCCTCATCCTCCTTTCGCACTACTCACTTCATCCAGCAACTTCATCACCGATTCGTAATTTTTTCCTACGGCTTCAGACAGTGCTATCTCACAAGTCTTAGATGTAGAATAATATCCGTCGTATGTCTCTTGTTTCACCTCAGTCGACTCTTTCTTTGTCGCCGCTTTGGTCAACTCTGGGTAGTAAAACCCACGATCGCCAGCCATGCCACAACAGCCCGCAAATTCCGGCACCTTCACCTCTTTGGCGCAGGCACTACCAATTCGTTTCAACTGATCGAGAGAGCCCATTTTTTGAACAGAGCAGACCGGGTGAAAGGCAATCTTGTCTTTTTGTGCAGAAATGTGCAATTGCGGCAACACAATCTCGGCAGCGAAGTCAATTACATCATGAATGATCAGTTTGTCAAACCGAGCCTTGTTGGCAGTTGTAAGATACGGTCTGCTGGATTTTATGGTCTGAGTGCAGCTTGTCACGTCCAACACCACCGGAATTTTTCCTTCCTGCGAGCTTTGCCAAAGTCGTTCAACAGCCTGGTTGGCAGTGAACTTGTAAGCCTCTGCAAAGCCTTTGGAAGAGAATACTTGCCCGCAGCACGTCCCTTTCAACTGATCGGGCAATACGATATTGATATTGGCTTTTTCGCACACTGACAGAAAAGCTCTCACTCCGTTGCCATCCATCATCCTTGAAATGCAACTTGAGAAGTAAACGACTGACTGGCCCTCGCTACGTGCATTGCGACCCGCCTTAAAAAGCTCCCTGATAGCCGATTTTTGAAAGTGATTGGACCAAAGCGGCATACCTGGAATGATCCGTTTCATTCCCGAAGTCAACTTTTGCATGAACTGCTGACCCAACAGCCTGTTTAGAAGAAACCCTTTCCAAAGTGCCAGCCTGGTACCGCTTTCAAGCCATTTGAAGTTTCTGGCAACACCAAGAGCTACTTTATTCTCAAATGACGAATGGTTTTCCCGTCTTAATCGCTTAACCAAATCGCCCGTATTAATATCAACCGGACAATTGGTAGCACACATTCCGTCGACAGCACAGGTTTCTATGCCATCAAATGCATAGTCTTTCAACAGCGCATCTTTCGTAGCATGATCCCCGGCCATTTCTGCCCGCTTGATGGCCCTTCTAACGCCAATTCGCCTCCGGGGAGTTAAAGTATAGTCACGACTGGGACAGCTATTTTCACAGAATCCGCACTCAATGCACTTGTCGACCTCTTCTTCCACAATTGGCATCACCTTAAGGTTGTGCACGTGACATTTCTTGTCTTCTGTTATTACAATACCAGGGTTGAGGAGGTTGTGCGGATCAATTAGCTGCTTTAGCCGCTTCATTACGTGGTAGGCTTCAGGCCCCCACTCTGTTTCCACAAAAGCAGACACAGCTCTCCCTGAACTATGTTCTCCTTTCAACGAGCCGTCGTACTTATTGAGCACCAGGTCAAAAAGGTCATCATTGAACTTCTCATACAAAGCGATGGCCTCCGGAGTAGCGTAACTTTGCGATACCACAAAGTGCAGGTTGCCGTCTTTCGCATGACCGAAGATGATCCCATTTTCGTACTTATGCTTCACAAAAAGCTGTTGAACATCTACTACGGCCTCTCCCAGTCTTTCGACTGGAAAAGTAAAGTCTTCCATCAATGCTGACGTCCCTTTCGCCCGCATGCCAGCCACAGAAGGGTACATTCCTTTTCGGATTTTCCAATACAGTGCCTGCTCGGTTGGGTTTTGCGTAAAGCTTGGCTCAAACAGCATCGGAAGCTTCGCCAAAGTCGGCTTCGCTAATTCGTATTTAGTGTCCAGCCGCTCCTGTGTGCTTTCCTGGTACTCGCACAAAATGGCCGATGCCTGCTCAGGCAATGTTTTAATAAAATCAGGAACGCCTGGCATGTCTTCCACCGACCTGAGCGACGCCCTGTCCATAAACTCTAAAGCCTCGGCTCCAGTATCCCTTAGTGCTGCAATTGTATTGCAAGCCTCAGCAGGGTTGTCAAAATAGAGCATGCCCGTCATTTTGAAAGGAAAATCAGGGATTGTGTTCAAGACAGCCTCCGCAATGAATGCCAGCGTCCCCTCTCCCCCGATAATCACATGTGCCAATATATCGAGCGGATGATCGAAGTCGAGAAAGGCATTCATGCAATAGCCTACAGTGTTCTTCTGCCTGTACTTTTTACGAATACGGGTAACTAATATTGCATTTTGTTCGACCTCCCTCTTCAGCACGAGCAAACTGTTCGCTATTTCTTCGCAGTCCCTTACAAATCTATCGTAGTCCTCCTTCCTTTCTGTAGAAAAAATCTGCCCATTGGGAAGCACAAAGGTGATGTGTTTCAGGGTGTGATAAGAATTGTTCACGACGCCACAGCACATGCCACTCGAATTATTGGACAGAATACCACCCATCATAGCGGCGTTGATCGAGGCTGGATCCGGCCCTATCTTTCTACCAAACTTCTTCAGGTGAATATTTACATGGGAGCCGATTGCCCCCGGCTCCACCCTGACAGTTTCCCCATTATTCTCTGGGTTTACTTTCCGCCAATAATTACTCAAGTCTGCCAATATCCCATCGGTAACCGCCTGCCCTGACAAACTGGTACCCCCAGCCCGAAACGTAACGGGAACATTCAACTTCTGAGAAACAACAAAAAGTTTTTGAATTTCTTCAACAGTTATGGGCTGTACCACGGCTTTGGGCACCAGGTAAAAATGGCTGGCATCGCTTGCATAAGCATAACGGTCGATGAGTCGTGTCTTCACACGTGGCCTGGGTATTATTTTTAAAAGAGCGTCTTCAAGCATATCTCAAAATCTTGAGCACAAGTTCACGTGCTCATTAACGCTCCATATTAACTGATTTCAGGCAAAAAATCTCAGCTAAACTGATAATCGGTCAACAATGATATGTGCGATGGATACCCTGAAATTTTTCACACCAATTTATTATGCATGCATACTATTTTTCCTTACATTTGAAATAGTATGCATGCATACTATTTATCCGAATTACAAAACTTAAAATTCTTCATTAGCCATGGAAACTACAGTTGCCAAAGATGCCATCAAGGGAGGTGAATTTCTGATCAGAGAAACTGACGCCGACGAGATATTTATTCCTGAGGAGTTTTCGGAAGAGCAAAAAATGATGGCGGAAGCCACAAGAGATTTCATTGAAAAGGAAATCAAACCGAACGTAGAAAGGATGGACAGCCTTGAAGAAGGCTTTATGCCAGGAGTGCTCGAAAAAGCAGGTGAGCTGGGTTTATTGGGCATATCCATTCCTGAGCAATATGGCGGCCTTGGCATGAGCTTCAACACAAGTATGCTAATTGCAGATATTGTCAGCTCGGCCGGCTCATTTTCTACCGCATATGGTGCACATACTGGGATTGCAACACTCCCCATCTTGTACTATGGCAATGAAGAGCAAAAAAATAAGTATATCCCAAGGCTCGCCAGCGGGGAATGGAAAGGAGCCTACTGCCTCACTGAGCCAGATGCGGGCTCCGATGCAAATTCTGGTAAAACAAAAGCCGTTCTTTCATCCGATGGCAAGCACTACCTGATCACCGGGCAGAAAATGTGGATTTCTAATGGTGGGTTCGCCGACTTTTTTATTGTATTTGCCAAAATTGATGATGACAAGAACCTTACCGCATTTCTTGTAGAGCGTACGTTCGGTGGCATCACTATGAATGCAGAAGAAAAGAAACTTGGTATTAAGGGCTCTTCAACTCGCCAAATCTTCTTCAACGATTGCCCTGTGCCAGTCGAAAACATGCTTTCTGATAGAGAGAATGGATTCAAGATAGCCGTGAACATCCTCAATATTGGGCGAATCAAGCTAGCCGCCGGCGTTATTGGCGGCTGCAAAGACGTGGCCACCATGAGTACACAATACGCCAACGACCGCAAGCAGTTCGGTGTTTCCATCTCTTCCTTTGGCGCTATTCAGCATAAGCTGGCCGAGATGGCAGTTAAAACCTATGCGACAGAATCGGCCTGCTACAGGGCTGGGCAAAACATCGACGACAAAATCACCGATTTGATAGCTAACGGCATGCCCGAGAATGAGGCCAAGCTGAAAGGTGTAGAGCAGTTTGCTATCGAGTGCGCCATTCTTAAAGTGCATGGCTCTGAAGTATTGGATTTTGTGGTTGACGAGGGTGTCCAGGTTTATGGCGGCATGGGTTTCTCTGAAGAAGCACCAATGGCCAGGGCCTACAGAGATGCCCGAATCACTCGGATTTACGAAGGCACCAACGAAATCAACAGAATGCTTCTCGTAGGGATGGTATTGAAACGAGCCATGAAAGGCGAGCTTGATATACTGCAACCGGCTATGGCGGTGGCCAAAGAGCTTACGTCAGTCCCCTCTTTTGCATCACCAGACCTTACCAAGCCATTTGCAGAAGAAAAGGAAGTATTGAAGAACCTAAAGAAGGCCATACTAATGGTAGCGGGTAAGGCTGCTCAGACTTTTGGGCCTAAGCTGAATGACGAGCAGGAAATACTGATGTGCATCGCCGACATGATGATTGAGGTGTATGTAGCTGAATCGACATTGCTCAGAACTGAAAAGCTGGTGTCAAAAACCGGAGAAAGTGCCAACGCTCTTCAGGCAAAACTTGCCCGTGTATATTTGGCTGAGGCAGTGGAAAAGGTAAATCGTGCGGGAAAAGAGGCAATTGCTGGCTTTGTGAAAGGCGACGAACAGAAAGTAATGCTCATGGGGCTGAAGCGATTCACCAAAATGGGCCCTGTTAACACCATTCTGTTGAGACGTGAGATAGCCAATGTGATGATCGAGAAATCAGGATATCCCTTAGCATAGTAAGGTAGGTGGTTCCCAGTTTAAAAATCCGCCCCAACAAGGCGGATTTTTTTTTGCGTTATAGTCAAAAAGCAACAGGCTTTTGTGAGCTTTTTTGTGAATTAGAAATCAAAACAGCGCTTTGATTGTTTACATTAAAAACACCCAGCAAAGATTCAGTTTTAATAATAATACGAGTAATTTTGTTCAAACAGGACTAAGTGTATGGATGCATCCTTTCGAAAGCTCACTACCAAGGAAAAAGCGCTAAAAATAAATCTTGACGAAAAAATCTACGGTACCTTTGCTGAAATAGGTGCCGGTCAGGAAACCGCAGCTCATTTTTTCAAGGCAGGAGGAGCATCTGGCAGTATAGCCAAAACCATGTCTGCCTATGACATGACCTTCAGTGATGCCATCTATGGGCCTTGCGACAGGTATGTATGCCAGCCTCGCTTACATCAAATGCTGGATAAAGAGTATAACCTGCTCACCAGGCGCTTAAGCTATCGAGCCAAGCGAACGACTTTCTTTGCCTTCGCTAATACTGTAGAAACGCTCAATTTTAAGAGAACCAATAAGGGGCATGGCTGGATAGGCATCCGGTTTCAGCTCCACCCCAATACACAGCCCAACGACTGTATCATCCACCTTGTGCTGAACGACACTGATGCGTTGTGGCAGCAGCAAGCATTGGGTATAGTTGGCGTTAACTTGCTTTACGCCTGCTATCACTACATGGATCCAGAAGAATTTATCATTTCTCTGATCGACAACCTGAGTGAGGGTCGAATAGAAATTGACATGTTCCGCCTGGAAGGCCCCGACTTCCACCATGTGGACAATCGCCTGATGAGCCTGAAGCTTGTTAAAAACGGATTGACACAAATGGCCATGTTTGGTGCCAACCGAGATGTGCTGCAACCGTCGGAAGCACTGTACAAAAAGAACGTTCTCGTTCTTCGTGGAAGGTTCAGACCAGTGACGCTGGTCAATGTTGATATGATGATTGCCGGTTTGAGGCAGTTCAAAAAAGAAGCCGACGTTGACCCAAAGAAGCTTATAGTGCTTTCGGAACTTACTCTCAACGACTTAACCAAGGATGGTAAGATCGATGAAAATGATTTCCTCGACAGGGTTGATATCCTTTGTTCGCTTGGGCAGAACGTGATTATTTCAAATTATCAGGAGTACTACAAACTGGCTACCTATTTCGCTCAGTATACAAGAGGCAAGAAAATCGGCATCATCCTTGGCTTCAACAACTTGCTCAGGATTTTTGACGAAAAGTACTACTCAGACCTCAATGGTGGAATTCTACAGGCTTTCGGTGAGCTATTTGGCATTAATATCAAGCTATTCGTTTACCCCTACATCAAAGATTTTGAATCCAAGGAATTGATGACCTGTGCCAATTTCAAACCGGCACAACACCTCAGACATCTTTACGACTACCTTCTGGAAAACAAAAAAATAGAAGACTTATCAAAAGTAAATGAGAAAAATTTAAGCATCATTTCGGACAAAGTCTTGTCAATGATACAAAATGGAGAAGATGGTTGGGAGAAATTTGTTCCGCACAAGGTAGCCGCTGCTATCAAGAAGAACCTCCTTTTTGACTACCCTTCGCCAGTTGCTATGGAAGAAGATGACTAACGTTTTTATTGCTTTGTTTGGAGTTCAGGAACCCGTGGTTGTCAATAATTTCGAGAAAGTTAGCTTTGAGCGAAACTCTCTTTAAGAAAAATGAATAACTTTAATGTTGAGTCATTTTTTCAAATCTCTTTCACCTTTTGCTAGGTGACATATACTGATTTAAACGCTTTGTAGAGTCAACCTAACCTATTGTAGACAAAGTAGTATTTTAGACTTCTACCTAAACCAATATGTGATGCAATTCAGATTAAGTAGCGCACTGTTTTTTGTAATATCCCTGTACCTGTCTGTCTCTTCGACGCTCTCAGCGCAAAGCTGGGAATCGCTTCTTGACAGCAGTGACTATTATTATGATACCGACCAGAAAAGGGCCCTCATGTATCTGCAAGATGCCTATAGCGCACTCAATGCCGAAAACGCAGGTAAACCCAATGGTCAGGAGGCGGTATTACTCAATAACCTGGGAATGCTGTATTGGGATGTCGACGACTTAGGGAATAGCAAGAAGTACCTTCTGAAGTCAGTCGAGACCTGGCGCAATATTGGGCAAACCAGCAACGAAGACTATGTAAACGCCCTTACCAACGCTGCGAATGTTAGTAAGATATTGGGGGATTTCGGGGCAGCAGAGCGTTTTTATAAAGAGTTGCAAGAAGTAATCGGCAAAACTAAAGGCGATCGCAGTACCGATTATATTAAATCGATGCAGGAGCTGGGAAGTTTCTACGAACATATTGGCGAGTTGGAAATGGCCGCTGTGAATTTTGAGCGTGCACATACACTTATCGAAGGCCATCATTCGACAGTAATGGTTCTAATGGCAAACTCCTATAGCGACTTGGGAAGAATTTACATTAAGCTTGGGCAACCAGACAAGGCGTTTTCGTTTATTCAGCACAGCGACGAGTTGTATGAAGCTAACTCACTCACACACAAGCTGGAATACCTTGAAAACCTGGAACACCTGGGCATAGTGTATGAGTATCTGGGAAAATACGGCGAGTCCGAAAGAGTGCTTCTGAAAACCCTCGACTTAAAAAGGAAAAGAGAAGGGATTGACCAGGGTCTTATTTTGGAAACCTTAAATGATTTGGGAATTCTCTATATCGACCTGGGGAACTATGAAAAAGCGGGCGTGCACCTACAAGAGGCTTTTGTTCTCAGTAAAAAAATATTTGGTCCCCGACATCCCAACTATGCCACGGCTGCCAATAACCTTGCAAGTTATTACAACGACAGAGGCGAATTAGACAAGGCTTTCGAGCTCTTCAAGGAGTCCGCTGATATATATAAAGCCAACTATGGAGAATACTACCCTAAGTACGCTACTTCACTTAACAACATGGCTGGAATTCGCCGCACACAAAAAAAATATGAAGAGGCGAAAAAATACTATGAAGACGCCCTAAGGATAGACAAAGTAGTTTTGGGGGAGAGCCATCCCGACTATGCTACCTTGATCAACAACATGGCCGTTCTCTACTCGAACACAGGCGATCATCAAAGAGCTGAGGCACTTTATCTTCAGGCACTAAACCTAAGAAAAGTGAGCTTGGGCGAAAACCACCCTTCCTATGCCAGGTCGCTGGAGAATCTTGGTCTCTATTATATCACACATGATCAACCCAAAAAATCAGGAGAGTTCTTCAAGGAGGCTATCAAAATACAGGTGGGTCAGGTAGGAAAGATATTTCCTGCCCTTAGTGAAATTGAAAGGGAAGTTTTTTACAACACGGTTCGGGAGGACGTAGAGCGTTTCAATACAATAGCGCTCAAGCTCATGAAAGAAACCCCGGCGATACTGGGAGACCTATACGACAACCAACTGGCAACAAAGGCGATTATATTTTATGCCTCAGACAAAGTGAGAAAGAATGTGCTCGCCAGCGGTGACGAACAGCTAATACAGGACTATATTCTCTGGAAGACGCTCAAAGCCCGTCTGGCAAAATTTTACCAGGTAGGTACAGCCAAACTGAAGGAAATGAATATCAACATCGATGAGCTTGAGGTCAATATTAATAACCTGGAAAAAAAACTTGCCTACGAATCCTCCTATTTTAAATCCGGGGAAGATAAGGTTTATAGCTGGGTCGACATCAGAAGAAACCTTAAAGAAGGCGAGGCGGCCGTGGAAATTGTCAGATTCCGGGAATTCAAAAGCCTCTATGGTGATGACGACAACCTCATCTACGGCTTCTCGGATCATATACAGTATGCGGCCCTTATTGTAAAGTCCGACTCATACACGAATCCAGAGTTGGTATTGCTCGATAATGGTAATCAACTCGAAAAACAGTACTACTCGGCCTTTTTTAACTCTTTGAAATTTGGCGTGACAGACAACGAGACGTATGTGCAATTTTGGGCCAAAATACAGGAACACTTGGGTGGCATAAAAAAAATCTATTTCTCTCCTGACGGGGTCTACAATAAGTTTAACCCTGAAACATTATATATTCCCGATCAAAAGAAGTACCTGGCCGACTTACTTGACGTAAATTTTGTCACAAGCACCAAAGACGTTGTAGAATTTAGCAGAACCGAAAAAAACAACGAAAAAACGGCCATTCTCGTCGGCAACCCTGACTACGGCCATATACCCAGCGAACTGGCAACGAATGCCAAAACAGCCTTTATCAACATGTTTCAGCCCCTGCCAGGCACGATGGTTGAAATACACACTATTGACGACATGTTGCGGGATGCCGGATGGAATTCAAAAATAAGCACTGATAAATTGGCTCGGGAAGAAAAACTAAAGAGTTTGGTAAGCCCTAAAATTTTGCACATATCTACTCACGGGTATTTCCTTGAAAACCCTCCGTTCATTTCCCAGAATGTTAACACAACCGCCAACAACCCGCTATTCAAGTCGGGGCTTGTGCTGGCAGATGCCAACAATTTCTTTGTAGACTATGTAACAGGAAAGGATGCTGACCTGGAATCGGAAGATGGTATTTTAACCGCATACGAGGCAATGAACCTCACGTTGGACAATACTGACCTTGTCGTGTTATCCGCTTGTGAAACTGGCTTGGGAGAAGTGATGAATGGCGAGGGCGTTTATGGTCTTCAGAGGGCTTTTAAGGTAGCCGGGGCCAGGAACCTGATCCTAAGTTTAAACAAGGTAGACGATCAGGTCACAAAAGACCTGATGATTTCCTTTTACAAGTACTACCTGAGTTCTGGAAACATTCGAGACTCATTCCGAAAGGCACAACTGAACGTTAGGGAGAAATATGAAAGCCCCTATTTCTGGGGATCATTTATCCTGATTGGGAAAGGGTAATTCCAGACTCAAAATTGATGCCTGGCTATTAAAGACAGCCGACTAGCCTGAAATTAGCCACCCGTATTTTACTGGCTCAAAAGGGCTACCCGAAAACTAATTGAACGGATCATTCTGTATTTCTGGGGGGATTGTTTTTTGGCATGGGTATTTTGTGCTTGCATAAAAAAGCAAAAGGTCCAAGCGAGACGCATTGAACCAGTTTTGCTTTTTTATTGCAGCCTATTTGCTGAATCGAATAACGTTCCTTTTGAGTTTTACCCCCAGATTTTCCGCTTGATCCAATTGAACGGCGTACAAGCAAATCAAAAACCCCGAAAAAGCCTGATGGAGACTTTTTCGGTGTTTTTTCGTTAGACTCCTAGGCTACCTTTATTGATCAGGAAATTACCGCCGTTCAAAAGGAGTCATTCAGAGCCTCAGCAATATGTCGTCAGACCCCTACACTCAAGCTAAAGCAAAACACCAAACCGGCTGAAGCCATACTGCTAATAAGAAACGTAAATATCAATAACGTCTCCCGGGTTCAATTGATATCCGTTCAGGTTGTTCAATTCAAGTAACAGCTCTTCAGGAAGGTTGAACTTCTCGGCTATGGAGATGATAGACTCTCCCTTTTTCACTTTGTACTGTTTGTAATTAACAGCATGGTCATTTAACTCAACCAAGAGACTTAGGCTCGGTTTGATACTGTTTTTGCCTTCTATTCTAATAGGTGTATATGGCTTAACTACCCCCGATTGCAAGCCATTCATAGCTTGTATCCTATCTGCCGACAGGTTGAATGCCCTGGCAATAGCATCAATAGTAGCCCCGGGACGGGCAACATAAATCTTAGCCAGTTCAGTTTGCAAAGGTTTTGTAGAGTATACCTCAAGTTCCACCCGTCTGTTAAAAGCACGTCCATACGCCGTAAGATTACTGGCAACAGGGTCACCTTCTCCGTTGTAGTAAACGGTCAAGGCCGTCTCATCCACTCCATGACTTACAAGGTATTTATAAACAGCGTCACCTCGCAAATCCGACAGTCTGTGATTATAGTCATGCTCCCCCTGGCTGTCAGCATGCGCATGAATTTCGATCTCAATTTCAGGATTCCTCCTGTATAGTTCGATCAACTTATTCATCGTCACAATTCCCTCATCCCGAATATTGGTGGCATCAGAGTCGAAATAAACCCCTTCATAGTTCAGCACTATGAATCCATCTTTGTACCCACGCACTTGCAAGTCTTTAATGAAAAAGTTGTCCGGCTTTATCGCAGAAACAGTCTGGTTGTTTGAGAGGATCTTATAGGCTTTGTTGCCGTCTAAGTAGTCAAATACAAACTCGCCATTTTGGTTCGTATAACCCACCTTGATTGTTTCGCCGGAGCTATTTGCCAATACAACCGGGTAGTTAGCAAGAGCTTTACCGGTTTTAATATCTACCAAACGCCCCTGAATCTTGATATTCTTAAACTCTTCTGTTTGGTATTGATCGACACTCGCCATGACCATACCTGACTCAACATACTTGTTTTCTAGATCAATCTGATCGCCAAAAATGTAGTTTGATCTTGCCCTGACATCGATCAGAGTCCCAACCAAGCTCTTCTCCTCTGCACTCAAGCCATTGTTAACCCCCCTGTCTTTTGTCAACAAGTCCATCTGGTTTCTACTCTGAGAATAGCTAAAAGCCTCAGTTAAAATCAAGTGGTTGAAAGTCTTTCTGATTTCAGGGTTGTAATTTTTGTATTTGATAAAATCATCCTTAATCGCACCCATTTCAGCCGTAGAGAGCTGATCTTCTGTCATAAACTTTGCCATTCTTCTGGCCATCCGCCTTTCCTCTGAGTCAAACTCAGCGAACCTTTGTTTGTCCTCTTCAAACATCTCCGGTTGGCCCGCATAGTCGTTGTTGATCAGTGAAACAGCTACAATCCTGTCAATTGCCTGCCTTTTACTCGGAGGCAGGCTCTCATAAAGCGCTCTTTGATCAGAGCTCATGCTTGTAGCCGCCCGACTTGAAGCCACCTTCGATAGTGTGTTTCCAGACTCGGGCTCACCCGTCCCCTCTCGTCGGTCGATGATGAGTTGACCACCCTGGTTTGAAGCAAGGTTAGTGCCAGTGGTAGCAGCCGGAGAGTTTTGCGTAGCAACATTTGTACTGCTGTTATTGGAGTTGCCCTGAGCCAGTGCCTGGTTCTCATTTGATTTAGAGGAACCAGCCGCACTACCAAACGAAGATGCAACCATTGGCCTATTGGACTGACTTGCGATAAGCTGCGAGGGCTCAGACGCATTTTCATCGAGTGCCAACAAAGGTCTGCTGGCTAGTTTATCGTAGCTGTCGACGCCGGACACCATTCTTGCAAACCTCAACTTCTCCTCCTCGCTAAGGGAACTATAAGCATTTCTATTGGCACCAGTTAATAAATTACCAACCTCTCCTACAATGACATTTCCGTTTGTTTTGGTATTCAAACTGGTAAGCAACAGCGTCTGTTTTGCTGTGGCATGATTAAAAATATACTCATCTGAGAAAGACAAATTCCGAAGTCTTCTCACAAGAATTTTGTCAATAAGCGCTTTTTGTCCGGCCGGTTTCTTATTGTAAAATTCCAGGTCTGCCGGAGTAATGTTCTTATCGAAGTCCGAAGGCTTCGCAGCCAAAAACGCAGTCACCAGCCTGTCAATAGACTGCTGCTCTTCAGTAGGCAAATTCTGGTAAAATACTTTATCATCTTCACTCAAAGAGAAATCGCTCTCAAGTGCCAGGTTCTTCAGTTGATTTACTATGGAGGCCTCGGCCCTCTCCATAGACTGCTCGTCCTGCTTTTTTAGAAAAACATTTGTATTGACGCCCAGCGAGAGGTTTTCAATTGACTTTTTCTGAAGCAGATAACTCCGTGCCAACGTTTTTACCTGAGTTTGGTCGGCGGCAGGCAAAGACTGGAAATACTCATCTTGAACCTCCTTGTTTCGGTACTCAGTTACCTTCAGTGTGATGTATTGATCTATTTTCTCTTTCGCATCTTTCGAAAGCTGCTCATAGTACGCCTTTTCTTCACTACTTAGCGATACATTCAGACCTAAGCCGTCTTCCTCCAGGTAAGACGACACCATCCTGTTGATTGAATACTTATCTCCGGTAGAGAGCTGCTGGTAATAAAACTCATCTTCAGTTCTCACAGCCCTAAGGTCTCTTTCCGACATTTTCCGTACCCTGGAGTTGACAATCCTCTCGATTTTCTCTTTGTCTGATTCAGATAAGTTATTATAAAATGCCTGTTGCTCGGCTGTAAGCATCGCTTGCGTATTGAACATACGTGCAGCAAGAAAATGAGAGATCACTTCCTCCACCTTCTCTATGTCATTGGTGTCGAAATTGTAGTCATCCGAGAAAACGGAGCTACGGCCTGCTACCACGTCTTCCTCAAGAATTTCAGCTATAATTTCCTGGTCGGTCTCAATATGGAAGGTATAAATATCTTGTCCTCCCACTCCACCGTCTCTGCCCGATGTAAGATAACCACTTTGCTGTCCTAATATAAAAAACCAGTCATCCCGATTTGAGTTATATGGAAAGCCCATATTATAGATCTCCGAATTCTCGAAGTTGTTGCCATTGGTCATGAATATATCAAACCCTCCAAAACCTCTATGTCCATTGGAGGAGAAGAAAAGAACGCCCTCCTTCTGGTCAAAAAAGGGGGTGGCTTCGTCCATACTAGTGTTGATGGCAGATCCAAGATTGATAGCAGGCCCCCAATTATCATTGCCAGCATCTACACTGTACCAAATATCTGTCTGACCAAACCCACCAGGTCGGTCGGAAACAAAAAATAGCGTATCATTCCCCGGTGACAATGATGGATGCCTTGAGGTAGTGTTTTTTGCATTTATATTGGCATTCAGAGGCTTTGGCTCACTCCATTTGCCATCGATAAGCTCCGATTTAGATATCTGAGAAGGTGTTGACGAACCAGCTGGCGGATTGTAGGTAAAGTAGACTTTCGTATTGTCTTTGTTAAAAATACCGGATCCCTCCCCATTTTTAGTGTTCAGGTTGGAAAACTTATCTTTATTTCCAATTTCTGTCCACGCATCTCCGGAATGCTCAAAGCGAAAAAGGTCAGCCGTTGACTGCCCCATTCTCGCATCAAACACGGATCCTGTTGATGATTTTCTTGACGAGGACATCATAAGAGAAGAATCCCCTTTAAATATAAAAGGAGCATAATCGTCGTATTGCGTGTTGACCGGAGAAGGCAGCACCTTGAATTCGGCGTGCCGAACCGGGTTGGCTAACTCATTAAGCGCCAGAAGACAGCCTTCCTTTTCAACAAGCGCCTGTAGCCTGAGTGCCTTAAATGCCGCCATTCTATCAGGGTTGGTATTATACCACTTAAGGTATTCCTGAAAATTCTCCATCGCCTCCTGATACTTGCCGTTGAGCTTTTGCATCAAGGCGAAATAATACCGGCTTGTCGGATAGTTGGCTTCCGAAAGATTAATCATCTTCTCGTATTGAAGCTCAGCCTCCTGATACTTAAAAGTGTTTCTATAACACTCAGCTAACTGAAAGGTCGCCAGCTGGTTGTTCGGTTCTTCCGCAAGTGCCTGGAGGTAATACTGTGCTGCCTCAGCATAATGTCCGTTTCTGAATTGATCATCTGCGTATTCATTTAGTTGAACAGCTCCCTGACCAAAGGCATTAGCTACTAAAACTAAACAGGTTACAAATACTAAAGATAATTTCTTCATGACTAAAATAATGGATTGGACGAGCTACCGCCCTTTTTGTCCTTACCTAAAGTGTAAGTTAATGAAATTTCAAAAGATGGCACAAGCGATTCGTTTGGATCCGTAAACAAATAGGCCTTGTTCAGGTCATAGCTAAAAGCCATCTGTAGATTATTATTTTGAAAGCCGGTTGTGAAAATGAAAGAATCCCTCAGTCGATACCAAAGTCCGAAGGTGAGGTAGAGGTTGTTTGCTTTGAGTGAGCGGTTGTCGCTAAAGCTATAGCTAACGTAGCTTCCCATATTAAACTGATAGCGATTATCGGTGGAATAGTAAAAAATTCCATTGGGAGACCACCTCAACTTATGGGAGATGCTAAATTCCATCCCCCCATGATAGGTCATGGACATTGGCTTGCGAGCTACCTCCCCTCCCATAAAAGAGGTATTTGGCCGATTCAAGTTCTTGAATGAGAACCCCGAGAAGGCGCTATACTTATAAAGCCTGTATGTTCGGGCGGGGTTAAAGTAGTAGGTCAAACCCGCATTGAAGACCGGGTAATGCACCATATCGTTGAACTGTGCAGACGGGTCTGCCGCATTCGGGTCAAAACCAGAAATGAGGTATGGTGTATACTGCGATCCCCACTGTAGATTACCGAAATTAATGCTTTCGTTAAAGTACCCCCCCTGGAGCCCGAAGATCACGTAATCCGGACTAAAGTCGCCCAACCTAAGGTTGTAGGCAGTGGAAACCATAAAACCATTGTTCTTGAAAAAATTATCTCCAATGCTCTCACTAAAAGCTGTCACTCCAATGCCCCCAAACTGTCGTGCATTAAACCCACTTGAAACGAAGGGGTAGAGTATCGAAAACTGCGAAAGTTCGTTGGAAATTCCAGAAGTCTGAAATTGTCTTTTGTGATTAAGAGACACCTGCAAATCTGGCGGAATTCCTGCAAACGACGGGTTTAGAAACAAAGATGATGTATAGTACTGCGAAAATTGGCTGTTCTGTCCAGAAACGCTAAAAGTGAAGCAAGCCAGCATAAGAAAGCATATATATTTCAGCATACTCTTCATCTTATTAGCATTACTTGCCCGGTTTTCGACACTTTTCTCCCATTAAAAAACTCAAACTTTGCGGAGTAAAAATAATACCCACCTGATGCCGGTTTCCCGCTCTTAAGCAAGCCATTCCACCCGTTGGTTTGCGCATCCGACAAATCGTTGGTCTCATACAAAACATCGCCAAAGCGATCATAGATTTTGAAGGAAAACCCATCGGGAATCACCTTCTCACTGTAGAACTTTAAGACCTGATCCTCCTCATTGACTGACAAAGGAGAAAAAGCCGTTGGAATATAGGATACGCCATCGGCAGGTACCTTAGGAGAAAGAGCGACAGCCAGGTATCTTTTTGTGAAACTTTTTTCTCCAGTAAGCAGACCTGAGGAAAACAAGTCGGGATCTTCGACAGAGTCATCTGTTGTGAACAAGTTTGTAAATGGCTCGTCAAGTGACTCCGCCTCTGCCAGCGCAGGCGTGGCGCTATCAAAGGCAATGTCATTTCGGTTCTGACTGCTCTCCAGGTCAGCGCCCACGTAGTCGACCGTCACCCTGCTGCTATCAAATCTACCAAGCACAGTTTCAATATCCCAATAGTAGTCCTCGGCAACGCCTACCAAAAGCCGATCAGGAAAAGGTGCTTGAGAAAAAGCACCAACTTCCACACCTATGAGAGGGTTTTCACCAAAAACGTTCTCCAGGTAGACAGGTAAATAGAGTGCGTCATTGCCCACTGGAAAGAACTTATACCCAAGCCCCCGGTGATAAAGTTTTCCCTCCGAGTAAGAGTTGTCGCTGCCGCCCAGCACCTCTGCCCCGTCTTCAATGACCAAATAAGTGCCGGGATTGGCATCCACATAACCATTAACAAAGTTGATCATTCCGACCACACGCACAGTGTCTCCGGAAAATAGCGTTGTACCAGTTGAATTCACCACAATACTGTGCACATCGGTGGGCGTACTTGAGAATGTTTGATCCGAAGTACCATCCAGTTCAATCTCGCCATCAATACCGTTATAGATTCCTGTGTTGTTCCAATTCCCAGAAACTCTGATGAGCCCTACATTTTCGAGATTGCCTGTATTGTTAATGAGGCCGTTGGAGTCCAATACCGGCGGTGTTGATGCGTTATTGCTGATATTCAACCTGCTTTCGTTGTTGACAGTGCCATCCACAACCAACAGTCCCTCATCATATACCTGGCCTCTATTGGTCAGGCTGCCGCCAATTTTGAGGCTTGCCGAGCTTCCTACTTTCAACTGAACGCCCGACGGAGCATAGAGCCCCTGGGCTGCCAAAGAGGTAGCGGTAAGTAAGCTGAGCGATATGGCGGCCAGTACCTTATTCATTGGTTTTGGTAGCCGACTTAATGCCCATTTGCTCTTTAATAAGGTCGATGTCACTCTTCATGGAAGAGTTTTCCATTTGCAATTGAGCCATGAGCTTCATCTGCATTTCGGAAAGCTTCATTTGCTTGTCAAGCGCCGCCTTCATCTCTTCCTTAGTAGTCTTCTCATTGCTCAGGTCAGCCATCAGTTTCTCAATGAGCTTCTGTTGCTCTTTAATGGCTTCGATGAGGACAGGAACCAGTGCCTGGTAGTTCACTGTTTTGTACCCGTTTGGCAGAGTATTTACAAGTTCTGGATAGATTTTTTCAACTTCCTGAGCAATCAAACCTATTTGTTTTCCATCTGAAAAGTTGTTGTCCGGGAATTCATCCTTTTTCCAATAATAGGTGACCCCCTCAAGCTGACTAACATTTT
Source organism: Imperialibacter sp. (assembly GCF_040222815.1). GTDB lineage: Bacteria > Bacteroidota > Bacteroidia > Cytophagales > Cyclobacteriaceae > Imperialibacter. Next base: position 607,279 of record NZ_JAVKCH010000022.1, on the reverse strand, counting down.
TGGTAGCATTTTCGATGGGTGTAACTTCTTTCTTGTACCTGGCATCGGAAAAGGTTAAAGTGCCCGACGCATATATATTTGAGTTAGTAATAATATCACCATCCACACCTAAGCCAACCGTAGAAAAGACATTTGCGGAACTCGCCGAAGTTGTACCCATCTTATTCGGGTTGCTCGAATGGGAAGTCGCAGCAGTCAAGAAAGCTGTGTTCCCGATGGTTGCTCGTCCTGACACACCAAACTCTGCTGTAGTAATGGATACACCGCCAGTACCTGCATTGATATCAACCGCAGTGGCACCGGTAGTATTCCCCAATGTTATTGTTCTGGCAGCGGCTCCTGTACCAATATTTATCGGTTGAGCTACAGCATTATCCCCAATATTGATAGCGCCAGCTGCTGCATTGATGGCAACAGTGTTGGCGGCAGCATCAATGGTTACGCCAGTGGCACCGTTAATGTCGGCAATTGAAGTAGCGGTCATCACAAGATCTCCACTAGTGGATGATAAAGTATTGCCGTTAAGGTTCAAATTATCCACTGTGATTTGACCATTAGCCGTCAAGCTACCTGTACCCAAGCTAATGTTATTACTTCCATCTGTAACCAAAGCCTTTGTAGCTTCGGCCGTGCCCGGAGTGGCTACGTCTACGTAGTTCAATTCGGTGAAGGTAGCTGTCACTCCATCAAGGATATTAAGTTCGGCTCCAGTTGCAGTAATTGGGGTTCCTCCAAGCGTTAAAGTAGCTGCTCCAAGGTCATTCACACCAGTAATCGAGGTATTGCCTGCAGCATTGCCCGCCGACAAAACTTGCGTAAGTGTGGGAGTAGCCACTCCGTCTAACGTTGCATCAAGTTCATCAAGTGCTGCCTGGACGGTTGTTGCAGTCAAACCTGAGGTAGTATTATCGAAAGCGAGCTTCGTGCCGTCAATGGCAGCTCCTGCCTTAATATCTGCATTGTCAATATTGGTGATGGTATTAGCGTCGGCATCAATCGACTTATTGGTGAGTGTCTGAGTATCCGTTGTACCTAATATCGTACCTGTAGGAGCGCTCTGACCATCCAGCAAATCCGCATTCAGGTTGGTTACCAGGGTTGTTGAGGCCACAGTCAGTGGCGCAGTGCCAGTTCCAATGTCAGACTGGAACGTCTGCGCCTGTATTTCAAAACTTCCAGCATCCCAATTGGCTGTTAACGCCTGGCTGCCGTCACGCAAAACCAGGTTGCTGTTATTGCTCGTTATGTCTGACGTCAGGGCTATCGTTCCATCAGCATCGGGTACTGTCAAAGTCCGGGTTGTAGCCGTGGTGATTCCAGATAACTCTAAAGCTGCCTTCTTAGTAACATCACCATCGTCCTGCAACAGTGTCGTGTTGTCTGTAAAAGTCTTGTTCGTCAAAACCTGAGCATCACTGATGCCTACAACTGCACTACCTACTGCACCTAATTGCTGGAATTCTGTACTACTAACGCTGCCATCCCCTATTTTACTCGCATCAATGGCAGCTCCTGCCTTAATATCTGCATTGTCAATATTGGTGATGGTATTAGCGTCGGCATCTATCGACTTATTAGTGAGCGTCTGAGTATCCGTTGTACCTAATATCGTACCCGTAGGAGCGCTCTGACCATCCAGCAAATCCGCATTCAGGTTGGTAACCAGGGTTGTTGAGGCCACCGTTAAAGGCGCAGTGCCGGTACTGACGTCAGATTGGAACGTCTGAGCCTGTATTTCAAAGCTTCCAGCATCCCAATTGGCTGTTAACGCCTGGCTGCCGTCACGCAAAACCAGATTGCTGTTATTGCTCGTTATGTCTGACGTCAGGGCTATCGTTCCATCAGCATCCGGAAAACTAATCGTACGATCCGCTGTCGGGTCTACCAAACTGATCGTCGTCTCATTCGCATCGTCTGTCGCTCCCTCAAGTATAAAAGGACTGCCGCCCTGGATCTCACCATTCACTAATATGTCCCCGGTAGCATCGGCACTCAGATTGATAATACCACTGTTTAATGTCGTAACAGGGGCATCTACCGTCAGATTGCCTCCGTTGATATTGGTCGCTGCCGTAATATCTAATGCATCACCTGCTGCATCACCTATATTGATCGCAGCACCCGTTACATTCGTCGTGGCACTGTTGAAATCAGACTGGGGTGAACTTACTGTCAGGTTACCGCCTGTGATTGTCGTCGCTCCTGTGATGTCAACAAGATCACCTGCTGCATTACCTATGTTAATATCATTGTTATTGATATTGGTAGCAGTAGCACCATCGGCTATTGTTACGTCGCCTCCATTCAAATTTGTAATACCGGTGATATCAACTACATCATCTGATTCATCACCTATGTTGATATTCTGAGACTGAACATTGAAGTCCTGCGCCTCAACTGCATTAACTATCTGTCCTGCCCCGTCTGTGCTCAAAGCTATGTCGTTCAACAACGTCGCTCCTCCTGACAAAACAACTGTACCGCTTGCATCCGGAAAACTAATCGTGCGGGCAGAAGTTGGATTAGTGATTGCAAAGCTTGTATAAACGTCATTGTTAGCCGAACCTTCAAAATTAAGTGGCGTCGCTCCCAGTATTTCGCCTGTCACAGTAACGCCGTCTGTCGCAGCATTACCGAGCGTGACATTACCATTTAAAGTAGCATTCCCGTCAATATCAGCATCCTGAGTCACATTCAAGCCCCCGATGACATCAGTCAGCACGCCATTTGCTCCGATATTCACTCCACCGGCACCTTGCAGCGTCAAAGATCCTGCCGAAGTGCTCACATTCGATGCACCGGTTGCGTCCAAACTGAAGGTTGAACCATCAACAGTCAGGCTTCCGTTCAAATCGGTGGCATTGGCTACCTGAAGGCCATTGGTGTTGTTGAACTGAACTTGGTTGGCTCCAGCTACAACGAAGTTACCAGAGGTAACATCGATGTCGTCGCCCTGAACAGCATTGTTTTGAATTGTTGTCGCACCAGCGCTATTTAGGTTAATATCACCAGTCAATGGCAGCGAAGCGGCTGAAGTGCCGTTACCGATAATTAAGCTACCATCATTACTAACACTCAACTGAGTCGCTATTCCCAATGAGTTTCCGATAAAAATACTGCCGTAGGAGAGATTATTGGTAGCAAAATCGCCAATTGGCTTAGAACCAATTACGCCGCCTGAATTGGTAATGATAACCGCATTAGGCCCGGGCTGATTCCAGTTTGGGAAATTAGAAGAGTTATTAACTAAAAAAGAATTTTCTAGGCCTGTAGTACCAACCAACTTATCGAACGTAATTGTTCTACTGGCTATCTTGGCATTGGTAATACCTAAATCCTTCAACTGCAATTCGTCTGAAACCACTTCGATGGTCACGTCATCTGGATTGGCATCAATCTTCTCAACATTCCCTACCAGACCGTTACCTGCCAAATTCCCAATAACAGTAGAAAGGTTTACATAACCAGGCTCTCCAGTGGTTTGATCTGCAACTATCAATTGGGTATCGCCAGGTGTCCCGTTTTGCAGCTTTGCAACGGTCACTTGATCATTTCCAATATCTATTGTTTGGATGGTACCGTCTGCGATATCACCAGTTTGCACTTCTCCATCTAATATCTTAGCAGTCGTTATCGCATCGTCGGCTATTTCAGCAGTCCCAACAGCATTATCAGCCATCTCAGCGTTGGTAATTGCATTGTCCGCCATCTGAGCATTTGTCACAGCATTGTCGGCAAGTTGGGTAGTAGTAATGCCAGCATCCTTTACTTCCAAACTAGTGCCGTTATATCCAATAGTACTATTATCGTACTGCACGTCCAGTTTACCCGAACTTTCTGCGAGTGCCTCCCCTGCTATTCCTGAAAGGTCTACACTAACAACATCCAAAGCAATCGCAATGCCATTACCCGCATTTACATCCAGGGCTCCTGATGCATTTTGAACAAGTCCATCACCTGCCACATCATCATTTAGCTTGGCCGCAGTTACATTATCGTCTAAAATTTTAGCAGTAGTGACGTTTCCATTGAGAATTTTAGCTGTGGTAACAGCATCGTCATCAATCTTAGCGGTGGTCACCGCATCATCAGCTAGCTGATCCTCGGCGATCCCTGCATCAGGCACATAAAGCTCATCACTACCGTTGAGCCCTACCGTTGTCCCATCGTATAGCACATCAAGCACCCCGGAATTTTCTGTGAGCGCTTCACCTGCTATACCAGAAAGATCCACCTGAACAGCGTCCAAAACTATTTCTATACCGTTGCCAGGGTTGATATCAAGCGCCCCTGAAACATTCTGCACTAACCCGTTACCGGCGACATCTTCATTTATTTTATCCTTGTCGACTGCGTCATTGTCAAGTTTTGCTGTTGTTACATTGGCATCAGCAATCTTATTAGTAGTAACATTACCATCGGCAATGTCAGCAGTCTGCACCTGACCGTCCTCTATTTTGTCCGTATCAACTGAGTTGTTAACCAACTTTATATTGGTAATAATATTATCACCAAGGTCACCTGTTTGAATCGTGCCATCAAGTATTTTACCTGTCGACACTGAACCGGCAGCCAACTTATCCTCCGTAACTGCCAAATCTTTTATTCTTGGCGTGGTAATACCATCGACCTTAACTTCCAGATTGTTTGCATTCAATCCAATACTAACATCGTCGTACTGAACATCAAGCTCACCAGTGCCCGTATTTTCAGCAAGTGCCTCGCCAGCAATGTCACCCAGATCGACCTCGATATCATCAGCATTTACCTTGATTCCGTTGCCCTCTCCTATGTCCAAAGCTCCTGTTCCATTCTGAACCAAACCTAAGCCTGCAACAAGTGCATCCAATTTGGCTGGAGTAACTGCATCATCGGCAAGTTTGCTGGTCACTATCGCACTATTGGCGATCTTGGCGGTCGTGACATTTACATCAGCAATATCTAATGTCTGCACCTGGCCGTCTGCAATTTTGCCAGTGGTGATGGCATTGTCATTAATCTTAGCCGTGGTTACGCCCAAATTCACAATGTCAACTGCCTGAATAGTGCCATCAGCTATTTTGTCGGAGGTGACAGCACTGGCACCTAATTTCGGGTTGGTCACAGCACCATCCGCAAGCTCTGGGGTATTCACCGCACTGGCGAGAATTTCGGCACTACCAACTGCATCTGTCGCTATTTCAGTGGCAGTCACCTTGTCTGGCTGTATTTTGGAGTCAATTCGGTCTGTACCAGAGTTGTAAGTCATACTAATGTCTCCTACAACCGTGGTTCCCTCAAAACCCGATGATGTACCAATCAAAAATTCGTCATCGTTAGGCACAATCGCCAGCTGTAACTTTTTATCAGGATCGAATGAGAGTCCACTCCCTACTTTCACCCTCAGCGTTCCATCGGTAAATTGTTCAAGGCCATCACCTGCTACATCAGCATTAATTTTATCTTTAGTTACTGCGTCGTTGGCTATGTCCGCCGTGGTAATGGTAAGATCCAAAATCTCATCGGTACTAACCGCTCCGGTCGCTATGTCGGCTGCACTCACGCTGCCATCAGCAATTTTATCGGAAGTCACAGCATCAGTGGCAAGCTTTGCATTGCTAATTCCCCCACTCGCTACCTGCACAATATCAGAGGCAATTTCCAGCGACGTACCGTCTACTTTGATATCTACTGCCCCAGTCCCAGTGTTTGCGCCCAGGCCCTGGCCAGCCAACTGAGCAATGTCCGCTTCAAGATCATCGCCATTGATTGTCAAGCCGTTGCCTGCATTTACATCCAGGGCACCAGTGGTACCATTGGGGCTTAGGCCAGCTCCAGCCACATCAGCATTGATTTTGGCAGCGGTTACACCATCGTCAACAATTTTTACTGTTGTAACATTCTGATCAGCTATATCGGCGGTCTGTACCGCCCCATCCAAAATTTCATTACTTGTGACGGCACCCGTAGCAATTTCGTTGGCCGTTACCGCATCTGCCGCCAGCTGCAAATCAGCACCTGTAGCTGAGTAGGTAAGAGTGGCATCACCGATAACGGGTTGGGCCGAGGCTGTACCCGTGTCGTTACCTATAAAAACATTGCTTGTAGCTAAAGTAGAGCTCGCAAAATTGCTTAGCGGTATCCAGGTTGGGGCGCCTGCTGCATCCGTCCCCAATACAGAGGAGACCGTCCCTTCGGCATCAATCTTATTAATAGTAATAGTATTGTCAGCCAGGTCAATGTTAATAATGCTCCCATCGACTATATTATCCGATACAATAGATATGGCCACATTTGACACACTCGTTATAATGCCCCGATCGTTTACTGTTACTTGCGACACCGTGGTTTCATCTCCATATGCGCCAGCGGTTGCACCGCTTACTGCCAATTTATCCGACGTAACGGCTCCGTTTTCTATCTTGTCGGTCGTTACAGCACCGGGCGCTATCTTCTCACCTATAACGCTGAAAGGCGCAAGCTTGTCAAAAGTTACAATAGAAGGCTTTAAGACTGGATTAGGGAACGTCCCGGTCAAATCGCCCCCGGCCACGGCTCCTTCAAACACACCCAGTCCCTTGCGCCAGGCTCCGTTGGCCCAGTAGTAGAAACTGTTTTCATCACCGTCGTACACAATCAGTCCATTGTTTGTGGTTCCGCTAGCAAGTATCGGAATCATGGACTGACGCTGGTTGGTAGAAACTTGTGGAACAAGGAATCCCTGGTTACTATTTGGGGAAACCAGATGCAAAACAGCGTTACTGTTGGGAGTAAGAGTGTTAACACCCACTGAGAACTCCTGAGCCCTGGCACCAAAAAAAGGAATAAGGCAAACTATTATTGCCAGTTTGATTTTTGCCAAATTTATCTTCATGACCGGCTAAGGTTAGAAATGGTCCAATTCATATTTTGATCAGATGAAAAAAACACTGATTTATAATTACACTATTTTTGTCAAAAAGTCATAACTATTGACGATACAAATAGCAAAGAACCTGAGCTATTACAAAAAGTTTCGTCGAAGATAAGAGGTGTTTGAACTAAAAGATTGTTGAACGACTAGCTAAACACCACTGACCTCAGATCAAGTTATGATCCTAATAATCCAGGAATAGCTGATGAAAATTCGGGGTTACCTAAAGAAAAACTAAAGTTGGCTATTATTCTATTTTATAGTTTTTGTGGGATTGGTAAACATCAAATTATTCATACAACTTAACCTATAAAATCTCTCAGTAGCGGTGCAACAACCTGTAAAAATACAATTGAGGCATAAACATAGGAATTATATAATTAATACCAATAATATTCATATCAATTTAATTTGGCTGATAATAAATACTTATTTATAAGTAGTCACGTCATTTCCAGTTCGCACGAAATGCAACCCCAGCATTTTTCAAATATAAAAATCGTCCAAGTAGCCTGTTTGTCAATCTCTTTCGAATTAATACACGTGTAAGTGTGGACTACAACCAGTACCTCGTCTCTATTCACTCAGCTAGTTCACCACACCAGAAAAAATTGAATTTTGCCACCTTCAGATGTAAATAATCAGCTTTGGTTACTCACTTTCGCCAGTTAACCTCTCCATAAAAACAAATACACTTAAGCTGAAGACAAAAGGAATTACATTGACTTCGCAAAATACCCCATCCCCGATAAATGACTTCGGATGCTAACCTTACATGGGATGAAACTGAACATCCACCAGTCTCTCCACAAAGAGGCGCTCATCCGAGTTAACTAGCTGATATCCATTCATGGATTGTATCTGTTAAATCAGTTACACACATCGCATGATTAACCGTAGAAATAATTCTCAGACTGTCGAACGAAGATTTTCATCGCATTTGATAGATTGCGTGTTAGAAACAAACTTAACCTAACTACCAAATGGCTTCTAGAGGGAATTTCAATAGTAAAATCGGGTTCATTGCGGCAGCAGCTGGTTCGGCTGTTGGTTTGGGCAACATCTGGAAATTCCCATTTGAAGTGGCTGACGGTGGAGGAGCCGCCTTTGTGTTGATGTACCTCGGCTTTTGCTTCATCCTGTGTTTTCCGGTGATGGTGACTGAAATTGCCATCGGCCGAAAAACCCAAAAGGATCCAGTTGGAGCATTTGGTGCTCTCGGATTTCCAAAATGGAAGTTTCTTGGGAAAATGGGGGTGCTAGCCGGTGTGCTTATCCTTTCTTTCTATAACGTGGTGGCTGGTTGGGCCTTTGGCTACTTTCTCGAAATGCTAATGGGCAACTTTGCCATTGGAGGGCAGTTTGGAGATTACATCAAAGATGTGGTTAAAATTGGAGCCTACGGTGCCGTGTTTATGTTCTCTACAGCTTTTATCGTTTCAAAAGGTGTGTCTGGTGGCATCGAAAAGGCTTCCAAAATTCTGATGCCTACCCTCCTCATTCTTATTATTTCCCTGGTAGCATACGCCATGACCCTACCACACGCCATGGAGGGGGTTAAGTTTTACCTCGTACCCGACTTTTCCGAAATCAATTTTGAAGTAGTATACAGTGCACTTGGTCAGGCATTCTTTTCTCTTTCTTTAGGTATGGGAGCACTCATTACCTACGGCAGCTACGTGTCCAAAGAAGAGAACATCATCTCTTCCGCAGCCCTGATCACCCTCACAGATATTTCCGTGGCATTTTTGGCAGGTTTGATGATGTTTCCATTCGTTGCCTACATGAGCGAGGGAAACTTGCACGAGGTCACCGGTGGTCCGGGCCTTATTTTTGCTACACTTCCTGGCGTTTTTGAGTCATTTGGCCCAATTCTCGGCATTGTGGTCGGAGCCTCTTTCTTCCTTTTGCTTTCTTTTGCAGCTCTCACCAGCACCGTATCGCTTCTAGAGGTACCCGTGGCCTATGCAGTAGATGAACTCAAAATAGATAGAAAAAAGGCTGTTTGGCTTATAGCTGCCATCATTTTTATTGTAGGTATCCCATCGCTGATGGCCAATGGCTATTCTTCTTTCTTCTCTTCTTTTATTACTTATATGGGTAACGACAATCCCACCGATTTCATGACGCTGGTGTCGGACATTGCTAATGATAGTCTGCTGCCACTGGGCGGCTGCCTGATTTCTTTTTTTGGTGCCTATGTATGGAAAAAACACAATCTCAATGAAGAAATTGCCCAGGGTTATCCTAACTATCACGGCTCCTTCGTTGAAAAATTCATCAACATCATGGTAAGCTACTTCTGCCCGATTGTGTTGGGTATTATCTTCGTCTTAACTGTTTTGGACAGGTTCTTTGGAATAGCATTGGTTTAGCAACCAGCATCGCCAATCACTTCTTAACAAACGACTCTTTAAAGCCGTCGAGAATGATGTAATAGTTGCCGGGTTTCAAAAGGCGAAGAGGGATTTCTTTGGCGTTCCCTGTCAGGATTACTTCTTCCTTTTCATTTAAGATTTCGAAAGCGGTGGCTCTCGATAGCGTCATTTTGTCTGACACCACCTTTGGCGTGAAGGTGATGGGCACCTTGTAGTAGACAAACTCTACCTCATCAGAATACAGATAGTTGTTAGCACTTGCCCTGTACTTTACCCTGAATTTATTCGAGCCTTCGGTCAACTCAGGGAAGTAAGAGTAATCACTGGACGCAAATTGCCCCTGTGAAGGAATTTCGTTTATTTCTATCCAGTCTTCCCCTCCCAGTCTTTCTATAATATAAGATGCTCTTTCTCTCTCTCCTCTGGTGTTCCACTTGATTTCCTCTTCAATGAAAACAATGCTATTAAACCGAAAGGAGCTATGCCAGAAAATGGCCTGCGGGTTCACAATCTTCGGAGAACAAATGGTATCGTGCAGCACTCTTATCGAAACCGGCGTGTATAAATCGAGTCCTTTGAAATCAATCTCAAGCGCTGAAAGTTTCAGATTGAGATTCAATGTTCGTCCATTGAGCAATACCTCCCTTACACAAAACTTCTCTACACCCTCAGAGAGTGGGTTTTGAATAAATAAAGATTTGCCCTGGTAAACCCCGGTGATGGCGATCTCCTGCCCCCTTGCAAAAAAGGATAGGAAAATTAGCCCGAAAAAAATCCACAAGCACTTCCAGGTAGTCGATAACATAAATTGTACTTGCACGGAAACAGAATTCTTTAAAAGCAAGAAAGCACAATTTACGAAATTGTTACCACTACATGGCAATTATTCGAATCGGAGGGATTCGATGGGATCAAGCTTCGAGGCTTTGTAGGCTGGAAGGTAGCCGCTGAGTATCCCCACAAACATACCAATAAGTAAGCCTACCATCATCCAAAACCAGGGAATGACGAAACCATCAGCTTCCAGTAATTTAGCAATGAGGTTGCCTACCAGAATACCCAATATAATACCACCTATACCACCCATTTGCGTGATAACTATGGCCTCTATGAGAAACTGCTGCCTAATTTTGGTTGGCGAGGCGCCAAGCGCTTTTCTCACGCCTATCTCCCGGGTTCGTTCCGTTACTGAAACCAGCATGATGTTCATGAGCCCGATGGAAGCCCCCAAAAGTGTGATGAACCCTATTCCAAAGCCACCTATTCGAAGATATCCGGTAATCTCTTCAAGGCTCTCTGCCAACGATTGGTTTCTGGCGACATCAAATGAATCGGGCTCACCTAAAGGGTCTCTGCGAATAGATCGCATGAGACCTGTGGCCTGGCCCATCGCATATTCCATTTGGGTAGGGTCGTTGATGGCAACTGTGATAGTATACTGAAGGTTTCGTCGTGGATCCACCCTTCTTGCTGTTTCCAACGGCACCAAAAAATACCGATCCAGCCCACTATCGCCACCAATATTCCCTTGTTTTTCCAGGACACCAATCACCCTGAACCTGATCCCATAGGCGGTAATGAATTGATTGACAGGGTTTTCGTTCTTTTCGAACAAATTACTATACACCTCGTCGCCAATAATGACGACGTTAGCCCCGTTTTGGGCTTCAATTTTAGAAAAATTACGCCCCTGCGACAACTCGCCACCTTCAACGACCAGAATATTGGCATCTCCTCCCACAATTCGCATGTTTGGGTTGGTTACCTTCGACCCTCTGCTCAACTCGGCTACTCCGGTTACCCAGGTAGTGAGAGAGGGGGTGCCATAAGAGTTGTACAGGTCAAGGAACCTTCGGGCCTCACGGTAATTGATGGCCGGGTATCGTTTCTCTTCCACTCCGCTCGACCGGCGATTATCGTATCGCTTGGTTCTGACATCAAAGGTGTTAGCTCCTAAATCAGACAAGCTATTGTTGATAGACGCCTGGATGCCTTCTATGGCTGTTAGAATACCCACCAGAGATGTAATGCCTATCGCAATGATCATCGCTGTAAGAACTGACCTCAGGGTGTTCGTTTGCACAGCCTTGATACCTTCCCGGATGTTTTCTAAGATGATCATAAGAAATTTAAATTCTTCGCAAATCTAATAAATGTACTGTCAAAACAGTTTCCTAACGCCTTCTATAACTAATGGTGTATCTCTATTAAATGTATTTTGCCGCACGTAAAGCGCACTTCAAAACCCCATTATGAGAAATCATTGACCTCAGAACCGACTACATTTGCCATTCATACCAAGCCCTGTTGTGTGGTCGTCTTCACTTGCATAGCTTTACATTTTGAGAAGCTATCAACATGCAGTTAATGAGTAGGGTTTTATTACTTTTTATTACACTCTTTACGTTTTTTATTCAAGCCAAAGCACAGTTATTGCCCCTGAGCACCGCATCTGACTCCGCTAAACACTATTATTACCTTGGGTGGAAGCAGATCATGGACTATGCCGACTACACAAAAGCTGAGCAGTCATACCGGAAATCCATAGCATTTGACCCTGAATTTATCTTGGGCCAGAGCCTTGTTGGCAGGATATCACCCGACATTAAGGAGCGCTACGAAATACTTGAAAAGATAAATACAAAAAAACATCTTGCTACAGAAGACGAGCAGCTAGTGGCAGATGTGTCGGTGATGTTGATAGAATTCCTGAACGCCAGGGAAGAAATGGACAGCGCAAAAACGGCAGAAAAGATTGCTATTGCTTTACAGACCGGCTTGAAAAACTTCGGCTTGATTGGCCAAAAATACCCTGAAGAGGTATACTTTATCTCCGAATATTTCGAAATCGTAAACTACTTATACGGGCCAAAAAAAGCACTCGACACCCTCAAGAGTTATAATTTATCGCTTAAGAAACCTGCCCCTTTCCTCATTGGCTACGAGTCAACGCTGGAAGCAGCCCTTGGCAATTACGATAACGCACTCGAACTTGCCTTCAAGCTCAAGAAATGCTTCAAAGACAAGAAAGTACCAAAGCCCTATGTTGTTCTTGGCGATATTTACCTTCAAAAAGGCGACCTGGAAAGTGCTTACAAATATATCAACAAGGCGTTGGAACTTGATCCCGCCAACCGGGCAGTGCAGAGGCTAAAAAAGAGAGCAGAAGTGCTGCAGGAAAATAATTTCTAACGCTATCATGCTTAAAAGAGAATTAACTTTGCCTGAAAACTGTTCCCAGCTTTATTGAAAGTGACCAAATTGCTCAACTTTCCGCCAGGAAGAAACGACTCATTGAATTTAACGTTAGTTCTGTTAGATTTAATGGACAAAGTTGCACTTCAGGAGCAAGAAGGTGACTCCGATCAGGCGGGTTCAATTTAAAAATTTTGAGTAGATGAAACGCATTATATTTCTCCTGTGTATCTTTCTGTTTATTGGTGGTAAGGCATTCTCGTCTTCTATCCTTATACCCATGGACAACAGCCAAACGAACCACCTGAAGTCGTACGGTGTGGCCTATTGGGTGCTTTCAAAGGATATTGAGATAGACTGGCTACTCAACTACCGGGGCGGTAGTTTTATGTTCAAATATTACCAGGCTTTTGAGAATGAGCTGATTATCCGGGGCGTAAGCTATGAGGTAATTTCCGATGCCGAAGCCGGCCAGATACTTGAAGTGATTGCAAGCCCCTCCTCCAATATGGACGCCATGCGCCTGGAAAAATACCCAAAAATTGCCGTTTACTCACCAAAAAGTAAGCTACCCTGGGACGATGCTGTAACCATGGTGCTGTCTTACGCTGAAATCCCATACGACGTCATTTTTGATGAAGAAATCCTGTATAACGAACTGCCAAAATATGACTGGCTGCATTTGCATCACGAAGACTTTACAGGCCAGTATGGAAAGTTTTACCGTGCCTATGGCAACTACCCCTGGTACATAGAGCAGCAAAGGGACTATGAAGAAATGGCCAGAAAGCACGGCTTCATGAAAGTATCGCAAATGAAGCTGGGCGTGGCGAAAAAAATCAGAGACTTTGTGGGCAGCGGCGGCTTCCTTTTTGCCATGTGCTCGGCTACCGACTCCTACGACATTGCCCTGGCCGCCGAGGGTATCGACATTTGCGAAAGCATGTACGATGGCGACCCGGCAGACCCACGGGCTCAGCAAAAGCTGGACTTTAGTAAAACATTTGCTTTCGGTGACTTCCTGCTGGAACGCCGGCCACTTGAATACGAATACTCAAACATCGACATGCAGCCCAACGAGCGGGGAGTCATTGAAAGAAACGATTACTTCAATTTGTTTGAGTTCAGCGCCAAGTGGGATCCTATTCCCACTATGCTCACCCAAAACCACGAAAGGATCATCAAAGGTTTTATGGGACAAACAACTGCATTTAGAAATGCCACTGTGAAGCCCGATGTGGTTGTGATGGGAGAAAACAAAAGCATCGGTGAAGTGCGGTACCTTCATGGCATATTTGGCAAGGGCTTCTACACTTTCTACGGTGGCCACGACCCTGAAGATTACCAACACCTTGTGGGCGACCCCCCTACCGATCTCAATCTACACCCCAATTCCCCTGGCTACCGGCTGATTCTCAACAACATACTTTTTCCTGCTGCAAAAAAGAAAAAACAGAAAACCTGAGTTTTTAAACTCCCTGGTTTAAAAAATTTCGGTTATTAATTTGGCCTTGACTAGTTTCACCTTCATTTTTATTGATAGAACCTGATCACCGCCAAACCTCATTCTTAGTTGATAGAACTTTTCTCCTATGAGCTTTCCCACTCCGATTTATGGATGATACTTTCGGTGTCAGTGCTCATCGGCATGTCCAAAACAGGCGTTCATGGAGCAGGCATGATAGCGGTGCCGCTGCTGGCTGCTGTGTTTGGTGGCAAGCAGTCGAGCGGTTTCCTCCTGCCTATTTTGTGCCTTGCTGATATTTTTGGAGTGGTTTACTACCACCGGCATGCGGCGTGGGATCACCTGTGGAAGCTCTTTCCCTGGGCAGCAGCAGGAACCTTGCTCGGCACCTGGGTGGGTAACTACATCGACGACGAGGCCTTCAAGCTCATCATGGCCATCATTATTTTTGTTTCGGTCGGCTTAATGATTTGGCTGGAGAAGAGGAAAAAAAATGAAGAAAAGGTGCCGGCTTACTTTTGGTTTGCAGCACTCATGGGCGTTGCAGGCGGGTTTACCTCAATGGTTGGTAACCTCGCAGGGTCTGTTATGGCCCTTTACCTGCTCTCAGTGCATTTGCCTAAAAATTCATTCATCGGTACGGCAGCCTGGTTTTTTATGGTTCTCAATTGGTTCAAGCTACCTTTTCACATCTTCAGCTGGCACACCATCACAGTTGACTCCTTCCTTTTTGACCTTGTAACTTTACCGGCTATTGGCCTCGGCGCTCTTATCGGAGTGGCCATCATTAAGGAAATTCCTGAGAAGCAGTATCGGTGGTTTATAATAGCCATGACAGTTGTCGCAGCTTTTGGAATGCTGTTATAGAAACGGCTTATCATGGATGCAAACAATTTTTAAGAGTGGCAGTTAAAAGGTGGGAATTCCATTGCAAAAACAATTTTCTGCACGTTATTACCTTCCTGACAACAACCAGGTTAGTAATTAGACTTTTTTATGGGCAAGCCTACACTCAAATTTTGGCAAATCATCAACATGAATTTTGGCTTTTTCGGGCTCCAGTACAGCTTCGGCCTGCAGCAAGCCAACATGAGCCCCATTTATTCATACTTGGGGGCTGAAGAAAGTGAGCTCCCCCTCCTGTGGCTGGCAGGCCCTATGACCGGGCTCATCGTTCAGCCCATCATCGGAGCCATAAGCGACAAAACCATCACCAAATGGGGCCGCCGGACCCCGTATTTTCTTATAGGCGCTATATTCTGTAGTCTTAGTCTGCTCGTGATGCCATACAGCAGCACCGTGTGGATGGCAGCAAGCGTGCTTTGGATCCTCGATGCGGCTAACAATGTCACTCAGGAGCCCTACCGGGCGTTTGTTAGCGACAAACTGCCGACGGAGCAGCATTCCCTGGGCTTTTTAACCCAAAGTGCTTTCACCGGTCTCGGACAAACCCTCTCATACCTCACCCCCACCTTACTTATTTTTTTCGGCGTCAGTGAGCTTGCGAAAAATGAAAGCGGTATCCCTGTCACAACAATCATCGCTTTCATGATTGGCGCTGTGGTGTCCATAGGCTCTATCCTGTGGACGTTGAAAACCACGAAGGAAATCCCTATTTCGGAGGAAGAAAAGGCCCACATCAGAAGCCAACCCAAGGGCCTAGGTTCGACCATTGCTGAAATTGCGACGGCATTCAAAGAGATGCCTCTCACGATGAAGCAGATGCTGCCCATGATGCTGTTTAGCTGGTATGCCATGTTCATCTATTGGCAGTACATCGCCAAGTCGCTATCAAAATCGCTTTTTGGCACCACCGATGTGCTGGATCCAGGCTTCAGAAAAGCTGACCTGCTGGTGGGGCAAATAGGGGCTTTTTACAATTTCATCGCCTTTTTTGCGGCTTTCGGGTTAGCTATGCTGGCACAAAAATATGGCCCAAAGTGGATTCACGGCGCATGTATGTTTCTGGCTGGGGCTGGCTTGCTCGTGATTCCGGAGCTAAACACTCCTGGCATGGTCTTCATTCCCATCGTTGGTATGGGGCTATCCTGGGCAAGCATGATGGGAAACCCCTATGTCATGCTTGCAGGCAGTATTCCGCCGGAAAGAACGGGCGTATATATGGGCATTTTCAACATGTTTATCGTCATTCCTATGTTGCTCGAAACGTTCACAATACCAATGTACTACTCATCGTGGCTTGGCAATAGTCCGGTGAATGCTATCAGGCTGGCTGGCACGCTGTTAATACTTGCAGCTATTTCGGTTGCTTTTATCAAACTAAAAAGACCAGACCAAAGCGATTTACACACAGGAAAGTGAAGAACGCTCATAGCTTCCTGCACGGCTTTATGATTTCGTAAGTGACTGGATAGCATGGTATTCGAAACACTTTACAACTGCATTTTTCCAGCCATCCCAGACGCCTATGAAATCTGACCAATTATTGGTACTTTGAAAGTATTCAGTAAATCAACTCTTACATTATGGCCCAGTTTAATCTAAAAGTTAATGGAAAAGAACACCAGGTTGATGTAGATGCGGACACCCCACTGCTTTGGGTGCTTCGTGACAACCTCGATTTGGTAGGCACCAAATTTGGCTGTGGAATAGCCATGTGTGGTGCATGCACGGTTCATGTTGATGGTGATGCTATCCGGTCTTGCTCGATGCCAATTTCAACGCTGGGAGACAAGTCTGTGGTGACCATCGAAGGCTTATCTGCCGATGCCTCTCACCCGCTTCAGAACGCCTGGAGAGAGCACGACGTACCCCAGTGTGGTTATTGTCAGGCAGGTCAGATCATGAATGCCGCAGCCCTGCTGTCGAAAAATGCCTCTCCAACGGACGAGGAAATAGAAAGCGCCATGAATGGCAACATTTGCCGTTGTGCTACTTACAACCGTATCAAGGCAGCCATCAAGACGGCTTCCGCAAGCGTTTAAGTCTATTCCAAAAATCCGAAATCATGACTTTAATAAAAACATCATACAACAGAAGATCCTTTCTGAAAGTGTCAGCGGCTGGTAGTGGTGGCTTAGTGATAGGCTTCAACTGGCTGGTATCGTGCAGTCCCAGCGCTGAAACTGCGATAAAAGGAGCGCCTAAAGAGTGGTTCAATGTAAATGCTTATCTCAAGATAGGCGAGAACGGCCTCGTTACCATCATGTCGCCGAACCCGGAAGTAGGCCAAAACATCAAAACTTCGATGCCGATGATAGTGGCTGAAGAGCTCGATGTGGCCTGGAAAGACGTCGTTGTTGAGCAAGCCCCGCTCGACACCGAGAAGTTTGTGAGACAAGTGGCTGGCGGCAGTCAGTCGCTGAGAAGTTCATGGAAAGGGCTGAGAATGGCGGGAGCTACCGCCAGAAAGATGCTGATGGAAGCGGCTGCCAAACAGTGGCAAGTAGATGCCTCAACCCTGACTACTTCTGAGGGAGTAATCAAAAACGCAAAAGGTGAAACACTCACCTATGGACAAATAGCCTCCGCTGCTGCATCCGTAACCGTGCCTGAAGAGGTGGAGTTGAAAGACCCATCTGCCTTCAAAATCATTGGCACCGACACCAAAAACGTTGACATAGAAAAAATCATTACCGGCAAGCCACAGTATGGCATGGATTTGAAAAAAGAAGGAATGAAAGTGGCGGTTGTACTTCGCCCACCTTCCTTCGGTGCCAAACTAAAGTCGTTCGATGACAGCGAAACAAGAAAAGTGTCTGGAGTGTCCGATGTTATCCAATTTGGCAACAAAGTGGCCGTACTTGGCAATACGACCTGGGCGGCAATGAAAGGCAAAAAAGCACTGAAAGCTGAATGGGAACAAGAAACACCTGCCGAGAGCACGGAATATCATGACAAGCAAATGATGGCCTTGCTGGGCACAAAAAATGGAGAGCCCAGAAGAAACGATGGCGATGTGGACGCCGCCTTCAAAACCGCCGATAAGGTAATTGAGAAAACTTTCGAAGGCCCTTTTCTGCCGCACAATCCCATGGAGCCCATGAATTTCTACGGACATGTGACGACAGCCAAGGTTGATCTCATTGGCCCTATACAAACACCCGAGAGAACAAGACGCCAGGTGTCTGAGCTACTAGGACGGCCCGAAACGGAAATCTTCATCGACATGACCCGTATGGGCGGCGGTTTCGGTCGCAGGCTTTATGGTGATTTTGTGCTGGAAGTAGCCGAAATTTCAAAACTATCCAACACGCCCATCAAACTGGTGTACACAAGAGAAGACGACATGACAGCGGGCATTTATCGCCCGGCTTCCAAATACAAATTCAAAGCCGGTGTAAAAGACGGCAAGCTTGTGGCTTACCATTTGGTTGGCACCGGCATCAACGGCAACGGCTGGACTCGTGAAAACTGGTTTCCGGCTGGATCCATTCCTAACTACAGGGTGGAGTCGTATGGACAGGACAGCAACATTACCACAGGCGCCTGGCGTGCACCCATCACTAATTTCCTGGCTTATGCCGAACAAAGCTTTATCGACGAAGTGGCTGAGGAAATGGGAGTTGATGCTGTGCAATTGAGGCTTGATTTACTCGAAAAAGCTAAGAGTGACCCTGTGGGTACGGTAGACTATGAGCCAGAGAAAATGATTGGCGCCATAAAACTTGCTGCCGAAAAGGCCAACTGGTCGGCTACTGAAGATGGAGTGAGCAAGGGCTTTAGCGCTTATTACTCACACAACTCCTATGTGGCGATGGTGGCGGAGGTTGTCAACAAAAAAGGCCAGCCGAGCACCAGAAAAGTAACCTGCGCTGTTGATTGCGGGATAGTGATCAACCCAATAGCCGCCAAAAATCAGATTGAAGGTGGTATCATCGACGGCATCGGGCACGCTATGTATGGCGACATGACCTTTGTGAATGGTGCGCCACAGGCAAGCAACTTCAACAACTACAGGCTGATCAGAATGGGAGAAGCGCCTCCGGTTATTGAATGTCACTTTGTGAAAAACACGAATGACCCCACAGGTCTCGGCGAACCATCGTTGCCACCGGCAGGAGGTGCGCTGGCCAATGCTATGTACAAAGCTACCGGACAGCGTTTCTATAAGCAGCCATTTATGCAACAGCAGATAAAACTTGGGTAGTTTCAATTCTGCATTAACAAAAAAGGTTTAGGGGGAGGCTCCTAAACCTTTTTTGTTTTATAACCCTTGAATCTTAAAACATCAATGCATCCTATCGCCTCTTACCTCAAGCGATTTCATTATTGCAGCCTCAGCTTCTAAGAACTCATTCCATCTGGCTTTCACATAATCCTTTGGCATGTATTCTTCCGCCAGCTCAATGAAATTATGATAGTGGCCAGCTTCTGACACCATAAGCTCGTAATAGAACTTCTTCAGCTCTTCATCCGCAATATGCTTATGCAGCAGTTTGAACCTCTCGCAGCTTCTGGCTTCAATCAAAGCATTCAGGAGGAGCTTCTCTACTAACTGCTGGTTGCGGGAACCTCCCTTTCTCACCACTTCGTTGAGTCTTGCCACATACTCGTCCTTCCTTTGCCTCCCCAAGCCGAAGCCCCTCTTTTTAAGTTGTTCTACTACCCTTTCAAAGTGGCTCCATTCCTCCGCCACTACTGGTACCAACATTTCCAACAGCTTTTCTCTTTCCGGGTAGAGCATAATGAGCGAAATGCACGAAGAAGCTGCCTTTTGCTCGCAATAAGCGTGGTCAACAAGAATGTCCTCAATCTGCATACTGGCGATATCTGTCCAGCGGGGATCGGTAGGCAGCTCCAGGCCAAGCGTCGTTTTATTCTTTGCTTCCATTGAGGCTATTATTTAGTCAAAGAAATACCACGTGACCCCAATGTCAAATACCCGGCGCTGCCCGGGGTAATACGGCGAAATGAAATAGCCATCGGCGCTGCCGGGTTGGTTTGCGTGCGTCATCTTGGCAAAGTATCGTGCATTGCCCACTTTGAAGTTCAGGAATACATCTGCTGTCAAATACGAATCGACGGCAAAGCTATTCTGGATGTAAAACTGCTGAATGACGGGATTGTAAGCATGGCCATAGTAAGTCGACTTCCAGTTCAGGTCAACGCCAAGTTGCACAGGCAGATAATCATTAAACCACACCCCCTCATAGTACAATCTTGTATTGATATGCCACTCAGGCATCCTCCAAATTTCTGAGTCAGTACCAGTAACAGCAGTGTAAATCACTTGGGGGTTCAGGTGAAAGCTTTTGCCAATGGTAAGTTCCACCGCAGCACTTGGATTCACCAGCAGCTGTCCGGCAGCTGATTGGGATTGATGTGGAAGAGAGTCTGTACCAAAGTAAACATAGTTAGCCACCCTGGTCAGATTAAGCCCAGGCTTGAGTGTGACAGGGCCAAACTTAACATTCAACTCACCCCCCAATCTATCAGCTCTTTGTGGTTCGAAGTCATTGACCCAGCTATAGTGGTTTCCAAAATAATAGAGTTGCTGGTAGCCTGGCTTGTACCTCATGCTTCGTAACCACAAATTGAGAAATGGCAAAGTGGTTCTCCCTTCAATATCAAAAAGCCCACCCTGTAGGTACTCTACCTTTGCGTCCGTATCCCAGATATCGAACAGCCTTACATTGATTTTTGCCCCTCCATAGCTCTCCGACTGGCGGCCAACAGGAGACGAGAAACGATCATTGTAAGTCACATACCTCTGCTTCAGGTAAAAATTATAGCTCAAACCGCCTATTTTTCCCAGCACTCCAGCTTCGTTAAGCAATGCCCTCATCTGAATCAGGTCTGCCGTGCTATCGCTGGTGATCAGAATGTTTGGATAAGCCGAAGTGTTATTTGTAGGTGTCGGATCCTCAAAACTGTTGTCGTGTCTTCCCTGGTCGAGCACATAGTAGACCTGAAGCTCGTCGGTGATTTTGTACTTCTGAAAAAGGTGGAAGTTGATCTTATAATCATAGGCTTTCACTCCTGTCAGCTTTATGGGAGAATCAAGGTATTGAAAAAGCTCAGCAGTTGTAGCATCTTCGCTCACATCGATCCCGCCCGTTTCAAGCACCTGATGTTTGATCCTGTCAACGTTAAAGAGCAGTTGATACCTCTCGTTTTTTGACTTATAGCTGGTGTACAAATCCCAGGTGGTGCTATTCACATTCCGGTCACCTCGACTGGAAGAAGCTCCAATCTGCTTATCCGATGTAAGCAACTTAAAATCTACCCCTAAATTCCACTGTGGATTGATGTTTCTTGAGTAGCCCACGTCCACTACACTTCTTCCCGAGCCGCCTACAATGGCTTTTATCTTGATCCAGGGTGATTTTGTATCAAAGTATTTTATCTGAGAAGAGGGAATAAAGTAGGGGTCGTAAGCATTGATACCCAACGTGGCGCCGATGGTTGATGGGAACAGGTAGTACAAAGGTCTGGTGGCCGTACCATTATTGCCCAGGTCGACCAGTGTGTGGTTTGAAACGTCAACTGCATCAAAATTCTCCAGCCCGTAGAGCAGTGTGTCTAGCACATGCAGGGAGTCGGACAGCTCTTTAACATCAGCCTCCGTGAACCAGAAAGTTGTTTTGGTAGAGTAAACATTTTTCGTGGAATCGTCCAGCACCTGTGCATGCGAAACACCCAGAGCCAGCCCCAGTGCAAAACATCCAAATGCAGCAATTTTTACTATGATCTTCAAACTGACTTGCCCAGGTTTTTAGTTACCTTCTCTGCTATTACCGCCTCAAAGTTTTCTTTTTCTTTTGAAAAGGAAAACTCTACAGGGATATAAAAAAATGGAGCACTGTCCAAATAGTGTTGAAACTTCGGACCGCCCATCTTCACGTAATCCTTTTCCGTGGTAAGGATAACGCAATTGTGGCTCTTTTGATATTGCTCAACGATCTTTTCCATTTCCTTATCGTTGTAAGCAAAGTGATCAGCCCTTTCCCAATGCGTTACCACCTCAATGCCCTCAATTTTCAAATAATCCAATAATGGTACCGGGTTGGCAATACCTGTGATCAAAAATACTCTCTTATTCCACTCACCTTCCTTCCCAAACGAAACAGGCCGTCCATATTGTATAGAACAAAAAAAGATAGGCGTGCCTACCTGTGCGTATGTTTGAATCTTTGCTCTCATTTCGTCCTTCTTCCCTTGAGACATTTTCTCAGGCGATTTTGTCACTACAATAATATCAGCTCTTCTGGCCCACCTTCGCCCTTCTCTTAAAGACCCAGATGGCATTATAAAGTCTCGATAAAAAGGGTTTTGGAATGAAGTGAGAAGCATTGAAGTAGTTGGTCGCACAGCCCGGTGCTGGAAACCATCGTCCATGAGAATCACATCCAGTTTTGGGTATTTCTCCCTTATACTTTTGATAGCCGTCACCCTTTTCTCACCCACAGCAACAACTACTTTCCCTGCCCATCTTTTGAAAAACAGAAGTGGCTCATCGCCAACTGACTCAGCAGTAGACTGCTCTCCTACCACAAAAAAACCTTTAGTCTCTCTGCCATACCCCCGGCTGATCACCGCCACTTTCTTACCCATCGACAACAAGTAAGCTATGAGATAATTGATAGTTGGTGTCTTACCCGTGCCCCCCACTGAGAGGTTGCCAACACAAATCACAGGAACACTGAAAACAGTGCTTTTTAACACTCCCAGGTCATACAAAGTATTTCTGATATTCGTAATGCATAGCCAGGCAAAGGAAAATGGTGCCGCAAGAAGAACCCTAAGTAGTTGCATTAGTCAATTGTATTGTGGGCCTAAAGATAGTATACTTGCGATAAGGAGAAGCGAATGAGCAAAGAAGAAATAACGATCAAAGAAATTACTTCATACCTGGAGACTCTGGCTCCGGGGGCGTATCAGGAGAGCTACGACAACGCTGGTTTGATAGTTGGAAACTCTTCTAATCGGGTCACGGGAGTGCTGATCTCCCTGGATGCCACAGAAGAAATTGTTGACGAAGCCATCGCTACCGGGTGTAATCTCATTGTCGCCCATCATCCTATTGTCTTCAAGGGACTTAAGACACTCACCGGAAGCAACTACGTGGAGCGAACAGTGATCAAGGCTATCCAACACGACGTTGCTATTTACGCCATCCACACAAATCTTGATAACGTACTAGATGGTGTCAACGCTGAAATCGCCAACATCATAGGACTAGAGAATCTCAGGATACTGGCACCCAAATCAGGGATTCTTTCAAAAATTGTCACCTTTTGCCCAAAAGACAATACCGAAGAAGTTTTGGCAGCTTTGCACGAAGCAGGCGCCGGACAAATCGGAAACTATGACCACTGTAGTTTCCGGGTAGCCGGCACAGGCAGCTTTCAACCAAATGATAGGGCGGTTCCCCACATTGGCACCGCTCATCAGCTTGAGCTAGTACATGAAGACCGTTTGGAGTTAATCTTCCCATCGTATTTGAGTCAGGTGATCATAAGCACACTCCAAACGGCACATCCCTATGAAGAGGTAGCTTATTATCTCTCTTCGTTGCAAAACCAAAACCAGGAAGTTGGATCGGGAATGATTGGCACTCTGCCGGAACCTACGGAGCCGGAAGATTTTCTGGGTCACCTTAAGCAAAAATTTGACCTCCAGGTAATAAAGTACACGCCGGTTGCCAAGAAAATACATACCGTAGCAGTTTGCGGTGGGGCTGGAAGCTTCTTATTGGAAAGTGCCAAAAAACAATCAGCCGACGCATTTGTGACGTCCGATTTCAAATATCACGAGTATTTCGACGCCGAAGGCAAGGTACTCGTGGCAGATATTGGACACTATGAAAGTGAGGTTTCTACAAAAAACCTGCTTCATAGGAAATTAAAACAAAAATTCACTAATATTGCACTCCGTTTGTCTAAAGCAAACACAAACCCCGTCAGATATTACTTATAGAACTGAATGGAAAGCACCGTAGCACAAAAATTAGAATCGCTCAGCAACCTCCAAGAAATTGATTCAAACCTCGACGAAATAAAAAAAATCAGGGGAGCACTTCCAGAAGAAGTGATGGACCTTGAGGATGAAATTGCCGGTTATGAGACCAGGGTTCAGAAGTTCAACCAGGATCTGGAAGAACTGGAAGGCTCTATTTCAGATAACAAGACCGCAATTAAGGACGCAGAAAAACTCATCAAAAAGTACGGTGAGCAGCAAATGAATGTCCGCAACAATCGTGAGTACGACGCAATCACTAAGGAGATTGAATTACAGCAGCTTGAAATACAAATTCTTGAAAAAAGGATCAAAGAGGCTTACGTAAAGATCGATACCAAGAAAGAAGAAATTCAAGGAACGAAGGATGTTCTTAGCGAACGCAGCAAAGACCTTGAAAGCAAGAAAAAGGAGCTTGACGTCATCGTGAAAGAAAGCGAAGACGACGAAAAAGCCCTCAGCAAAAAGCGTGAAGCAGCGGCAGCTAAAATTGAAGAGCGATTGTTGAAGTCTTACGACAAGACAAGGGCTAATGCCGTAAATGGCTTAGCTGTTGTTCCTGTACGCAGAGGCGCTTGTGGCGGGTGTTTCAATATTGTTCCTCCTCAAAGACAAGCTGACATCAGAGAGAAGAAAAAACTCATCGTATGTGAACACTGCGGTCGTATATTAGCAGGAGTTGATGACGAGATTGAAGAAGAAGACACAAAAGGTAAAACAACAAAACGGACGAGAAAGTAATTTCTTGACATTCGTTTGTATCCCATATAAGCAGGTGAGCCTCAAGGTTCGCCTGTTTTTGTTTGCCCTCCTCTCATTTTTTCACACTTCCGCCATGCAAACCGAGCTTGGCTGGGAGCCCTCCGTGGTGGAAGCCCACAAACTAATTCTACAATACAGGCTTTCTGAGGCCAAAACCCTCCTGACAACACTCCCTAATTCTCCGGAAAAAGCTTACCTCCTTAACCTCAGCGACTTTCTTCAGATGATCTACACTGAGGACGACAGCTTCTACGAAAACTACCTTAGAAATCTCCATCAGAGAAGAACATGGATTGAGGAACTATCGGACGGTGATGCAGGAAAAGCCTTCTATTTGGCAGACATGAAATTGCAGGAGGCGCTATTTAAAATCAAATTTGAGGACTACTTGTCGGGGCTGTACAGTTTGATGCAGGCCCACAACCAAATAGATGAGCTTCAAAACCGTGATGACAAAATCCTCCCGTTCTTAAAGTCATCTGGTGTCATCAACATCCTCATTGGTCTCACGCCCGAAAAGTACGAATGGGCCATCCGATTGATTGGTCTTCAGGGCGATATCGCCAGGGGAATTGAACAACTCACTAGGCTTTCATCCAGCAACAGTCCGTTGGCTGACGAGGCCCTCATCATCCTTGGATACTTCTATGCCTACCCACTCCATGAGCCAGCAAAAGCAACTGCCCTGTTTTTGCAAGCCCTGGAAAAGCAGCCCAACAGCACCCTTGCCCAATTTATGCTGGCCACTTCTCTCAACAAAGCGCACAAGGGTGAACAGGCACTGGCCATCTTATCGAAAATACCAGCAGGTCAACAAAAAAAACTCGCTCCAGTCTATTACCTTTTTGGCGACCTGTATCTTGAAAAAATGGATGTGGCAAAAGCCCGGGAGTACTACGCCATGTTCATCCAATCGTGTAATGGCGAGAGCTTCAAGAAAGATGCAATGAGCAAAATAGCGGCCTCCTATTACCTGGAAAACGACACACCCAGTGCAAATAGCTGGAGCGAAAAGGCTGCGAAAATGCAGCGAAGCACCACTGAACCAGACAGAAATGCGGATGTATTTCTAACAGAAATGAACCAATATCCGATCCCGCTCCTAAAGGCCAGACTTTTAACTGACGGAGGTTATTGGGAAGAAGCTCATCGACAACTGTCTGTTGCAAAACCATCGGAACTTGATGGAAAGTGGCTATGTGAATACTATTATCGCTTGGCGAGGCTCTATCATTTGCAAGGAGAAAATTTTGAAGCTATCCCTCATTACCAACAGGCTTTGAAGCTCTCCGAACGGCAGCCGTGGTACATGGGTGCTAATGCTGCTTTACAGCTTGGGCTTATTATGAAGGGCGCTGGAAAAGCCAAAGAAGCAAAAGGGTATTTTGAACAGGCAATGGCATTCGATAACCATCCATACAAAGCCAGCATCGATTCGAGCGCCGAAAGGGAGCTAGCCCGGCTGACTTCAGATTAGTTCAACACCTTCCAGGTGGCTGACATCGTTGGATGTGACCATTGAAAGCTGCCCTCCGGTGTAGTTGAAAACGTACAAACCAAGGTTTGAATGGCCAAAGCTCTCCATTAGCTGAAGTGGATAACCAAGCATCCAGCAAACAAGAATTCGAATAGCTCTTCCGTGCATACATATCAGCACTTTTTCTTCGTCTGATTTGCTTAGAATATAATTCATAGCCATCTTCTGCCTTTCCATGACCTCAATCGGCGACTCTCCCCCATCTATCCGCTGATCCAGCTCACCTCGTTGCCATGCCTCAAGTGTGGTCAGGTAATGACTATGGATGTCTGGTTCAAAGGCAAGTCCCTCTTTATTCCCCCAGCTAATCTCATCCAGTCCTTCAAGTTTCTCGTGGGGTATACCCTGATTAATAAATGATTCCACTGACTGATAGGTACGAATCAACGAAGACACGTATACCTTATTGAACTTTTCATCTTTGTAATGATTGAAAAACGCCCTGGCTTGCTCCTGTCCTGTTTGGTTCAGCGGCGCATTCACTCCTCGCCCCTGTACCTTCTTTTCCCTGTTAAACTGGGTTTCCCCATGCCTAACGATGTATAACTGCTTCACGCTCTAGTTGTCAAATGAGCCACAAAACTACGAGTAAAGAATAAATATGTCCCCCTATAAACATTTTAATTCAACAGGCTGTTTTGCGGGTAATTCATTCAGTGCTAAATTTCGACACCATTCATAAACGACCACTTTTTTGAAGGAGAAGAGCAGTACGGAAACAGAGATCAGAGAGCTTCACATCAAGGAGATCATTTCGGGAGCCATTAATGGAAAGAAATCGTTCGCTTTTTGGAAAAAGCAAGGCCAGTCTCAGCTCCACGGCATTGTTGACCTCGGCGAACAGCCATCAACCGACAAAGGAGATTTAGAGGAGGCAAGCCCTGGTTTTGTTGTAAGCCCCTTCCTGAACGAGGGGAGAAAAAAAAACATCAAAATCAATGCAGACCTAGTATTTATCCCCACCGACAATAATTCCTGTTTCCAGGCAAACCCGGCTGTTGGTGTAATTAATGAGCACACTGACTCATTTATCAAGGATTCATCTGAACCGCTAGACCCAGCATCACTCGAATCGTACTTCCCAACCACGGACAATTCTGTCAATAGTGAAAAGGCCCAGTTTATCGACATTGTAAACAAAGCAAAGGAAAACATAAAAGCGGAAGTATTTCATAAAGTGGTGCCTTCCCGATTTTCCGAGGTTTACTACCCAACAGGCTGGGACTTTATATCCGCCTTTGAAAGGCTTCACCAGCTATACCCCAACGCCTTCGTCTATGTTTTCGGCATTCCCGGTGTTGGCATATGGATGGGAGCGACTCCGGAGCTTTTGCTCAGCATAGTAGATGGCAGGTGGTTCAAGAGTGTGGCTTTAGCCGGCACTCAAAAAATTCCCGAGTCAGGCGATCTTTCCCAGGTAGCCTGGACCCAAAAGGAAATTGAAGAACAAGCCTTGGTTTGCCGGTACATTATCAACTGCTTTAAAAAAATACGATTAAGGGAGTATGAAGAAAAGGGCCCCAAGTCTGTGAAGGCAGGTAATCTGGCCCACCTGAAAACAGAGTTCTACGTGGACATGGAGGCCGTCAATTTCCCGCAGTTAGGTAGCGTGATGCTGGATTTACTCCACCCCACCTCGGCAGTTTGTGGCATGCCACTGGAGCCATCGTTGCAATTCCTTAAGGAGTTTGAAGGCTTCGACAGGGAATTTTACACGGGCTATCTGGGTCCCGTAAATATGCAAGGCAGCACCCAGCTTTATGTTAACTTGCGATCCATGAAACTACTTTCAGATAGGGCCAGGTTATTTGCGGGAGCTGGAGTTACCGAAGATTCGATAGCAGAGAAAGAATTTGAAGAAACCGAACTGAAACTCCAAACGCTGATGTGCCTGTTCTAGCCAGCAAAAATGGTAATCAAAGCAATTAACGATATAGCCAGTATTTGTTACTTGAAAGGACTACGCAATGTGGTGCTTTCGCCGGGATCTCGTTGTGCACCACTTACACTGGCCTTCAATAGGCACGGTGACTTCAACATCTACACAATTCCCGATGAAAGGGCAGCAGCCTTTATTGCATTGGGCATGGCTGAGCGGACAGAAACTCCGACAATACTTATTTGCACATCAGGTACTGCCGTTCTCAATTATGCCCCGGCAGTCACTGAGGCTTACTACCGAAACATCCCCTTGCTGGTATTAACAGCCGACCGGCCACCAGAATGGCTTGAACAATGGGATGGCCAAACAATCAATCAGAAGGCAATATTTGAGCCTCATATAAAAAAGTCTTTCAGCTTTCCCGACAGTTTCGAACATAAGGATGCCTTATGGTTCTCACATCGGTTGGTGAACGAGGCCATCAACTGTTCCAGGTCGCTCGCGAATGGCCCGGTGCATATTAATGTACCCTTGAGGGAGCCTTTCTACCCGGAAAAAGGTGAAAAACTGGTCTTTGATAAGGCAATTAAGCTCATCGACGAACCTGCGTTTGAAAGCTCTCCAGGCAAAGACACACTTTTGCGGCTCTCAGAAGAACTGAGTCAATATGCTAAAATTGTTATTGTCGTTGGGCAGCACAAACCCGACAAGTCGCTTATCGACGCTCTTTCGATTGTATCGCTCAAGCTCAATATCCCTGTCGTGGCCGACATCATTGCCAACTTGCATGGCTTTGCAGGTACTATCAGGCATTCGGATGCCTTTTTACCAAAAGCCCCTGCTAGTTTAAAGCCTGACCTTCTGGTCACTTTAGGGCAGTCGGTGATCAGCAAGAACCTCAAACTGTTTCTCAGGCAGCACCGGGCCAGCGCCCACTGGCATATTGCCCAGGCTGGCGACATTCCAGATCCGATGCAATCATTGACAAGAATTGTCAGGATGAGTCCGCCTAACTTCTTCAAATATCTTGTTGACTCGGATATTGCGCCAAAATCTCCTGAGTTCATAGAAAGCTGGCGAAGCTTTGACGAGAAAGTAAAGGAGAATTTCAACAGCATTTTTGCTAACCAACCTTTCAACGAATTTCAGGCGGTATATAGGTTCATCAAAAGCACTTCGGGAGAAGCTAAATTGCACCTTGCCAATAGCATGGCCGTGAGATATGCCAATTTTGTAGGCCTCAGTTCACAACAAAACAACATTTCGGTGCATGCAAACAGAGGGACCAGCGGCATAGACGGCAGCTCCAGCACGGCTGTTGGCATTACCCTTACCTCTGCCGTCCCCAATTATCTAATTACAGGGGACGTGTCTTTCTTCTATGATATCAACGCCTTTTGGCACAACTACCTGCCGGCCAATTTCAAAATCTTGTTGCTTAACAACCATGGGGGTGGGATTTTCCGGCTCATCCCTGGCCCGGCCCAGCAGCCAGAACTTGAAGAGCTTTTTGAAACGCAACAACCGAGGACTGCAATAAGAATGGCAGAAGAATTTGGTTTTAGCTACTTCAAAAGTGTCGGCGAGCAAGATTTCAATAGCCAGCTGATCTCATTTATGGAAGATGAAAATCGGGCTATCTTTGAAGTAGAAACAGACAAGACAAATAATCAGTTGTTCTTTAATCATTTCAAATCTTATATAAACACCTGATATGGCATCAAAATTTGAATGGCAAACGATAAAGGAGTACGAAGACATTCGCTTCGAATTCCTGGAAGGAATAGCCAAAATAACCATCAATCGGCCAGAGGTGCGCAACGCATTCAGGCCTCAGACTGTCAATGAAATGTCGGAGGCGATGGACTACTGCCGGGAAGACCCGGACGTTTACGTGGTTGTGCTTACCGGAGAAGGCGACAAAGCGTTTTGTAGCGGCGGCGATCAAAATGTCAAAGGCATTGGCGGATATGTGGGCAAGGATGGCGTCCCCCGACTGAATGTGCTTGACCTGCAAAAGAAAATACGGTCACTGCCTAAGCCTGTGGTAGCTATGGTCAATGGCTTCGCCATTGGTGGCGGCCATGTGCTTCACGTGGTGTGCGACTTAACGATTGCTTCAGAAAATGCCATTTTCGGGCAAACAGGCCCCAAAGTGGGAAGTTTCGATGCTGGCTTTGGTTCGAGCTACCTGGCTCGCCATGTAGGGCAAAAGAAGGCCCGTGAAATCTGGTTTCTTTGTCAGCAATACAGCGCCAAAGAAGCTGAAGACATGGGCATGGTCAACAAAGTTGTGCCGCTGGATCAGCTGGAGGAAACTACAGTGGAGTGGTGCAGGATCATGATGCAGCGCAGTCCTATGGCTTTGAGAATGATCAAAATGGGTCTCAACGCTGAACTGGATGGGCAGGCTGGTATTCAGGAACTGGCAGGCAATGCAACTTTGCTCTATTATTTTACTGAGGAAGCCCAGGAAGGAAAAAATGCCTTTCTCGAAAAGAGAGCACCTGACTTCAAAAAATTTCCAAAGTTTCCATAAACGAAAAAAGGGTGCGTTCGCACCCTTTTTTATTCTCTACTAAACAAAGCCTATCTACAGGCTTTTCCGTCTATTTCATATTTGCTTTTAGAACCAGTCACTTCAAAAGAAAACGTCTGGCTGATTACTTCCATCACCTCGTTGATCGGTTTACCATCAAAAGTAGCAGTCAATCGGCAATCACCAATATCCTTATTTGCCAGCCTGATATCAGCTTTGTAAACTTCGTTGAGCGTATTCACTACCTCCTTCATGCTTGTCTGCTTAAACACCATCTTATTGGTCTTCCATGCCAGGTAGTTTTGGTTCATGTTCTTCGACTTCGACACGCCCTGGCCTTCCCTTCTAACCACACCTGTTTCGCCCGGAAACAGTTCGACCTTTACCGGCCTCTCGGCTACATTAGGCTGTGGTTTCTTAGTCAGGCTCACTACGCCAGTTTCAACAATCACCTCCGAATACTTCGCTTCACTTTCGGTCTTCACCTGAAACGATGTACCTACAACAGTTACCAGCGCCTCTACAGTTTCCACTTTGAAAGCATGGTCAGGATCAGGCGTTATGTCAAAAAATGCCTTCCCATTGAATACCACTCTTCTTTCATCTGCAAATTGAGTGGGGTAACTAAGCCGTGACATCTCGCTCATAGCAACCACAGACCCATCAGACAGCTTAACATCCTTAGACTCACCAGCATCGGTTTCTACTACCACCCATCCGTCAACGGTTATTTCGTCACTGGTGTTAGCACCGCTACCTACAAAAAGAAAGTATCCTATACCCAGCAGCACAACAATAGATGCTGCTACAGCCCATATCTTCCCGGAGAAGCCGCTAGCTGGCTCTCTTACCTGAGCAAAATTCTTTTGGGTGGAAATTCTCCCCATAACGGAGCCCCTTGCCTTCTCAACATCAAAGGACTTTACATCGGTAGCAGACCATGCTTCTGAGAACGAAAGAAACTCCTCTTGATTTTCGTTTCTCCATTCTTCAACTTGCTGCTGCTCTTCTAAACTGGCATTACCTGAGAGGTATTTAGCCAACAATTCTATCATTTTCGACCTATTAGAAATATCTAGTCTTGTAACACTATCTGCTTACCCGACCCTTATTCAATAATACAACAAAGGTGCAAAGATACACAGAAAACTTATTTGCGAGGTCGGGTTTCGGGCTCATATTCAATCGGCAGACTCTCCGCCAACCTTTCCCATGACCAGTACCCCAAAGTTGTAACGGCCAATGGGTCGTAAATAAAGCCTCGTCTATCTACCGACACCGTTGGAATGTTCAACTGCAAGTAGGACACCTGCCTGCTTCCTCCTGACTCTCCAGCCATCCTGTAATTAAGTCCTGCCGGTGAGGCCAGGTTATTACTAAGAAGCTTCTGCTTTTCCTCAAGGTACGACATTGGCTCTGTTTCCCGAAGGTACATTACCTGGAGGTAGTCCTTAAACGACAACTTTTTCTCATATGAATGTGATCCATTTTTCAGTATGCTATTGATAGTAACCTCGTAAAATGGCACAGGATCGGAAGTCGGCAAATCGTATACTTTATAAACAAGAAACCCTTCTTTTCGCAACCTGTTAGCCGTTAGGGATCGGATAAAGTGTTCTAGCGAACCACGGTAGGCTCGCAAACGGTTCTTGTTCCACCGCTTTAGCTCTCCCTCGTCAGAAGGGGTCAGCTCTTCAAACCGGGATTTTCCTACATACCTCGTCGTTCCTCCCCGTTGCTCAAACAACTCCAGCACATAGTAAATCCTATAACCCAGGGCCCAGTTCTCTATGATCAATGGCTCACTGGCGTAGCCTATGAGCAGGTCGTCGTTTCCGTAGTATTGAAAGTCCAGCACATGGTCGTTTGTTATCACACAGCGGGAAGCATTAGGTGTAGAGCCCAGAAAGGCTGTTTGAAAAGCTCGCAAGTGCCTCTCCCAGCTTTTGTCTCTGGTGGAGATAACCTCAATGCTTTCAAGTTGACCCAGCTTCGAAATCAAAGCTATCCGCAGCGCAATGTCTGTAGTATCCTGAATGTTGATTTTCTTTACTCCCAGCTGATAGGCCACATGTGAAAAAGTGACCTCATAGGTACCCAAAGGCAGATGGTCAATACTAAAAAAGCCATTCTGATCAGTGCCGTCTCCCAACATTGACTTTGCAACAAAAACATTCACCCCTTCAATAGGAAGGCCGGTGGCGTCGTCGGTTACCGTACCAAAAAGCATCACATGCTCCTTAAACTTGGCCTCCTCAACAGTTACCTGAGGCTTGAATATAATGACCTGATCGCCGATGAGCTTGTATTCCAGGCCCGTGCCGGTAAGAAGCTTGCTCAGCACATACTTGACTGACTTATTGGACTCAGCTAATGTGAACTTCTGTTTGACTGGAACTATATCAGCGTTGTAAGAGAAAAAAATGCCCGAGACCTCTGACACCCTGATAATTGCTGAGTCCAGATTTACCTCCCATACCTGAACGTCAATTACCCTGTCCAACACAGACTTCTGACTTTGCGCACTCACAGTACAGCAATAGCCTAACAGCAGTATTGAAAACAAAAAATGAAATCTATGCGATTTCATATGTGCATGCGGTTCATTAGCAGTGGATCAAGCTATGTATCAATAGCTTCCTAAGTTCTGAAATTTGGCGGGCTAATTCAAAAAAACAACTGTCAATTGTCTTTCAAAAAATCTTTCAGCTTTTCACGCAGCAGTCTAAGTGCCTTACCCATCTGCACTTCAACGGTCTTCACGGAAATACCAATATGGTCGGCTATTTCCTGGTACTTCAGCCCGTCAAACCTGCTCATTCTAAAAATTCGCTGACATTGTGGGGGCAGCGAGCTTATTGCCAACTCAATTTTCTGTTCCAAATCCGGCTCTTCGTGAATCCCATAGGCGTAGGTTGATTCTTTTTCGAGGTAGTTGACAACATATTGCTTATAGGCATCCCTTACCTTCAAATGCTTCAGGTGATTAAGGCAAGTGTTGTGTACTGACCTGAACAAGTAAGATTTAACTGATGAGTCGGGCGCCAGTGACTCACACTTCTCCCAAAACTTAACAAATACATCCTGCACAATTTCCTCTGCCGACTCCGGGTCATTCAGGTATTTGTTAGCATAGCTGCAAAGAATCGAGTAGAACGAGTTGAAAACAATCTCAAATGCCCCTTCTTCCTTATTGCGTAACCGCTCAACCAGTAAAAAATCAGACTCTGCCAAGTTCTAGTATTGTTATCAACTTATATTTGATGGAAAATCAAAAATATAAATTCAGTCCAACAAATCTATTATTTGCCCTCATTTGATCATTAACATTAAATACTGTCCACTGATTGACCTACAATAGCACCATCTGGTTAAACGACAAAAATGTTGATTTGACGTCAGCTAACAACCTGAGTACATTCGACAACTACGAACAGGGAATTCTCCTATTCATCAAACAATGGCTGTCAGGCGCAAATAGTTTCACCCTCCACACATCTGGATCCACTGGCATTCCAAAGGAAATTCAAGTGACCAGAAACCAGATGATTGCCAGCGCCAAGGCAACTATAAATTTTCTGAAGATTGCACCGGGAACGCCGGTCACGGTTTGCATAGATGCCCGATATATAGGAGGAAAAATGCAACTGGTGCGAGCGCTTATCCATGACCTGCCCTTGCAGATCATTAGCCCAACAACACAATTAATGAATCACCTTGAGGCGCTGCCTTCTTTGGGCTTAATGTCGTTGGTTCCCCTTCAATTGTACAGTTCACTCGACAACAGTCCAGAAATGCTGGACAAAGCCAGTGCCATCCTCATTGGGGGAGCGCCTGTTCAGCTAAGCTATCTACCCAAGTTAAAATCGATTGCTCCGCCAGTGTACCATACTTATGGCATGACAGAGACTATCTCGCACGTAGCTTTGAGGAAACTAAATCATGAAGACACCCCGGATGAGTTTACACTGCTGCCCGGCATTGAAATATCAACTGACGAGCGTGAATGCCTTGTAGTTAGTGGGGAGGTGACGGGCAACCAACCCGTGACCACCAACGACATTGTGGAGCTAACAAGCGCTACCACCTTCATTTGGAAAGGCCGCTACGACAACGTCGTGAATTCAGGGGGCGTTAAAATATTCCCTGAAGAAGTGGACAAACTCATCGCCCCCGAACTCGAAACCATGTTTCCTGGTGCACAGTTCTTCACTTCCGGAATGCCAGACGAAAAATTGGGACAAAGGTTGATTCTCTGTATTGAATCAGCTCAAAGCATAGAAATTAGTGGCTTAATCGAAAGCCTAAGGGCTGCCCTCCCGCCCTATCATGCCCCAAAGCACATTTACTTTTTGGAGCACTTTATAAAAACATCGTCGGGCAAAGTCGATAAATTGAAAACAGTTGAATCAGTTTTATCTTAAATTTGCACTTTGAAGCGCAACTACATGACCAACACGATCTCCATTGACTATTTCACACAGAACATTCCTGCTCCATATTCTTTTCATATTCATGCAGAGCTAGTGCCCTCCGACAGTGTAGCTATTTCTTTTAGCCTCACATATACAGACAGAGAAGCGCTTGAGGAAGATGAAATACTAAACGAAGGATTCACCGGAGATGATGACATCAACTGGTCGGGCTCACTTCCTGGTGTGTGGAACGAGTCGTTGGAAGACCTAATCAAAAAAACTACCTGGAGTGGCAAGGCTGACAAGTTGAGCCGGTGCAAAATAAAAGTGACCCTTGCGGGAGATGAGGCAAAATACCCCGCCAACACAGGCAGCTGGGAGTATTGGCTTCAGGAGTTGCAGCAAGCCTGTATTGAAACTGCTAAGGTTGAAAAGCCACTTGAGATGGACTTTGTGAAGGGCGAAAGAAAGCTTTCATTGAAGGGGTCGTTTGAAAAAAGAGAGGCCTTCATTGAAGAGCGGCTTGGTGGATTGGTTGTCAATAAAAAAATCCCCTGGGAAAAGCTTGGAAAGGTGTTAAAGCAAATTTACATCGCCGAATACTATCCAGAGGACGTGCAACCAAACTATAATACCAAGGGAGATACCTTCCTGAATATTGGGGGTGGTCAATGGTTTAACCTGTCAAAGACCAACCTCCATATCAGCAAAAAGAAAGAGTGGCTCAGCAAATTGGAAGCCTCATTTGAAGACCTTATTACCGGTCCTTCAGCTTAACAACTTCCTGTTGTAACTCCAATACTATTTGGGTAAGCTTTTCCAGGCTCAGCTCTGATGACTTTCCATCATCAGGAAACTTGAAGCTAATAAAAGCCTTCGCCTCCCAAATCTCCAGCACATCACTTCCCTGAATTTCATAAGGTGTGTAAACGGCATTGTCGGACACCAGGTATAGCTTGCCGTTGTCCTTCAGGTAATTAAATACCCTTTTGTATACAACGCCCTCTTTGCTAGTTACAAGCACATAGGTTTTCCCATTCTTTATGTGATCGGAACTCTCCAGGTATTGGCCTATGATAATCGTGCCGCTTTCAAGGGGCAACATGGAATCACCGCTAATCTCAAATGCCCTGTAAGTAGCATTTTTTGGAAGCACCGGCAATTGAAAACGTGGCAGTTCTTCGATATACTCCGGATCAGCAAATCCATTCAGATAGCCGGCAGAAGCTTTTTGTGGCACGAGTTCTATGTTCTCATTGTCATCTTTGTCCACAGTAATGGACAACACCTTGAACTGTGGTGAACTTCCACCAGTTCCAATTGGCGATGCCGTCTCTCCCTTACTCAGGTTTTTGCTGATAAAATCGTCCGCTGTGATTTGAAAAAGCTCAGCCATCTTAAGCAACGTTTCAAGTGGTGGCGATGCCCTCCCCTCCTCGTACGCTCCTACCACAGACCGCTTGATACCTACTTTCTCAGCAAACTGTTCTTGTGTCAGCCCTTTCTGCTTTCTCAAAAACCGTATGTTCTCGTTTATATTAACCATGTCAATAGCGTTATCAGGCGTCAAAAATAATAAAGTTAAGATCGTCAGCATCCTTTTTGCCGATGCTGTACAAATTAATGTGGTGAAATGAATCACTGGTATTCATCCGATCAAGCCGCATACGGATTCTCTCCATCACTTTCTTCAGTGTTTCCTCAGCATTCACCAGCACATAGCCATACAGTTGTTTGCGATCAGCAATACTTGCATAAAATTTAACCTGGCATCTTCCCGAATGAAGCTTCTTCGAAGTGATCTTTATCTTATATTGGTCATCAAAATGGCTCGAATCATAAGAAGAGACACTGCTCATACTAACATTATTGTCGATTAAAGCTCTTAACTCCATAATATTTAGCTTTTATGACAATAAATTTAGTAAAAAGTATTTTTACGTGAAAGGGATATTAAAAAAATTTAAATAATGATAATTTCAGGGAATTCTATGAACCACTTAAACTACACTACACATGTCTGAAACAGATAACAAGAACAGGCTATTTTATGGCAGTTGCTTTGCGCTGATCACTACTGCCTTCACCTTTTCGATTCGGGCTGGAATTTTGCCCCAGCTGGGCCAGGAATTCAACCTGACTGCCGAACAACTTGGCTTCATCAATTCAATGTGGTTTTTGGGCTTTCCCATCTCCATGATCATTGGTGGGCTGGTTTACTACTCAGTAGGCCCTAAAGTTATCATGCAGGTGGCCCTCTTGTCACATGCCATAGGTATTCTGCTCACCATCTATGCAGGTGGTTACTGGACCCTGATCATCTCGACACTTTTCATTGGCTTTGGTAACGGCTGTACTGAAGCAGCGTGTAACCCGATGATTGCTGACTCTTATTCGGGTACAACCATGAATAAAATGCTAAACAGGTTCCATATGTGGTTCCCTGGTGGCATTGTGATTGGTAGCCTTATTTCAAAGTTCATGACCGACGCAGGCATGACCTGGCAGTCTCAAATTTGGGTGCTTATCATCCCTACCCTTGTGTATGCCTATTTGTTCTGGGGACAAACATTCCCTAAGCCTAAGATAGAAGGTCAGTCTTCATTGGCTGAAAACTTCAAGGCGATGATCTCACCAGTTTACATTTTCCTCTTTGTATTCATGGCCTTTACAGCCATTTCAGAATTTGGCCCTCAGCAGTGGGTAAACATTGTACTCAATAGCAGTGGTGTTAGCGGAATGGTACTATTGGCGTTAACCACAGGTGTAATGGCAGTAGGCCGATTCTTCGCCGGTCCGGTTGTTAAAGCTCTCGGCCAAACTGGTGTTTTACTCGGAGGAGCTATTTTTACTTTCATTGGAATCTATCTATTCAGCACAGTTACCGGCCCTATGGCCTACGCTGCAGCCGTTATATTTGCCATTGGCGTTTGCTACTTCTGGCCAGTTATGGTTGGAGCCGTTGCGCAAAGAGCTCCCCTTAGTGGTGCTCTCGGTATGTCTATCGTCGGTGGTGTGGGTATGTTTTCTACTTCTATCTGGCAGCCAATTATTGGCGGATGGATTGACGATGCCAGAGCTGAAGCGCTGTCGCAGGGACTTACCGGAGATGCACTGGAATTAGCTGCAGGACAAGAGACGTTGACTACCATGTTATTCTTCCCAGGCATCCTGATAGTGGCATTCACCATCTTCTTCTTCTGGCAGAAAGGCAAGAAGCCTGCCGTTGAGGCCGCACACTAACAAAGTCAAAACCGAATTTATAAAAGCCACTTCCAACGAGGTGGCTTTTTTTGTTATCCATTGAATCGTAATTTCATGTGTATATAGTTTATTTCTCAGCGGCCACCGGTTCGCCGGTGCGATGGAATAGCTTTTACCAATGAGAATGAATATTTAGCTTTTCGATCCACTTATTCATTTCCGTTGGGTATGGTATTCCCTATGACTATTTCATCTATCCAAAGAAAATTTAGTGCCATGGAGCCTATCAATATCATGCACGAATATGTGCTGCCAAAGCAATTCAGGTTCTTTGGCATTCTTGCTTTAATCTTTGCCATTATATTTTTCACACAACACATCAACCTGTTTGGCTTTCTGGTTTCTTCTGCTTCTGTTTTTTTAGGAGCACTTATGCTTACTGCCAGATATGGGCTGTCTCTTGACACCTCTCAAAAGCAATACAAAGAATTCGTATCGCTGCTTTGGTTTCAAAGCGGTACCTGGAAGAACTATACTGGCATCGAGAAGATTTTCATCAACAAAATATTGGAGTCAGAAAGGATGGTGAGCCGGAGCGGAGCAAAATTTGATTTCCAGTCGCAGAGCTGCCAGGCGTACATCAAGTTTGACGATGGTCAAAAAATAGAGCTGGACAGCGACAAATCGAAAGAAAGACTGCTCTCCCGACTAAACGAGTATAACGAGCAACTTCAGACTATCATTCAAGACAATACCATATGAAGGCCAGGTCGGCTTCCTTTCACACGATAAGGTTGGTGCCCGGGCAAAAGCTTAGAGAATCGCTTGCGGCCTGGGCTCAAACACATGCGATTGATGCTGCCGCAATCACTACCTGTGTTGGAAGCCTTAAAAAAGCAGCGATACGGTATGCCAATAGCAATGCAGCCACAATTACCGAAGGCAAATACGAAATAGTATCGCTGACGGGCACGCTCTCCCGGCATGGCATTCATTTGCACATCTCCTTGTCGGATGGCGATGGGAAAACCACCGGCGGCCACCTGATGGACGGCTGCGAAATTTACACGACCGCTGAAATTGTTTTGGCAGAGCTCGAAGGAGTCGTTTTCAGGCGACTCCCCGATGCCGGTACCGGCTACCTTGAACTCAATGTAGAAAAGAAAAGCTGACCTAAAAAAGGCTGGCATTCTCAATCATGTCCCTCGTTACCCGGTAAAACTCTTTATGGATGTTGAAGATCGGTTCATTTTCTCCGGGCTGCACCGCTTCATAGCTGCCATCTTCCTGCATCACATATTTGTTGTAGTTATCCTTCTGGTTGAATTTCAAAATATTGATTGCCTGCTTCTTAAGGAACGGGTCATTAATCAGAAAAAGTGATTCCAGGCGGCGATCAAAACTCCTTACCATGATGTCGGCGCTTCCGGCGTACACTTTTGGCTCCCCATTGTTGTGGAAGTAGAAGATACGTGAATGCTCCAGGTACTCACCCACAATCGAGCCTACTGTGATATTCTCACTCAGTCCGGCTCTGCCAGGGCGAAGACAACAAATACCTCTCACTGTAAGCTTAATCTGAACACCAGCCTGCGAAGCCTGGTAAAGCGCATTGATGACATCGATGTCTTGCAACGAATTGATTTTGATAACTATGCCACTGGGTAACCCTGAGGTGGCATTCTTCGCTTCATTGAGAATGAGTTCGATCAATGAGTTTCTCATTTCCCTGGGTGCTGTGATCAGGTTCTCGTATTTCTCAGGATAAGAATGTCCGGTGATTGCGTTAAAGAACTCCGACACATCGCTGGCGTACACCTCGTTGGTGCTTAGGATACCTACATCAGTATATAGTCTTGCAGTTGCCTCATTGTAGTTGCCGCTGGCGAGGTGAACATAGCGGGTAACCTTCTCGCCCTCCTTGCGCACGATCAGCATCAGCTTTGTATGGGTCTTGAGTAACCCAACGCCGTAGATGACAAAGCACCCAGCCTTTTGCAGCCGCTTGGCCTCCCGCATGTTGTTCTCTTCGTCAAATCGGGCCTTCACCTCAAAAAGCACCGAAACGTGCTTCCCGTTTTCAGCAGCATTTAACAGAGCTTCTATAATCCGGCTATTTTTGGCCAACCGGTAAATGGTAAGCTTGATTGACAAAACATGGGGATCCTCTGCTGCCTTTTCAAGCAGGTTCATCAGCGGCTCAAACGAATTGTAAGGGTGATGAAGCATGATATCCCTGCGCTTCAGTATCTTAAAGATGTTTTCGTCAGCATCCTGACTAATACTGACCGGCTGAACCGGAGCAGGAATAGGCGTGCAAAGATGGGAGAACTCTGAATGCTTAACAATCTGCCAGAGGCCTGTGTAATCCATCAAACCAGGTTTGTGCACGGTGATGACGTTTTCTTCGTCCAGTTCCCATCTCAGCTTGAGCTGCTTTATGAGCCACTTATCGTACTTGTCTTCCACCTCAATCCGGACCACTCGTCCGGTCTTTCTTGTCCTCAGTTTACTCTTGAGCTCATCTATAAAGTTGGCTTCCAGGTCTTCCGACTCCTCCAAAGTAAAATCACCATTTCTTGTTACCCGGAACAAAGTCTCAGAAATAATTTCGACGTTCTTGAAAAATGAGTCGATATATGTTCTAACAATGTCTTCTATCGGCACGAAATAAAAAGTGTCGTTTCGCTCGATCTCATAAAACCTGGGTAGGTTGGTGGGGATCTGAATAAAAGACATCTTCCTTTTCTCCTCATGCTCTTCCCTGCTCCTGGTTACCACGCCGAAAATAAGCACGTTGTTGACCAGGATAGGAAACGTGTGAAAGGAGTCAAATACCATTGGAGTGAGCATGGGGTGTACCACTTTTTGAAAGTAGTTTCTCACTCTTTCCTGCTCCTTTTTCTGTAGGCTTTCTACCTGGGTAATCTTTATCCCATTCTTTGGGAGCTCTGGTAAAAGGTGCTCAACAAAATAGTCGGTCTGCTCTTTGGTAAATATCTTGAACTCACTCAGAAGCCTGCGTTTGAACGGAATTGCCTTTAGCCCGGAGAGGTCAACCCTTTCCTTGCCATAGTCAAGGTAGTTATAGAGCGACCCCATTCTGATCATAAAAAATTCATCAGCATTGGAAGCCGTAATGGCAAGGAACTTCAGCCTATCTAGCAAGGGTCTTCCCTCCTTTTTGGCCTGATCAAGCACCCGATGATTAAACTTCAGCCAGCTCAAATCCCGGCTAATGTATTGACTATTGTCTATTTGCGTTGAATAGCGGTCTTTAAGGATCAGGTCGCTCATGTAAGTATATATTTGTAAACAAAAAAGGGTTCGACAATGTCGAACCCTAAATTAGCTTTTCCGATTCGATTATTTAAACATCTACCTTAGCATACTTGGCATTCTTTTCAATGAATTCACGCCTTGGAGCCACTTCATCGCCCATAAGCATGCTGAAAAGGTGATCGGCCTCCGCAGCCGACTCTATGGTCACCTGTTTCAAGCTCCTGAACTCAGGATTCATCGTAGTAGACCATAGCTGCTCAGGGTTCATTTCACCGAGACCTTTGTAACGCTGCAAGCCAATAGAATCTTCTTTGCCATCACCTGCCATTTCCTTGGCTGTTCTTATCCTGTCGTCTTCCGACCAGGCATAACGCTCTTCCTTGCCCTTTTTCAAAAGGTACAAAGGCGGTAGTGCGATGTAGAGGTAGCCCTTTTCAATCAAGGCTCTCATGTAACGGAAGAAGAATGTCAGGATCAGCGTGCGTATATGACTTCCGTCAATGTCCGCATCCGTCATAATGATCACCTTGTGATAGCGAAGCTTCTCCATGTTGAGGCCTTTCTCATCGTCCTCAGTGCCAAAGCTCACGCCAAGCGCTGTGATCATATTTTTGATCTCCTCGTTGTCGTATATCCTATGCTCTTGTGCTTTTTCAACGTTTAGAATCTTACCTCTTAAAGGCAAAATGGCTTGGAATTTCCTGTCTCTGCCTTGCTTGGCCGAACCACCGGCAGAGTCACCTTCCACTAGATACAGCTCACATGCTGCGGGATCTTTGTCCGAGCAGTCGGCCAGCTTGCCAGGAAGGCCTGTTCCTGACAATACATTCTTGCGCTGCACCATTTCACGGGCCTTGCGAGCTGCGTGACGTGCCTGAGCAGCAAGAATCACCTTAGAAACGATCATTTTCGCTTCCTTCGGATGCTCTTCGAGGTAATATTGAAGCATCTCCGAAACAGTGGTATCAACAGCGCCCATTACGTCGGAGTTGCCAAGTTTAGTCTTGGTTTGTCCTTCAAACTGAGGCTCAGCTACTTTCACTGAAATGACGGCCGTAAGTCCTTCTCTGAAGTCATCACCAGCAATTTCCATCTTCACCTTGTCAAGAAGCCCTGACTTGTCGGCATAAGCCTTCAATGTACGTGTCAGTGCCCTTCTGAAGCCGGCCACATGGGTACCTCCTTCAATGGTATTGATGTTGTTCACGTACGACACCACATTCTCAGAATAAGAGGTATTATAGTTCATTGCCACCTGAACAGGGATATCTCCCTTTTCACCATCGATATAGATAGGTGCTGGAATGAGCTTCTCCCGGGTGGAATCAAGGTATTCAACAAATTCGGCAAGCCCTCCTTCCGAATGAAAATCGTCAGTGGTGGGAAGACCATTGTCGTCGAGGTTCCGCTTGTCTGTCAACGTGATGTGTATACCGGCGTTGAGGTAAGACAGCTCCCTTAACCGGCTGGCAACTGTCTCATAGTTGTACTCCAGCGAAGTGAAGATACTTCCGTCGGGTTTGAAATGAATCGTAGTACCACGCTGATCGGTTTCGCCAATTTCGCTTACCTTGGTTTGAGGTATACCCTTAGCGAACTCCTGCTGATAAATCTTACCATTTCTATGAACAGTGGCAATCAATTGCGTCGATAACGCATTCACACAAGAAACACCCACTCCGTGGAGACCTCCCGATACTTTGTAAGTGTCTTTGTCAAACTTACCGCCGGCATGAAGTACAGTCATTACTACCTCCAGGGCAGACTTCTGTTCTTTCTCCATGATATCGGTGGGAATACCCCTACCGTTGTCTTCGACAAGAATGGAATTATCAGTTTCAATTGTCACCTTGATAAGGTCACAATAGCCTGCCAGCGCTTCGTCAATGGAGTTGTCTACTACTTCCCAAACCATGTGGTGAAGGCCTCTGATGCCCACGTCACCTATATACATGGCCGGCCTCTTTCTTACGGCCTCTAGTCCTTCAAGGACCTGGATATTTTGTGCTGAATAATTGTTGCTTTTGCTACTTCCTTTTTCGTCACTCATCTTTCAGTTTTAAGCTCGTCAAAAATAGTATAATTATCACTCTTATACATGTTTAACAGTAGGAAATAATTAACTAAGTTCTTAGTTTTAAGGTATGAAAAGCAAATATGCAGCGTTATCGTTTTTAATCATTATTTTCCCTGTTTTTTTGTTGGCTCAACAGTCATCTGAAGTAAAAAGGGGCAACGAAATGAGGAGCAAGTTCTCCATTGAAATGGGGGAATTTAATTGGCGAAACGCTGTTGCTAACAGTCGAAAAGACACAATTAAATTTCTCAATCTTTCGCACTGTAGAACAGATAGTTTAGGCATCATCCTGAATAGCTATCCTCATATTACCAGTTTAAGTCTAAACAGCACGCTTTTTAATCCCGATGAGCTGGCTGGTATTCAGCTCGATTCTCTGAAAAGACTTGATTTGTCAGGCAATAGTCTGCGGGAAATACCGGCTTTTGTTTTCCGGTTAAAGCAACTAGAGTCTCTTGACCTGAGAAGCAACTATATCTTCAAGCTCCCTGGTAAATTGCGAAAGCTCAAACAACTGGAGGTAGTGGACCTCTCGTCCAATCGGTTGGACAGCCTGGGATTGACCACAGGATGGAACTGGCAGATCAGTAAGGTTTATTTGAATCGAAACAACCTTACTGAAGTGCCGAAGCAGATAAACAGGCTTCGGAGAATTGAAGAACTGGTAATGATGAACAATGAATTAACGAGCCTCCCATCGAGAACCGGCCGCATCAGAACA
Source organism: Imperialibacter sp. (assembly GCF_040222815.1). Classification (GTDB taxonomy): domain Bacteria; phylum Bacteroidota; class Bacteroidia; order Cytophagales; family Cyclobacteriaceae; genus Imperialibacter. Next base: position 563,009 of record NZ_JAVKCH010000022.1, on the reverse strand, counting down.
CTTAGGGCCCTGAAGCTGGAGAACAACTGCATTCAGACAGACGGACAGAACCTGCGCCCCCTCCGACGTCTGCAGCTATTAAATTTGGACAACAACGACATCAACTACCTCACACCAAATCTGCTGGCACTGAAAGAACTTAATAACCTGCAGTTCAATAATAATGCGATTCTTGATATTCCAGACTGGATCGATGGCTTTGAACAACTGGAGGCTTTTTCAATGTACAAAAACAGGATCAGCCAACTACCTGCAAGTTTCTACAACCTGAAAAAGCTCAAGGTGATCGACATTTATCACAATGAGCTTGAGGTGATTGATCCCGCTATCAACAATTTTAGTGAGTTGGAAATACTGTATACTTCTTACAACAAGCTCTATTCTGTTCCTGCCGAAATTGCAGACCTGGCTCATCTAAAAGCCCTGTACCTTCACCACAACCGGCTTAGCTACCTGCCGGAAGAATTTGGGAAACTGAATAATCTGGAAATATTCCACGTCAACAACAATTATCTCAGTGCGTTTCCTTTGTTTGTTCTGACTTTGAAAAAATTAAGAGAGCTAAAAGTATCTAACAACGACATCAGGGATTTTCCCAGGGAGGTGACAAAACTCGATAAGCTCAAGGTTTTCTTTTTTAACAATGAGCTCATAAGGGATTTCACAGGTAAAGAAGCGGACACGGTGGAATTCCTAAAAAACTACATGACGGCCAATGACATCCTTATTGATTATAAAGCAATGGCCAACTAGATGGTGCGCTTCAACGCTCGAACAACAGCCAGCTAAGGGGTTAGCTGCATAATACGCACCGATCAGTCAATTACTACGTCGAATTGCTCGTCGTAGTCGCCAATATCAAACTTCACTGAGTATTGACCCGGAGCGAGAGACGAGACATCAAAGAGAACTCCGTTTGATTCTTGCGTCATACTAAATTCAACGGGAGCGCCATTGTGATCAAGCACAGTTGTTGCGTATCCCAGATCGTACAAAGGATCTTCCAGCCTGATTTCGAATGCTTTTTGTTCTTTGGCTTTGTGAACGGCAGGTTTGTGGTCAGCAAAATCAACTGTTACTTTTCGCACGTCAAACATTTCCCTTACTCCCTCACTGCTTGTCTGCGACAGTCGATAATAAGTATCAACCGGCAATGGGTTTTTATCCTCAAACTTGTATTGCGTTTCACTGGATTTTGTACAAGCTGCCTTTACGATGCCTAAAACAGTCCAGTTACGAGCATCAGCCGACTTTTCTATGGTAAAGTACTTGTTGTTGTTTTCGCTGGTTGTTACCCACGAAAGCTCCACCTGCTCATTCGTTGCATTGGCTGTCCAGCCACGTAAGCTCAATTTAGAGACCTCTGGAAATAAGGCATGGGCACCTTTGCTAATGTTATCACCCACAATGGCCTCTGTCTCATCGTCTGCAATTGGCCAATGCTCCGGGCTAACTTCGAACATAATATCCAGCAATTCACCCTCAAAATCCAACCGCCAATTGTCTTGAGACCCGCCATGATTGATGGCCTCCAGATTGAGAACCTCAGTCTCGTTATTAACTATTTTCGTTCCATCAGTAGTGGCTTTTCCTTCGGCACTTAGAAGTGCTACAGATAAAAAGGCGAGAACAATTAGCGTTGACTTCATGGCACTGTTATTTAGGTGAAATGAATGTAGGTATCAATAAGATGTGAAATGGAAAGTGTCGACTAACTCCCGGAAAAATTCGTCGAACATTATCATTTCTCAGACCAAATTTTAGCGGCTGCCCGTCGTGCCCGGTACGATCCAACCAGCGGCCGGTAACGGGAATCGAGAGCCAACTTGCATACAGTCCAGAATTTCGATCGTTGGTAAGACACCTTACTTTTAAACTTTCCATCGTAGCAACCACCGAACAAGTAGAGCTTTTATAATCAGGCATAACTAGCTGATATTCAAATATAACTAAGCTATCAATCGATAATTACTTTGATGTTTTGGATATAGCTGCCGACGGCCACTTTTACAAAGTAGTATCCAGTTGACAACGAGGTTGCGTCCACAACAACTTCTCCCCACTCCTGGCTTACGTTGGCCTCAACCGCCCTTCCATTCACATCAAACATCTGTATGGCATAGTCGGCCTCCAGCAATACGTCGGGTAGCTTGATTTTGAACAATCCGTTGCTTGGATTGGGGTATAGCAGCAAGTTCGTAGCAAAAAGGTCGAGCTTCACCGACACTATTTCAAACACTTCTGTGGTTCCATCATAGTCAGTTTGCGACAGCCTGTAATAGTTGGTTGAAGGCATTGGCTCTTCATCCATCAGGTCGTAATACATTTTGCGGTCAGTGGTGCCTGCGCCTTCAACTATTTCAAAGACTTCCCAATTTTTGGCATCAGAAGATCTTTCAATAGTGAAGTAATGATTGTTCTTTTCAGCGGCGGTAGTCCAGGTTAGTAAAACCTGATTGTCAACTTCCTTTCCATTCCAGTTAAGCAGCTCAACCGGCAACACACCTGAAGAAGACTCCATAACACCATCAGCATCGGCCGATGCACTCGAAGGAGTTGTGCCTCCGGCAACGGCAGTTCCAGCGCCTCCGTTGGTTCCATTGGCACCACCAATACCCTGCGAATTGCTTGTAGAAAAATTGGTTGCCGGCACTGTTCCGGAGAAAATAATCACTCCCTTACCACCACCGCCACCACCGCCGTGCGTATTACCGTCGTTGACAGAACTTCCGTTTCCTCCTTTGGCCTCTGTAGCAACAGCACAGCTCAGGCTCCAGTTGTTTACCTGGAAGACGATCGATCCTCCGGCACCAGCACCAGCGCCTCCGTCGTTTCCGGTAAGACCTTTACTTGCACCGTTTGCCGTGATTGACAAGCCGCCACAGCCTCCATTGGTTTGAATGGTTGAAGCCCTGATGATGATGATTCCTCCGCCTGCTCCACCTGTGAGAGACACACCGTTGTTTTGCTGACCACCGCCACCGCCACCGCCCATAAACACTCTTGAGGCAGAGATATAAGAGCTAAGATCCAACCCACCAAGACCACCGGATGTAGGGGTGCACCCACCTGTAGAACCGTCCCAACCCGGGCCGCCGGCACCACCTGTGGTGTAGTTGCCTCCACCGCCGCCGCCGGCATTGTGGAAGTTGCCGCCTCCGCCGCCGTTGGCAACCTTTCCTCTTGCAGCACGATAGTTAGTAGATGTTACTTTATAAATACTCTCGCCCTTTCTGGCGTAGCTATTCGAGTTAGTAATATAAGTAGCCGCATCGCAGCCACTTCCATCGCCTGTTGGGTTTGGAAGCCCACCGGTGAAACCCTGAGCGTTCACAGAAATGTTATTTGCAAGGGTCAGGGTATTATTAACGTCAATGGCAAAAACACCGCCTACGTTTCCATCCCATGGAAGGGCGGTAAGATTGGCAGTTGTGGTGTAGTTGACATACTCAGGGAATGAGATAATCTGCAGGGAAGAATTAGCACCTGTGTTGTAAGTATTGGCTAGTGACGATGTCAGAGTGATTGAAGAAGGTGTTCCGGGAGTGCCCGTAACCAGTACATCATCGAACCCACCGAAGTCGTTGGTGGCGTTGTTCATAATGTATACGAATAGTTGCAGCGTTGAGCCTGAGACACCAGAGGCAGTAGCACTTACAGCACCAAAATTGCCAGACCTGTTCCCGTTTGTCAGGATTTGCTCAGCCGAGCCATCTACAGAATAATATGCTCTTACATAATCACTTCCATTATCGTATCCGGCCTGAGCGAGAAGCATTGAAATGCTTACACTTGTGTACCTGGAAATATCCAACACTTCTGAACTCCACTTAACAGGGTTAGAGACGTTGTTTCCAACTATAAGTCTTGAGTAGCCTGCTCCAGAGCCGTCGTAAACATTGGCTGACCTTCCTCCGCCGGCAGGAACACCACAAGGTGTCGCTCCGCTACAACCCAATGACCAGGCCGTAATGCCGTTATCGGTCGTCGTGCCATAAGCCTGATCCTCGAAAGTCTCCGACCAAATGGTTTGCAAAGCACCAGCAGTTTCTGTCACGCTTTGTATGGTAGCTTCTTCGTAAAGCCCGGCACTACCTATTGTTGATATGTTTCCGAAGTTTGCATTGTTACCAGTGTTAGAGCCTATAACATTGTCCTGCATTTGCATAATGAGAACTTTTTCACCCGCTTCGAACGTGGCGTAAGTCTCATTTACATTGGATAGTGAAAGATTGGCACCAGAAACGTTGCTGACTTTAGCATAGGCATTGATTACTGACTGGCCCTGCGCTGCGGTAAATATTCCCGATAAAATGGTAAAATAAACTAATACATTCTTCATAGCTGTACTCTTAGAAATTCTTAAATCTTCCTAAAAGTACGGCACCAAATCACGCAGGTGTTGAAGACTCGACTAAGCAGGAGACGGTTTCGCCCAACTATGCGTATCCTTGGACGAACCGAAATCCCGGAAATCCGAAATCAGCCTTTTTCAGTATTGATTGGTGGAAAGCATAACGAGTGTACATCCTTCAACTACCTCTACTCCTTCACTACGAAGCAACTCCTCAAGCTCAGGGTTCTCACTGCCAGGGTTGAACACCACTCTTTTTGGGTGCAGTTGGGTAATATAGTCGTAAAGGCTCTTCTGATGCTGAGGGCCGACGTACATTGTAATTGTGTCTAGCTCATCTACCATTGGCGAGGATGTCACATCTAAAATTTTATGGCCAAAGACCTGTCCCTTTTTGATGCCTACGGGAACAATTTCGTGGCCTGCCTTCAAAAGTCTGTCAGCTGCGATATAGGCATACCGCTCAGGATTGGTGGTAGCGCCTAGTATTACTGTCTTTTTACTCATTTAGTTAACAAAAAAACCGGGGCCATTTTTGGGCCCAACTAAGAACCCAATATTCACCCCAATAATTATTGGAAATGAAATATTGCTCTGGTTTAAATCAGAAAACACATTATTTCGTTCCGCCGTCTCCTGATAATTCTTTCTCAGGAGCCTATAGCCGATGCCCGCTCCAATATAAGCATCCACGGTGAACCCACTGCCTCCCGGGTCGCTCAGCCACCGGTTGCCAATAAATAGTCCGTATTCAATTTTCTGCTCCTGTGTGCCTATTGTCATGCGGCGGTTGTTCACTCCCGTCGAATCGATGATATGCGCCCGGTGGTCAATAGAGGTAAATGCCACCTCCTGGCCAAAGTAGAACATCCCAAACAGGTTATCGCTATCGTAGAACTTTTGGCGCAGCTTAATTCTGCTTCCTTGCAGAAAGAGTTTATTGTCTCGCACAGAGGAGAATCCTTTGAAAAATGGTTGCTTCAGATAAATAAACTGAAATTCGTAGCCCAGCCGCTCCTGTGAATAGTGTTCGACGGACACCGGCAAGCCACCAAGCAGGGGTGCCAGTGGGTTTGTGGCAAATATCCACCCTTTGTATTCGCCGACTCTTGGCGTAAAATACCGGGAGTTTCGGTTCTTAAATTTATACTCTGGCTTGTTATAAGGCACCCTGTCTGGCACCAGGTCTTCGGTTTCGGAGAGCCTGAAGACCGGCTTATCATCCTCGTAAATAGGTCGGTAAAGTCCTGCCAGGCTGCCATCCTCGTGGTAAAGCTTCCACTCGCCCACCCTATCACCATTTCGAACTTCTCCTTCCATTTTCAGGGTGCCATTTTCATAATAGCCCCGAAAGACACCTACACCGTCGATGAAAAAGCATTCCCCCTCCAGTACCCCGCTTTCAAAATAATAGTACCACTGTCCAACTTTCACATCATCCTTCAGGTCGCCTTTCACTTTAATTTTACCGCTTTCAAAGTACTCTGTGTATGTACCAAAGCCGTCACGGTAAAGAACACTTCCCTTCGTCTGCCCATCTCTTTCGAACAGCTTCCAAGAGCCATCCTTTTTGCCATCTGCCAAGTTGCCCTCAGCACTGACAGTACCATCCTCATGATAATACTTCCAGTTGCCTTCCTTAGTCCCAGCTTCAAACGCCCCCTCTGCTGAAATCTCACCATTGGTGTGGAAATACTTCCAACCTCCTATCCGTTCACCCTCCCTGAACATGCCTTCAGCCTGCTTGCTTCCGTCTTCAAAATAGTACACCCACTTGCCTTCGCTTTTACCACCTTTGTTCAAGCCCTGTGCCTTTAGCTGCCCCGACGGGTAAAACTCTTTATAGATACCTGTCCCGTTTTCATAGAACGCCTGAGCTTTCAATGTTCCATCTTCGTAGAAGTAATTCCAAATTCCCTGGCGCTCGCCATTATTGAACGCCCCCTCACTCTTTATGTCTCCATGCTCAAAATAAAACGTCCAGTTGCCTCCCCGCACTTCGCCATAGAGGCTCCCCTGCATGCTCTTTTTGCCACTTTCGTAGAAGTATTCCCATTTCCCGAAGGGGATTCCATTTTCAAGGTATCCCTTCATTTTTATCCCACCACTCTCATAATAGTACTCCCACAGCCCTGATGCTGTGCCCCGGCTGTAGTTGCCCATCATTTGCTTGTTGCCAGTCACGTAGTAGGATTCGTAAAGCCCCTGCAACTCTCTGGGGTTGGCATAAGAAACGTGGTATTTTTCCTTCAGGTACTTTTTTTCCTGGTCATAGTAAACAGATTTCTCCTCCTGCGCCTTCAACGACTGAACGACACATAAAAGGCCAAAGGCCAGCAAGAACACCTGTTTAAAGACCGTCGCTACCATTTAGTTATTGACTTGGCGCTGCAACTACATCGGTTGACTTCCCCCATTGATGCAGCTCGGTTTCACTCCAAAGACCGGGAAAGAATGTAACCATTTGAAAGCGTGGCGGCAAGTATTTTTGCCAGTTGGTACCACCTGTGGCAGCAATTACGTCAGGCTCTCTTTGCAGGTATCTGGTGGCGGACTTAAAGTGAGACAGCGGCCATTTGACGTTGGCCTCCATATCTAATGCCCTCATTAGTTCAATAAGTTCCTCTTCCCCGTGCTTTTCGTACCGTTGTCGATATACATCCCAAATCGTCCGATGTTTTATCTCTTCGCCAAATTGAATAAACTCACGATGATATTTATCCTCAAACTGGCGAAGTGTCAGCGTCTTTTTCGACGTAGCCAGCTCCGTTGCCCCTCTTTTCCAATACAGGTTGTCGATCAGAAATTCCACTGAAGGTTCTCCGTGCACACTCTCCCGGTAGGCCTTATCGGTCAGGTTGATCAATGGTGTTGACCCGATTTCTATCAGTCGGTATTGGGCAGACTGAAAGCCGCTGGCAGGCAGCAGTGCCATTCTGAACTTCAGAAACTGCGAAGGCTCCATGCCGTCGATCATTACTTCAAAGGAATCCACCAGGTGTTTCCAGTAGCGATGGATCCTTTTGATCCTCATTTTAAAAAGGCCAATATCATCAGCGTCGTCGAACGACAGCTGCTTCATTTCGTTTCTTATCAGCTGAAAATAGAGTTCCGTGATTTGGTGATAAAGGATAAATATCTTTTCGTCAGGAAAACCGGTTCTCGGCGTCTGCAGACTCAGCAGGGTATCGAGGTGAATATAGTCCCAGTAGGTAAGGTAGTCAGCATGCAAAAGACCATCGAGATAGGATGACAAATCTTGCCCCATCGCCTCATACTTCTCCTCCAATTTTCTAATCTGAGACACGATCTTCTGATCTTTTTCCGAATTGCTCATCAAACAAAGGAATTAATTGTTTTAGTTGTAAATTTGAACGTTTAAAGGGATTTAACCAAAAAATAGCATGTCCGTAAATACATTAACCCCAGGCACCCAAGCCATTAAAAATCAAAAACAAGATCTATTCGAATCTCCCGACTTTTATGAAATAGATGACCTGCTAACTGAGGAGCATCTACTGATCAGGAGTTCAGTGAGGGATTTTGTTAAGAAAGAAATCACTCCCTATATCGAACATTGGGCCGAAAATAACCATTTTCCCTATGAGATCGTTCGGAAATTCGGAGAAGTTGGCGCCTTTGGCCCCACCATTCCCGCAGAGTATGGCGGAGGTGGGCTGGATTACATTTCTTATGGCCTGATTATGCAGGAGATAGAAAGAGGTGACTCGGGCATGCGCTCTACTGCCTCTGTACAAGGCTCCCTGGTGATGTATCCCATTTACAGTTATGGCAATGAGGAGCAAAAAATGAAGTATTTGCCCAAACTGGCGAGTGGCGAAATGCTCGGTTGTTTTGGTCTGACGGAACCTGATTTTGGCTCGAATCCTTCCGGCATGACAACCAATTTCAAAGACATGGGCGACCACTACCTCCTCAATGGAGCCAAGATGTGGATTTCGAATGCACCGAAAGCAGACATCGCCGTGGTGTGGGCCAAAAACGAAGAAGGCCGCATCCATGGCCTGGTAGTAGAGCGGGGCATGGAAGGCTTTTCCACACCGGAAACTCACGGAAAATGGTCGTTGCGAGCCAGCTGCACAGGCGAACTGGTTTTTGACAACGTAAAAGTGCCCAAGGACAACTTGCTGCCTGGTAAAAGCGGTCTTGGTGCTCCCATGAAATGCCTAGACAGCGCACGCTACGGCATTGCCTGGGGAGCGATTGGCGCAGCAATGGACTGCTACGATGCAGCCCGCCGGTACTCATTGGAGCGTATTCAGTTCGATAAGCCAATCGGAAGCTTCCAGCTTATTCAGAAAAAACTGGCCGAAATGCTTACGGAAATCACAAAAGCACAACTGGTTAACTGGAAGCTTGGTAAAATGATGAACGAAGGCAAGGCCACCACACCACAGATTTCGATGGCCAAGAGAAACAGCGTAGCGACGGCCCTGGACATCGCAAGAGAAGCCAGACAAATACACGGCGGCATGGGCATTACCGGAGAGTACCCTATGATGCGCCACATGATGAACCTCGAGTCGGTTTTGACTTATGAGGGTACGCATGATATTCACCTGTTGATTTTGGGCAATCACATCACAGGTATTCCTGCCTTCAAGTAACAGTCAGCCTGAGTGACTTTACAAAAGGAGGTTCCTGGTGATGGAACCTCCTTTTTTTATTCCCGGGCGTCGTTTGCAATGCTGTCGAAATCATCATCAAACCGCTGTGCACAAACCAAAGTCACTGCCCGGCCAATTTCTCTCTTTCAAGTTGGAGCAGGGGGATTTTTAGCAGAAATGAGCTGCGTATTTCCTTCTTGACCAAATTTTCATTAACCTTTGCGCTCGCTTAGATAAACATTCAATTAACAGACGCTTTATGAAGATTTCGATAATAGGTGGTGGCAACCTTGGGGTGGCAATTGCCGAAGGGATAATTAAAAAGAAGTACGCCAAAGCGGAAGACATTACCGTTACCCGTCGAAACGTCCAGTTGCTGGATCACCTGGCCGAAAAGGGTGTGAACATCAGCGCCGACAATGTGCAGGCCACCGAATCGGCCGACATGGTGATTCTTGCCATCAAGCCCAAGCAAACCAAAGAGGTGTTGCAGCAAATCAAGTTCGCAGTAGAAAAGAAGGGGCCTATCGTTGTGTCGGTGGTTACTGGTGTACTTATTCAGGACATGAAGGCCATACTGGGAGCACAGGCCTTGGTTTACAGGGCCATGCCCAATACCGCCATCGCCATTTGTGAGTCGATGACCTGCCTGGCCGGAGACGAGAGCAACAAAGACGCCTCGGAGGCAGTTTTGAAGCTTTTTTCGCAGCTTGGCTCTGCTATCTATATTCAGGAGGAGCTGATGAATGCATCTACTATCCTTGGTGCCTGCGGCATTGCCTATGCGCTCAGGTTCATCAGAGCAGCTTCTCAGGGCGGCATCGAAATTGGATTTAGTGCCAAAGTAGCGCAGCTAATTGCCACGCAAACAGTAAAGGGAGCGGCTAGTTTATTGCTTGAAGGCGGGCGGCATCCCGAATATGAGATTGACAAAGTAACTACACCGCAGGGATGTACTATTGCTGGCTTGAATGAAATGGAACATCAGGGCTTCAGTTCGGCGCTGATCAAAGGAATCATAACGTCGTACAACAAAATTTAAAGCTTGAGTGCCCACATGCCAAACGGATGTGGGCCATTCTCCCTTATCTCATCAATACCCCAACGGCCTCGAAGGATAATTCCTGAACGGGCTCAATGATAGCGGCGATTTCTTCGGCTGTCTTTCCGGCATCTTTGGCATAGTGTTGCAGTTCTTCAACAGGCGTCAGCGATTTCAATGCCACTCCTTCTATTACTACCTCCCTGCCTTTGGCGTCTTTTGGTACAAAGAAGCCATAGTCTTTAAATGTTACCCTCATGGTTTCGTTGTTGCCAAGATCCAGCTTCATCCAACATCCCTTAGCCTGGCACACCTCAACAATAGTCCCTCTCACTTTGGTGTAAGCTGAATCACCCGGCATCGCTGTAAGTTCGGCTACCGGTGCGGCCTGATCGTCGGATATAGTGGCACCAAAGCTTTCGTAGACCGCCTCTTCAGCAACAACAGCTTGCTCATTTTTCACTTCCTTTTGCTGGCAGGCAGTCAGCAGCAATGCTGAAATACCTATATAGAATAGTTTACGCATGATTGTCTATTTTTCGCATGAAGATACGAAACACGAGGTTAGGTTATCAACAAAATTCTGATCGGATTGTGGAAAACTTCTGATTAACAATCGTCTATGAAAGGTGAAGAATTGTTAATATTGAAATAGAAACCTACTTCCCCTAAGTTCAATGAAAATTGGAAAGACCTGGAGCAAAGTCCTTTTAATCGTTGAGGTAACATTGTTTTTCTCCCTCCTGGTGGTTATCGTCATCAATAAATTTTTCATCTCTATTTTTTGAGGTACGCATAACATTTCGTTTATCACATTTTTTCTAAAAACGCCGCTTCTTTTTTGCAAATTGTGTAAATGAAGGGTTGGACAAACTACCACAGCCATACGCACTACTGCGACGGCAAGGGCACAGCAGAAGAGTATATCAGCCGGGCGGTTGGGCTTGGCATGATTTCTTATGGCATTTCATCGCACGCACCCACGCCATTTACCTGGCCGTGGACGATGAAAAAGGAGGCCATGTCCGACTATTTCACTGAGATACAAGACTGCAAAGCGAAATACCTTGGGATTATTGATGTATACAGCAGTCTTGAGGTTGACTTTATACCTGGCGTTGTGTCGGTAAACAGCGACTGGATCATAGACGCCGATCTGGACTACAGCATAGGCTCGGTTCATTTTGTCGATTCCTTTGAGGATGGCACGCCGTGGGAGATAGATGGTGCATCGAAAGTTTTTGAAAAGGGCCTACAGGCCATTTTTGGTGGTGATGCAAAAGGTGCCATTCAAAGGTACTTCGCACTAACAAGACAAATGATTGCAGAAGCCCCTCCTACCATTGTTGGCCACCTCGATAAAATCAAAATGCAGAATGCCAACGGGCTTCTCTTCAATGAAAACGACAGGTGGTACCAAAAGGAGATTGTTGAAACACTTGAATCTGTGAAAGAGAAAGGCCTGATGTTGGAAATCAACACCCGGGGTTTATATAAAAAGAAGGCCAGCGAAAGCTACCCGTCGCCTTGGGTCTTCCGCTATCTGAAGGACATGTCGATTCCCATCATGATGAACTCCGACAGCCATCATACGCAAGAAATGACAGGATTTTTCAGCGAAACAGCCGAGCAGTTGATCGGTGCCGGCCTTACGCAAGTGATGGTCCTTCTCAACAATGACTGGCAGGAAGGTCGCCTTACTGTCGACGGGATTGAGATTTGATCTGTTGAGAATATGCGTCTTTTGCATTAGATTGATGTGACGCTAGTTTGATTTTTTAATAGCTATGCTGAACGCCCGAAGAGCAAATGGTTTGATGGGCATTTTGCATAACAACAACACACACATGAGCGAAGCAATGGATGCCCTCAGCTGGCAAAAGAAGATTTACCTTGACGGTATGGCTGGTATTTTACCGAAGGTACCTGTCGACTTCGCTAAACTTCAGAAGAAGGCCAAAAAGAACATGAGCAAAGAGGCCTGGGCCTACATCGCTGGCGGAGCAGGCCAGGAAACGACTATGCAGCACAATGTTTCCGGGTTCGACCGCTGGAAGATCGTTCCCCGCATGCTCAACGACGTTTCGGTAAGAGACACTTCTACTACCCTCTTTGGCCAAAAGCTTCCGCTACCACTGCTGCTCTCCCCAGTCGGCGTGCTTGAAATGGTGCACAAAAAGGCCGACCTGGCGGTGGGGAAGGCCGCCGCTAAAGCGGGCATCCCTTTTATCTTTTCCAATCAGGCATCGATACAAATGGAAAAAGTAGCGACGACCATGGGAGACAGCCCCAGGTGGTTTCAACTGTATTGGAGTAAATCGAATGAGCTGGTAGAAAGCCTGGTAAAAAGGGCCGAGAACTGTGGCTGTTCAGCTATCGTGGTGACGCTAGACACGTCGATGCTGGGCTGGAGAACCAGGGACCTGGATTTGGCCTTTCTCCCCTTCCTGAAAGGAAAGGGCATTGCACAATACACCAGTGATCCGGTGTTTATGCGCCTACTGAAAGAGAAAGCCATTGGTGAGGAAACGCCAGTTGAAAGAAAAATCAGGCCGACCACCTTTCTTTCACTGATCCAACTGCTCAACAACTACCCGGGCAGTTTCTTTAAAAACGCATTTTCGGGTGAACCCCTGGCAGCGGTCAGACAGTTTATTAACATCTATTCGAGGCCGTCGCTTACCTGGAAGGATCTTGAATTTCTCAGAAAAAGAACCAAACTACCCATCCTGCTAAAGGGCATTCTGCATCCTGACGATGCGAAAATGGCTATGGAGCATGGCATGGATGGTATCATCCTGTCAAACCACGGAGGCCGCCAGGTGGACGGCTCTGTCAGCACCATTGAGATGCTGCCAGAGGTAAAAAAAGCCGTTGGCAACGATTTCCCGATTCTGCTGGACTCCGGTGTCCGCTCCGGGGCGGACATGATGAAGGCGCTGGCGCTGGGCGCTTCAACCGTGTGCATTGCCAGAAGTTACGCTTTCGGGCTGGCCATTGCCGGAGAACAGGGTGTGTATGATGTGATACGAAACATGGCGGCCGATTTTGAACTCAATATGAGGTTGGCTGGTTGCAAAAATATTGAGGAAGTTAAAGCGCTGAAGCTGAGAGGATAGCGCTTTTCACGTGACCAAAACCCGAGCAGCAAATCTGAAAGAACAAATAGCAAGCGCCAAAAGGCAAATAAATATCAAATTCGAATAAGAGAAATTCGAAACTTGGAGCTCTGCCTGATATGCCTCCCCCAGGGCTGTCCCCTGACAGCCCAAACGCATCGCAAAAGACTTTCGTCAAGGTCTGTCGGGGGACCATAGCCGTCAACCTAAGACAAATTTTGATAGGAAAAGAAACGAAAATTCATTTTGGAGCGAAAAATCAAGGATTTTTCAGCTTACGTTAGTCAGTTTCTTTCTAGTGAAAGTCTTGACTTAGTTGCCAGGCAGACGGGTTTTAAGCAAAGATCCTCCACCATTACTCCGGATTCCTTCCTCAATACGGTCTTCTTTTCAAATGCCCAAAGCTGCCCAAGTCTGAGTGAATACAGTGTAGGATTAGCCTATGACGCTTCGATAAACGTCTCAAAGCAAGCTATCGACAAGAGGTTTAATCATAAGACTGAAGCGCTGTTGTCACAAATTCTGAAGCATATCATTTCAAAGCAACTGAAAAGGACTTCTACGCTCAAACACAACTTTTTCAGTGAGATAAGGATACAAGACAGCTCAAAATTCATAGCTCCTAAGAACCTTGCAGGTACTTTTCCTGGCTATGGAGGAGCCGGAAGGGAGGCTATTGCGCAGATACAATTGGAATATGAGCTTCTTGGCGGGAAAGTGACAGAATTATCCTTTGGCTCAGCCCTGGATACTGATGCGAAAGAAGGTATGGAAAACATCGAGCACATCCCCAGAAAGGCCTTACTTATCAGAGATTTAGGCTATTCGTCACCAAAAGCCTTCGAGGAAATCAGAAAACGAGACCTCTACTTCGTTAGCAGAGCTAAACCTCAGTGGTCAATGTATACAAAGCATAATGGAGAACTGGTAGTACTTACCATAGAGGATATTAAGGAAAAACTGCTGGCACAGAAAGAGCCATTTATTGATTTGGATATTTATATAGGCAGTAAGTTCCTTTCACCAGTCAGATTGATTGCCAGCTTAATATCAGAGGAACAAGCACAAAAACGGATCAAAAGGAAAACGGACAATAAGGCAAAAGTATCCAAACTGACTAAGGAAAGTGCCTGTTTGAACCTGTTCGTCACCAATGTGGGAAGAGAAGTGTGTGATGCAATTCAAGTCTACAAATTATATACGCTACGCTGGCAGATAGAACTTGTTTTTAAAACCTGGAAAAGCATTATGCGACTGCATAAAATACATGCGATGAATGCAACAAGATTCAAATGTGTGCTACTCATTAAACTCATATGGGTGATGCTGAATTGGACTTTATTGCGGCTGGTTGAGGAGAAGGAAGCCTGTGAAATGAGTCTTCATAGGCTAAGCAGAACCATGGTTAGTCCGTCTCAGAAACTAACATTAAAGCTCATCCAGGACAAAGAATCCTTCTACCATTGGCTAGAGCAACTAATCCAAATAAGCCGAAGACATCATCAAAAAGAGTATAAAAAAGGAGACGAGAGTACACAAGACATACTTTCCAGAAAATTCATTTAATTAATTTGTAATCAGTATATTATCACAACAAAACAAGGTCAGGCCTCCTCTAAAAAGGCCTTTCAAAAAAACATGGAAAATAAAACTTGGCCATGCAGAATGGCCTTGCCATGTTCAGCAATTATTTCTTAGGTTGACGGCTATGGTCGGGGGACAGACCATGGAGTTGGAGGTTGGTTTTTGGCATTTCAACAGATGTCTGGCAACACCACCCGTCATTTTACATCAAGCATCCAATGGAAATTCAAACGTAAAAACGGCTCCTTTACCCGGAGCTGTGTCAACGGTGAACTGCCCTCCGAACTTCTTCACCCGGTTTTCAATATTCTGTAAGCCAATACCGCCTCTTCTTCTGGTTTCTTTGTAGTCGAAGCCTATTCCGTCGTCCTCCGCAGTCAGTATCACGCTGTTCTCTGTCTTATTCAGCTGAACGATGAACTCGCTGGCATGCGCATGCTTGAGCACATTGGCCAGCATTTCCTGGGTGATACGGTAGATGCCTGTTTCCATTTCTACAGGCAGCCGTTCTTCCAGGTTAAAGTGCATCACTTTCATGGCCACGCTGTCCGACTGATTGATCCTGGCGGCCAGGTCATCCATGGAGCTGACCAGCCCATAGCGAGACACCTGTCCGGTAGATAGGTTATGGGAAATGCGCCTCACTTCGGTCACCGCCTCATCCAGCATTTGGGTGGTTTTGACTGTCTCGTTTTCAGTGCTTTTTTGTTCTACGTCTTTTTTGACAGTGCTGCCAATGAAATTGAGTTTAATCGCCGACAGCATACTTCCCAGCCTGTCGTGCAGCTCCTCGGCAATACGCATGCGTTCTTTTTCCTGTCCTTCTATCAGGGCATTCAGTGAGCTCACCTCTTGTTCCTTCAAAAGGGCGTCGATACGGACATTGCGTTCTGTTAGCGCATGTTGACTTCTTAGCTGGCTTGCCTTTTGCCGTTGCGCAAAAAAGGCAGAGACTGCAATGGCCAAGGCGACTGCCAACACAATGCCCACCCGGTAGGCGTTCTTTTCTGACGTGGCCAGCAGCACTTCCTGCTCCTGCGCCTTCTTTTCTGATGTGAGCTTCTCAATTTCCTTTTCCTTGAGCTCGGTTTCGTACTTGATGGTGAGTTCCTTTACCACCTTTTCCTTTTCGATATTCTGCAGCGAGTCGGAGAGTTTATGGAAGAGCTGAAGGCTTGTGTAGGCTTTGGATAAATCTCCTTGGGCATCATATACTTGTCGAAAAAGAACTTGGGCATCTATGCTAAACCTAAGAACTCCAACATCATTAGCCACTCTCTCCATCTTTTCTGCATAGTCCAACGCCGACCTATAATTCTTAAGCCTGTATTCTGTGCGTGACAAGGACGCTAGATTATAACAGTAACTGTAGGCGCTACTTGCTGTTGAGAGCTCCTGCTCTGCCTTTAAATAGTAACTTTTGGCTTTAACAAATTTTCCCTGGACATAAAAGTTGTACCCAATAGCTGTCCAGACTTTTGGATAACTGGCTTCGTCGCCGAGTGCTTGATATAAACTAAGAGACTTTTCATAGAAACCTGAAGACTCATCTATCCTTTTTTTAACCACAGATAGAACTCCCATGTTGAAGTACATGTCGGCGAGTTTACCAGGGGAATCCGCACCTTCAAGAATCGTTAAAGCTTCTAAATAATAAGCCTCGCACTTATCGTACTCCTTAGTTTCCATATAGTAATTACCCAATGCATAGAGAGAGGTTGCATAATCAGTCGGTTTTCCATATTGTTTCATTAATTCAACCGAATGTAAGTTGTATTCAAGGGCCTCTTTTCTATGTCCCAGATATTTATGAGCGCTGCCCAGAGTGGTGTAATTATCAGCAACCCGTAAGGAATCCCCTAATTCCCGAAAGATCTCTATCGACTTGACCCCATAGTCAATAACATTTAAATACTCATTCTTATAAAAATACGCTGTTGACATATTCCAGTATAGTTCCCCAAGTTGACTATCTCCGTCAATGTTCTCAAGCAATGGTAAGAGATGTTTCGCTGCTACTAGTGAAGAATCAGGGCTTCTTATTCGGTGTTTAATGACTAGCGAAAAAAGGCTGTCGATTTTCGAATCTTCTTTTGACACTTGACTAAAAGCAAATTGAGAAAAAAAGAAAGTGATTGTAAGAACTAAATACTTCAGGTTCATTTAAATCAATTGGTTTCCTGCTGGAGCATATGCACCATTTATATACTCTGTTTTAACAGAAATAACTGGCAACACTAAAACTAGTAAAAATAGTGATAGTTAGAACTGAGAACGACAAATCGCAAGTTCCATACCGGAGTTTCGTCAGGTCTGTCGGGGGACAGGCCACGGAGTTGGGAGTCCTTTTTGAGCTTTCTCCTTTTGTACCTTGGTGCTTATTTGAGATTTGTCTTTTGCTATTTGGGATTTCCTTGCTTCAGCCTTGGAGCTTATTTGAGATTTGCTTTTTGTTGTTTGGAGTTTCAACCCCCTAGTTCTGCAAATCAAAGTACCCATTCTCGTAAGCATAACGAATCAGGCCGGCGGTATTTTTCACCCCCAGCTTGTTGATGATATTACGGCGGTGGGTGTCTACCGTAAAGTGGCTGAGGAACAGCTTGTCGGCAATTTCCTGTGAGGTGAGCTCCTGGGCGATTAGCTTGATAATCTCAATTTCCCGGGTAGTGAGGAAGGTATTTTCATCTTTCTCCTTCCGGAAACTATCGTAAAAAATACCGGAAACCTCTTTACTGAAAAATTTCTCACCATTATTCACGGTTTTGATGCCCTCTACCAACTCCTCCTTGCCGGTGTTTTTCAGCACATAGCCATCCACGCCCGACTCCAGCAGCTCACGGATAAAGCCAGGCTTGTCGTACATGGTCAGCACAAGAATCCGAATTTTCGGGTACTTCTTTTTGATCTGTTCTGCCACCTGAAAGCCATTCATCTTTGGCATTTGCAGATCGAGCAATATTACATCGACTGGCTTTCTGGAAACAAACACCATGGTTTCCTCTCCATCGTTGGCCACACCAACAATCTCCAGCCCCTCTACATCGTCCAGCAACGACTTGATGCCATCTACCATCAAATGATGGTCATCTGCTATCAACACCTTAATATCACTCATGCCTCTAATGGAAATTCAAATGTGAAAATTGTCCCTTTTCCCGGTGAGGAGTCCACGCTGAACTGCCCGCCGAATTTCTTTACCCTATTGTCAATATTATGAAGGCCAATGCCTCCCCGCTTTCTGGCTTCCTTGTAGTCAAATCCTTTGCCATCATCCTCGGCTGTCAGGATAACGCTATTATCTGTCTTACTCAACTGAACGGTGAATTCTTTGGCGTTAGCATGCTTCAGCACGTTAGCCAGCATTTCCTGAACAATGCGGTAGATGCCAGTCTCCAGCTCAATGGGCAGGCGCTCGCCAAGGTTGAAATGCAATACTTTCATTTTGATGCTATCCGAGCGATTGACAGTGGCCGCCAGGTCTTCCATGGATCCGACCAGGCCGTAACGAGACACCTGCCCGGTGGAGAGGTTGTGCGACACCCGCCTTACCTCCGTAACGGCTTCATCGAGCAGACCGCTGGTTTTGGCAGAGTAGTCCTCCACCTCGTCCTGACTTAGGTCCCGCTTCCCTATCCAGCCGTTAAAGTTGAGCTTAATGGCCGAAAGCAGGCTCCCCAGCCTGTCGTGCAGTTCTTCGGCAATGCGCAGGCGTTCTTTCTCCTGCCCCTCCAGCAAGGCGTTCAATGTGCTGACCTCCTGCTCCCGAAGTAGGGTGTTGATCTGTGTGTTTCGTTCCGACAGGGCCTTCTCACTCCGTAGCTGTATGGCCTTCTGCCGCTGTGTAAAAAAAGCCAGGATGGCCAACGCCAGGGCAATGGCAAACACCACGGCAATCATGTAGGCATTCTTTTCTGTGGTGGCGAGAAGTATTTCTTTTTCCTGAAGCTCCTTCTCGGAGGAGAGCTTTTCTATTTCTTGCTCTTTGAGTTCGGTTTCGTATTTGATAGTGAGCTCCTTTATGGTTTTCTCCTTTTCCAGACTATAAAGAGAGTCAGAAAGATCATCATACCGATCAAGGCTAGCAAACGCCATTTCAAAATCACCTTTTGCAAGATAAATTAGTTTGAAAAGGAGCTGGGCTTCCATACTGTATCTAAGAGCACCAATTTCATTTGCCAATTGATTCACTTTCTCCGCATATATTAGAGCTACATCATAATTCTCAAGATTGTATTCTGTTCTAGAAAGTAAAGCTTGATTATGACAATAGTTGAATTTATCTTCAAATTCCTCAAAACCCTTTTCCGCTTTCAAAAAATAGGTTTTTGCTTTGGACATATCACCACGGTTGTAAAAATTCCGTCCAATAGTGCCCCATATTCTTGGAAACATATATTCATCACCCAGGCTCTCATAGTATATCAAGGATTTCTCATAAAAATCTAGTGACCTGTCCAACTCATTTTTGACATTCAACAAGTTCCCCATATTGAAATACATATCAGCGAGTCTACTTGTGTCTTTATCCTGTTCAAAGAAACTGAGTGCTTGGAGGTAATACGACTCGCATTTAGCGTAATCTGCTAGCTCATAATAAGAATTCCCAAGAGCGTAGAGAGCTGTTGCATAATCAGATGAAGTCCCAAACTTCTTTCTGAGCTCTGCAGACTTAATATAGAATTCTAATGATTCCTTCTTTTTTCCAATAAATTTGTATGCATTGCCAAGGGTTGTAAAATTGAGAGCGACTCCCATCGAGTCTCCGAGCGGTCTAAAAAGCTTAATCGATTTCTGGCTATATTCAATAACCTTGTCATAGTTAGCCTTTTGTTCAAAAGTCTGGGCAACATATCGATAAAGCGTTGCTAATCCTCTGCTGTTTTCACCCAATAACAGAATGCTCTCCAAAGAAGATGCAGCTACCAAGCCAGAGTCCGGGCGGTTGTTTATTGAATTGTAAACAACAGAAAAAAGGCTGTCAATCTCAGCCTTTTCTTGTAGTGTCTGACTATTTGCATTAAAGGTAAAAATTAATAACGATAGTATAAGTAAAACTCTAAATCTCATCTAAATTCATTTTTCTTGAGGGTTTTTGGGAGGATCTGGTGGCGGTGGCGGCGGGTCATTTGGTGGATCTCCTTGTCGAAATTCAGCATTGTAAACAAATGAATCATTGATCGGCAGCTTTTTCATAATAATAAGGGTTAGTAAGTGAAAAATTCATCTACGCTTAAATATACCGGTTTACCGTCACCACGACATACCGACTTTTAGGTATTTTCAACAAACTTCGCCAGCAAACTATGGAAATGATGCACGCCTTTCTCTCGTGTTGGTGAGAACCGGCCTCCCGGGTAAAACCGGGATCGAATGCCCTTCTGCACTGCTTCCACTACAAACTCATCTTCCCGTTCTACCTTGTCGGTCATCACGTCCGCTCCCTGCTTGTAGCGCTCCTCATCCAATATATAGGTAAGGAAACTCACCCTGGTTCTGCCTATTGCGAGTGGCTTCACTATGTTGACAGACAGCCCCCATGGATAAAAGTTAAACATCATATTGGGGAAAACCCAGTAGTACCATGCTGAAACGATCTTGCCTGCGTCGGGGTGGCCATTGGGCAGTTCAAAGCAGTCGCTGCCGGGCTTACCATAGCCAATCTGTAGGTTACAGTGGTCGTAAACCACGGTCTTGTATGTGCCGTAGTCGAGCACAGCATTCAGGTCTTTGTGCACAAACGGGATGTGAAAGCCTTCGAGGTAGTTGTCGCAATACAGGGCCCAGTGGCTATTGACCAGGTAGTCCCGGCTGAATTCCGGCGCAAAGCGAAACTTCGTGTGGTCAAGAAACCCTACCCGCTCTTGCATCACATCAATCACCTGCTGAAAATCAAAAGCCGGAGCCAGCGAGGTGAAAAGGAAGCCGAACCACTTCCTCACATCTAAGGCAGGCAGGTTATCGCAGTCTCTGGGAAAATTTTCTGCTTCACCAAACTCCGGCATGTGCTCAAACTTGCCATCGAGGGCAAACCTCCGACCATGGTACTGGCAAACGAGTTTTTTTGCCCTACCGGGGTTCATGCAAAGCAACGCCCCCCGGTGGGTACACACATTGCTCAGGCAGCGTACTTGCTCATCGCTGTCTTTTGTTAGCAATAGCGGCTCATCCAGGTAACCGTCGAGCAAAGTAAGCGGGTAGACACTCTCCGAAAGGCTTACCTGACTCTCCTGCCCTATCCACTGCCACGACCGGGCAAAAACTTTCTCCCTGAGGCTTTCGAACACATCGCTGTCTCGGTAAAAGGAAGCGGGAAGCGTTGTAGCTCTTTTGATATTTGGGTCAATGTTCAATGGGCTCATGATAGGTTTCGATGGATAAACGACCAAGATAAGGATAACCCCAAATGAATGCATGAAACGCATTGAAATTCTGGCACCCGCCGAGCCGCTCTACTCGCTTTCCATCGCCATAGCCCCGGGTTTAAACCCGGGGCTATGGCGATGGAAAGCCAATGACCCCGTTTCTCAATCGTAAAAAAATGTCATCATTGTGCTACCTTAGTTCGAAACTTGCGTATCTCCCAATTGACATCGCTCTATGAGGACATCTTTTGCTAAAATATCATTTATCCTGGTGCTGGTCATTGTGCTGCCCATCAGTGTGCTGGTGATATTCGAAGTCCGCAGCCTCAATCAGAGCGTGGCCATGATGCAGGCCATTTACGACAAGCAGATCGACACCTTCCTGTTCTCCATCAATCAATATTCAGACGACGTGGTCAACAGCATGACCACCCGCATTGATGATGCCTGGGCAAGAAAAGGGGCCGGCGAGTTCCCAAAAGAGATCCTTGAAGGTTACCCGGGGGTGTCGGCTATCTTTTTCTTTCCGTTGGAAAAAAACCAAAAGCTGGCCTTTTACGCCAAAGACGAAATCCCACAACAACAACTCATAACCCTGCTTGAAAACCATATCCGGGAGGACTCAGCGCTGGTTAAAAAAATGACTGGCTACCGGTCGGCTGGCTTTCGGAAAATTGAGCCCTACAAGGTGCTGGCTGCAGAAGGTGAACGATTCAACACCCTGCTGATGGTGCTCGGCGAAAGTCCTGACACTTATTCGCTCTGCGTGATGATCATTCGCCCCTCCGACTTCATCGAAGAGCTGATTGCGCCAAAAATGGAGCAGGTAGCTGGCGAAGAGTTTGTGCTGGCGGCATCCAACAAGGTAACCGGCGAGCTTATTTACACCACCGACTCACTGATGAATAACAAGGCACGCTCCAAAACCATCTGGTTGCTGCCTGAGTACGAGCTGGAGATCTACATTCCCGGCAACTCCATTGAGATGGTGATGCAGGAGCGATCCAACACCAACATGATCATGATAGGCATGGTGTCGCTGGTGCTGCTATTGGGTTTTGCGATGGTTTTCAGGAACATCAGGGCAGAAATGCAGCTGGCGCAAACCAAGTCGGACTTTGTCAGCAACGTGTCTCATGAAATCAGAACGCCCCTATCGCTCATCAGCATGTTTGCCGAAACCCTGCTGCTGGGGCGGGTAACTACTGAGACAAGAAAGAAAGAGTACTACGAGATCATTGTAAAGGAAACCGGCAGGCTGACCAATATTGTGAATAAGATCCTGAATTTCTCTCAGATAGAGGCCAATAAAAAGACGTATCACCTGGAGTCGGTTTTGCTCAACGACATTGTGAGAGAGGTGCTCCACACCTATTCGTTTCATTTGGAAAACAAGGGATTTACCTACAAGGTCCACTTCACGGATGACTTACCCAACATGATGGCGGACACGGAGTCGGTGATGGAAGCCATTATTAACCTGCTGGACAATGCCATCAAATACAGCCCCGACACCAAACACCTTGACATATCTACGGAAAAGATGGATCAATGGGTCGTGGTGGCCGTCAAAGACCAGGGCGTGGGCATTGAAGAAAAAAAGTTAAAACAGATCTTCGACAAGTTTTACCGGGTGACGCAGGGCGATATCTACAACACGCAGGGAGCGGGACTCGGTCTGTCGATAGTGAAACACATTATGGAAGCCCACGGAGGGCAGATTATCGTGGAAAGCAAGCCCGGAAAAGGCAGCACCTTTAAACTGATGTTTCCTATTTTAGCAAAGAAATAACAACACCATGGCCAAGATATTGATAGTAGAAGATGAACTGCACATGCGCATGGGGCTGAAGGACAACCTTGAATTTGAGGGCTACGGCGTGGAGCTGGCAGAAGATGGAGAAAAGGGCTTGCAGAAGATTCAGCAGGCTTCGTATGACCTGATTGTGCTTGATGCGATGATGCCCAAAATGTCGGGATTTGATGTATGCCGACAGACAAGGAAGCTTGGCATCAAAACGCCGATCATCTTCCTCACGGCCAAAGGAGAGGAAATCGACAAAGTATTAGGGCTTGAGATAGGCGCCGACGATTATATGACGAAGCCGTTCAGTCTGAGGGAGCTCATTGCCAGGATAAAGGCCATATTGAGAAGAACCGATGGGCAATCAGGAGCGGGGGCGGCAGGAAACGCAGATACTATTGAGAAAGCCACCATTGGCAGGCTAACTATCGACTTTAAGCACTACCTGGCCCACGAGGGGAGCGAGCAGGTAAAGCTATCGCACAAAGAGTTTGATATCCTGAAGTTTCTTTTGGTCAACAAAAACGACATTGTAAGCCGCTATAAGCTACTGGAAGACGTTTGGGGTTACGAAGCCCAGCCCACTACCCGAACGGTCGACAATTTTATACTGAAGCTCCGCCAGAAGGTGGAAGACAACCCAAATGAACCTAAGATTATCCTGACAGTGCACGGCATAGGGTATAAGATGATTATTGATTGAGGAGTTGAGGAGTTGGTGATTTGAAGATTTGAAGATTTGAAGTTGTTGCGTGTCGGGCCTATGCTGTAGTATCGGGCCTAGAGGCTGCTCCTGTCGTATGCGCCTATAATCAAACAAACTAAGAATCATCGATCATCAGAATGGGGGCTTCACCGCCATCCTTTAGGTATATCACTCCGTCCGGGCCCTTTCAGGGGTGCCCGGCTCAGGGGTGCCCGGCTTAGGGCTTGACCGTAGGTGTCGGTACGGCCACTGACCCCAATGAAAGAGCCGTCAGACACCAGATTGCATAACATCCAACGGTTAAACCTTCCGGCGGCTGACGGCCCCACCGCAGTAAGCCCGCTGGCCGTACCGACGCCCGCTAGCAATCTCCGGTCTCCCGACTTCGGTCTTCAAACTCTTCTCGCCCCCCTTTTTACATCTCTCAACAACTTTATGACATTTCGTGACACCCCTTGACTGGGCCGTGACAAACCCGGCGCAGGTTGCCCGTATTTATGTATAACTAATTCAACAACAAGTCAATTAAATTCAGAAACTCATGAAAAGAACTATCATTTTAAGCGCAATGCTCGTAGCAGCTATGAGCACAGCCACATTGGCAGAAGGCAATGGTGACAAGTCATCCAAAGCCGCTCTTATTCCTTCACAAGTTGAGGGCAGGTACAACCTGATTTACGCTGACGCCACTCCCGGCATGGTCAAAGTAAAAATACTGGACGAAGCAGGTCACGTACTAAGAGTGGATCGCATCGATAATAAAACAGGCTTCAAGCGCCCCTACAACATGAAGGATCTCGGCCCCGGCACTTACCAGGTCGTGGTGTCGGATAAAGATGGTGAATTTACTCTTTTGGCCCGGGTTCAGGAACTTGAAGAGATGGGTGTTAACCAACTTGGCAATAGCAAATACCAGCTAGTGTATAAAGACCCTAAAAGCCACGGAGCCACCATCGGCATATTTGATCAAACCGGAGAGTTGGTGCATAGCGAAAGTATCACCTTCAAAGATGGCTTCAGCAAGGTGTTCGACCTTTCTGGTATTGGCTCCAAGGGCTTCACTTTCGAAGTGTCGTCCAGCAACAGCTCCAAGAGGGTGTCGATGTAACAATTTCTAAAAATTTAGTTTAATAGTTGTTTGGAGAAAGTCCCGCTAGTCTCAAGCGGGATTTTTTAAATGACAAAGTTTTACAACAATCAATTGAAAGCCAGGGTTAATTTCTTTGAAAAAAAGAAAAACGCATAGATATTGCTCGTCCTGGGTGAGAAAAATGAACATCTGGTATGTTCGTGAACCGTAAACAGATCACCTGATGCATAGCGCTAGATACATTTCTACTATTTGCCTTCTGCTATTTTCTGCTTCAGTTTTTTCACAAGGAAGAAACATGCAAAAAGTGGTGTCGCTGAGAGGTAGCTGGAAGTTCCATATTGGCGACAATATGGACTGGGCCAAGTCCAGGTACGATGACAGTCAATGGGAAACTATCTATGCGCCGTCAGAATGGGAGTCGGAAGGCTTTAACGGCTATGATGGCTACGCCTGGTATAGAAAGAAATTCGATGGTACCGAAGTAGCCAAGTTCAACAATATTTACCTCAACCTAGGTTATATCGACGATGTAGATCAGGTATATATCAATGGCCATCTTGTCGGCTTTTTCGGGAGCTTTCCCCCTCATTTCAGCACAGCCTATAATGCCAAACGGTGGTATTGCATTCCATCAGAGTTTTTAAACCTCAAAGGAGACAACGTCATTTCGGTACGGATATTTGACACCATCCATAGTGGCGGCATCGTGGGTGGCGACATTGGCCTTTTTGCGTCGTGGAGTCCGCTCGATCAGGGCATGATGCTGGAAGGAGTATGGAAGTTTGCAGAAGGATACGAGTCGCAATGGAAGTTTGCTAATTTCAATGATGAAAAGTGGGGTGTGATTATGGTACCTGGCTTCCTGCACACCAAAGGCAAAAAACACTGGGAAAGCACCTTCTACTACCGCAAGCACTTCAGAATGGATGCTAAGCTGAAGGGCAAGCCACTGGTGCTGCTGCTTGGCAAAATCGACGACTTCGATAAAGTGTATTTGAATGGAAAGCTGGTTGGCGCAACAAATGACGGCAGGCCATTGGGGCAATCGCACTCATGGGAAACCTACCGGGACTACCCCATCCCACCAGAGTTTATCAACTGGGAAGGCGAGAACGTCATTTCGGTGGAGGTCACTGACATTGGAGGGAACGCTGGCATCTATGAAGGCCCGGTAGGCATCTTCCCGGCGGAGATCATTGATAAGTTTTTGAGATAGCTTAAGCATGAACAGCTAAATCGCACCGATCCCCATATCCATCCTCCTCGAGTCTTAAAACTTTTGCTTAATTTCATAACAACCAATGCTCGTTGCTATGAAATTAAAATACCTCTTCCTGCTCCTCGTTTTCTCATTCTCTGTTGCGAAAGCACAGCCGAAGGTTTCTGACCTTGATAAGTACATCGCCAAAGCACAAAAAGAATGGAACGTACCCGGCATTGCCGTGGCCATTGTTAAGGATGGAAAGGTCGTGCTTTCGAAAGGTTACGGAGTAAAGGAAGCCGGAGGTACCGAAGCGGTAGATAACGAAACACTTTTCGCCATTGCCTCCAATACCAAAGCATTTGTGGCAACGGCCATCGGGCAACTGGTTGCCGAAGGCAAGCTCAATTGGGATGATAAAGTGATTGACCACCTCCCCTACTTTGAATTGTACGACGACTACACCACCCGGCATGCTACAGTAGAAGATCTGCTTTGCCACAGGCTAGGCCTCGGCACATTCAGCGGTGACCTGATGTGGTACAAGTCGAACCTTTCAGCCGAAGATGTGGTCAAAAAGGTAAAATATGTACCGCAGGCTTATGAGTTCCGCAACGGATATGGTTACTCCAACCTGATGTTCATTGCAGCTGGCGAGGTCATCAGAAGCGTTTCAGGTCTACCATGGGATGAGTATGTAAGGAAGCAAATCATTACACCACTGGGCATGAATCGCACTGTAACATCCACCAATGATTTAGAAGCCAAAGGCAACTACGCCTCCCCACATAAACCGGATGCCATGGGGAACAACGAACCTATTCCCTGGGTGAACTGGGACAATATGGGCGCAGCCGGTGGCATCATTTCCAGCGCCGACGACATGGCCAAATGGGTAATTATGAACTTAAATGGGGGCAAAATGAATCAGCAAACCATCATAGCCAAAGAGCAACAAAACAGGCTGTGGACTCCGCACAACAACTTCGTTGTGTCGGAGCAGGCAAAAGCAGCCACACCAGGCAGGCACTTTTCGGCCTATGGCCTTGGTTACGGCGTGAGTGACTACTATGGCCGACAATTGGTAGCCCACAGTGGGGGCTACGATGGCATGTACTCTTACGTGATGATGGTGCCCGATGAAAACCTGGGGGTGGTGGTGCTCACCAACAGCATGAAAAGCATCGCTTCTCCACTGAGCTACTACATCATCAACCAATATATCAAAGAAGAAACAAAGGACTTCTCCGTTGAAGCCCTGGCCGGGAACGACAACAACAAAAGCCATGTTGATGACGTAGCCAAAAGAAGACAAGCCCTGGTGAGCGGCACAAAACCCAGCCTGTCGCTGGAAAAATATGCAGGCACCTACTGGGCGGGCATGCATGGCAATGTGGTAGTGGTAAAACAGGGCGATAAACTCTGGTTTTATGTGGAGGACAACCCGGGTTTAACTGCCGACCTGGTGCACTGGCACTACGACACCTGGGAGATCAAATGGCGGGAGCCACAAGCCTGGTTTGACTTCGGCACACTACAATTCAAGATCGACAACAACATGAAGGTAACCGGCCTACGCTTCGACGTACCCAATGGAGACATTTTCTTTGATGAGGTGGATTTAGTGAGGAAGGAATAAGGGAATGCGTGTATTTTAGGCTTGGTGAGGATTAGCCCTGAGCAATTTAGGAATATGCCTAATGCTATATGATGACGCTTCCTGTAAAAATTATGGACTGATCGGTGCCCGGCATGCCTTAGCGAAAAGGAACATGGGTGACTTTCGAAGGGCGGACGCCTGATATAATTACGCTAATAGGCTCATCAGGATCGGAATCGGTGAAGCGGAAGAACTTACCTAGACTTGAGGTGCGACCATGGCGGTTAAGACAAAATTGGCCGGCGTATCATCTGTTGGAATGGCAAAAAGTTTCGGTGGTGTCAGCAGTGGGGATTGAAATGTGCCTAATCCACCGTTTTTAGATATAACCTGGATGATATATGCAGTAATTGCTGGCGTTGGCTTTGTTATCAGAATACCAGCAATAAAAGAAAAATTGATTGCATTTCGAAAAGAAAGAAGCGCAAGCAAAGCTTAGCTAATTTATAAAATGAAAAAAAATAAAATGAAAATAGCAGTAACATCGGCCAGCGGCCAATTGGGGTCAGCCATCGTGAAACAACTGATAAAAGAAATTGGGGGAAAAAATGTAGTTGGCATCGCACGAACTCCTGAGAAGGCCAAACACCTTGGGGTTGACATCCGAAAAGGAGATTACAACAGTCGCCAGCAATTTGATGAGGCGTTGCAAGGCATGGATGCGGTTCTTCTACTTTCTGGCATGGACGATCCTCAAAAAAGAATTCAGCAACATCGAAATGTCATTGAAGCAGCGAAAGCCAATGGTGTCAAAAAGATCGTTTACACCAGCATTGTTGGAGATGAGACTAAAACGGCCTTTAGTCCTGTTGTTCAAAGCAATCGCCAAACCGAGGCTGATGTTCGGGAATCCGGACTTCAATGGGCAATTGGCCGCAACGGCATCTACATTGAGCCGGATCTGGAGTATTTAGACCATTACTTCGAAGCGGGAGAGATCAGAAATTGCGCAAGTGATGGGAGTTGTGCCTACACAAGCAGAGAAGAGCTGGCTTATGCTTACGCTCAAATGATAACAGGTGAACAGCATAATGGAAAGACGTATAATTTGGTAGGCGAGCCGATTACCCAAACGGAGTTGGTAAATTTGATCAATCAAGTATATGGAACCGACCTCAAATACAATGCTGTATCAGTTGACGACTATGCCAGGGAAAGAAAAGCAGAACTAGGAGAGTTTATCGGAACCATCATCGCCGGGATCTACGAAGGGATTAAAAATGGTGCAAATGCGGTACCCTCCGATTTTGAAAAGGCTACTGGCCGACCCCATATGACACCACTGGCGATGATTGCGGCTTTTAAGAATGAAGACTGAAACCCGGGGAAGGCGGTAAAACGAACGACAACGGAAATCCGAAAACTACCACATGGGTATTATTGAAAATTTGTTAAAAAAGGTGGTGCTTCAAGAGGCAACCATAGAGGAGAAAACGAAGCTTTCATCAGCTGTCTATAAGATTCGTTTAAAAAGTGAAAGTATAGCTAAAGCCAATTTTACCCCGGGTTACTTTTTACGTTTGGGAATTGGTATCGATAATGAAGACATCGCTATCAAGGACAAGGTACGAAGTTACAGTGTTTGGGATATCAACAAACCTAAAGGATACCTGGATGTTGCCATAGCCACCCATAGCACCGGCATTGGAACCGCATGGGCAGCACAGTGTAAATCAGGTGACAAAGTTTACTTCAAGTGGAAAAAAGGCAACTTCCTGGTGGATGAATCGGCAGATAGTTATTTGATGATTGGCGATTTATCGGCATTGTCTCATCTGTACATGATCAATAGAAGTCTCACAAAACAACAGCAAGTAGCAGGCATTGTATATAGTCAGGCCGTAAACGAGCTTTTTCCAGATGTGGATGGTGCCACGCCTTTTACTTTTTATGAGATGCCTCCAAATCCCGTCCCTGAAATTGTGGAGAAGGTCAAAAAACTTGTCCCTGAAATGAAGGGTAGAACGATGGTTTATCTGGCTGGAGATAGCCGGGTATGTGTTGCACTCAATCAATATTTTAGAAAAGAGCTAGATTGGAGCGCCAAACAGGTGAAAACCAAGCCGTTTTGGAACCCGACAAAAAAAGGACTAGAATGAAGGACGACAAGCTGGCAGTACTCATTGACGCAGACAATGTGCCCTATGCGCATATCAAAGAGATGCTCGACGAAATTGCCAAATACGGCAACCCCACTATCAAGCGTATCTATGCCGACTGGACAAAACCCACGGTATCGGGTTGGAAAAATGTCTTGCTGGAGAATGCCATCACTCCCATCCAGCAGTACAGCTATACCCAGGGCAAAAATTCGAGTGATAGTGCCCTGATCATCGATGCCATGGATTTGCTTTACTCTCAAAAAGTCAATGGGTTTTGCATCGTGTCCAGCGACAGCGACTTCACTAGGCTCGCCACACGTTTGCGGGAAGCCGGCATGTTCGTGATCGGCATTGGTGAGAAGAAAACGCCCCGGCCATTCATCACGGCTTGCGACAAATTCATTTACATAGAGATATTGAGAAAAGAGCAGGAAGCCGAATCACATGAAAAGCCCAATCAAAAGACTCAACCAAAAGCTAAACCCTCTTCTGTAAGCAACATTGATAAAGAGTTGATAAAGCTGATCAAAGAAAGTGTTGACGAGATTTCTGACGATGATGGCTGGGCCTTCCTGGGGTCACTGGGAAGTTACTTAATCAAAAAGAAAACAGATTTTGATCCCAGAAATTATGGGTTTTCAAAGCTATCTCCCCTTATCAAAAGCACCAACGCCTTCATCATCGAAGCAAGAGAATCAGGCGAGAAAAACATTAGGCATATCTATTTGAAAAACAAGTAACGAGCGCCTCTTAGGTGAAACACAGCAAGCAGAATTGTAGTTACCTGGGTACTCTCACAAGCAAGGAGCATACGCTGCCAACAGATAGGCTATTTTGAAAGAGTTTAATGGGCTGTTTTGAGGCTCGCATTAAAAATAGTAATGGGCGGTATATGCTCAAAAGCCGAATTCAATTGTTAAACGAACCCATTGCCCCAAAACACGAACCCCTGCAACTCCGTCGAAAAACCTCAAAGAAACGGTTCAAATACAGTTTCTCTTCCGCTCTCCATTGCAGCCTCAATGAACTCCCGATGAAGCTTCAACGCCCATCGCTGAAGTTTTTGCTGCACTTGTCTGCCGAAACTGCTATCTTTCTATCCGTGTATCGGGCCATTTTTTCTTCCTTTAAAGTCTTTTCTGTTTTTCAGGAGATACTACCTGGCGTATAGCTTCGAAAAAGACGTAGAACATTGTAGCAACCATTATGAATCGTAAAATCCTCACCTCTTTTGCCTGGGTTGTCTTGTGTGGCATAGCGCTATCGGGGTGCAATCAACCATCTCACCAGAACCCACTCAATGTCCTTCTCATCTGCGTCGACGACCTGCGGCCGGAGCTAAAAAGCTTCGGTGCCTCCTATATTAGCTCGCCCCATATCGACGAGCTGGCCAGGTCGGGCGTATCGTTTCAAAGACATTATGTGAATGCCCCTAGCTGTGGCCCCTCCCGCTATACTTTGCTCACTGGAAAATATGGCCCAGCCGGCAACAATGCACTTTTCCTTCGGGCCGAAAAAATCAAACAAGCCAACGAGGCAGTGGATCCCAGTATGCCTGAATGGTTCAAAACCCACGGCTACACCACCGTGTCGGTGGGGAAAGTATCCCACCACCCGGGTGGCAGGGGCGGCAACGACTGGAACGATTCCACCGTCATTGAAATGCCCCGGGCCTGGGACCAGCACCTGATGCCCGTGGCGGAATGGGAGCACCCCCGTGGGGCCATGCATGGCCTCGCCCACGGAGAAATCCGAGTGAAGTCGGGCGACATGGATGTTTTTCAGTCGGCAGAAGGGGACGATGCCAGCTATCCGGACGCCGCCATTGCCAATGAGGCATTGAAGCAACTGAGGGCACTTTCGGCCGATAACCAAAAGCCCTTCTTTCTGGCCGTGGGCATCATCAAGCCCCACCTGCCCTTTGGTGCCCCAAAGGCCTATTACGATCAGTACGAAGGCGTTGCTTTACCACCCATTGTCCACCCTGAAAAACCAGAAGGACAAACCACCTGGCATGCTTCCGGTGAATTCAATCAGTACAACCTGTGGGGGAAAAACCCCAATGAGGACGCTGCCTTTGCGGAGGAAGTGCGTCGGCACTATGCGGCCTGCGTGAGTTATGCCGATGCGCAAGTGGGCAAAATAATGGATGAACTGAAACGCACTGGTGCCGACAAAAACACCATCGTTGTACTGTGGGGCGACCATGGCTGGCACCTGGGCGAGCATGCCATTTGGGGCAAGCACAGCTTGTTCGAGGAGTCGCTGCGCTCGCCTTTGATCGTCCACTATCCGGGCATGAAAAATACAAATACCTCCACCCAGGCCATAGTCGAAACCCTCGACATCTTCCCCACCTTGTGTGAATTAACGGGCATTGACACTCCTCCATTTGCGCAGGGAGTATCCCTGCAACCCCTGCTCGAAAACCCGGAGAGTGAAGGGCACGATGCAGTGGGTTATTTTAACAGCGCTTCTACCTTAAGAACCAAGACCCATCGGCTCACACTGCACAAAGATGGTTTTGTGGAGTTGTATGACCATACTTCGCCGGAGAAGGAGTCTAAAAATGTAGCCGACAGTGATCCAGCTTTGGTGGAAGAGTTGAAGAGATTATTGTTGAATAGGCTACCTGAAAATGACGCCCCTTCCCAATGATCGATCAAGTATTAATCCATCAGGCAGTGTCGGCAAGGGAGAATAAGTCGGCACCTAAGCTAATTGTAAAATAATGTAATGTAGCATGAATTTCATTGCCTGCTGTTCCATCAGCAGGCAATTTTGGCTATATTTATTGCCATTACCCGAGCGGTAGCTTTTGTGCAACGTCCATTTTTTAAGCGATGACAAGTAAATTTTTCTATCTGGCGCTCTTTGCAGCGCTCTGCTTTTCCTGTACCACGCAGCAGCCATCGGTGCCACATCAAGATCCAAAAGAGCTAAAAACACAGGTCAGTCAGCTGAATGAACGTTTGGTGGAGGCCGCCAAAGACAAGAATATCAATGCCGTGATCGACCGATATGCCGCCGATGCCGTGCTTATGGCAGAATACCAGCCGGTAATCAAAGGAAGAAAAAGTATTGCAGCCTATTATACCGCTCTCTTCGCACAGCAGCAGGTGACTAGCTATCGAAAAGTGACCACAGAACTCCTTGACTTCGACTCTACGGTGCTTGAAATGGGCACGTTCACGAAAAAACTTGCCAACGAGCGTGGTTTTCAGGGTAAATACTGGAATGTTTGGCGCAAGACGGCAGAAGGTGACTTGTTGTTGCAAGCGGAAACGTTTGGGTTCTTTCATCCAGTGGACGACCCCTCGGAGTGGGTAGTAGAAGGCTTACCCATGGAACCCAGCAGCGTAAGAACTACAGTTGAACTGGATGCCTATAATGCCTTGATGGAGAATATCGTCAGAGACCGGGACACCGAAACTATCATTGGCCTGTTTTCAGAAGATGCCGCCTACTACCCTTTTGCTGACACCACCAAAACCGGCCGAACCGGCCTTCATCAGCACTACACCGACTACCACCGTCCGCCAGTCACCATCGACAGTATAGAGGTTTGGTCGTACGACTACCTGGAGGTGGCAGAGGGCATTATCGAATTATCGCAATTTTATGTCGAGTGGAGTGTACCTAACCTGTCGGGCCATACACAGGGCACTGGCATGAGATATTGGAAACGCCAACCCGATCACTCGCTCAGGCTGCACAGGATGATTGGATTGCATGAATACGCAGGCAATTGATAGTCGCTAGATGAAGATTTTTAGAGAAAGATTCGTCGAAACCAACAGAACTTCCTTTCCTTTGTCTCGATTCAGTACGCAACCTTTCTAAATGAAAATAGAACACATCGCCCTGTGGACAACAAAGCTTGAGGCTCTGAAAGACTTTTACGCTACCTATTTTGGTGCGACGGCCGGAGAAAAATACCACAATCCCACCAAGCAATTCACTTCTTATTTCCTCAGTTTTGACTCAGGTGCCCGGCTCGAGATCATGGCGAGGCCGGAGGTGGAGCAACACCCCGGAGATGCCTACCGAAAGGGTTTGATACACTGGGCCATGAGTGTAGGGTCGAAGGAAAAGGTGGATCAACTCACTGAACAACTGAGAACCGACGGCTTCGAAATCATTGGCGAGCCCCGCACCACTGGCGATGGGTATTACGAAAGTGTGGTAGCCGACCCTGATGGCAATTTGGTAGAAATTACGACGTAAGATGGGCGGGAAGATGCTGCCCGAGTCATTACCAGGTGTGAAGTTACCTGGCGACAACTGGTTTTTCGTCGCCGTGACGGCCGAAAGTCATAGGCCGTAAAATCTTTCTGTTATTTCACATCCTGAATGCATCGCTAAAAGCAACCACTGGTCTTTAGACAAAAACAGATCGAATGACCAAAACGCTCACAACTATTGCCCTCCTTTTTTCCCTCCAACTATCGGCACAGTCAAAAAAAGACTACCTGAAGGAAAATCGGTTTGACCTAATGACCAATGAAGTCAATTTCCCACAAACCGACTTCAAAATCCTAGGCTTTGGTGCTTACCATGGAAGCGCAAAGACAGAAACCGCTGAAATGGCCCTGCTTCAGTCGCTCACAAATACCGGCACCATTAGCTACTACCTGCCCGAAACCGACTTCGCTATTGCCCACTATTTCAACAGCTACCTGACCTCGGGCGACACCGTTTTACTGAAGGATTTGGTCAATCACTACGGCGTGAGAGTGCCGCAGGACAAAACGGTGGAAACTTACAACAAGTGGAAAGCCCTAAAGCAGCTCAACGACCAACTCCCGGCAGAAGACAAACTGACCGTGGTGGGTGTCGATTTGCTGGTCACCTACAAATACACCTGCCAACTCCTGCTGGAAATCATTGACCGGCAGGCTGTCGAAAGCCCCGCTCTGGATCGGGTAGCTGACATGCTGGCGGCCGACACCACCGACTACTCTCCCTATTATGACAGCGACTCGAAGGCAGTCCTGAGGGAGCTCGTTGCAGCCTATGAAGCAGCCCCGGACGATTTCAGCAAGGGTATCAATGATCCATTCATTTTCAACCACCTGATCAGCAACCTGAAGGTGACTTTTGAGGTCTTTTCATCAAAGAGAGAAGAAACGATCTACAACAACTATGTCGGGCTAAGCGAGTTGTACAACTTCAAAAACAAGCCGCAATTCCTGCGTTTTGGTTTCTTTCATCTGGAAAAAGAACGGGAAGACGGCAATGCCTCATTTTTCACTATGCTTATCGAAAACGGCATTTATCCACGTGAACAAGTTATTGCTGTTATCGGGTACCTAACCAAAAGCCGGGTGCTTTGGGATGTGGTGTATGACGATAACAACCAGTATAAAAGCCACACCACAGAAGGCGGCTTTGGCATTGGCGACTACAAAAAAGAGTACTTCCTGGGGATAGCCAACCTCAAAAAAACGAAAGTGTCGGACATCACCCTTTTCAGGCTCAACAACACCAACACTCCCTATGCCGACGGCGAACCCGATTTGATAGAAGTGGTGATGAAGGACGAACCCTCCAGTGGAGAGGCGGTAAAAGGAAAA
Source organism: Imperialibacter sp. (assembly GCF_040222815.1). Lineage (GTDB taxonomy): Bacteria > Bacteroidota > Bacteroidia > Cytophagales > Cyclobacteriaceae > Imperialibacter. The sequence goes on along the minus strand of NZ_JAVKCH010000022.1, from coordinate 527,778 downwards.
TCTACTACCGACTTTGTCGACTATGCTGTGCTGATCTCGCATTCAAAAGCCAGTAGGCCCATTGAGGAAATGAGGTGAATTGCAGCTCCCAATAGCTGATGAAGATCAGTTCTTTAGCTGACATCAGCACAACTCGTTTAGCCTACTGAAGTGTACCTTGGATCAACCAACAGGCCCATGAAGGGCTTGAATTGAAGTTGTTTCCAAAACACACTCCTATGAGAACGATAATACTCATGGTCATTGTCGCAACGGCGATGGTGGCCTGCAACCAACCCGACAATTCCTCCACCTCTTCGTCAAAACCTTCCAGCGCAGTAGACCAGCGAGTCGATAGCCTGATGGCGCTAATGACCCTGGAAGAGAAAATAGGGCAAATGAACCAGTACAATGGCTTTTGGGACGTCACTGGGCCAGTGCCCGCCCAAGGCGACGCCGCCATGAAATACGAGAATCTCAGAAAAGGTCTAGTCGGTTCCATGCTGAATGTGCGTGGCGTGGCGGAAGTGAGGAAAGTGCAAAAGATAGCAGTGGAAGAAACCCGGCTGGGCATTCCACTCATCATCGGCTTCGACATGATTCACGGCTACAAAACCATGAGCCCCATACCACTGGCTGAGGCTGCGAGCTGGGACTTAGCGGCCATCGAAAAAGCGGCCCACATCGGCGCCGTAGAGGCAGCGGCGGCTGGTATTAACTGGACTTTCGCACCGATGGTGGACGTCGGCAGAGATGCCCGTTGGGGTAGGGTGATGGAAGGTGCAGGCGAAGACCCCTACCTGGGGAGCAAAATAGCGGTGGCACGTGTCAATGGTTTCCAGGGTAATGACCTGGCCGATCCGCTCACGATAGCGGCGTGCGTAAAGCACTTTGCCGGCTATGGTTTCTCCGAAAGCGGCCGTGACTACAACACGGTTGACATTGGCACCTCCACGCTCTACAACATGGTGCTACCGCCGTTCAAGGCAGCTTCCGATGCGGGGGCACGCACTTTCATGAATGCCTTCAACGTACTCAACGGCGTTCCGGCTACCGGCAACAGCCTGCTTCAGAGAGACATCCTCAAAGGCAAGTGGGGCTTCGACGGCTTTGTTGTCTCCGACTGGGGCTCCATTGGCGAAATGATCGTTCACGGCTATGCCGCCAACGGCACGGAAGCGGCCAGGCTGGCTGTCACGGCCGGATCCGACATGGACATGGAGTCGTACCTGTATGTTAAAGAATTGAAAGGGTTGGTTGATGCCGGCAAAGTAGATGCGGCACTGATCAACGATGCGGCACGGAGGATATTGAAAGTGAAATTTGAATTGGGACTGTTCGACAATCCTTACCTGTATTGCGATGAGCAAAGAGAAAAAGACCTGACGGGCCACCCCGACCATGTGGCCGGCGTGCTCGACATGGCCAAAAAATCCATCGTGATGCTCAAAAATGAAAGCAACCTGCTGCCCCTGAAAAAGACTGGTCAAAAAATCGCCGTGATTGGGGCACTGGCAACCGACAAAGACAGCCCTATTGGTAGCTGGAGAGGTGGTGCCGATGCCAACACCGCTGTGTCGGTGCTGGAAGGCCTGCAGCAATATGCCGGCAACCAGTACAACTACAGCAAAGGCGCAGACCTGGTGACCGAGCCAGCCACCTTTCTACTAGAGGTCAAAATCAACGAGACAGACAAAAGTGGATTTCCGGCCGCAGTGCAGGCAGCCAAAACTGCCGACGTGGTGATTATCGTACTAGGCGAAAATGGCTTTCAAACAGGTGAAGGCCGCAGCCGGACAGACATTACCCTGCCTGGAGTACAAACCGAGCTACTGGAAGCGGTTGTAAAAGCAAATAAGAACGTAGTGCTCGTTTCCATGAGCGGCCGCCCTCTCGACCTCAGCAGAGAATCGAAGTTAGTGCCCTCACTTGTACAGGCATGGCACCTGGGCAGCCAAAGCGGCAATGCCATCGCTCAGGTGCTTTATGGCGACTACAACCCCAGCGGAAAATTGCCCATGTCATTCCCCCGCAGCGTGGGGCAGGTACCCATTTACTATAATCACAAGAGTACCGGCCGACCCAATGATGCCGGTAATGGCATCGTATTCTGGTCGCATTATTCCGATGAAGCCAATGATCCGCTTTACCCATTCGGCCATGGTTTGAGCTACACCACCTTTGACTATGCCGATCTCACTGTGACTGTGGAGGGAAAAGAGAAAGTAACGGCCAGTGTGAAAGTAACCAACATTGGCGCTTTGGATGGCGAAGAAGTGGTGCAACTCTATCTCCACGACGTGGCTGCCAGTGTAACACGTCCGGTAAATGAGTTGAAAGGTTTCGAGAAAATAATGCTCAAGGCTGGCGAAAGCCGCAGTATAAGTTTTACTCTTATGGTAGAAGAATTAGGCTTCTACGACAATGAAGGGAACCTGATAGTGGAGTCTGGCGACTTCGAGGTGATGGTAGGCGGAAGCTCGGTAGGTGGGCTGTCTGCAAAGTTCACTATGAAGTAGCCAACTCCCTCTCTCTGTTACCCAGCCGGGATGCCTTCTTGTTCAGTAACAGGCATTCCGGCTTCTTTTTTGGTACTCAACATTTCTTTTACCTGGTAAGTGCCAAACTATTTAAGGTAGCTGGAAGGACTAGCCAATAAATTATGCCTATCTTTCAGGGTATCATTTATTAAAAAGGCAGTCGGCTAATAGTTGCCACCGCTCAACCCCATCTATCAACTCAAATGCCTGTTCAACTACTCATTACCATTGGTGTTATCATTGTAGGCCTCTGGTTAGTTCTATACATCTTTCCGATAAGCTTGTGGATCACTGCACAGTTTTCGGGTGTCAGAGTTAATCTGATGACGCTTGTTTTCATGAGATTCCGGAAGGTGCCGCCGGGGCTTATCGTCAAGTCGATGATATTGGCAGCCAAGGCAGGCATTCCTGATATTTCAGTCGAAATGCTCGAAACCCACTACCTGGCCAAAGGCAATCTGGTGGCTGTTATAAAAGCGCTTATCATGGCCGACAAAGCCAACCTCAAACTCGACTTTAAGCAAGCTACTGCCATCGACCTGGCCGGCAGAGACGTGCTGGATGCGGTAAAGGTATCCGTAACGCCCTATATGGTGCTAGTGCCGGCCATCACTGCCGTTTCAATGGATGGTATCCAGCTGATTGCCGTGGCCCGTGTGACCGTGCGAAGCAATCTGCAGCAACTCGTGGGTGGGGCTGGTGAAGAAACCATTAAGGCAAGAGTGGCCCAGGGAATTATCTCAAGAATTGGTATGGCCACCAGCTATAAGTTCATTCTTGAAAACCCAGAAAGCATATCCAGACAAGTACTGGAAAACGGTCTTGACGCTGGCACAGCCTTCCAAATCCTTTCCATCGACATTGCCGATATTGATATCGGGCAAAACATCGGTTCTATGCTGCAAATCGACCAGGCCTCGGCTGACCTTAGCATTGCCAAGGCCAAGGCTGAAGAGCGCAGGGCCATGGCTGTGGCCAACGAGCAGGAAATGATTGCCCGCATACAGGAAGCCCGTGCAAAGGTGATTTTGGCAGAAGCACAAATTCCGGCAGCCCTTTCAGGAGCATTTAGAACCGGAAACCTTGTGGCTGGAATTGACTTTAAGAAAGACGCCCCTGCAAAGAAGACCACGGCAGCTAAGAAATAGAACGTCAGTATTGGTGTTCTATTAATCTAATCATCAGTGTCCCTTTCAGGAGACACTGATGCTATTAAGTTAAGAGCATTTCACCCTTAATCCCTAAAGGGTCGTGCTAATGGTAATCCATACGCCCTTTAGGGTTTGGGGTAAAAATAGAATTGAGACAATCTAACCTCTTAACTTAATAGCATTGCAAAAGACAGTGATGGGCCAAAAAAAGAGGTGCAACCCGCACCTCTTTCTAAAATCAATTTTCTATTAAAAAAAGCTAATACTTCAAGCTCTTCAGATAAGCAATGCTTTGAGGCACTTGCAACATTGGATTGGGACTCTCATCTTCAATGAACATATGCTTGATGCCTATTTTGTTAGCTTCTTTGAGTATTCCCGGAATATCGAGTTCTCCTTGTCCAAGAGTTACGTCATTCTCCTGACCCGTACCACCTGTCAAGTCTTTCGGCGTTCCTTTTTTCAGGTCCTTCACGTGGAGCAGCTTCCAGCGGTCGCCGTATTTCTTCAGCAGCTTCACCGGATCGCCCCCGCCAAAATGCGTCCACATAATGTCCATTTCGAAAGACACGTACTCAGGATTAGTGTTCTCAATGATGTAGTTCATCAAAGTTCCTTTGCCGTAAGGCTGAAACTCATAGCCATGCACATGGTAGCAGAAAGTAAGCCCATTTTCCTTCAACACCTTACCGGCTTTGTTAAAGTCCTCGACAGCCTTTTGGGCATTTTCAAGATTGAATTCAGCCCTTTTGTGAGGGATCCAGGCACACATCACAAACTTGGCGCCCAGCGCCTTGGCATTGTCGGCCACGGCCTGTGGGTCTTTCACCAGCTGATCGTACCCAGTGCCAGTGCCCGGAATGCTAATACCCCTCGCTTCGCACAACTTTCTATACTGCTCGCCTGTCATGCCCTGGGGCGCACCGCCCTCCAGTTCAGTAAACCCAAGCGAAGCAATGGTGTCCAGCGTAGCCTCCACGCCTTTAGGGAAGCTCTTGCGAAACGTGTAAGCCTGCACGCCGAGCGGAGCTGTGTACAATGGGTCGCCTTTTTTCTGGGCTTGCGTTGGGTGCGGCAGTTGCCAGGCCACAAACAGAATAATGAATGCTATCAGGTGTTTTTTCATTTCAAGGTTGTTTTTAGTGTGTTGTAAGTTTTTTTCTAATTGAGATGTGGTGCCACCACCTGCCAGTGTGTACCAGCAATTGATGAATTTATGCGACCTACTCAATCCCTTGGCTCATCCAGCGTAAACAAGTATGGTGTGGGCACCACGAGAACCACAAATGTTTTGAATCTTATTCTATGCCTTGTGGTGCCACCACCTGCCGCTGCGCTTTCTGTTGAAAACCTCCGTGGGCAGCGTTTGCTCTAACGTCTTCGGCCGCATAGCCACGGTGTGGGCACCACTACCAGCTTTGCTACAAATTCAGCTTGTTCAGTTCATCTACTGCATGGTTAGCAGCACGGGCGGTTAGCATCATGAAAGTCAGTGTGGGGTTCTGCGTTCCTGTAGAGGTCATGCAGGCGCCGTCTGACACAAACACGTTCTTGCATTCATGCAGCTGATTCCACTCATTCAGCAGCGATGTTTTGGGGTCACGTCCCATGCGCACGCCGCCCACTTCATGAATATCGGAACCGGGAAGTGAATGGCTGTCATTCACCCTCACGTTGATAAATCCAGCTTTCTCAAACATCTCCTGCTGCTGCTCCAGATAGTCCAGAACCATCTTTTCGTCATTTTCCTGCCATTCACAAGACACAATGAGCTGCGGAATGCCATATTTGTCTTTCATGTCCGGGCTTAGCCGTACGTGGTTGCTTTCAACGGGCACTGTCTCACCCATCATCCAGCTGCTGATGTTCCAGTTGCCATATTCCCGGTCGAGCAGGTTGTCCCGCAGCTCATCGCCAATCATGCTGGTGTCGGAACGCTGGCCTCTGCCACCACCAATGCCGATGGCATAACCACGAAGGAAGTCGGTTTCTTGTTTGAGCACGTTCCTGAACCTCGGGATGTAAGAGTGATCGGGATTCCGTCCGTCGGTACGCTTGTCCTGAAAACCTTCATACTCAGCATTGCCCTTGCCCCGGTAATTGTGCCATGCAATGTGTGTGCCCATCAGCCCGTTGTCGTTGCCCAGCCCCGTCGGAAACCTCGACGATGTAGAGTTCAGCAGAATAGCATTGCTGTTTAATGTGGAAGCATTCACAAAAATGATACGGGCGTAAAATTCTATAATGTCCTTCGATTCAGCGTCGATCACACGCACACCTGTGGCCTTGCCCTGAGCTTCGTCGTAAATAACTGAGTGCACCACAGCATTGGGCCTCATGGTCATGTTGCCGGTTTTCATCGCCCAGGGAATAGTGGACGCATTGCTGCTAAAGTAGCCTCCATAAATGCAGCCCCTGTTGCACATGGTTTGGTTTTGGCACTTGCCCCTACCCTGATCAATATGAATTTGCTGAGGATCGGTGAGATGAGCACATCGTCCCTGGATCATCACCCTGTCGCTATAGTTTTTCTTAATGCTTTCCTGAAAGTACTGCTCTATGCAGCTTTGCTCGAAAGCTGGCATCACCTCACTATCGGGCAGCACGGCCAGGCCATCTCTATTGCCGGAAACACCTGCAAATTTCTCCACATAGGTATACCACTCCTCCACGTCCTTGTACCTAATGGGCCAGTCGACCGCAAAGCCATCCCGGGCCGGCCCTTCATAGTCATAGTCGCTCCAGCGCTGGGTTTGGCGGGCCCATAGCAGCGACTTACCACCGACATGATACCCCCTGAACCAACGGAAAGGCTTTTCCTGAATAAAAGGTTGCTCGTCCTCCTTCAGGGCAAATGGCAGTGATGATTCTCTGAGGAAACGTGAATTACCATAGCCGATTCGCTTCTCAATCGGTACACTGTCACGGAATTCGAAGTCCCAGGGGGCTTTGGAAGCTGTGGGATAGTCTTTGATGTGTTTTACGTCACGGCCTCTTTCGAGCACCAGTGTCTTTAGTCCTTTTTCACATAGCTCTTTAGCCGCCCAGCCTCCGCTGGCTCCTGAGCCAATCACTATGGCGTCGTAGGTACGTTTATCTTTAGAATCCTGTAGCATAACTCTTTATTAAATCACAATAGACAAATCACAAAATTCAAATAAGCACCAAATACGAAAGCCCTAAATCTCAATCAGCTGCGCCCCTGGTGTTTGCGATTTCCCTATTGGATATTGTTTGTCTTTTGTTGTTTGATTTTTGGTGCTTGCGTCATCAGACGCTGGCGCATCCATAGAAGTGACCAGGCGCTACCTGATAGTCCCTGTAGTTGGTCATTACTACCTGAGTGGTGGTAAAGCCCCGAACTGTTTGGTCTTTCATAAAGTCGAAAAACGCTTTCTCTTCTTCCACTTCCGAATGAGCCCTTGCCATCAGCAGTTCAACCCGTTGCTGCTGTGTGCAGTCAGCGAACGATTCTCCATAGGTCTCTTCAGCTGACTTTTCGAGCGCTGCCATCTGAAGCCGCAGCTTGTCCTGCTCCTCTTTCTCATAGCACTTTTCGAGAAGCTTCATAAGGAATTTATCGGTGCCGGTTGAAAGCGCCCCAATGGGCTCGGTTGGGCCACCTGGTACTGAAGGAGGGGCACCGGCTGGGATGATGGTATCGGCAATTGAGCTAAAAAGCTCCTCCTCTTTGCGGGTGTAGAACCTGGGGTGGAGGGCGTCCTCCACAATGTGCCACTTCCATTCCACAAGAGAAAGGCCTGCAATAGCACCGCCAGCAGCAAGCAGACCCTTGAGGGTGCTTCGTCTGTTCATAAGTAGGTATCTTAAAGGGAAATACAATAAACCATACAATTTCAAAAACCGCACATAAGTGCTACTCAGGCGAGCAAGTTGTCTGCTCCCGGAAAAGACCTAACTCTTCCGGGAACAGCAACAGCATTTTTGAAAAACCATAAATCAAGTAAGCTAATCTACCCAGATATTATCTCTTTGAAGAATTTTTGTCCGTCAAATATTCGAAAGGTAGATAGTGGCTGATAAAAGGTCTCAAAGCAAGCGCAAGCCTCCACAGAAAGAAAACTGGTCATCGGCACTCACCATGGTCGTAGGTTCGGAAATAGCGATAGCCATTCAGGTAGGTCTTGGTTTCTTTGTATTCCAGTTCAAAGTCCGACACATCACCATTATCGTATTGAAGGTGCAGTAGCGGCACTCCGGAAGCGTTGGTAGTTACCGTCCAGTTACCAGCGTTATTACTTTTGTCCAAACTACTAGCGTAAGCGCCACCTGTATCGATGGACATTCTGCTGTTTTTATAAAATGTGAATCTTGTGCCACATAGCAAAATCTCCTCATGATCGCTGTAGCCGCCGTAAGAGTCGAAGCCGCTGCTTGAATAGGAGTCAAGGTAAGTGAGTTTGGCACCCTGGAGCGTTTGTCGCCACTCTTCAGTGACGGGGGGCTCTTTGGGCTGAGAAAATTGCAGGCTTCCCGCAACTTCCATTGCCAGTTGCTTGTAAAGAGAAGAATAGTTGGGCACATCAGTAGCAGCCACCACCGTCACCCCCGTACCAAAAGGATTGACCACAGCAGCAATATAGGCCTTGGCCTGAGTGCCCTGAATATTGCCGGAAAACTCCGCTCCTATTCCTTCCGAACCTACTTTTTCAAAGTCTCCTGATTTCTGTAGACTGATGCCGTCATCTACCAGGCCGGCTTCGGCTTGCGTCTTAAGGTTTTGAATTTGCGACTCCTGATGGGTCATCAGTATGATGAGGCCCGGCTGCGTATCCGACCCCATGAGAAAAACCTCTCCTGATTCCGCTCCCTTCCAGCCATCAGGAATGGTAAACCTGATGCCGAGTGTTGGGTAGTCGACCACGCCCGTTTGCTGGGCACACGCACAATAGGATGCAAGCACCAGACAAGGGGTTATTAAGATGAACTTAAGGCGTTCCATACTTCTAAAATAGCCGCAGGTTGCCTAAAGTAAAAATTTTTATCGAACGAATTGTGATTGAGCGAGTTACTGCTAAACAGCTGGCAAGTAGTTTTTCAAGTTGAAGCATTGCCAAACTTATCCTTATTAAACTCTTCCGATCTATTTTTGGCAATAGAAAGGCTTGTCCATTTACCGCCTGCCTGCATCCTGGCCAGGTAAACAATTTGTCCCACGTGGTAAGGATAATGCGCCAACTGCCTGTTGATGGCTTCCATCACAGTATGCGCCTCTGCTCTGATGTATACAGTACGACTAAGGTCTTCCTCCTTCAATGCATCCAGAGCTGCAAAAAGGCAGGCCCAGCCTTCCTCCCACCTGGCCAGCACCTCGGCCCTGGTGGTTTTGTCCTCTTCGAACTCCTGATCACGCTGCCGCCACTCCTTTTCTCCGTCTTCGGTTAAGAAGTTCGTCCAGCGGGAAAGCATGTTGCCTGATATATGCTTCACTGTGGTGGCAATGCTATTGCTTTCTTCGTTGTATTGCCAATGCAGCGCTTCGTCGGGCACCTGGGCCAAGGCTTTGTCGCCGAGGCTTTTGTAGCGAAGGAATTCCTTTCTTACGGAAACTAAGTAGCTCATAATGAGTAAAGTTTAAGTGGCATTGGCCAGGCTAAGCCTTCCAAAAATAGTGATAAACCCCCTCTTCTTTCTTAAACCCGGTGCTGTCATACAGCCGCTGTGCCGACAGGTTGCTATCCTGCGTCTCCAGCGTAAGTCCTTTGGCCCTCGTTTCTTTGGCGAAGACCTGAGCGGCTTTTAGCAGCCCCTCGCCTATGCCCATGCGCCGGAATTTCTTATCTACGTACAAATCGTTGAGCAGCCATAGGCGCTCCATAGTGACTGAGCTAAACAACGGGTAAAGCTGTGTAAACCCTGCACATATGCCTTCCACATAGGCTATGAAAATAACGCTTTCCCCATTCAGTAATCGTTCTTCCAGGAAGTGCCCCGCTCCTTCAAGGGCAGCCTCCTGTCCATACCACTGGCGGTAGCCATCAAAAAGTGGAGTGAGATGCTGAAGGTCGTTCAGTTTCGCTTTTCTTATTTCCATATCGGTGTGTTCTCTTTGTCTCAAAGTAGCAAATTAATCAACCTGAGATTCTTTTCCAGCCGAAGTGACGATTTGACCTACTACCCTAAGTGGCCGCTGGTTTTGAAAGCGCTTTGTATGCCTTTACTTTATAGCCTTTGTTCACCATAAAAATGCCAACAACTGTTATCACGAACGCCAAAGCAATAAGGGCATTCAGCTTTTCATCCAATATCCACCAGCCAAGCAATACGGCCACTAGTGGATTGACGTACGCATAGATGGAAGCCAGGCCAACGGGAAGATGTTGTAACACATAGAGGTAACAGACAAAAGCACCAAGCGACCCAAATACTGTCGCATACAAAAGGGCTGACATGCCCTGCCAATCGACAGTGGCAAATCGGGCATAGTCGTCGAACAGGAAGCTAAGCAGCCAAATACCAATTCCGCCGAAAAACAATTGGAAACCAGCGTTCATCAGGGGGCTTTCAGGTTTGCCATACCGCCTGATAGTCACGCTTCCATAAGACCAGCCAATGATGGCTGCAAATGTCAGCAAAATACCCATCCGATAGTCAGGGTTCACGAGGTCGGCGACATGCTCTCTGAAAACGAGCATCAGCCCCGCCACACCAAATGCCAGGCCGGCATAAATCAGTGCATTGGGCTTTTCTTCCGCCTTGCTGGCCAGGTTGATCAGCACCACGCACACCGGCATCATGGCGCAAATAAGTGCCGCCAGGCCGCTGGGAATAAACATTTCGGCCCAGCCCACCAGACCGTTGCCAATGGTGATCATCATCAATCCGATAAATGCGTGCTTCTTTAGGTAAGCAGCATTGATAGTGCCGCCTTTGCCTGACAACCAGACAAACAGCAGTAATCCGCCACCAGCAATGGTTTGCCTGATGGCTGAGAAAGCAAACGCTGGAAATTGTGACACACCCACCCGCATGGCCAGGTAGGTAGTGCCCCATACGATGCAGATAAAGGCAAGGGCCAGGTATGCTTTGGTCTGTGTTTTCATTAGTGTGGCTACAGCCTGAAAAAATAAGAGAGCGATTTACGAATAATCGGCAAATAAAAGAGAGAATGCAGATAGGTAATTTCAAGAGCCAGTCGATAATCCGCTACTGCCGCCCTCACAACAAAAAGGCATGAAGTGCAGCTAAGTACCCCCGGGATTACATCTCGTTCGTCAAGCTGGTGCAAAAAGCCTTTGCGGTGCAGTGTAGTACCACGGGATTTTATCCCGGGCAAAAGGCTGCTAAGAAAAAGTGATTTCCATCCAGTGTAGTACCCCGGGTTACATCCCGGCCCTCAGGTTACAAACCTGGTGAACGGCGCTACATAGTACAAGCCATTGGAGCGCAGCCTCAATGCACAGGCGCTCCCTTGCCATCCCTTAACACCGGCAGCCACACCTTGTCCCGCTCACTCTTGAAGGGCTCCTGCGAACCATTGCGATCCTGGTGCCCAGAGGTGGGCAGGATCATCACCTGCCTGGGTGTGGTGAGCTGATTGACGCCAGCCAGAATCCCCTCCGGCGGACAGGTTTCGTCAAGCAGCCCGATCCCCACCAGCACCGGGCATTTGATATTCGTTACGAAGTTGGCCACATCGTAGTAGCGGCTGGCTTCGTGCACTTTTGCCGCATCCTTGCCTTCGGTGCTGCCATACCACTGAGGCCATCCCCCTTTTCTTCCAACCTCCGGGCCCAGCATATCGAAGCCAGCAGGCACCAATGCAATGGCAGCGGTAACAGCAGGATGGAACCCGGCCGTCATTAGTGTTTGCTGCCCTCCCTGACTGTCGCCCATCACCACCAGCGTTTCTCCGTTCCAGTCGGGGCGCTCGGTGAGGTACTGCGCAGCCCGATAGCAGGAAAGGTACATGCGCAGGAAGTAGCTCGTTTCACGGCTGTCGTTGCCAATGGCTGGGTAGTTTTTTAGCGGCCCGTCGGCCTGCGCTTTGTAAAATTCTTTGGGCTCATCGATGGGCAGGTCATGGGCTTCTATGTTCAACGTTAACCAACCCTCCTTCGCCCGGTTCACTGCCCAGCCTTTGTCGAGCGGATACACACCCGCCCACTGCACAATAAGCAATGCAGGAAACTTCTCTCCTGTCGATGGTTTGGCTAGCTGCCCCTGGATATGGCTGCCGTTGATGTTGTCCATCGAAATCTTCCAATAGTCGACATTCTCAATGCCACTCTCTCCTTTTTCAAGCGCAGGGTTTGCAGGCACCTTTTTAAGTTCTTTCACCTTTTTCTTCCAGAAACTATCGAAGTCCTTTGGCTTTTGTGCCGACAGGGCAATTTGATCCGGATTGGCCACAGCCCCTCCCACGCTCTTGTTTCCCCAGCCGCCTTTTCCCCAGCTTACTTCCAGCAGCATGGTGCCTGGCGCATCAAAAGTATAGCTCACCTGCGGAGTTCCCTTATCAAAGGAGACATCGTCATGCTGGATATCGGTCAGGCCTCCCTTTTTCAGCACGTATCGAACGGAGTCACAATCCTCGGCGCAGCCAAGATTCCAGGTAACGGTTTCACCAACCTTGTAAACACCGTCAGCTCTATCGGGCGTAATGACAACCTTCTGTGCTATGGCGGCGGTGCCCCACAAAAATATCAGGCCGGTAAGGCCAATACGAAGCTGCTTGAAAAGTGACATAGGATGTGTTTTAGGTCAGGGCAAACGCATTTAAAACAAATTAGATAAATTCTTCTCAAAGCTGTTTTTCTACCCCAGCCCAGGCACCCTTAATGCTATTAAGTTAAGAGGTTCAGTCTCCCAATTTCGTTTTCACCCCTTACCCTAAGCCGGGCGCCCCTAAAGGGCGTATGGATTACCATTAGTAGGCCCCTTTAGGGATTAAGGGTGAAATGCTCTTAACTAATAGCATTACCCCAGCTCCTAAGGGTGAGCCCGACCGGCCGTAACAGCTTTAAAATTCCCCTTTTCCACCAATCGGCTGATCAGGGTAAAAAAGAAGAATTCAAAGTTAAATAGTTCTAAGTGCCTTTGCCCCGCTTTTTATGTGAAGAAACGGTAAAAACAGAAAGTTTGCAACCTGACTTCTTTGAGACAAACCTTGCAGTTGCGGCTCACCAATGCTGGGCAAAATCGAAGAGCGCAAGAATCGGATTGCCGCATGCACCCGGCCCCGGTAGTTTTGAATCGTAAAAACGAACTAACTTTTTTATCCGATTTCGTATGCCCGTGATGAATTTAGCTGACAATGCCGAAAACCTACAGGCTACCCTGCTTTCGCAGGGATTTGTACACCTCGAAAGTGTGCTAACCCAGGAGCAGTGTGAGGCAATAATGGCCTGGTACACCGAGCCAAGTCTTTTCAGAACCACCATCAACATGGCCCGCTACAGGTTTGGAGAGGGCGAGTACAAGTATTTCAACTATCCTTTGCCTGACCAGCTACAGTCACTTCGGCAACAGCTCTACGAAATACTGGTACCTGCGGCCAACCTGTGGAGCAAAGCTTTGCGACTCAACCTGATATTCCCTGACTCGCATGCCGACTTCCTAAAGCTTTGTCACGACAAAGGGCAGCGCCGCCCCACTCCCCTGCTGCTCACTTACGGCGATGGCGGCTACAACACCCTTCATCAGGACTTGTATGGCGATGTGTACTTCCCCTTTCAGCCTGTCTTTTTCCTGAAGCAGCCCGGCTGGGACTATGAGGGAGGTGAGTTCATTTTGGCGGAGCAAAGGCCCAGGGCGCAATCGAAAGCCGTGTCGCTCACGCCAAAGCAGGGCGACCTAATCATATTTGCGACCAGCCAGCGACCGGTGATGGGCAGCAAAGGCTACTACAGGGTGCAGATGCGGCACGGGGTGAGCACGGTGCACTCCGGCCACCGCATGACGTTGGGTATTCCCTTGCACGACGCCAAATGATCCGGCATACAGACCTGGGCAGCACCCGCTTTGCCCGGAGCCGGCGGCTTTTCGCCCTCCTCAGCGCCAGCAAAGTCACCCTGGGTGGCAATGCCCGGCTGAAAATCTACGGACGCCTCAACTGCTCCTCCGGCAAAAGGATGAAACCGGAAAACAGAGTATTCTTTGCGGATGAAACGGAAGCCATCCTTCACGGCTTCCGCCCCTGCGGGCATTGTATGCGGGAGGAGTATGGGAGGTGGGAGGGGAATGGCAAGTGCAGAAATCCATTAATAATGTCCAAAAACCCCAGGTAGGGCCCAAGTATTGCATCACCGTTCTGCGCTGGGACTGGCCGGGAAAACCTTTCCAAATTAGGAATTGAGATGCCTCAAGAATTAATCAAGCTACTCAAAGAAAATATTAGTCCTAAGGCTTTGATTCAGCGGTTCTTTAAAAATAAAGACAAGGACGAGTTGTAGAACTATCGAATATATTTGTCGTATGTTACCTCGAAGACCTCATTTTCTATACCTGTTAGCCTTGTGAAGGATACATTAGCCGTTAGCCTGTTTATTAGTCTTCGGCTGCCGTCTAGACCTATATCAATATCAATAAATTTGTCATTTAGGTATTTGACAAAAAAAACTTCGTTTTTTTTGTAGTTAAAATGATAGTGCTCGATAGAACCGGCTTTTTGTGGGGACGAGTTTTTTGAAATGCTAAGCTCTTTTCCTGAAATGAAAATATGGTACCGTTCGTATTTCGAAGAAGCAACGTGTTTCCGAGTTAACGTCCAATCCCCTTGCATCATAGAGCTATCAAATGGGTCGGGTCTAGTTAAAACCTCTGGGGAAAGCATTTCTTGAATCTTTTTCGTTTCAGCCTCCCTAAACTTGATAACCTTACCTAGGTTTGATACCTGCTCTGTAAGCTTTCTGTTTTTTAATTCAAGTTCATTTGATAGTATCTGGAATTTGGAAAGGTCAGTTTGAACTTCGGACAGTTTTATACTCAATTTGGTATTTGTATCTGTCGTTTCGGCTAGTTGCTCTTGTGTTACATTTTCTGCATTGATGATTTTTTCAAGGTTTTGAAGGCTCGTATCAAGGCGTTCCCTGTCACGCAAGTACTTATTCATTTTTACGCTTCGCTCTTTGGAAATGCTGATATTTAAGTTGTCACTATGTTTATCAAACCAAGTAACTATTGCACTTGCAACTAGCTTGAAAAACAGATATACAAAGGCTGACATAACCGGGAGCAAAAATGAATGAACCCAATCCGTATTACATCCGATATATTCAAGCAAGCTAAACAAACCTCCTTCCCAATAAAAAAGGGCCAGTGTGATTTCCCAGTTCCAAAGAAACCAAGACAAGATAAATGAGAAAAAGAAAGGGTTGTTTAGTCGTTCTTTGGCGTTGCCGAAAAACTCTTTGATTTGATCCATTCTAGGCAGATTAGTTATTACAATATAGATCTTTTTGAAATCCACCTTCCAATTCTTTTAAAGTTTCGCTCAAATTTGGCCTGAGCCGAGCAATAATTGAATCTTGGTAAACTAGGTCTTCTTCTCTTGCGTTCGCCTACGGGCTTCTATTGTGGCTTAAATGAAAAAAAACATTTAGTTGACGGGGCTTTCAATGTAGATATTGAATCAGTATCTATTGTCTGAATTTAAAAAGTCTGTCTATGCTTCCTTTCTTCTCTGCTTCTTCCATATCCAACGAGATATAACTTTCAAGCGCTGTCAATGAAGGTTGGGTGAACTTAATAATATGATTAATGGGAACCCCTTGATTGAAGACCACCCGTCCTTGTTCGGGATTTCAATTCGCTAAGCGAGAAGCCCGCCCCATGTCGTAGGATCAGTCACCCGCCACTGCGTCTATGTGCTAAGCCCCTATCCGGCTACCTGTTAACCGCTTATCCAGGTGGTAGACAAGCGCTTATACCCATAGCTGACAAGCGCTTACCACATGGGTAGTAAAGGCGTTATTTCGTTCGAGATAAGCGCTATACCGGAGTGAGATAACAGCTTAACAGGAGGCTATGGTGCGCACCATAGGTAGTCAGTGGTGGGCAGCGTAGGTAGTGAGTGCCGGGCACCATGAGGGGGTTTGGTGCGCACCAAACTGAAGAGTTTGGCGTGAAAGAGGCGAAAAATGGGGTAAATGCCCCTATATGTATGAATATACGAAAATCAGGCCAGTTTTGGGGAGGAGGGGCGTGTTTTTTACCCTGTCAGGCAGGCAACCCCGGCGATGCACAGACTACAAAAGTTTTGTCTGCTAATAGTAAAGCTGATCGGCTGGCAGTCGCTCTGGGAAAGTGTGCATTGGCTGAGGTGCCAAACTTTTGCAGTCTCGCCCTCGTGGCTAACTCAGCCTGCTGCTAGTGGCTGTTCTTTCCTGGCAATAAAGTGAGCGAAGCCAATAAATATCACTACGAGATACCAGAGGGCAAAAACGCTGACAGTGTTTAAGGTGCCTGCTCCCATAAAAACCAAATAGCCCATGGCGACACCAGCAGTGAAAAATGCGGCTAATTTCAGGGTTCCCTGTCCATCCAGCGCATGGGAATAGAGCAAAAAGCGCAAGAGCAAAGCCACCGTAAATGCCAAAACGATAAATGTTAAGCCACATGAAAGGAAATACAACAAGAAGGTCTCAGTCTTCGATGCATGACCGAAAGTCAACCCGGTAACGACTGATAGCACAGCGGCAAGCAGCAAGAGCGCCCCTCCTGCTACAAGGGCTTTGTTTGTCAGTGACTTTACCCTAATAAAAAGACTGGGAATGATCGCCAGTAAAGCGACGGGGAAAATAAATCGGTTGAAGTCCGATGCCTCGCCTGGGCTTTCATACATGATGTGAAGAGCACTTTGGAAAAGAAGGAAGATCAGTGACGCCGATATTCCAGCAACTAAAATCAATATTGAATGCAGTCTGTAGTTGGGATTCATATCCTTTCGCCATTATTCCAGTTATCAATCTACCAAAAAGGCGAGTATAAAACAAAAAACAGGCTACGCCTAGGGCAAACGCATTTAAAACAAATTGGACAAATTATTATCAAAGCTGTTTTTCTACCCCTGCCCTTAAGGGTGAAACAGCTTTGAAATTCTCTTTCCCTTTAGGGTCAGGGTAAAAAAGAAGAATTTCAAAGCTAAATAGTTTTAAATGCGTTTGCCCTGGCTACGCCAGCGACCTCCAGATATAGAAGACGATGTAAGCTTCCCACCCTGGAAATCGCCGGAAAAAATCTTCCAGCTCTTTTCTTGTTGGCTTTCTATCGAGACCTTTCAGCTGCTTGTACCCATTGAGCAGTCCGGCATCGCCATAGGTGATGGCGTCGGGCCTGCGCAGGCACTTCATGGCTACGTAATTGGCTGTCCACTCGCCTACACCTTTCAGGTTCATCAGGCTTTTCAGCATTTCCGGCGTGCTCTCCATCAAAGAAAGCTTTTCAACGGAGATCTCTCCTGCCAAAAAGGCCTCGGCCACAATGTGCAGGTACCTGGCCTTCTGGGTAGAGTACTGCATGGCCTTCAGGTCTTCGAAAGAAAGCCGGAGCACTTGCTCAGGGGTCGGGAAAACATGGTAGGTGTCTCCCTCGTAAGTTTCGCTTTCTCCTACCGCCTCCACAAGTGCTCGCTTCAGCTTGTAGGCAAATGTCAGGTTGATCTGCTGGCCAATGATGCTCCAGCAAAGCACTTCAAAAAGATCGGGGATGGAGATCAAACGAAGCCCCCAGTACTTTTCAACAAGCTGATGGAGGTGCGGATCCCGGCTGGCGATGGTCTTCAATGGGCCTACATTTCTTCCAAAATCAAACCATTCGGTGATGTAGTTGACAATCTCAGGCTCGCTGGCCTCTCCTCTTAGCAAATCAACCCGAAGAGCTCCAACCGTTTCACTAATTCTTAAAAGAGAATGCCCATGACTTCCAATTCTCAAAAGCTTGGTCACCGATCCGCCCTGCACCTTGTGCAGGCAGTCGTCGAAGCCCCTGTCGAGAAACCACAGGCATTCTTTAAAACTAAAATTATCGGGTGTTGGGATAGAAAGGCTAAGCGGCATGCATCTCCTCTTCCTCCATGGTTCGCACTTTTTCCCAGGCAATCAGGCTCAACTTGCGGTCGTTGCCCCAATGGTAGCCGCCAATGCCACCGTCTCTTCTGATCACACGGTGGCAGGGTATCAGCACGGCCACAGGGTTACTGCCAATAGCCGACCCCACCGCTCTGGAAGCTTTGGGATGGCCGATATAGTCGGCAATTTGCTGGTAGGTACTTAGCTGTCCTTCGGGAATTCGCAGCAGCGCCTCCCATACTTTGACCTGAAAGGGTGTGCCCTTCAAATTCAGCTGAATGGGTTGCTGGCTTGCCTCACCCACTCCGAAAATTTGCTCCACAGCCGCCTGGTTAGCATCGGCATTTTCCGTCAACACGGCCTCGGGCCACTCTGCTTGCAGCAATGCCCGCCCCTCTTCAATGGAGGCGACAAACTCCAGCTTGCAGATGCCCAGGTCGGTGGAAGCAATCACCACACCTCCGAACGGAGTCTCGTGAAAGCTGTAGTTGATCTTCAGGCTGTTTCCTTTGCTTTTGTAAGCGCCTGGCGTCATGGCTTCGATGGTAACGAAGAGGTCGTGCAATCGGCTGGAACCCGAAAAACCAGCCTCATACGCCACTTCACTCAGGGACACATCGCCCGTTTTCATCAATTCCTTCGACAGGTTGAGGCTGAGAAACTGCTGAAACTTTTTGGGGCTGATGCCAGCCCAGCTGGTAAACATGCGTTGAAAATGAAAGGGACTCAAATGCACGGCGTCTGCTACTGCTTCGAGCTTAGGCTGCTCTTTGAAATGCTCACTGATGAACTCAATGGCTTTGGCAATTCTTTGGTAATCGTTCATGGCTTCAAAATTTACTCAAAAAAACGGCAAAGCCATATGTATTGAAACCCGAAACTTGCTGAATTAAAATTGGATGCCCGATTCAAGGTTTTCTATTGAAAAATCGATTTCCACTTTTGTTCCCTTTCCATATTCACTGCTGAGTTTGATGTCGCCACCCAGCTTAGTCACCATCTGCTTCACGATGTAGAGGCCCAGTCCTGAGCCCTCCACCCTATCGGTGGCCCGCTGAAACATTTGGAACATTTTTGGCAGATATTCCTTCTTAATTCCAATACCGTTGTCTTCAAAAATAATTCTAAGAAAGCCTCCTCCCGATAAAACTGAAATTATCAGATAGTTGTCTTCCAATTGCGTGTTCTGAAATTTAACAGCATTGTTCAGTAGATTTTGAAAAATTTGACTGATCCTCAATTTGTCAAGTATCACCACGGGATTTTCCAATGAAAAATGCTTCTCAATCCGCAAATTTCTATAAAGCGGATCACCTTTCAGACTAACCAAACATTCCTCCACAAGCTCAGCGACCTCTACTTTTTCGGCCTGCACCGGCGTTCGGTCGTTTCTGGTAAACATGATCATTTGGTGGATAAATTTATCCAGCCGCTTACCCCTGTTTTCGATAACCGTGATGTATTCCTTCATTTTCTCGCCATCACTTTCGGTCATGGCAATGCTGGCAATACCTAAAATGCTTGCCAAAGGTGCTCTTATATCATGCGAAGTATGGTAAGTGAAAAGATCAAGCTCTTTGTTGCGGATATACAACCTCTCCACGGTGCGCACCAACTCTTCATTTTTCTGTTTTAATTGATTTTGCGCCTCGTTTAGTGCCTGGTTTAGGATCTGAAGATCGTCATTGACCTTTTCCTTTTCATAAAGCAATGCCTGGTTGGCAACATCAAATTGCTCAATTACCCGAGCCTTCCTAAATAGAAACCAGGTAGTAAAAATGGACGAAAAAGCAGCAAGCAAGACAAAGGCAAAACCAAGGTCGTAATACCCTAAGGCAGTGCCTGTGATAAGTATTCCACTGACAATTGCTGGTGTCAAAACAGTAAAAAGCCAACGTCTCAAAATTATTCTGCCACCCATATTGTCCGAGTGCACCAAATTAAACACACTGTAACGGCTTTTGATCAGAGTAAGAAATAAGTTGGAAAAAAGTACGGCAAAGCAAAAAGCTGTATGAAGGGCCATTGAAGAAAAAAACGAAATACTATTGAAGGACTTGTAGTCGAGCAGGAAGCCCAAAAGAGCCGTAAAACAAACGAATAACGCCCCTATGACGATTATCTCCAGCATTCGCACCTGGGCTCTGGTGACGTGCCCCTTTGAGAGTCCGATTGTGACAGAGATAGCTACAAACAAAAAAACCGTAGCGCCCGACATTCTTAGCGTAAGACTGGAGCTTTCAGGAAAAAAAAGCTGGCCTGTCAGGGTTTCGTACACATGCATGAGGGAAACAATTAAGACGACCCCAAGTCCCGCAGCGGACACAAAACCTGAATAGTGAATTGCCCCCACACACAAAAGAAAGCAAAGTGCTGTAGCAGGCTTCATCGTCTCAAGCCCCGGAAGCACACTTTGGAAAACCTCCAGGTCAAAGACCCACCCTGAAAGCACGAGGGCTGTTACGGCAACAACTATCAGGTAAGACCGCTTTAAAAGAATCAAATTGTATGGGGTTAGTAGACCAATTTACTGCACAAATAACTGGTTCAGGCAAGAGCTCTTTTGTCAGATTAGTATCAACTATCCAAATAAAATGGTATAATAATCAACCCTAATTAGTAATAATATAGCAAAAAACCATGCCTGTCCTGTAAAATAAGACCCATAGAAAAGTATTGCTGGCAAAAAACTGCTGCTGATCTGATCAGGACAACCGGCTCACGTCCACCGTCACTACCATCTTTTGACCACCATTGCTGTAGACAATTCCTTTCAACGGCACCACGTCGGCAAAGTCACGACCAAAGGCTACCCGGATATGCTGATCTTTCACCAGTAGGTTATTTGTGGCATCGAACTCCACCCATCCGATGCTGGGGATATAAATAGCATTCCAGGCGTGAGAGGCGTCGGCGCCCACCATCTTTGGTTTGCCCGGAGGGGGTATCGTTTCTATGTAGCCGCTTACATATTTGGCCGCCAGGCCGAGCGACCTGACACAGGCAAGGGAAAAATGGGCGAAATCCTGACAAACACCTTTTCTGTGTTTGAATACTTCTTCCAAAGGTGTGCTGATATCAGTAAAGCCCGGCGTGAATTTGAAATCTTTATTGATCCGCTTGTTGAGGTCAAGCATGGCATCCATCACAGGCCTGCCCGGCGTAAACGACTCAAGCGTATATTCCTTTACCCCAGGAATAAAGCTCACGTACGTCGACTCCAGGTAAAACTGGCGAATGTCGTTCATAGCGTCCGTGGTTTGCAACCAGCTTACAACGTCCTCCCAGGGCTCTGTTTGCTTTGGGTCAAGGTTCGCCCAATCAGGCAGCCCTATTTCTACTTCACTTTTCGACTCTACCAGCAGCTTCTGATGAGTTTTTTGCACCGAAAAATAGATGAACTCATTGTCAAAAAAGTCCTTTCGTGTGGCCAGATAATTCGGCTCCGGGAATATATTATACTTATACGATTTTACCTGCTGAAAAGGAAGCCGGGCCGGCGTTTGCACCACAATATTGTGGCACAATGCTGTGGGCGTTTGGTAGTCGTATTTCGTAATATGGGTGACTCTGTATTTCATGTGTATAAAATTTGTTTTTCAGCGGCCACCGGTTCGCCGGTGCGATGGAATAGCCCCAGTTCCTTTGAAAATGAAAATCGATTGCTCTACGACGTTATTCATTCTCGTTGGGTGTGGCTCTCCTTATGGCTATTTCATGTGTATAAAATTTGTTTTTCAGCGGCCACATGGAATAGCCTGTACCATTACGGAATAGATCGTAGTCTGTTGACTGGTTATTCATCGTTCCACGCCGGTCCGTTGGGTAGGGTATTCCTTATGGCTATTTCATCTCAGTAGTTGGAAATGTGCTGCCTTAAATCTCAGGCAATCTGTTGGCCTTTACAAAACCATACTGGCTTTGCGTGTGGCTGAAATAGCTTTCGTATATCAGCGTGGAAGCTTGCTGCAAGAGCTGAATGATATCGCCCAGGAACTGTTTTAATTCCTTGCGTGTGTCAGCGTCAGGCTTCAGCTCGGCCAACTCATTGAGGTCAACAAGTCTGACCTTAGAAAGGGCCTCCAACAGCTTTTTCCGGGCTGGGCTCAAGCCAGTGCCTATACCCAAAGACGGCAATTGCTTCAAGTGATCGTCGATGCGCTCGATCATGTAAACGATAGCCCGGGGGTTTCTGTCGTCGGCAAGTAAAAGGTTCAGGACACCCAGCACTTCCAGGTTGGAACGATAGCGGTACCGGTAGGTCACCAGGCTTTCGTTGCTCATCAGAATCAGCTCGATGAGCGATTTTTCCTGGTCAGAAGTGGATTTGGCCGACAAAGTGGCCTGCAGCATCAGGCAAGTGCCAATAGACGACTCAATGAAACGCCCAATGTTCAGCAGCCTCCAGGTCGACTCCCTCGTCATGTTGTCGATATTCAGCCCGTTGAACGCCATCATATGCACAATCAAATGATCCAAACGATGGTAGATCCCTCTCAGGTTGGTGCCGTTCATTTTCATGATTTCCCATTCTTCGGAAATCAAGTCAAGGATACGCCAGGTATCCAGGCTAAGTCGGTCCCTGATGGCATAGCCGTTAGACAAGAAAGACTTGAGCGAATGACCGAGCGACCCAAAGCGATTTTGATCGATGGCCAATGAATAAAGCTCCTTTTCAGGATCTTTGAGTACCCTCTTGTCGTGAAAGCCCGGCTGAGTGCTTGTAAGGGAAGTTAGCCCCTTCAGCAGCGTCACCAGGGTTTGATCATGCTCAATATTGATCTCATCATCCGTTTCATTGAACTTCCGCAGCACAATCCGCATCAGCCTGATGGTGCTTACCGTTCGCTCCAAATAGCGCCCCAGCCAAAATAGGTTTTCCCCGGTTCGGCTTGGAAGTATATTCTCGGTTTGCTGCACAATGACCGGTGGTCTATTCACTTGCACCTGCTCTTTGGCATGGCCCAGCACCCAGGTGTCTTTGCTGATGCCGCCGGATTGGTTAGACACTATAAACACTCCTTTTTTGGGAGAACTGCGGGATAGCCCTCCGGGCATCACGTGGTAGGTTTCGTTTTCAGAATCGGCCACCACATAGCTCCTGAATACAGCATTCCTGGCTTCCAGCTTTCCGTCTATCAGTGAAGGTGTCGTCGAAAAGTCGACCATCTCCTGTCCAACAAAAAGATAAGGTCTGACATTAATTTCCGCTTTCAACTGCTTTATTTCTTCCTTGCTCAGCTCTCCACCATACACCGATTTGTTTTTATCATTTCGGTAGATCATCCTGATGATCAGCTTTTCAATATTTTCGAGGACGTACTTCTTTTCCTTTTCCTGCCCACACCACCAGGTGGCCACCGACGGCAGTATCAACTCCTGTTGCAATACGTGCCTGCTTAGCTTAGGTAAAAATGCCATCAAGCCTGGGTTTTCGAGAATGCGGCACCCAAGGGGGTTGATTACCATTACGTTTTTCTGTCTCACCGCCTCCATAAGGCCGACGACTCCCAGGTGAGAGTCAGCCCTGAATTCAAGCGGGTCACAAAAGACGTCGTCTACCCTTCTTACAATCACATCCACTTTTTCAAGGCCTTTGAGTGTTTTCAGCCAGATATAGCCATCGCTCATGGTTAAGTCCTGGGCAAAAACGAGGGTAAAGCCCATGAAAGAGGAAAGGTAGGCGTGTTCAAAGAAAGTCTCATTCGACGGCCCGGGAGAAATCATCACAATCCTCGGATTCTCTTTGTTCTTCCATGAAAGCGTTGAAAGGGTGTTCTTAAGGGTTTGATAGTAGGAAGAGATTTTCCTGACTTGATTTTCCCTTATCATGTCGGGGAACACCCTGGTCATGGCAGCCCTGTTCTCCAGCGAGTAGCCCGCTCCGGATGGAGCGTCGGTTCTGTCGTGCAACACCCACATTTTACCGTTGGGGCCACGGGCAAGGTCGGCAGAATATTGCACCAACTGCTGCGGACCTGGTATGCGAATTTTGTCGGCCTGGCGGAGAAAGCCCTGATGATTATAGATCATTTCGAAGGGAATCAGGCCCTCTCTGATCAGTTTTCTTTCGCCATAGATATCCGAAAGGATAATATTGAGTAGCTCGGTCCTTTGAGAAAGGCCCTTTTCTATGACCTCCCATTCGCTCTGACTGAAGACCATCGGAACCGGATCGAGGTTCCACGGGCGGTTCATTCCGTTGGGGTCGCCATATACGTTGTAGGTCACCCCGTTTTCCCTGAGCTGCTGCCCCACCTCCTTGTTCCGCTGCTCCATTCTCTCAATGCCCAGCTTTTCATAGGCATTGGCCAGTTTTTCCCAGTGAGGCCACACCTTACCGTCCGGAGTGGTCATCTCATCAAAGAACGGCTCATTGGAATTCGTTCTGTCTGCCAGGTACGATTTAATCATCGCCAAATCTCACTAATTTTTTGTGATTCCATCATTGAATCGACAAGATATTATAGCGGTGGATAGCAGGGTTCTACTTTCGCCCCTTGTACCTCCTGAGGTCCATGGTGTTAGGATAATCCTGATTAACTTCCTCTATTTTAATGTCATAAGTGGGCAGGATATTGATTTTGGTTACAAACCGACCAGCTGCCTGAGGCTGCATCACTGTCGGCTCCACCATGTTGATGGAATGGCCAAAGTCGAAGAAGCGTGAAACCCGCCTGGCTTCTGCTTCATAGCTATTGACCGGGAAGGTCGCATAGTTTCTGCCACCAGGATGAGCCACGTGGTACTGACAAGCAGCTACCGATTTTTTCGTCCATGTGTCGTAGATGTCAATCACTAAAGGTGTATCCACTCCCAAAGTGGGGTGCAATGCCGATGGAGGAGCCCAGGCACGATAGCGGATACCTGCTACATATTCACCCTGAGTACCCGTGTTTTTCAACGGAATGGCAAAGCCGTTGCAAAGCAGTTTGTAGCGAGACTCAGTCAATCCGGTAATTTTCACCTGAAGGCGTTCAAGCGAAGAATCGACAAAGCGGGCCGTGCCGGAGCTTGACATTTCCTCACCCAGGACGTGCCAGGGTTCAATACCCATTTTCAACTCCACATGGATGTCGTCCACCTGTAGCTCGCCAAGGAAAGGGAAACGGAAAGCAAAAAACGGATCGAACCAGGCTACATCAAAAGCGTAGCCGGCATTCTTTAAGTCACTCACCACCTCGGTCATGTCTTTATAACAATAGTGAGGTAGCATGAACTTGTCGTGCAGCGATGTGCCCCAGCGCACCAGCTTGTGGTTGTACGGCGTTTTCCAGAACCAGCTCAGCAGCGTTCTGATTAACAGAAACTGCACCATGCTCATGCGGTAGTGGGGTGGCATATCGAAGCCACGGAATTCCAGGATGCCCAGGCGACCTGTGGACGAGTCGGGAGAGTAGAGCTTGTCGATGCAGAACTCCGCCCGGTGGGTATTGCCGGTAATGTCCACCAAAAGATTGCGGAAGATGCGGTCGACCAACCAGTAGGGCACGTCATTTTCTTTCATGTCGGGCACTTGTTGGAAGGCGAGTTCCAGCTCATAAAGAATCTCGTCTCTGCCTTCATCTACCCTCGGTGCCTGGCTGGTAGGGCCAATAAACTGCGTAGAAAACAAATAAGAAAGCGCCGGATGGTGCTGCCAATAAGCAATAAAGCTCTTCAGTACATCAGGCCTGCGAAGCAATGGGCTGTCTGCGGGTGTGACACCACCAAGGGTGACGTGGTTGCCCCCGCCGGTACCGGTATGGCGGCCATCCAAATTGAATTTCTCTGTAACCAGCTTGGTTTCGGCGGCCTTTTGGTACAGGATGTCGTAATTGTCTTTGAGCTCCTTCCACGAAGCCGCTGGATGAATATTCACTTCGATTACTCCCGGATCGGGCGTAATCATCAGCTTTTGAATTCGATTGTCGGACGGTGGGTCGTATCCCTCGATCAGCACCGGTAGCTGCAACTTTTCCGCCGTCTGCTCTATGGCCGACACCAGCAGCATGTAATGTTCAAAATGCGTCACCGGAGGCAGAAACACAAACAGTTTTCCCTGCCTGATTTCAACACCCAGTGCTGTCTTGAATATTATGTTGTCATTATTAAAACCCTTTCCTTCTTTTACAAATTCAGCCTTCACATCGCCTATGGCCGGTAGCGCATTTACTTCCTCGAAAAGGCTTCTTTCAGGTCTCACTTCCAGCTTGTCCTCATCGAAATGCTGAATCGATTTTAGCGGCAGCCGCAGCCCTGCGGGCGAATTGCCCGGGATAAGGAACAAATGCTTTCTTCTGAACTCCCAGCGGCAACTCTGCCAGTTTTCACTCTCAAAGTCCCACTGAAGCGGCACGGTGAAGGCCACTGGACTGTCCATGCCCTGGCTAAGCAGCTCAGCCAGCTTCTGTCTTTCCAGCGAAGACTTCAGGTCTTTTTTCAACGGATCCACATTCACAGGCACCTGGCTTTCTTCCCATGCGAAGTAAAAGGGATCCTCATAGCCCGGATGAATATTCTCAGGATCGAGGTGGAGCGACTCCGTCAGGGTATTCATGAATTTGGCGGCATCCTCGTGGGTGAGCTTATAGTCCTTGCTAAGGTCAGCCATGAGTTTGTCGTTGTGCCAGAGCGGAAGCCCATCCTTCCTCCAGAAGCAAGCCAGCTTCCAGCGGGGCAAAGGTTCGCCAGGGTACCACTTGCCCTGGCCATACTGCATAAGCGCACCATTGCCAAACTGGTCTTTGAGCTTATGGAAAAGTTCGTTGGACAGCTTGCGCTTGTGCTCCCCATCGGCATCGGTGTTCCACTCAGGTGCCTCGTTGTTGCCCATGGCCACAAAGGTGGGCTCCCCTCCCATGGTCAGCCGCACGTCATTGGCTACAAATTCCGCATCTACCTGATCGCCAATGGCCAGTATTTGGCTCCACTGCTCATCGGAATATGGCTTGGTCACCCTGGGGCTTTCGTGAATACGTGTAACCTTGTTTTCGAAGTAAAACTCCGTTTTTACCGACTCAGCTGCCCCGGAAATAGGTGCTGCACTCTGTGGGTCGGGAGTGCAGGCAAGCGGAATATGACCTTCACCAGCAAACAGGCCGGAAGTAGGATCGAGCCCTACCCAGCCAGCACCGGGTATGTACACTTCTGTCCATGCATGTAAATCGGTAAAATCCTCCTCAGGCCCGGACGGCCCCTCCAACGATTTCTGATCAGCCTTCAACTGCACCAGATAACCCGACGCAAAACGTGAAGCCAGCCCCAGGTGGCGTAAAATCTGAACCAGTAGCCAGGCGGAATCCCTGCAGGAACCAGACTTCAGCGTAAGGGTTTGCTGGCAGCTTTGCACGCCGGGCTCCATCCTGATCCGGTAGGCTATGTCCTGGCTAAGCATTTGGTTGAGCATCACCAGCACGTCCACGGTGATCATGTCCTTGGTGATCTTCTGCCTGGCCCTCTCAATCCATTCATTCAGGATAGCGTCGTTCTCAGTCACTTCCAGGTAAGGTTGAAGCTGCTTTTGAAGCGACGCCTCATATTGAAAAGGAAACTTCTCAGCATATTCTTCAACAAAGAAATCGAAAGGATTAATGACGACCATCTCGGCGATCACCTCCACGTCGACAATGAAATGATCGACCTTTTCAGGAAAAACAATCCTGGCCAGGTAGTTGCCAAAAGGGTCTTGCTGCCAGTTGATAAAGTGGTTTTTGGGCTCAATGTTCAGGGAGTACCCTTTGATCATTGTGCGGGAATGAGGAGCAGGCCTAAGCCTGATCACCTGTGCGGAAAGTTCGATCTCTCTTTCGTACTTATAACTAGTATAGTGGCGGATGGCTACTCTTACGGACATATTTTACACCTAAGTTTGGCTCAATTTAGTGGCTGAAACCATTAATAAAAGGCAAATCTCTCATTTAATGTTTTGCTGAGCACCTGCGTATTTACAGGCCCTGGCAGAAGAAGAAAAAGGGGATTGCAAATTTTTAAATTTATCACTAAAAATAGTCATATAATACGACAATAAATAGCCATAATATGATTTTATTGAAAACTTCATAAACATGGACGTGCTTAAGTGCGAGCAATCACAATTGATGCTCATCACAATATTTTGCTATCGCTTACCATATTTTACCATCCTTAAAATTTCGTAACAAACTGGCACCAATTTCTCGTCTATTTGTGTTCAAGTTGTTTTAATCGGGGTAATGAAGAAAATTCTAATAATCGCAGTTATTGTAGTGGCCGGAGGGTTGGTATTCTTTCTCACACGCAACGGAAATGGAGAGGCACCAGCGCCTGTTACCGCCACCTCGCCAGGCAAAGGATTGGTAGCTGAGGTAATTCTTGTGAAAGACACCACGCTGGAAGAAATGGTCAACGTGTTGGGAACCATATATGCCAATGAAGAAGTAGAGGTTGCCAGTGAAGTGGCTGGTCGGTTGGTGAGGATCAACTTTTCAGAAGGCCAGTTGGTCAGAAAAGGACAACTCCTTTTCAAACTCGACGACTCGGAGTTACAGGGGCGTTTGAAAATACTGGAAGCTCGTAAGAACTTTGTAAGCTCATCTGTAAAGCGGATGGAAGCGCTTTACGAAGCAGAAGCAGTGAGCCGTGAGGAATACGAAAACGAATTGAACTCCCAGGAAGTGCTTGATGCTGAAATTGATCTGATTCAAATTCAAATTAGCAAAACAGGCATTCTGGCACCTTTTGACGGCAAAACAGGGATAAGAAGAATTAGCCCGGGCGCCTACGTGAACCCAAACACAACACTCGTTCACCTGGGGGATATGGGAAAAGTGAAAATAGAGTTTCCGCTTCCTGAAAAATATGCAAGCAAGATCAAATCGGGCGATAAGGTCACATTTACTGTGGAGAATGATAGCCGTACATACGAGGCCACCGTCAACGTGGTCGATCCAAAAATTGACCAGACGACCAGAAGTTTGTTTGTAAGAGCGCTTTCCGACAACAAGGATTTCAAACTGGTGCCTGGCTCGTCAGCTTCGGTGACCGTGCCTATTGGCGGCGAAGAAAACACACTTTTGGTGCCTTCTCAGGCGCTTATCCCAGATTTATCGGGGTATACGGTGTATACAGTTAGAAACGGGAAATCGGTTCAAACCACAGTTACTGTCGGTTTGAGAACCAGCAATTCGGTGCAAATCACTTCCGGCCTCAGCAAAGGAGACACTGTGATGACAACCAACTTGCTAAGAGTGAAAGAAGGTTTAGTGATTGATCCTGTTGTTGCTAACGACTAAGTAAATGAGCAGTATTTCTGAAACCAGTATTCGTAAACCCGTACTAGCGGTAGTGCTCTCCATCCTGCTTTTGCTCTTTGGAGTAGTTGGCTTCTCATTTTTGGGCACAAGGGAATTTCCCGCAGTCGATCCGCCGATTGTGACCGTTACCAGCACCTACGCAGGTGCCAGCCCTGACGTGATTGAATCTCAAATTACCGAGCCCCTGGAGCAAGCCATCAATGGTATCGCAGGTGTACGCACTATTTCATCGGTTTCAAGAGAGCAGGCAAGTATTATCACGGTTGAGTTCAACCTCGATGTAGACATAGAAGCAGCGGCCAACGACGTCCGCAGCAAGGTATCGAGGGCTGTAAGGAGTCTTCCGCCGGAAGCCGATCCTCCGATTATAGACAAAGCCGACGCCAACTCACAGTCGGTGATGTTTCTTACCATCATCAGCAACAGCCGCAACATGCTGGAGCTGACCGATTTTGCAGAGAATGTACTGAAAGAAAGAATCCAGACCGTTCCGGGCGTGAGTGGCGCCTATGTGAGGGGTGCCAGAAAGTACTCTATGCGGCTTTGGATTGATCCGGTAAAAATGTCGGCCTACCGAATTGTGCCTCAGGACATTGAGTTGGCATTGAAAAGGGAAAATATTGACTTGCCTACTGGCCGGATTGAGGGAGATAAAACAGAGCTCACCATCCGCACCGACAGCAGGCTGGTGACACCGGAAGAGTTCAACAACATGATCGTCAAATCGGAAGGTGGCCGACAGATCAGGTTCAGAGACCTTGGGTTTGCTGAGCTTGGTAGCGAGGATGACCGCACCAACTTCCGGGGCAATGGAGCCAAGGGCTTGCTTTTGAGTATTCAGCCGCAACCAAATGCCAACGAAATTGAGATCGCTGACGAAATCTACCGCAGGCTTGATGCCATGAAAGATGAGGTGCCCGCCGACATAGAAATTAGAGTAGCCAACGACTATACCAAACCCATCAGAAAGTCCATCGAAGAGGTCGAAGAAACCTTGCTGATCGCCTTCATACTGGTGACCATGGTGATCTTTGCCTTTCTGCGTGACTGGCGATCCACCTTCATCCCTGTCATTGCCATCCCTATCTCGATTATTTCGTCGTTCTTCATCATGTACATTGCAGGGTTCTCTATCAATGTACTTACGTTGGTAGCCATCGTGCTGGCCATAGGCCTTGTGTGCGACGACGCCATTGTGGTACTGGAGAACATCTTTGCAAAGGTAGAACAAGGCATCCCTCCTTTCCAGGCGGCCATACAGGGTTCTAAAGAAATCTACTTCGCCATCATTTCCACCACTATCACGCTGGTATCCGTGTTCATCCCCATCATTTTCATGCAGGGTTTAACAGGCCGTTTGTTCCTGGAATTTGGCGTGGTGCTGGCTGGTTCCATTCTGGTGTCGGCACTGGTGGCACTCACACTGTCGCCGATGATGTGTGCCGTTTTACTGAAAAAGCACACAAAGCCTTCCCGCTTCTATGCTGTTACTGAGAAATTTTATGAGGGCTTGGGTGCTGGTTATGCCAAAAGTCTGGCTGCATTTATGAAGTATCGCTGGCTATCGTTCGTCGTTGTGGCGTTGATGTTTGGAATGATCGCATTCTTTGGGACACAACTAAAGTCAGAGTTGGCTCCTTTGGAAGACAGGGGTATCATTCGTGCCTCGGTGAAGGCGCCTGAGGGGGTTTCGTTTGAGTACATGGACAAGTACATGGAAGAGCTGGATGCCTGGGTGCTGGACAACGTGCCGGAAGTGAGAACTACTGTGGCGTTGACGGCCGTGATCCCTGGTGGTGGTGCGTTCAGTCCGGTAAATAGCGGCGCTGAAAACATCTTCCTCGTTGATGCCAGCGAAAGAGAGCGGTCGCAAGACGAAATCTTCAAACAGATATCGAAGGGATTTGAGCAGTTCACAGCCGTAAGGGCGTTTCCGGCTCAGCCTCCTACCATCGGAGCACGTTTCGGGGGGCTTCCGGTGCAATATGTCATTCAGGCACCTGACGTAGAAAGCCTGATTGATATACTACCCAAATTCCTTAATGTTGCCCAGGAACATCCTGACTTGAAGTTTGTGGACAGCGACTTCAAAGTAAACAAGCCTGAGTTGAAGCTCCGCATCAACCGTGAGAAGGCCAATGAGCTGCATGTGCCTGTGTTTGATATTGCCAGAGCCATCCAATTGGCCTATAGCGGGCAGCGCTATGGCTACTTCATCATGGGAGGCAAGCAATACCAGGTGATCGGGCAGCTCTCAAGAGAGAACAGAAACGAGCCGGTCGACCTAAAGGCTATCAATGTACGAAACAGCCTGGGCGAAATGGTATCGCTCGACAACCTGATTTACTACGAAGAGTCGGTGAGTTCTGCCGCCATTTACCGGTACAACCGTTATGTGTCTGCCACTGTATCGGCCGGCATCATCGACGGAAAAACGCTTGGCGATGGCATAAAAGCCATGGATGAAGTGGCCGCTGAAATATTACCAGCCAACTTCAAAACAGAGCTTGCCGGGCAATCGAAAGAATATGCCGATAGCTCATCAAGCTTGCTATTCGCCTTCATGCTGGCACTGGTGCTTATTTATCTCGTACTTTCTGCACAATTCGAAAGCTTTGTTGATCCACTGATCATCCTTTTCACTGTGCCCATGTCCATGGCGGGGGCCTTGCTCAGCCTTTACATCATGGATCTTACCCTGAACATCTTCAGCCAGATTGGCATCATTATGCTGGTGGGACTGGTGACCAAAAACGGCATCCTGATTGTGGAGTTCGCTAACCAGCGAAAAGCTGAGGGCGTCACCAGGCTCGATTCGGTGATAGAGGCGGCTCATGCCCGTTTCAGGCCCATTCTGATGACAACGTTTGCCACCATCCTCGGCATTCTACCCATCGCTCTTTCTATCGGATCAGCTGCGGGCAGCCGCCAGAGTCTGGGGGTGGCCGTGGTAGGGGGAATGATTATTTCCAGCTTCCTTACGTTATATATTATCCCGGCCATCTACTCCTATATTTCCAGCAAACGGACATTTGACCCCGAGGTAAAAGCTGCCGAAAGAATGGAGAGACATCGCAAGGTTGCGGCTAATTTATAATGTAAAGTTTGCCCTCTCCGATGGCTCTTTTCTCAATGAAGAGCCACCTACTTAATTGAGTAAAAGTCATAGTAGGATGAGTAATTCCCGCAGTTAGTTGAATACCCATAGGTGTGGGCAATGGAACTGTGTTTCAAAGCGTATAAAGTTCAAGTCATTTAAAGAACCATACGCCATGAAAAAGCTCTTATTCTATTCAATCCAAATCTTTTCTTTGTTCGCCATCGCCGGCTGTTCCAAAGACGATGACCTTATCAGCACCAGCACAGAAATAGCTGACACCACCAGCGTCGCCTCTGAATCCTATTCTATGGTGAATGACTGGATATCGGAAAACATGAGTTTGTATTACTACTGGAACACCTCATTGCCGGCCTCCGCCGACATCAACGACTATCCGGAAGATTTCTTCTATAACCTTCTGCATTCCTCCGATTATTTCTCTTTCATCACCGACGATGCAGCTAGCTTGATCGACGAGTTGAGTGGCACCACCCTGGCGCTGGGCTTTTCGCCTGCTTTTGGAAAGTTCAATGACTCGGATCAGGTGTTCATGATTGTGGAATACGTATACAATGGCTCTTCTGCTTTTGAGCAAGGGCTCAAACGAGGCGATATTATCCTGAAAATCAACGGCGAACACCTGGATACCGACAACTACTATGACCTTTACAGCCAAAGTGGTGGTTATAGCGTAACTCTTGGCTCCTACATCGACGGGGCGATTTATGAAACCAGTACCACCTACGACATTACGGCCACCTACCTGGTGCTCGACCCAATTATTGATTACGAGATAAAGGAGATAAACGGGATTAAGATCGGGTACATGGTGTATGTAGAGTTTATTGCCGGAGACAATGACCAGTTTTTGAGTAGCATGGATCAGGTAATAGGCGAGTTGAAAAGCCAGGGCATTACGGAACTTGTGGTAGACCTGAGGTACAATCCGGGTGGTGAGCTAACAGCGGCACAGCACCTCGCAAGCCTGCTGGCGCCGGCCAGTGCTGCATCTTCCGGAGAGGCGTTCGTGACCTTCAACTACAACGATGACCTTCAGAATTACTTTCTCAGAACGGAAGGCAGTAATTCTGACAACCTAAAAATGACGCTGGAAACCAATAGCAATAATCTCAACTTAAGCAGAATTTTCTTCCTTACGACTAATGGCTCTGCATCGGCCAGCGAGTTGATCATCAACGGGTTGGAACCTTACATGAACGTAGTGGTTATTGGTGAACCCACATATGGCAAGTATTATGGCTCTTATGTGATCTATAACACCGACACCCCACCCACACACAACTGGGCCATTGTTCCGGTAGTAATGAAGTATGCAAATTCACTGGGAGTAACGGACTTTGTTAACGGACTAACGCCCGATGTTTATATCGAAGATGACCTTTTCTCTGCAAAGGAATTTGGAAACATTACAGACCCGATGCTGGCCAGCGCCATCGAACAAATAACCGGTTTATCAGTCGGCAACGCAAGAGCGCTTTCACCACAAAAGAGCTACAGCACGCTCCACAACAAGGCAAAAATGACAAAGGGAAATGTAATGGGCGTGCTTAGCCCAGCCGATATTTTGAACTGACATTAATAATAAGATTGTAAGTAGGTAGTAGAATCCTTTGGATGATAGGCCGGCCTGGTAAGTTATTTTACCCAGTTGCCGGCCTTTCTCTTTCTTACCGTTATGCCCCATTGTTTGTGAAGCTGTAGAAGAATATCCTATCTTCATATTTTGGAACCTACCTACATAAAATGAAACAAGTTAAACTACTTCTACTGGCAGTAATTGCCCTTTCCTGCTCTCAGGAACCCCCTGTGCTTGAATTGACGCCCCTGTTCTCCGACCACATGGTCTTGCAACAGGAGAAGGAAAACGCCATTTGGGGCATAGCCAATCCAGCGTCAGAAGTAGAGGTATCCGGTAGCTGGGGAGCAAAAGCTACTGCCATGGCAGACATGGATGGAAAATGGATGGCCAAGCTGGCTACTCCAAAAGCCGGTGGTCCGTTTCAGCTTACCATCTCCAGAGGAGATTCAGTGATTACCCTGAACGATGTTTACTCAGGCGAGGTTTGGGTGGCATCCGGGCAGTCCAATATGGAAATGCCGTTAAAGGGTTGGACAAACAACCCTATAGACAACAGTGAAGCCGAAATTGCAGCGGCAGATTACCCGGAAATAAGAATGTTCACTGTGAAGAGAAACGTGTCATTTACACCTCTTGATACTGTGTCAGGCTCCTGGAAAATTGCCACGCCAAAGAATTCTGGCGACTTTTCAGCCACTGCCTGGTTCTTCGCCAAAAAGCTTTACCAGGAAACCAAGGTTCCCATTGGCATCATCCACACCAGCTGGGGCGGCACACCCGCTCAAGCCTGGACTACAGCGGCTTACCTCGACAAGGTGCCAACCTATGAAGGCACATCGAAAACGCTGCAAGGTTATGCTGCTTACTATGATTCTGTAAAAACGGCATACGACAAGCTGGAAAAGACAAGTGTTGACCTTACGGCTGGCAAACCATTTGCGAACGTGTCATTTGATGACAGTGGATTTGAAACGGCCGACTTCGATGACAGTGCATGGAAGAGTCTCCAGGTGCCGGGCCTCTGGGAGAGCCAGTGGATGGGTAACTTTGATGGCGTGGCCTGGCTGAGAAAGTCGTTTGTGCTAACAGCAGAGCAAGCTTCAAGCAAGTCGCTTGAACTCTACCTTGGGAGCATTGACGACATGGACATTACGTATGTCAATGGCACTAAGGTTGGAGCGATTGAAGAAACTGGCAAGTACCAGGAAGCAAGAGTCTACGCCATCCCGGATGGCCTTTTGAAAGAGGGAACAAACGTAGTGGCTGTAAAAGTGTTTGACACAGCAGGCGGCGGCGGTATATATGGTTCTGACGACATTGGTGTAAGGCCAACAGTATCCGACAAGTTGCTGGTTAGTTTGAAAGGTGAATGGAAAGCCAAGCCCGTGGCTGAGAGCATTTTTAGTGGCAGTGTTATCCCGATTGCCAAAGACGTACTCACTCCGTCAGAAAAACCTAAAATGCAGCTGACGGCCTACTCTCCTACTACCCTCTACAATGCCATGATCAATCCGCTGGTCCCATATGGCATCAAAGGAGCTATTTGGTACCAGGGGGAATCGAACGTAGGTGCAGCGGAAGTATATCGTACCCTCTTCCCTACTATGATCAAAAACTGGCGGGATGCCTGGGGACTGGGCAACTTTCCTTTCTATTTCGTGCAAATTGCTCCCTACAAATACGGCAGAAATGATGACATGGCAGCTCAACTCAGAGATGCACAAACCAGTACACTTTCACTGGAAAATACCGGTATGGCGGTCATTATGGATGTGGGCAACCCTACAGACATCCACCCAGCGAACAAAAAGGATGTTGGGGAGCGGCTGGCTCTATGGGCATTGGCCAAAGACTATGGCGTGGACACTGAATATTCCGGTCCAATGTATGAGTCGATGACAATTGAAGGAAACAAAGTGAGTGTGAGTTTCACCCATGTCGACGGTCTTCAGTTTAAAGGAGAGCCGGGGTTTGTAGAGGTAGCAGGCTCAGATGGTAATTTCGTTGAAGCAAAGGCCGAAATTTCAGAAGGTAAACTAGTTGCCTCGAGTGCCAAAGTTACCAGTCCAACAGCCATTCGTTACGGTTGGTGCGAGGCTTGCGAACCGAATTTATTCAATGGAGCAGGTCTGCCTGCCGTTCCCTTTAACTCTAAAACAAAGTAACGTGAAGTTGAAAAAAGAAATTTACCTACTGCTGACGTTTGTACTGGTGAGCTTCGCAGGGCAAGCCGAAGACGGCTACGATTTGTGGCTGCGATACAAAACCATAGAGAACCAAGCTGTGCTGGACAAGTACCGGGCACAAATCAGCGGCTATGTAGTGGAGGGCTACTCCCCCACCCTTGAAGCCATCAAAACCGAACTCAACAACGGGCTATCGGGACTTCTCGATAAGCCAATCGCTTTTGGTAGTCCCTTTGGAAAAACAGGCTGGATCATCGCTGGCACACCAGAAGGTTCCAGCATTGTGGCTGGGCTCAACCTGACCGGGGAGCTGAAAGACCTGGGTAAGGAAGGCTACCTGATCTCTAACAGGAAGGTTAGAGGGGTTAATGCGCTGGTGATCGCTGCCAACACAGAAGTCGGGGTACTCTACGGTACGTTTCACTTACTAAGGTTGATCCAGACTCATCAGCCGCTTGACAATGATTTCACGATCACTGACTCGCCAAAAATCCAGCACCGCATTCTCAATCATTGGGACAATCTGGATCAGACTGTGGAACGTGGCTATGCCGGGTTTTCGCTCTGGAAATGGCATCTGTTGCCTGGTTACATCGACCCGAGATACGTTGACTACGCCCGTGCTTGTGCTTCTATTGGCATCAATGGCACAGCCATTACCAACGTCAACGCCAAAGCACTGGTGCTCACCCCTATGTACCTCGAAAAGGTAAAGGCGCTGGCAGATGTATTTCGACCATACGGGCTAAAGGTTTATCTCACGGCCCGCTTCAGTGCCCCCATAGAAATTGGTGGGCTCGAAACTGCCGATCCGCTGGACCCTAAAGTGCAGCAGTGGTGGAAGGACAAGGTAACAGAAATTATGACCTATGTCCCCGACTTTGGTGGTTTTACAGTGAAAGCCAATTCCGAAGGGCAGCCAGGACCTCAAAATTATGGTCGCAGCCATGCAGACGGCGCCAATATGCTGGCGGATGCGGTGGCACCTCATGGTGGCATTGTGATGTGGCGGGCGTTTGTTTACAGCAATGAGCAGCCAGTGGATCGGGCCAAGCAGGCGTACGACGAGTTCAAGCCACTGGATGGTACTTTCAGAAAGAACGTAATGGTGCAGGTGAAAAATGGTGCTATCGACTTTCAGCCAAGAGAGCCATTCCATCCCTTGTTTGGTGCCATGCCCAAAACCCCTATCATGGCTGAGTTTCAAATCACTCAGGAATACCTTGGTCAGGCTACTAACCTCTGCTACCTCGCCCCCCTTTTTAAAGAAACACTAGATGCAGACACCTACGCCAGGGGTGCCAATCCAACCCAGCCCCGTGCATTGAATAACCCTGACCTGAGAAACCCTAGTCCCACTGAGAGACCCCCTGTTCCACAAAGCCCACTCCCAATCAACCGATTGGCCACAGTAGCCAAAGTGGTAGATGGCTCGCTTGACGGGCAGCCTATCTCAGGCATTGCCGGCGTCACCAATATTGGTAACGACCGCAACTGGACAGGACATCCTTTCGGGCAGGCCAACTGGTTTGCCTTTGGCCGCCTTGCCTGGAACCACGAGCTTAGTTCGGCCCACATTGCCAACGAGTGGCTCAAAATGACATTCACCAATGACCCTACATTCGTAGAGCCCATGAGAGAAATGATGTTGACTTCAAGAGAGACCGTGGTTAACTACAGCACACCGCTTGGACTTCACCATATTATGGGTGCTGGTCATCACTATGGCCCTGGCCCCTGGGTAAGCAAAATGTCCCGTGCCGACTGGACGTCTGTTTATTACCATAAGGCCGACTCAGCAGGCATCGGCTTCGACCGTACGGCTACCGGCAGCAATGCGCTGGAGCAGTATGCGCCTTTAGCAGCCAGGCTTTGGGCGGATGCAAAGACATGCCCCGACATAGACCTCCTTTGGTTTCATCATTTACCCTGGGACTTCAAAATGAAGTCGGGTAAAACGTTGTGGGACGAAATTGCTCTTCACTATCAGCAAGGTGTTGACGAGGTGCGTGCCATGCAGCAAAAGTGGAAAGAGCAGCAGGCTATTGTCGATAAAGAACGCTGGGAGCATGTAAATATGCTGCTGTCCATTCAGGAACAAGAAGCGGTGTGGTGGAGAAATTCCTGCCTGCTGTACTTTCAGACATTCTCGAAAAGGCCTTTGCCAAAAGGTGTTGAAAAAAGTGACAAAACGCTGGAATACTACATGGATCTAAAGTTTCCTTATGCGCCAGGGAGGGGGTAAATAGTAAATCGCAAAATACAAATATTAAATAACAGCTTATGTGTTAACATCAGAAAGCGCCAACGTCTCAAAAAAAAGGTCGGCACCCTCCGACGAGATCAGGTTACCTGTTTGAAATTTGTGTTTTGATTTTGGATTTTCTTCTTTTTTGGAGCTTGTTATTTGTTATTTTATCATCTTCACACCCTAATACATTTGAACTCTAAAATACTGTTATGGCCTACTTAATGGAACAAACGATGCGCTGGTACGGGCCCAAAGATCCGGTTAGCTTATCAGATATCAGACAATCCGGATGTACCGGCGTAGTGACAGCCCTGCATCATATACCGGTTGGGGATATCTGGACTGTAGAAGAAATTACCAAGCGCCGCAAAGAAGTAGAATCGGCCGGGCTTACCTGGACGGTGATTGAAAGTCTGCCTGTTTCAGAAGACATAAAAAAACAGACCGGAGATTTCAAACAACACATCGAGAACTACAAAGTAAGCCTTAAGAACGTTGCCAAATGCGGGCTGAAAGTTGTCACTTACAACTTCATGCCCATTCTGGACTGGATGCGCACCGACCTGGCCTATACTATGCCAGATGGCAGCAAGGCACTAAGGTTCGAGAAATCAGCCTTCATCGCTTTCGATCTTTGTATGCTGAAAAGACCAAACGCTGAAAAAGACTACACCACTGACGAGATAAGCAAAGCTAAAAAGCGCTTCAGCTCCATGACCGAGAGTGAAAAAGACATGCTTTTCAGCAATGCACTTCAGGGTTTGCCAGGTAGTGAGGAAAGCTTCACGGTTCCACAGATTCTGAATGCGCTCAAAACCTACGAGGGAATTGACAGGGCAAAACTCAAGCAGCACCTGTTCTATTTCCTGCAGCAGGTAGTTCCTGTGGCCGAAGCCGAAGGATTAAAAATGGCCATTCATCCCGATGATCCCCCATACCCAATTTTGAGCCTGCCAAGGATTGTGAGCACGGAACAAGATGCCAAAGACCTGATCGCCGCTGCTCCTTCTCCTGCGAACGGACTATGCTTCTGCACCGGCTCGTATGGTGTGCGCCCCGACAATGACCTGCCCGGCATGGTGCAACGACTTGGCGACCATATTCACTTCCTGCACCTGCGTAGTACCAGAAGAGATGCCGAAGGCAACTTCTTTGAAGCAGATCACCTCGATGGCGATGTGGACATGTATGCTGTGGTGAAGGAAATCGTTCAGGTGATGAGAAAACGCAAGGTATCCATCCCGATGCGCCCTGACCACGGTCACCAGATGCTGGATGATCTTCATAAAAGAACCAACCCTGGTTATACAGGCATTGGTAGGTTAAGAGGATTGGCGGAGCTGAGGGGGTTGGAATTGGGCATCGACAGAGCCATGTAAGTAAGAAAACAAAAAGTATCAACTAATAGCCCTCATGAGTAGAAAGGAGACGGATTACCGTCTCCTTTTTTAAACTAAAGCCTATTGCGCCAGGTAGCCGCCATCAACGGCGTAATATGATCCATTGATAAAGGAAGCATTGTCACTTACCAGAAACAGGACGAGTTGCGCCACCTCTTCAGGCTCACCCAGCCTTCCTATGGGATGTTTAGTTTTGAGGAACTCCAGCACCTCCGGCGTAAGGTTATTGTCCAATAGCGGCGTTTTAATAAACCCGGGGCCAACAGCATTAACTCTGATTCCCATGGCCGCATACTCAAGTGCACCGTTTTTGGTAAGCCCCACAACACCATGTTTGGCAGCTACATAAGCTGGACTGGTAGCAAAACCGACCTGACCAAGAATAGACGCCATATTCACAATGGCTCCGCCGCCGCTTTTAAGCATGGCAGGCACCTGATACCGCATGCCATAAAAGACACCGGAAAGGTTCACGGCAATCACCTTGTTCCATCCCTCAATATCATACTCGCCAATGGGAGCGGCGGGCCCGCCAATGCCGGCATTGTTGACGGCAATATCGAGTTTGCCAAATGCTTTCACCGCCTCATCTACACTCTTCCTGGCATCAGCGGGATTGGATGCGTCAACATTTACAAATATTGCCTTTCCTCCTCTTTGCTTGATCTCGTCGGCTACTTGCTTACCGTGGGCCTCATTGATGTCGGCAACCACTATGCTTGCGCCATTTTCGGCGAACAGAAAAGCGGTGCTCTTCCCTATACCAGACCCTGCGCCGGTAATTAGCGCTACCTTATTTTTTAGTGACTTATCCATAACTTTAGGTGTTTAGTTCATTATTCCTTCTACCTAATAAACAGAAAAGACGGCCTATCGTTGGCGATATGGTGGTGAGCTTTATCAAGCCGGAACATGATTTTTGGCATCAACGAATTGGTCGAAAAAACCATTTCGTTCAGCGACATAGTAGCAAATGAGATAAGAACAACATAGAAAGTTATGCTGCGAAAAAACATCGTTCAGTTGGTGGGAAAACGCAAAGCATACATACCCATGCGGACGGAGTATGGTCTCCAAATATCCGATGGCCTGGATAGGAGAACGAACCCTGGCTATACTTGTGTTGGTAGACTCACAGGATTGGAATTGCGAGTTTGCAGAAATAGAAGTCCGTTTTGACCACGCAGAGGAAACTGGCGAGAAAGCTAGTTTCCATTTCTACGCCACTTTAAGTTCTTTCAAATCCAACTCAAACCCAGGCAATACCTCTCCCCCACTTACACTTTGATCAAAACCCTTCACTACTTCCGGTTCCCTGGCGGGAGAGTAGATTGTCACCGTATCATTAAAGGGATCAATCAGCCAACCAAGGCGGCAGCCATTGTTTATCCACTCCTTCATCTTGGCGTCGAGGTTCTTCGGATAATCACTCTTTGACACCAGCTCTATGATAAAATCTGGCACGAGGTGAGGAAATTTCTCCAGTTCAGCTTTGGGAATTGACTTCAATCGATCATTGCTTGTCCAAGCCGCATCCGGGTTTCTCATTGCACCATTAGGCAAATAAAAACCCGTGTCAGAATCGCTAACTATTCCTAAACGCCGCTCTTTGTTCCAAATACCAAGCTGCATGATGATTTCGGAATTCCGATCTCCGGTGTTGAATCCTGTAGGTGACATAATAACAATTTGGCCATCGGGCTCACGCTCAAATTTAATATTCTCGTTTTCCACACAGAAGGTATAAAACTCATCGTCTGTCATGGATTCAACCCATCTTCCCCCTATGATATACTCGCTTAGCATAAAGCCATATCTGATTTATATTGTAAGTTAACAAAAAGCAGGAAAACTTCATTCAACAAGTAAAGTCCAGGCTTCCTCGTTTTTTCTTTACGATCTTGTAATGATCAAACCTTTCGCTCGTCTTTAATTACGAATGACCCGGGAAGAATTTAAATCAGCTATTGTCCCACTACAGCAGCCCTTTTACAGGCTTGCCAGGTGGCTTATGAATAACGATGAAGATGCCGAGGACATTTCGCAGGAAATCATTCTGCGACTATGGAAAATGCGTGATCGAGTCTCCGACTACA
Source organism: Imperialibacter sp. (assembly GCF_040222815.1). GTDB lineage: Bacteria > Bacteroidota > Bacteroidia > Cytophagales > Cyclobacteriaceae > Imperialibacter. The sequence continues at coordinate 486,172 of NZ_JAVKCH010000022.1, read as the reverse complement.
ACAACATAAAAGCTTTTGGGTTGAAGATGACCCGCAATTTGTGTCTGGATCACTTGAAAAAAAAGAGTCGCAACTCGGTGGAGTTTCAGGCGTCTCACGACAACGGACATTCCACTGATGAAAATCGAATAGAGGCCTCCGATCATCTGAATCTTGTGAAACAACTTATCCGGCAGCTACCTGAGAGCCAGCAGCTTGTGCTTCAGCTAAGGGGTGTGGAAGAGTTGGAAATTGACGAAATTGCCGAGGTAGCCGACATGACTCCCAACAATGTGCGTGTGGTGCTTTCCAGGGCAAGGAAAAAACTGAAAGAGCAGTATGAAAAATATCAATAAAACCGACCAGAAAGAATTGCTCGACAAATTCTACAACGGCGAGACTTCGCTGGATGAAGAAAAGTTGCTGGAAACTGGCGATGATCAGTTAAGTCCCGAAAAGGATTTATTTAGGTTCTTTGAGTCCGAAAGAAAAGTGGCGCCTCCCTCCTTTCCTCTGGAAAAGCTGGAGGGAAGGCACTCCTTTCTTTTTGCCGCCAAAATTGCGGCCTCACTGGCTCTGCTTGTGTTGTTCGGCTACATGTTTTTCAACTACTTTTCGAAAGACGCTGAACCTGTTCGGTGGGTAGAAGTCAAAACTGAAACTGATCAAAAAATTATCAACCTCAGCGACGGCAGCATTGTCACACTGAACAAAAACGGCAGTCTGAAATATCAGGGGGGGTTTGCAGACCGATTAGTCTACCTCGAAGGAGAAGCTTTTTTTGACGTAAAACGGGATGAAGCACGTCCCTTCAAAGTGCTTACCGGTAAGGCAACCACAGAAGTGCTGGGCACGTCTTTTTACCTCAGGTGGCTACCTGGCTCAGCCAAAGTCGAGCTGGAAGTGAGCGAAGGGAAAGTCGCCTTCTCATCTCATGACCGCAATTTGAATGAAAGGGTTTTTGTAGTGGCTGGGGAAAGGGCTGTATACGATGAGCAGTCAAATACCATTCGGCGATTTGAGTCGTTTGACCCCAACCTGATCGCCTGGAAAACGAAGCAACTCCAGTTCGAAGATGCACCTTTGAAAAAGCTTTTGGAGGATGCAGAAGGATACTTTGGTGTTGAGTTTGCCTTCGAAGAGGCAGTCATCTCCAATTGCCGGTTTAGCGGCACATTTGACGACCCAACCCTGGAACAGCTGCTGGATGCTTTAAAATACGTGTTTAAGATTACCCATGAAATGCAAAATAGTAAAGTGATTCTTAAAGGCAGTGGTTGCTAAAAGGCTAATCGACTGGGCTCTCATTTTTCTCGCTCTGATGCTATTTCAATTCAGAGCCATGGCGCAGTCTGTCCCAATAGATTCCGCACTTACGCACATCAGCCAGAGGTTTCATGTGCATTTCCTCTACAGCAAAAACTTCCTGCCCACCCGCCAAATAAGCACCGTAGAAACAGCAGGCACCCTCACAGAAGCACTGGACAAATTGAGCGTTGAAACTTCCCTGGAATACACAATAAGTGGCAGCACTGTGCTGCTAAGGCCAAAGTCGGAGAACAAGGCGAAAGCTGTGACAGCGGGCAAACCAAAAACGCAACCAGCTCCGAGTCCTTATAATTGGCCATTTGGCTACAAAAAGCTCAACTTCAGAAAAAAGAGCATCCCCTCCCACTCACTGTTTGACAAGCACACATATTCAGTACTTAGGTTAAGCCCCGATTCCTTTCCAATCGAAAAACCAAGTGAATCCAATGAAAGCATTACCGACGAAAGAAGACCAATGCAACTGACTCCGGTTTATGCGGACGAACCAATGCCCTACGCTTTTATGGGACAACCGGAAGCTTCCAAAGACTCAACTAATACGCTGCTGGCCAGTGGTGAGCCGTCGCAGCAATTGGAAAGTGAAGCCTTGTTTAAATACCGGCTTTTCAACGTGTCGTTAGCACCAGGGCTCGGCACCAATGGGCTCAATCCTGGAAATTCTTACAACGGCATTTCCATCAACCTGACCGTCGACTATTCTGCCGGTAGTAATATTTTCGGATTGGCAGGATTCTCCAACTTCAGCAAGCGCAACACCTATGGCTTTCAAATGGCTGGCGTGCTAAATGTGGTAGGTGGCGACATGCAGCAGCAAAAACGCTATACCAGGGCAGAGCTCGAAGCACTTAAGTCCCCGTTTCTTGGCATACAAGCGGCAGGACTTGCCAACCTGGTTACCGGGTCAGTCACCGGCTTCCAGGCATCCTCTCTCATCAACATGGCTGGCAGTGGCACCGTTGGCTGGCAGCTAAGTGGTGTGGCGAATATGACAGCTAACAATTTGCACGGGCTGCAAATAGCAGGCTTTTTCAATTACACAGGCCGCTTCGTCACCGGCGTGCAGTTGGCAGGAGTTAATTATGCCAGAGGCGACCTTTTCGGAGCGCAGATTGGCGTGGTGAACAGGAACAAAAGCATGAATGGCCCCAATTCAGTGGACTCCGAAACCCATGGGCTACAGTTGGGTGCTGTTAATTTTTCAAACAGAATGGGCGGCTACCAAATCGGGCTTTTTAACAAGGCTCAAAACTCCAATGGCTTGCAGTTTGGTCTCGTCAATATGTCGAAAGAATCAAGTGGCCATCAATTTGCGTTAGTCAACGTTTTTAGACAAAATAGCGGATGGGCCCTTGGACTGGTCAATATTGGCCCACGCTTGTCAGGTAGGGTCTGGGCTAACGAAACCTTTCAAACAAACGTGGGAATCACGACCGGCTCTGATCAAATAGCCAACACCGTTTTCTATAGCCGCAACTTATTTATTCCAGACAACCAGTCGATTTGGCCGAAGCAAGCCTGGGGTTATGGCGTGAGCAAAGGTTCCTTGTTCGACCCACACGACTTTCAGCAATTGGCATTTAAAGACTACCGGATCAATGTGTCGTGGGTTAACTTCGATGGAGTAGACAAACAGCCTTTCAATCTGATGCTAAACCCTCACATGGTATATGGGCGTCGAATGGATTGGTCGATGTACTTTGTGATTGGTGCAGGCGTGAATGCCTGGTGGACGCCCAACTATAATAGCTACAAACTCTCCTACCTGGAAGTGGCCACCATCAGCGAGCCTAACTATGTGTGGAAATTCTGGCCGAGCTTGACGATGAGTTTGGAGTTTTATTAAAGGTATTGCCTCCCGACAAATGCTGGAGGCAATACCTATACATTCTAAGCCGGTACCGGCACCATTCCCAGCCCTTCCTCAGGTGCTTGCTTCTTCTCCACCACAATACTCGGTGGCAGCAATTTGTAGAGCACTGGCGTTACTATTCTTGACAAGATCGTTGAGCTGATCAATCCGCCTATCAATACAATGGCCAATGGCGAGTACAAGGGATTACCTTCCAATGCCAGCGGAGTCAAGCCACCAATGGCTGTGAGTGACGTCAGCACTATGGGCACAAACCTCACTTCTCCCGCCTCCCGAATCGCCTTATTTAGCTCCATGCCTTCTCGCCTCAGCTGATTGGTGAAATCCACCAACAGTATTGAGTTTTTTACCTCGATGCCAACCAGGGCTATCAACCCAACGGTAGCGGTAAAAGAGAAAGTGTATCCGGTGATCAGTAGCATCAAAATGGCTCCGATAATTCCCAAAGGAATTACTGACAGCACAATCAGTGAGCTTTTGAAGGTACCAAACTCCAGCACCAAAATGCCCATAAAGCCGAAGGCTGTGATAAGAATAATGGTACCGAGCCCTCCAAAGCTTTCCTCTTTGCTCTCCTGCTCACCGGCGGCTTTGTAAGAGTAGCCTTGAGGAAAATCAAACTGATCCATATCGGCAACCACCTTCTGCGTTACGGCCTCCACCAGGTAGTTGCTTTCCACAAAGGCTGTCACGGTGGCAAACCGCTCCTTGTCATAGTGTTTCACCAGGTTGGTGCTCGTTTCAAACTCCAGCGAAGCCAGCTGACTGAGCGGCACCGATGCTCCCTTGTAGCTATTGACATACACCTTGTCGAACACCGACATATCAGTGATGCTCCCTTTCGGCACGGTCACCAGCAAGTTATATTCCTTGCCATTGGCGTCCGTAAAGTCACCAATAGTCAGGCCAGCTACCGCCATCCGGATAGCCTTGTCCACTTCGGCCAGGGGCACTCCCAGCATGCCTGCCTTGTCTTTGTTAATACGGAAGCGCAGGTCAGTTTTCAGCGTGGCCAGAGGATTATTGACATAAATGGTACCCGGAGTGTCTTTGAGAATTTTCTCCACCTGTAGCGTCAGGCTCCTTAAGGTATCCAGGTTTTCTCCAAATACCCTGATGGCAATGGGCGCCTCTATTGGAGGGCCTTGTTCGAAGTCCTTCACTTCAATTTTAGCATTGGGGTAGTACAGAAAGCGTTCTCTCAATTCGTCGATGGTTTTGATTTTCTCTTCGGGCCTGATATCGCTTTCAAGCTGTATATAAAACTGTGCGAAATTGGAAGCTTCGGCCTTTGGCACCACATTGTAGTAGATCATAGGATTACCCTTGCCCACATTGGTGGTGTAGTAGGTAATGGTCGGCTCCTCAGCCAATGCCTTTTCTACATACTTTGCCACGTTGTCAGTTTCCTGCAAGCTGGTACCCACCGGTGTCTCAATGTTCACGAGGAACTGAGGTTTCTCTGACGCCGGGAATAAGCTAAAGCCAACTGACGGCACCAAAGCCAACGCACCCAAAAAGATAAGAAATGCGATACCCAGGGTAGCCCATGGTCGGATTAGTGCTTTGTCCAGCAACTTTGAGTAAGAGCCGCTGATCAATCTTTTTAAAGCACGGAAAAAGATGTTTCCTTCTGACGAAGTGTGTGTTTTTAGAACCCGGCTGGATAGGAAGGGCACAATGGTGAGCGAAACGAAAAGGGATGCAATCACCGTAGTAACCACGGCCATGGGCAGGTTACGGATAAAGTCGCCAGCAGCTTCCGGCAAAAACAGCAATGGCAAAAAGGCAAAAATCAATGTAGCTGTACAGCCAACCACAGCCAGACCGATCTGTTTGGTGGCTTCAATAGCAGCCTCTTTCTTACCATATCCTTCACGAAGATACCGTTCGATGTTTTCCACCACCACAATACTGTCGTCAACCAAAATGCCCAAAGCCACAATCAGTCCGACGATGCTCAGCTGATTGATGGTGTAGCCCAGCATATCGAGCATGAAAAGGCCAATGGCGAGAGAAAGAGGAATAGAAACCATCACCACTATGGCCGCTCTGTAACCAAGTGGCAGCAAAGTGATTGATACCAAAAGAATAGCAATGATGAAGTCCTTCACAAACCGACTGAGACGACGATCAACACTGCTTGCCTGGTCAAAGTTTTGCACCAGCTCCATGTTGGATGGAAGTTCCGCTTTGAACTGATCCACCACAGGCTGGTAGACCTCCTGCACTTTGAAAATGTTTTGTCCCTCCTTCTGGGCCGCCGTCACCAGCACTGCCCTCTTGCCGTTCAGGCGGGTCAGGTGGTTTTCTTCTTCATAGTCAAAAGCCACGTCGGCGATGTCCTTCAGGTACACCACCTTGTCGGCCGCAGAGTACACAATGGTGTTTTGCACCTCCTCCAGGCTGGTATAGCTCCCGCTTGTTTTGATATTGAACCTTCTCGTACCAGCATTGACGCTCCCTCCAGGCATGTTCACATTTTCACTTTGAATGGCTCCGAGGACAGCATTCAATGGAATATGAGCTGCTGCCATTTTCTCCAAATTCAACGATATCTTCACTGCTGTTTCGGGGAAACCCCAATCTTCGACCTTCTTCAGGGCTTTCACCTCCTCTAGCCGCTCCTTTAATTCGTCAGCCTGGGTTTCCAGTTGTCGGTATGTAGCCGTTTCGGATACCAAAGCGATCTGCAGAATATTAACATCTGTAGGCGTAAACCTGCGAATTTCTATGCTGAATATGTCTGCTGGCAACTCCTGCTGCACGGTGTTCATCTCCCTGATTACTTCCTGATAGGCATCGTCGGGGTCAATTTCGTACTTGTAGTCGATACGCATCACTACCAGGCCATCGTCTACATTACTGACGATTTTCTTCACATCCTCCAGCTCGCTTATCTTCTTTTCGATGGGGTCAACCACCAGCTCCTCCATATCCACAGGGCTTGTGCCAGGATAAACCACTACTACTGCGAAACTAGGCGACTCAAACTCGGGGTCCTCACCTCTGGGCATGTTGAACAGGGAGTTCAGGCCCAACCCGATGACCATGGCAAACACGATAAGAGTGAACTGGTAATTCTTTACTGAAAATTCTGATATCTTCATCTTCGTTGTTCTTTTTTATTCAGTAAAAAATTATTGCACTACCATGATGGTTGACTCCTCATTGAGGTAGGCAGACCCAGCCGAAACTACCTGAGCAGTATGCTCCAGACCGCTGCTGATAGCCACATCCTTTTCAGTAAAATAGGCGACGCTCACTGGTTGCTTTTTCACAGTATTTCCCTTAGCAGGCACATAAACAAAAGCCTGGCTGCCGTTGCCCTCAATAATCGATTCGATAGGTATCAGATTTACCTGACGGGTTTTTGAAGGCGAAATAACAACACTACCTACAAGCCCATTGGCTAGTAGCTGATCTTTCCCAATCTCCAGTTGGAGCTCCGCCTGGTAGGTGCCATTCATAGGATCGGCCCCTTGTGCCAACCTGATGACAACAGCATCAATGACCTGCTCTCCGAGATGGTCGAAATGCACAACGGCTTTATCTCCGATATTTAGTCTGGCCCAATCCCTGTCGGCCACGCCTGCCTTTAGCACCCACGTTGATTGGTTTCGAGCGCTCAGCGAAAAGACTGGATTGCCGCCACTGATCATCTCGCCTTCGTTGGCCCATTTTTTTAGCACTACGCCATCAAAGCCAGCCCTGATTTGGGAGTTAGTAAGGTTGTAAGAGGCGATGCTGTAGCTCTCCTTTGCATTTTCATAAACCGTGGTGATGTTTTGGAATTGCTCCAGCGTTGCCGCTGAGCCCGCTAAAAGTCCTTTGAAACGCTCAAGGTCTCTGGTGGCTTTGTCCAGACCATTTTTAGCCTGCACCACCTGGGCCTGGATTTCAGTGAGGTTAAGTGAAGCCAGAAGCTGGTCCTTTTTTACCCGATCACCCACTTTTACATAGGTTCTCTGAATGATGCCTCCTGTTTTAAATGACAACGTGCTTTCCGTTTCGGAGGAAACCAAACCACTGGTGCGAACCGGCTTGGCCACCTTCTCTGACTTAACACTGTCGAGGCGAACCGCCACCACATTTTTGTCTATCTGCATCTCAGATGCTTTGTTCTGCGTGCAGGCAGACAGCACCCATGCAGACAGAATAATGATTGTTGGAGTAATGAAATTCTTCATGGTATTGATGATTGAGTCTCTTTCTTAAAAAATGGATTGACTATAAGCTGTTAATTACTTTATCGACTTCATTGACGCTCTTGAGCAGGTTGTATTTGGCGATGCTGTAGCTCAAGCGAGCGTTTGTGTAGTTCAGTTGCGATTGCTGGAACTCCAGCGGCAGCACCTGGTTCTGCTGAAACCTCGACTGTGTGATTTTAAAAGCGCTTTCCGAGGTCTTCAATGCGTATTCAGCACTGGAAAGGTTGTTAGCTGCCGAGCGGGCCTCCTCGTAGGCTTGAATCACCTGTAGTTCTATTTGCTTTTTTAGCTGCTCTTCCTGGGTTTCGAGCGTTGTTTTCTGCAACACTGCCGACTGGTATTTTGCCTTGCGGGCTCCCCCCTTAAAAAGATCCCACTGCAGGCTGAAAATTAGCATACTGAACTGCTGGTCGCCGTTGAATTTGTAGTCAAATCCCTGGTAGCCCAAGTCGCCAATCACTGCAAGGTTGGGCATGATCCGGTTGGCTTCGTTCAGCTTGATGAGGTAACTAGTCGCCTCCTGGGCCTGCTGTACCTGCTGCAGTTCGTTTCGCTGTTGCAAAGCGAGCTCTGTAAGATTGCCGGTATTGTCGGCTATTGCCTGAGGTAATGCAAAATCGCCGGAAAATTGAGGGTCAACTTCAATCGCTGCATCAAGCTCTTTGTTGAGTAAAAAATTGAAGTAGGCCCTTGCCAAATGCTCATTTTTTCGGGCATCGTTTAACTGAGTGTCCATTTTGCTTCTTTCCAGCTGGGCATTGTAAACCGCATCTTTGGTCACAAGCTGTGCATCAAAAAAGCTTTGCGTTACACGCACCTGTTCATCGAGTAGGTTCATTGAGCTTTCATAAATCCTGATTGCCTCCATCGACTGCAGGTAGCTGAAGTAGGCCTCTCTGACCATGCCCTTTAACTGTGTTTCATAGGCCTGTCTTTTGGCCTGCTGCACGGTGACCATTTGCTGCTGCGCCTTGTAACCATACCAGATGTCGGAATTGAAAAGCGGCTGAACCACCCGTAGCTTGGTTTCATGAAAGCGGTTGGGCAGGAACTGAATCTCCTCATTGTTCACCTGCGGAAACTGCTGCGAATCGGTCAACTGGTTCAGCGTTGTGTAGACTGGGTTCAGCAGGTCTCCAATGGGAAAGCTGATCTTCCTACCCCCTTGTGCCAGCGAATAAGTAGCACTTATGCCGGCAGAAGGCATAAAAAGTGCCTTCGACTGGGCCAGACTCTGAAGGCTCTGCTCATACGCCAGGTTCTCCTGTTTCAATGTCAGATTGGCGGCCAGGGCTTCAGCCACATACTGATCCAGGACTCCCCCTGAAGCAGTCGCTTCGATCTGACGTGCATAACTACCTATGCCCGAAAAAAGTAGAAAAACGGTTAATAGTGTCACTTTGGTGTACATACATTATTTAATTAACAGTGTTAACTTACAGTTCAAAAAAAGGTCAGGACAAGGCCTGACCGTCATCTTTTATATTTAAGTCGTCTATTTTTCGACTGACTTAAAATTTCTTATCATTAATTGAAAAGCTTCAAAAGCATCGGTGACGTACTGTTCACGGTCAACCTCCTGATAAAGTTTCATTCTATCGCAAATTTGTAACGACACAAGGCCATGGACAAAACTCCAGATCATAAGTGCGGCTGATCGCATGCTTACACCCTCCAGGTACCCTTCCGCCTGGCAGTCCATAACCACCTTTTCCAAAAAAGCATGGGCATTGTGACCTGCTTCCCAAGTGTCGTCCGTTTCGGAGGTGCACAAAGGATCCTTCACCAGAAACATAAGCCTGTAATAGTCAGGATTCTCGAAAGCAAACCTTATGTAGCGGAGCCCCATTTGGTACATTCGTTCCATGGGATCACTCACGTCCAGCAGTGGTCTGAACTCTTCCGCCAGCATCCGGAACCCTTCCAGGTGCAATGCATAAAACAACTCATTCTTGTCTTTGAAATAGAGGTAAATCGTAGTTGGGCTGTATTCTATTTCGTCGGCAATATTCCTCATGCTTACCTTCTCAAAGCCGTTCTCTGCAAAGAGCTTATTGGCTGTTTTGAGGATCAACTCCTTCATCTCTTCTTTCTCTCGTTCTCTGCGCTCTGATATACCCATGATACTTTTCAAATAACGGAACAAACATACTTAACGGTGTTAAGTAAAACAAGTTTCACTAATTTTTTCCTTCAAAAAAACTTACTTTCAAGACCTAAAGATCAATATATCAAACTCAATGACCAGAACCATTGTGATATACGGCCTGAGCATGGCAGCCTTGCTATTCCTGCTGAAAATGCTGGAATACAGGTTCTTCGTGCGGGATTTGTCATTAGAGATTTACGTTGGCGCTGTAGCCTTGCTTTTTGTGCTGATCGGAGTTTGGGCTGGAGGAAAAATAATAGGCAAACGACGACCCACCGTTATTGTACAGCGAAAGTTTCACCTTAACGAGGACGAACTCAGGAGACTGGAAATCAGCCAGCGTGAGTTGCAAGTATTACAGTTAATGGCTGAAGGCTTCTCGAACCAGGAAATTGCAGACAAACTATTCATTTCCCTCAGCACAGTAAAAACTCATACCGCCAATCTATTTTCCAAACTAGACTCAAGGCGCCGGACGCAGGCTGTTCAAAAAGCAAAGGAGCTCAGCCTCATCCAGTAGCAAACTGCCGGTACTTTAGTACTATTATCGGCTGAACTCATAAATTCATACCAAAGTATGAGTGGAAAAATGCCTTTGAACGCTTGTTTTGAGACATCACAAATGACAGAACTATGAGAAAAGTAATTATTACCTACGGATTGATTGCAGGTGCCATTGTAGTGGTGCTTATGTACCTCACCATGCCTATTGGCAAGGAGAACGGAAACTACGACCTCGGTATGGTCCTCGGCTATGTGTCGATGATTGCGGCCTTGTCGATGATTTTCTTTGGTGTGAAGGCGTTTAGAGACAAATACCTGGACGGAAGTATCACCTTTGGAAAAGCCCTGTTAACAGGGCTGGCGATCACTCTCGTGGCAGGAATTGTCTATTGCATAGGCTGGGAAATATATTACAACACCGTTGCCCCCGACTTCATGACAGACTACACCAATTTCTACATCGAAAAAATGAAGGATGAAGGCGCCTCGCAGGCTGAAATTGATGAAATGACAGCTTCGATGGATGCTATGGCTGAAAACTACAAAAATCCAGTCGTTCGGTTTGGCATGACGTTATTGGAAATCTTCCCGGTAGGCCTGGTCATATCACTCGTATGCGCTGCGCTGTTTCGAAGTAAAAACTTCCTTCCTGTTACTGACTAACTTAAAAACCAATTAATAGAAACGATCATGCAAGAGCAAAAAATTGGACATATCGTACACTTTGACCTGACTGTGGAAGACCACGAAGGTGTTAGCGAATTCTACAAAGAAGTAGTGGGCTGGGAAAAACAGGGGCTGTCCATGGGTGACTACGACGACTATGTAATGAAAGACAAAGAAGGCAACTTCCTGAGCGGCGTTTGCAAAAAGGCCGGAGGAAATGCCAACCTACCCCCCTACTGGCTGATTTACGTAAAAGTAGAAAACCTGGATGCCAGCCTGGCAAAATGTGAGGAGCTGGGCGGCAAAGTCATAGGTGAAAAACGAAAATATGGAGAGAAAACCTCTTATTGCCTGATCCAGGATCCTGCGGGGGCTTATATGATGTTGATGAATTGATCAGTCAAGTCGTGCCACCAGCTACCGCTGTGGGCACGACTCCTTTCAGATTACAAAAGTTTAATAAAATGCAGAAGCATCAGACACTCTTAGAAGCCTCAATTAGCAGCTAGCGGCGGCATTTACTCCAAAACTTTTGTAGTCTTCATTTCAAATCAACCTCGTCTAACTGTCAGATTTTTTGAATATTCATTTGTCTAATTCAAGCAGAAACGGAGAAGCAGGAAGTCCGGCTTTATTAATGATATAGTATTCAGGGTTGTTGCTCCAGCCAAACCTAATTGCTTTCGGCAGGCTGACCTCAGTTGATGAAATGTGCAGACTGCTTCCCTTCACCTTACCTGTCGCTTTCACAAACTTTCCGTCCTCACCCGCTACTTCAAAGCTCGCCCCAAAGCCAACTTTGTTTTTCTTCAGTTCAACAGCTTCACTAAAATGGACCACAACGGTGTTTCCGTTTACCGAGAATGATTCGTACGACGGGCCATCGGCCACCACAGGCTTGTCATAAGCTATATCCAGGGCTTGTAGAGCAAGTCTGTAGCCAAAATCCTGTTTGTTGGCAGGATGGATATTGTATGGATTTCCTATATCGAGCGAAACAGCCATCCCTGTGTTAGGCAGTGCAAGCGTGTTTTGCTGTTCGGCCCTAAGGTTCGACCAGGAGCTATTCATTTTGTGAAACTCATGGGTCAACTCGAGGTTACTTAGCTGAACAAACAAGAATGGGAGGTCACCAAGGCCCCAATGTGTTCTCCAATTGCGAATCAGTTCGGGGAACATCTGGGCATACAATTCTGGCCGACTGGCATTTGATTCGCCCTGATACCAAATGAATCCCTTTATCGCATACGGCGTAGCTGGCGCCACCATGCCGTTGAACAGGCTTGAGGGAGAGTTGTGAAAGTTTTTAGCTGGTCCAAAGTCATCATCAAAATCATTCTTCAAAAGCCATTCCCTGGCAAGATTGATGGAAAACGAGCAATTGCTATTCTCAATAAAGAAGCTCCTTTCCTCACCAAAAAACTTCGGCGCACCGAAAGGTTGGGCAAGACGAACCGTCAACACATTTTCGCCAGCTTTGACCAAATCCGCTGGTATATCGACCAAAACTGGTTGAGGGTACGAAAAAAGGTCAAGTTCCACTCCATTGAGAAAAATACGGCTTTCCCTGCCTAAAAACCCCAAAGAGAGTCTCAATGGATGTCCAACCAACTTTTCAGGAACCTGAAACCCTTTCCTCAACCAAACTACATTTCCGAATACAATGTCAGTGTCCAACGGGTTGATGGAGCTCCAGGAGCTTGCATCGTAACCCACGCTGGCATACGCTTCGACTTCACCGGCCCTGGGAAAGCTAATCGCCATCCTTCTGGCCAGATTGTTCGTCATAGACTCCGTCACTTTTCCCATCCACTCGTCTTTATCAAAAGCGGTCGCCGCCGGAGGTATGTCAATGGAGTCCTTAAATATTACCATTGACTCCGGGCTCATCCACGACCTGATAGGCGTCCCGCCCCAAGAACTATGGATGATACCTATCGGAACATCCAACTCCCGATTCAGCTCTTTAGCAAAAAACCATGCAGTGGAAGAAAAGCGGGCAACTGATTCGACCGAAGGCATCTCCCATGCAGACGCCTCAAAGTCGGCTGCCGCTACGGGCATTGGCATTTTTGGCACATTAAAAAGGCGGATATTCGAGTAGTCAATATCTGCTATCTCTTTCTCGTAATCTTTTACTTCCGAACGTGGAATCCACGACCAGCCAGCCATAGGATGCTCCATGTTCGACTGACCTGAAGCAAACCAAACATCGCCCATGAGGACATTACTAAACGTAAGCTTTTCGCTTGCTCCTTCCACTTCCAGTTGATAGGGCCCGCCAGCCTCATGAGCAGGTAGTTTTACCTTCCATTTCCCATTTTCGTCGGCGAATGCAGACGATACAGAGCCATCCAGCTTCACAATGACCTTCTCGCCATTGGCGGAAGTGCCCCAAACGTTCATTTCAATTCCTCTTTGCAACACCATGTTGTCAGAGAACAGCTGAGCACAACTCAGCTGAGCCATTGCCTGGCCTGCTATAACCATGCAAGCAGCAAGACAAACCGCTACTATGATCCTATGGCGATGGCGTTCAGTCATACCTTCATTTTGAAAGGCCAATGGTAACTACCTGAACAGGGCCGAGTAAACCAGACTTTTTCAGCGGCACATCCTTCCACGGCGTCAGGTTTTTGTTGGCGTTTGTGATATTTGTATTCGTAAACTGTTCCCCAGTGACGGCATCACCTGTTAATCTGTTGGACCAGGTATTTGCCACCCGTACACTTAGCGTATTCGCCCCCTCTTTGATCATGTCAGTGACATCAAGCCGATAAGGCTTCGTCCACACAATTCCTACAGGCTGATCATTCAGTGTTACCTCCGCCATTTCAGCAAGGTCACCCAGGTCAAGGTACACTCGGTTCGCCTCACCACCTGAGCCTGCAAACTCAAACGTCTTATCATACGTGCCGATTCCGGAGTAGTACCTAATGCCATCGACCTCTGATTGCCCCCAAGAAGTAAGATCGGGGAAAACAGCCGTAGCGGGTGCTCCCCACTCCTCGCTGAAGGAAACGTTCCATTCTCCTTCGATGGTTGTCGCCTTTGCCTGCCCACCTGCCGACCTTGAGTAGAAACCATGCGGCGTATACATAATGTCGGTATTTTCGATGCTTCCTTTAGGTTTCGCAGGCTGATTAGTGAACACCACGAAGTAGCTCCCATATGGCGCAATCGACAGTGGCAACAGTGTTGTGTTGCCTTTCTCTTCGAAAATCGGAATAGGCATCATTTCTCCTGTTTTAGGATCCCATAACTCAGGCGCCCTGTTCTTCTGGCGAAAAGTCAGGCTTTCCGACACCCAGCTATCTGTCGTATTGCGGATGAGGTAAAAATCTGCATCGCCTTTGGCGTAGTGGATGAAATCCAGCTTTCCACTGGCCTGATCGGGATAGCTGAAATCCGGCACTAACCCCAATCCTCTAAGGGCTTCCTCCGGCGATTGACTTGACCTTATCTTGCCACTCTCCGTTCCGCCCGTCCACAAATCGCCTGATCCACTCACAATTTGTTGAGTTGCCTCAGGCTGACGAGCCAATCCGTTTGCCCGGCTGGGCTTTCCTCCCACGATCACCGCCCCTGATGCAGCCAAATGTCTCACTTTGGTCAGCGCAACAGGGCTCATTTCCGTATTATTGCCAAGTGCCAGCACTTTGTATCTGCCAACGCCCGGCAGTACAAATTCACCATTTTCAACAATCAATTCGCTCAGCTTATCGGTATTGATTACTTCGTAGTCGTAACCAGGGCCAGCCGTGAATCTTGTGTTCTTAGGTGGCACCAGGTTGGGCACGTCGTCGCCGTAGTAGTACAAGACATCGGCTACAAATTTGGCTTGCTGAAGTATGTAAGAGTTGCGGGCCAGGTAATCATTAAAAGCTTTGGCCATGGGCCACCAAACCCGTTTATCGTTATAGTGAGTGCCCGCCAGGTAAACAATGCCGGGATGGCCAAACTCAGATGGATTGTGCGTAAACCCATGGATCACCAGTCGGTTCATGCCTTCACAAAACGCCCGATCTGCTATAATTTTCAAGTCTTTCGGACTCTCCTGCCAGTCCCAATAGCTGGTAAAAGCTTCTTCCTCAACGATATTTCGCTGATAGATGTGGGATGCAGCGGCAATTTCTTTGACCAGCCAGATATAATCTACTACGCTGTCTTCTTTGTAATACTCCCGATTGTACCAGAATTCACCCCGGGGAACGTCCAACGCACCCAATGCTTTCAAAGTCTCAACGGGTATGTGGTGCATGTGCCCAGGCCCGCCGGATTCCGATATGATCTCAAGTCCATGGGCGTTACAAACCTCTTTTGATTTGGCGTAATGATTTTGAATCATTAGCTCCGAGAATGTCTTTCTAATGTCGAATTGAAAGTCATCATTTACCTTCTCCTCGTATAGCTGCTCGTCGTAAATAGCAGGAATAAACTTATTGATCTCATACCCGTGCAGTTTCTTGAACATCTGAGGCAAAGTGGGCGTCCAGGCAAACTCCTTCGCTTCGTAGCTGGCCAGGTAGAGGTTTTTGAGCGCACTTTGCTTAAAATCTCCCACGAGAGGCTTCAGTTTGTTGATGAAATACATCATGTGCATGCGGGTAGCGGCTGAGTCGAAATGATCGATAATGGGACCATCAGAATTGGGAGACGGCACAATCAACCGCTCGCCTGAATTGGAACAAATGTATCGGTAAATGTCCCACTCTCCTTCAGGAGCCTGCCAGGTTAGCTCTTCTGCAGCGGCATCAAATTGAGCGGAGAGGTCAAAGATTCGGGAGGTGTCTCCTAAATTTTTGGCGTCTTTTGGAACAGCGACCACTGCGATTTCCTCACTGTACACTGGTCTTCCGCTTGGCAGATAATCAATCTTTCTGGGCTTCCCGTTTCTGTCGGGCGTAATTTCCGGAAAGGAAAGTTTTACTTTCACTTCATTCCCGCCTCTCACCTGCGTTTTGGATGCATAAAGTGTTTTTGAAGCATGTTCTGGTTCTACCCAGGTGCCTCCAGCGTTCCAACTGCTGGCTACACCCAGCCCGACTTCCAGATCAAGCTTCTTCGCTTCATCCAGGGCCATTTTTATCAAATGAAGCGATTCATCGCCCATAAACGGAGGTCCAGCAGGAATGATCCCTTTTTCATCACTTGCTAGTCGCAGCCCAATTTCAAAAATATCTACGCCGCCAAGACCAGCGTCCTTGATGGCTCTCAGTTCGGTTTTAAGCCTTACCGAGTCAACATAGCCATTGAGCCACCACCAGTACACTTTGGCCCTGGCTTTGACTGGCGGGTTCTTAAAACCTTCCCGTAGTTCTGTGAGTCCGTCATCAGTTTTTGGAACCTCACAAGCAGAGAGCAGAAGCACTCCTGCAAACAGCGTCGCAGAGGCAATGTGGAATATATTTTTCATGGTAGTTTACTTTTTAGGCAGGTGGTTACTCTATCGGACTGACAGTGATCAATTGGACAGGGCCCAGCAAGCCCGACTTGATCAGTGGCACATCCACCCATGGAGTCTTGATTTTATTCAACCCGAAGATATCTGTGATCTCAACATTTGTGAAGGTGTAGTCTTTGCCTTCCGTCAGGGCATCGCCGGTGATCCTGTTCGACCATGTGTTGGCAATTTCTATCTCCAACACATTGTCGGCTGGTTTCAAAAGATCAGTCACATCGAACCTGTAAGGCTTTGTCCACGCAATGCCGAGTGATGTGCCGTTCAACCATACCTCCCCTATTTTTGACAGGTCGCCCAGATCAAGCAACACTCGTTGGTTTTTCATAGATGATGCGTTGATATCGTACTGAAAGGTCTTCTTGTATTTTGCATTGCCAGAATAGTATTTGACACCTTCGATGTCGGATTCAGTCCACGAGACTAATTCGGGATATATTATCCGCTCAGGACCTCCCCATTCCTGTGAGAAAAATACCTCCCAGGCCCCGCTGATCGGTTGATGTTTCGTGATATTTGTTACCGGGATAGACTGCCCTGCTTTGGTAGCCTCGAATATGCCATCCTCCATCACCAAAATACCGTTGGCTGTATAATCCAGTAAGGGAGGGAAAAGTCCCCGGCTATTCAACTGCTCAAATTTGGCAGTGCTTTTTCCTTGTTTGAAAGTGATGAACGCTGAACCGTAGGGCGCAAGCGACAATGGCAGCCTGATGTAGCTCCCTTCTTGCTGATAAATAGTAACGGGCAACACCGAGCCAGATACCGGATCCCAAATCTCGGGCGCTTTGCCCTGCTGTCTGAACCCTATCTCTCTCGACACCCATTGATCGGTGGTATTTCTTACAAAGTAGAAATCCAGCCCCGCTTTGTTGTAGTGAATATAGTCGAGCGTATTAGCCATCCTGTCCACATAATCTATGTCCGGCCCCAAACCAAGCGTCTCCAGCACGGTCACTGGCTGCTGGTCGAGCACTTTTTGGCTCCCGGCACCCCACAATTTATTAAGGGTAGCATTCATCGCCTCGGTGCGGCCAGGAATGTCGGATACTTTCTTAGGCTTAGCTCCGGTCACCCTGGCTCCGGCACGAACCAGCTCGTCAATCTTTTGCAGTACCTGGGGATTGATCTCTCCCTCGTCCTCCAGTGCCAACACGCTAAACGCAGCACCGGTTGGCAGCACCACTTTTCCATTTTTGACCGATGCCTGTAGCAGTATCTCGGTATTGGTTATCTCATAGTCATAGCCAGGAGCAACCATGAAACGGCTGTTTTTGTGCCCTGCATAGTTGGGAATGGCGTCGCCATAGTAGTACAGCACGTCTGCAAAGAAGTCGGTCTGCTGCAACACAAATGAAATGCGGCCAAGGTAGTCGTTGAAAGGCCTTACTTTGGAGAACCACACCCTTCTGTCGTTGAAATGAGTGCCGGCATGGTACACAATGCCCGGGTAACCGTAGCCGGCCGGGTTATGACTAAAGCCGTGCACCACAACCCTGTTCATTCCTTCTGCAAAGGCCCTGTCGCCGGAGGGCTTCATGTCTAACGGCCCTTCCTGCCAATGTTTGAAGGAGGTAAAAGCCTCTTCTTCCACAATACCTCGCCCATAAATGTGCGATGCGGCCGAAACTTCTTTCACCATTCTCAAAATATCAATTCCCTGCTCATTGAACCGATCGTGATGGATCCAATACTCCCCTCTCGGCAAGTCCAAAGCTCCCAGCGATTTAAGTGGCTCGACTGGCACGTTGTGCAAAGGCAAGCCTGGGCCGCCTGATTCAGAATTGATTTTCAGTCCGTACTTATTCGATATCTCCTTTGCCTTCTTGTAGAAATTAGTGATCATCAGCTCTGACAAAGTGCGCTGGCGATCCTTTTTGAACTTACTCACCACCTCTTCGCTGAAATTTTCCTCATTGAAAAGTACCGGCAGGTATTTATTGACCTCATATCCATTGAGCTCCTTGAAAACCTGAGGTAGTGTAGTTGTCCAAACAAAGCCTGTGGCCTCGTAGCTCGCCAGGTAAAGGCTTTTCAGGGCTGTCTTGCTGAGGTCATTGCCCATAGCTTGCTGAATACGGCCAATGATGTACATGAAATGGGCTTCGGTGGCCTGTGCATCAAAGTGATCGATGATAGGGCCAACAGAATTCTTGCTGGGCAGCTTCAATTGCTCGCCGGAATTGGAACAGATGTAACGGTGCACCAGCCAGTCACCCGACAAGTCCCAGGTGAGCTTGTCACTTTTGGCATCAAACTTTGACGTTAGATCCACAAACCTCGCCGGATCCCAAACGGGTTGTCCATTTTCCATCGGAATACCCACTACAGCCACCTCGGTATAAAAAACAGGCCTGCCGTTCTTCTGAAATTCAATGGCTTTTGCTCTGCCTCTTGCATCTTTGGCAGGAACTTCCGGGAACGGGACTTTAACTGTTCCACCGGATTTCCCTTTTACATCCAGGCTTGAAAAATATATCGACTTGGCCGAATTCTCCGGCGTCGTCCAGGCACCGCCCGCATTCCAGCTGCTGGCCAAATTCAGGCCAACATCCATGTTGCGTTTTTTGGCTTCCAGCAAGGCCACCCGTATTGACTTCAGCGATTCATCACTCAGGAAAGCTGGCCCGGGAGCCACCATGTCGTCAGTTTGACGAACACCAATCTCAAAAATATCGAAGCCAGAAATACCTCCACGATCCATCGCAGCAATTTCTTCCTTGACCCGAACGGTGTCGACATTGCCATTTAGCCACCAGAAATACACTTTTGGCCTGGCCCCCGGAGGAGGCGACTTGAACCCTTCCTTTAGTTGGTCGTAAGAGGGTGCATTTTGGGCAATGGCCTGATCAAAAGAAAGGCAAATCAAAGCACCAAAAGCAATAAGTAGAGAAAAGAGTGTCTTCATGATATAGCGTATGTTAGATTCCTGAATCGGGTTAATATTTCAATCAATTGCTTCAATTTTCACCACTTGTTACAGCGGACTCACAGTAATCAATCGCACCGGCCCCAGCAAGCCTGATTCTACCAACGGGGTTTCTTCCCAGGAAAATCGCTGCCTGCCAAACCCTACTACTGTTGTTGTTAGCACGTTGGAATAAGTATAGTCTTTTCCTTCTGTCCTGGCGTCGCCTATGATGCGATTGGCCCAAACGTTGGCAATTTCTACTTCCACCAGGTTGTTGCCTGCTTTAAGTTTGTCGGTAATATCGAACCGGTAGGGCTTTGCCCAGGTGATTCCCAGCGGTTCTCCGTTGAGCCACACTTCACCTACTTTTGAAAGGTCTCCAAGATCGAGAAACACCCGTTGGTCTTTCATGAGTGTTGCATTGACATCGTGATAGAATGGTTTTTTATACCTGGCCATCCCCGAATAATACTTGATATTCTCCTCGTCAGAGTCTGTCCAGGAGCTCAACTCCGGGAACAGCCTCCTTTCAGGCCCACCCCATTCCGGAGAAAAGAATACTTCCCAGGCTCCGGTTAAGGTTTTAACATGTACATTATTAACAAGGGATGAAGATTGGTCTTGCTTTTTTACTTCAAAGGCACCTGCTTCCATCACAAACACTCCTTCGGGCGTGTAGTTGAGCATAGGTGGATACTGTTGAGTTCCCGTAATTTTTGAGAACTTCACCTCTTGCTTTCCTGGCTTGAAAACAACAAAAGTCGAGCCCATTGGTGGTAATGAAACTGGCAGTTGAATGTATTTGCCGTTCTGATAATAGATGGTGGCCGGCGAAATTGACCCATTTATTGGATCCCATATCTCGGGCACCCTGGCCTGCTGCCTGAAGCTGATCTCCCTCGACACCCATTCATCAGTGGTGTTTCTCACGAAGTAAAAATCCAGGCCATTCCTGTTGTAGTGAATGTAGTCGAGTGTGTTGAGCGCTATGTCCGAATAGTTGATATCGGGGCCAATATTGTTGGCCTGCAACACTTCGGAAGGCTGCTTTCCGGCCACTACTTTCGCATTTGAATTTTGATTCCAAACCTTATCAATCAAAGCAGCCATGGCCGACGTTCCGCCTGGCCTGTCCGATACTTTTTTCGGCTTGGCTCCGGTGATAGTAGCTCCTGCACTCACCAGCTCGTCTATTTTCAGCAACACTGCCGGGTTAATGTCTCCCTCATCCTCCAGCGCCAATAGGTTATACTGACCTCCCGTAGGTAATACAAGCTTTCCGTCCTTCACTTTCAGCTGCAAAAGAATCTCAGTATTGATGACATCATAGTCGTAGCCCAGGCCAGCCATGAAACGACCATTTTTCGGCCCTGCATAGTTCGGCACCGCATCCCCATAGTAGTATAGCACATCGGCGACAAAATCGGTCTGCTGGAACACCGCAGAAACCCTGGCCAGATAATCAGTGAAGGGGCGTATTTTCGGGTGCCATATTCTTTTATCGTTGAAATGTGTGCCTGCATGATAAACGATGCCTGGATAACCGATGCCTGAAGGGTTGTGGCTAAATCCGTGAATCACCACCCGGTTCATGCCCTCGCAAAACGCCCGGTCACCGGTTGGCTTCATATCAAACGGGCCTTCCTGCCAGTTCAAAGATGAGGTGAAGGCTTCCTCCTCCACGATTCCCCTACCGTAGATATGAGACGCAGAGGACACTTCCTTCACGACCCGCAGAAAGTCTACTCCCTGGTCATTGTAAGCATTGTAGTTGATCCAAAATTCACCACGGGGAAGGTCGAGTGCACCGAGCGCCTTGAGAGGCTCAGCGGGAACATTGTGCATTGGCATACCAGGCCCTCCTGCTTCAGAGTTGATTTTCAGACCATGTGCGTTGGCCACCTCCCTCGCTTTTTTATAAAAATTGGTGATCATCAACTCCGACAATGTGCGCTGATAATCTTTCATAAACTTCTCAACGACTCCTTTCTCGAAGGATGACTGATTAAGGAGCACGGGCAGGAATGTATTTATTTCGTAGCCAGTGAGTGCCTTGAACACAGCTGGCAATGTGGTCGTCCATGTAAAGCCGGTGGCCTCATAGCTAGCCAGGTAAAGACTTTTCAACGCAGTGTTCCTCAAGTCGCCCATTTCCCCTGTCAGCACATTGATAATATGAAGAAAATGGGCTTCAGTGGCCTGTGCATCGAAGTGGTCGATGATAGGGCCGGAGGAGTACTTACTTGGTCGCTTCAACTGCTCGCCTGAGTTGGAGCAGATGTAGCGGTGCACCTCCCAGTCGCCTGTTAACGTCCAGTTCAGTTTTTCGCTTTCAGGATCAAATTGACTGGAAACATCAACGATCTTTGCCGGATCCCAGTCAGGTTTTCCATTTTTCAACGGTATAGCTACAACGGCTACTTCCTGATAGAACACCGGCTTCCCGTTGCGCTGGTACTGAATTACTCTCGTTTTACCAGCTGCATCTATTTTTGAAATCTCAGGGAATGGGAGCTTTATATTGCCTCCTGACTTGCCCTTTACCTCTATTCTCGAATCATAAATCGACTTAGCGGAATTTTCGGGAGTTACCCAGGTTCCGCCAGCGTTCCAGCTGCTGGCCATATTGAAGCCCACCTCCATATTCCTTTTCTTAGCTTCATCCAAAGCCGCCTTGATAACCTTCAGAGATTCTTTGCTCAGAAATGCCGGGCCTGCTTCAACCATAGTATCTACCGGAGGTACACCCGTTTCAAAGAGATCGAAGCCCGAAAGCCCCGCCCTGTCCATGGCGGCAATTTCTTCTTTCACCCTAACACTGTCCACGTTTCCGTTGAGCCACCACCAGTAAACCTTGGGTCGGGCACCTTGTGGCGGCGTTTGAAACGCTGACTTGACCTGCTCATAAGCAGATGCACTTTGCCCAACGGCAAAATTGCATTGCAGGCAAACGAATAGTCCAAGGGCAATAAATGTCAAAAAGCGTGTTTTCATAGTAGTGTATGTGTATAATTCAAACCGAATCTGTTTAGGAAGCCGTAATTATTTCTTAAGACAAATTGTATCTATATATCCGCTCAACCGCCACTGACACACCTTTGGTCTCACTTCCGCCGGCGGTTGAATTAGTACTGGCTGCCCACGAAAGGCTCACGATGAGGAGCTAATAGTTTACTCTTTAAAAGCCGCCATTATCCATGGCTACCGGATCATAGCTGAAAGGGATCTTTTGTCTCCGCTAGTCTCTTCTTTAACTGTCCTTTCAATTCTGTCTTCACTGCCAAATACTCCTCATCCCCTGACAGATTATTCATTTCCAGCGGATCGTTTACCATGTCAAACAGTTCCTCATTTCGCTCTCCCTTCGAATAATAATTGTATTTGTAGCGGTTGTTGCGAATCATCCGGCCGGTGAGTGATTTATCAAATGGATCGACGGCCAGCTCGGTCACTACAAAGTCTGCAGAGTCATATTTATTAGAGTCTATATAGGGTCTGCGGCTGACTCCATCGAATGCTATGTTGCTGGTTACACCAATGTAATCGAGAATGGTTGGCACCACGTCTGCACCCGACACTACCAACTGATTGTCAACACCAGTCGCCTTTACCTTGTCTTTGTAGTACACCACAAACGGCACTTTGGCAGGCCCGTCGTACAACGACAACTTAGCTGCCCATTTCTTCTCCGTCATGCCATCTCCATGATCGGCGCTGACAACAATGATAGTGTTCTCATCCATTCCCTTGGCTCTAAGGGCATCAAGCACCTTTCCTATTTCAGCATCCACCATTTCGGTGTTGCGATAGTAGTACCACAGGTAGTTCCTCCAACGGGTTTCGTCATTGTCTTGCGAAAGCAAGAGTTCGTCTCCGTAATGGTCACGGAACCTGCTGTTCGCTATCATTTCAGGCTCATTCGGATCGATCTCATGATTAGCAGGCAGAGGTGGGAGTTCTACATCCGGCCCAACATTGGGGTAGTTCTCCGGCTTCCTTGGAAAATGACAGATGTCGTGAGGGTTGTGAAACTGTACGTACATCAGCAATGGTTTCTCTCCGTTAAATTGCTGGATGTATTCCACCGTAGCATCTGCCAAAGGGCCGTCAGTATCGGCACCCAAATCCCAGGGCTTATCATTTTCATAAAAGTCGATAACCTTGAACCCAGTGAGCGTATCAATATCTTTCCGTTGAGGATAAGAACCCGGGATATGCCATTTCCCGGCCCATACTGTTTCATACCCTTCGGCGCTAAGGATTTCACCCAGGTTTTTGACTCCGTCCTTCATTGAATCACCGTTGTAATCGACGCCTGTGTTATGAGGCATCAAACCGGTGATAAGACTGCTGCGAGATGGGCCACAAACAGGCGTTGTGCAATAGGAGTTCGCAAAGCTGATCCCATTGTTGACCAGGTAGTCGAGATTTGGTGTGCTCAAGTACTTATTGCCATGGGCACTTGTCGCATTCGGGTTGTGCTGATCGGTGAGAATAACAATAACGTTCGGGCGCTTCGTAGTTTCATCCCTTTTTTCCGGTTGAGTACAACCACTCACTGCGAAAGTGAAAAGCAGTAACAGCGCAAAGGATACAAGCAGGCCAGCTATTGTTTCCAGTAGCGCTAAGTAATATTTGTATAAATTGTTTTCTACCATGACACAACCAGTTGACCAGTTACATTTTCATACAGATAGTAATCTCCACCAAACTTTCCTTCACTCTGTCCCGCCAGCTGTCCTTTACCAAATGGGTAACTGGAGTTCAAAACCACTTTCACCGATTCGCCTTCAACTCCTGTGGGTGGATAAAACCGAACCTTCGCATTTTTCAACCCAGTCAATTGAATCCGACGCTTAGTGCCTTTCGTCGCCAGCGGAATATCAAAGCACGAAATCACGCCATCTTCCTGCTCCACAAAGAATCTGCTCTCTTCGAAAAATGACTTTGGAAACCTGTAGGTAGATGCTCCATTTTTCAGTTCTGTTTCCCAACCGATGATGATGGGAGCACCTTGAGGAAACTTGAATGCCTGTTCCACAGTCAGATTAGGAAGGAAGCCAGAGAAGAAGAAGGAATTGTTGTGCCTTGAAATGCAGTTGATAGGGTCCTTTATGCCTCCGCTACTTTTGTCGTAGGTGATTGAGTAACCCAATTTACCCAGACCAAATCGCATCAAAGAGGGCCCTGAAAACCATTTCTCGGAATCATCCGGAGTCAACAAGTGACCTCCTTTGTATGACACTGAATTGGTTCCACGGACATAGCACACGGCTCCGCCCTTCCAGTCCGGGTTTTGCCGGTATACTACAGCATCCCGCTTCTGTCCGTTCTGAACCACCTGTGCCAGTACCTTTGTAGAATTATCCCTGGCAGCGACCATCGTTTCTATCCCTCCGCCAGACAGGTCAGCCGGATGTTGCATCACCATAGGTGATTTAGCTTGTATGTTATCCCCGTTCATGGCCATTTGCACCGCAAATTGACCGGCCAGCGGCTCTTCAGCCTTTATATTCATAAAGTCGAGGAATTCCTTACTGCCATTTCCCACTGGCCCGTAGATCATCAGCTGTCCTCCTGCTTTCACAAAGGCCATCAATTGCTGCTCCAATTCACTTCCTGCATCGGGGACAATTGTCACCAGCACGGATTCATCAAAAGTTGGTTTTCCATCTTTTCTGATCTGGCTGAAGTTTCGGGTAGACACAACCGTGTTCATAGGAAAGCCTTCATTGATAGCCTGGCGAATAAACCAATCACCATAGTAGATCTCTGGCAACCTTTCGGGCTGCACAGAGGCCCATTCATGGTATTCGTCAAAAGGATATACCCAAACAACAGGCCCCGCCTGATCGGGAGCGTTTCTTCTGGCCTGTAAAATGTGCGGGGTCACCTCATCCGGTACCTGCACAGGCATATTGCCATACGAGTCGTCAATGGTCAGGAAATTAAGATGGGTTGGCAGCATGGCCTCACCCTTGCCGTTGATGGTGGAAACCGACATCGGCAGGTAAATATCGTGTGCCTCTCTGCCATAACGATCCAGCCAGGGGCTGTTCACCCACCATGGGTCGTGAGTGTAGTACCTGAACAGGTAGCGGTCGTCGGGAAGCTCAGCTATTCTTGACATGTAGCCGGCGAGCTCCAATCCAAAGTCGCCGTTTAAAGCAGCCCAGGGTGAATTTGGTGGAGGCAGCAGGTTAAAGCCGCCGTTGTAAATACTTTTGAGGTCGACACCATCGGCTGCCAGGTCAATGCCTGTGGACAGGTTGGTGCCCCTTGTTTCAATGCGGAAATCCGGGCATTGCTCTCTGAATAGTGTCCAGAAATTGACTATCTTTTCCTGTACATCGCTGAATTTTTCAGGATAGAATTTCTCTCCATCAAATAAGGCTCCCGTGGCGCTCCAGGTTTCCATACCAAAGCCGAAGCCGTTTGAAAGCCACAGGTAGTCGAAGCCCAGATCGGTTAAAAAGTGTTGCGATTGGCTGCCGAAGAAGGTGCCAAAAGGTGTGTCCTGCTTGATGCCATTGGGGAATCCGGCATAACTATCGCTGTCTTCATTTAGCGTGGAATAGCAGACCACAAATGTCTTTGAGCCCATGGTAGAGCCCATGCATATCTCAGGGTGCTTCTCATATTTGAAGGGTGACTTGGCAAATTCAGGCCCGGGATCAAAAGTGGCCCCTACACGAACCGGTTTACCGGTCATTGTTTCACCCACACGCTTCAGCGTACTTACTATGTATTTCAGGTCACCATAGTTAAAGTCAGGTGTGTCATCCAAATAGGTGAAAGCCCGCTGGTGAACTGAAAGATTCTCATTTTCGGGCTCAGAGTTGACTTCGTGCTCAGCGTTTGGGTTGCCGATGTATCTTGCCCATTCTAGCCGCTGATCCAGGCTTCCGCTATAGTCAAGGATCTCCGAACCGTCGGCGGTCCAAAGCATGAGCGACACTGTGTCGGCATGCCTTACCAATGAGCCCCAGCCAGCAAATATTTCTTTACACGCCTCTTCAATATATTGCTTGTCATTCTTTTTGAAGGGTTTAAGGGATAGCTCCAGGGTAATATTATTGAAACTCTTTACTCCAAGGTTTTTGCTATCCGCCAGCATTTGAGATTGCTCGTGACTTCCGCCACAAGAAACCATTATATAACCCACCAGGGCCAACACAACTAAACGACTCATCTTCTGAAATTTATTTTACGATTGCTTGACTGAAGCTAGCTCTCTTGAATTGCTTATCAGGGCTTGTAGGGTCGGACCAAAGCTATGATGAGACTTTTGCCTCGCAAAAAGGAAGCTAAGCTCATCATAGGTCTTTGGAACGACTTCACCCTACCTACCTACTTTGCTAATACCCATCATTTTGGGCAAGGTTCACATCAATGTCCAATTCTCTTTGCGGAATTGGCATCAACAACTCATAATTTTGAACTGTAAAGCTTTCTCCCTTTGCTGCAAAATGAGCGTTCATTACTGTCTGTAGCCTGCCTGTGCGCAACAGGTCAAACCACCGGTGTCCTTCATTAAAGAACTCAACTCTTCTCTCTCTCTCGAGAGCCAGAGAAAAGTCGGCTTTCGAAAGACCTGCTAAAGCATCCAGGTCAGCTCTTTCTCTCACCATATTGAGATACTCGTGAGCATCGTCAGTCTTGGAGAGCTCATTAAGCGCCTCAGCATACATCAACAACACATCAGCATAGCGCAGCGACGTATAGTTTACACCTCCATCGCCAAGTATCCCGGTAGTAAAATCGACGAACTTCAACCCAGCAAGGTAATCTCCATAAGTACCGTCAAGTAGTCTCACAGAGTCGGCGATAGAAACTGGTCTTCTGGCATCTCCCGTCTCGTAAGAATTGGCTGCGTCTGCCGTCGGGTTAATGCGGCCGTTGCCCTGCATGTTGCCGGGAAACATGCCCAGGTTGAAAAGAGATGGGAAAAACACAGATGAAAACCTGTTACCCTCGCCTACATTGCCTGACATATACTTCACCTCGAAAATAGACTCTCCAAGCTCGTCATTTCCTGGCGAGAATAAATCGGCGTAGTCACCCTCAAGCGTATACCCCATGCCCATCACGTCTTCGAGCACGGAAGCGGCCAACTGATATTCTCCCATAGTAAGGTACACCTTGCCAAGCAGCGTTGAAGCAGCGCCCTCAGAAGCCCTTGACTTGCTTAGCCCCGAAACGTCTTTCAGAAAACCTGCCGAAGCAGTTAAGTCAGATACAATTAGGTCATAAATCTCAGTGGCAGGCTTTCTGCCCATGTCAAAATCCGCTATCTCCTTTGGGCTTTTGAATGAAACAGTGATCAAGGGAAGGTCTCCAAACAGCCTTACCAAATTGAAGTAATTGTAAGCCCTGAGAAAAAGTGCCTCGCCTCTGTACTGAGACTTCAGTTCCTCACTGATATCAACGCCGTCCAGTTTTGACAGGATGGTATTTGCCCTTGAAATGGCCGTAAAACTATCGCTCCAAACTTCTCCCACAAACGAGTTGGCAAGTGTCATGTTCATCTCGTCGCATTCCGATTCGGCCGTCGTAGGGGAACTCCATTGTATTTCCGCATTGTCGGTGGTCAGCTCTGTGATGTACAACAACGACAAGTTATGCAGGCCTTGAAGGCCGGAGTATGCACCGGTTAAGGCTGTGTCGAAATCTTTCGCTGTCTTATAAAATCCAGTTTCGCTTACAACGTATTCGGGCTCTAGTTCCAGAAAATCGTTGCAAGAACTCAGAGAGAGAATAAGTACAGTAAATATTGCTATTGTCTTTTTCATGATTCTTTTTTTAAAGGGTTGTTCTCCGGTATTTAGAATGTCACGTTTACACCGAGGGTATAAGTGCGAGCAAGCGGATACGTCAGATAATCCACCCCTGAATTGACAACATTGTTACCAGCAGTACTTGATTCAGGATCGTAGCCTGGGTAGTCTGTGAAGGTGTACAGGTTGCTAATGTTCAGGTAAAACGATGCATTCGACAAGGCCAGCTTTGAAATAGCCGCCTTTGGCAACCTATAGGAAAGATTCACATTTTTGATCCTTACGTATGAGGCATCAAACAAGAAGTGAGACGATGTACCGAACCCATTGGCATAGTTGTTCCTGATTGCTCTGCCCTGATAGCCATCTCCCGGGTCAGTTTCAGACTTCCACCTTTTATCACCGAGGGCAAGTTGGTTTTGCACACCAGCGTTATTCAAAATAATAGTTCCCGCCTGAAAAAAGGTTTCAGCTCCCTGAGAACCGTTGAGAGTAATACCAAGTCCCCAGTTTCCATAGGTAAAGTTGTTGTTAAATCCCCAAACAAAATCAGGCCATGGATCTCCAACAATCTTTCTGTCATTCGAGTTAATGGTGCCATTGCCATCCACGTCCTCAAAAATCAAATCACCAGCCTGGACATTGGGGTGAATAACAGGCGTGCCCGTCACTTCTTCATTCGTTTTGTACACGCCTATGGCATTTTGCATAAAGAAGCTGGCGATTGGATAACCTTCCTGTGTAATCTGGTACGATGAGTTGGTAATCCGGCCACCTTCTGTAGCCAATCTCAATACGTTGTTTTTGTTTTTACTGAACGTAACACCAGTTCTCCACTCAAACTTGCTTTGCTTAATGTTGACAGTCTGAATCGCCAACTCTACACCCTTGTTCTCGATATCACCGATATTCTGTGTCGAGGAGGTAAAACCTGACGCCGCTGGCAACTGCACTCCAAGCAACAAATCAGTCTTAAGGTTTTTGTAAAACTCGGCAGTTACAGAAACACGGTCGTCAAACATGCTCAGGTCGACACCGAAGTTTGTCTGCTTCGATTTCTCCCAGGTAAGATCTGTATTTGACAGACTGCTGGGCACCAAACCTGCGACCAGGCTATTGTTTTGAACATACCTTGAAGTCGAAAGCAGTCCGATGTGCGAGTAGTTACCAATCTGGTTATTTCCAGAAAGTCCATAACTCATTCTCACCTTCAAGCTGCTGATGAACTTAACCGATTGCATAAAGTCCTCTTCGGAAATCACATAGCCAACCGAAAGTGATGGAAACGTACCCCATTTGTTGTTAGCACCAAAGCGGGAGCTCCCATCCCTACGAACAGTTCCTGTAAACAGGTACTTGCCGTCGTAAGAGTAATTCACCCTCGACAGAAGAGAAACCATTGACCACTCAGAAATGACATGAGTCCCTGAGTTGACAATACCTCCTGAAACAAAGGTTACATTATCTGTGGGGAAGTCAGACGCACCAACAGACAGCCTGTCCCAGCTTTCCTTTTGCTCGGTAAAACCTACCAACACGTCGAGGTTGTGCTTCTGATTGAAAATATGCTTGTAATTCAATGTGTTTTCGTTCAACCAATTCATCGTTTCCATCTTGGTTGCACCTGCATTGGAAGGATAGTTGAGTGAGGTGAAGTTTGGAATAAGAGAAGATCTCCAGATTTTGGCATCGTTGGTACTGTACTGGATGCCCGCCGTGGTCTTGAAAGTAAGGCCATCGGCTATTGTCACCTCAATAAAATTGTTACTGTATATATCCGTCACCTTTCTGTTGTCTGAAAAGCCTGCAAGAAGGTTCAACGGATTCTGTAACCATCCCAAGCCATCAGTTACATCAGCCTGGCTGTTGTAAGGATTGCCATCAGCGTCATAAATTGGTATCGTTGGGCCGGCAGCCAGTGCTTGTGAAATTACGCCACCAGTGCCATAGTGCCCTTCCGTATTGGGGAAATTACCAAAGCCGTGCGAGCCTGAAAGTGATGTTCCAACTTTGACTCTTTCTGTCAGGTTGACATCAACATTTGAGCGGAGGTTAAATCTCTTGTAATCTGAGGTTTCAACCACTCCCTTTTGGTCGTAGTAGCCGCCAGAGATGAAATAGTTAACATTATTTGACCCGCCGGTTGCTGACAACTGATAATTGGCCACCGGGGCCGTTCTGTAAATCACATCCTGCCAATCTGTATCAGTAGTGATGGATGATGGATTTCTAAACTCGGGGCGTACAAAATGAGCACCAGCCCTGACTTCATTTGGATCCGTCGCCTGGCCGCCAACGTAAACCCTTGCATTGTCTCTGCCATCGGCAACAAATTCAGCATACTGTGCCGAATTCATCATATCCAGCTTGTTGGCCACCTGCTGCAGGCCGTAAGACATATCGAAGCTGATAGTGGGCTTGCCTACAGTCCCTCTTTTAGTGGTAATAATCACAACACCATTAGCACCTCTTGAACCATAAATAGCCGTTGCAGAAGCATCCTTCAGCACTTCTATGGATTCAATATCTGCCGGATTAATTGACGCAAGCGGGTTAATTCTGCTCTCCGTATTGTTAGCTATGCCAGCCGATGAATAAGTACCTCCACCATAAGAAGAAAAATCAGAGCTTCCACCAGTAGATATCGGGTAACCATCAACAACATAAAGCGGCTGGTTTCCTCCGGTAATAGAGCTTACGCCCCGTATCAATACGTTGACGTTTCCTCCGGGAGCACCTGACGTTTGCGAAATTTGCACACCGGACACTCTTCCCTGTATCATCTGATCAAAGCTGGAGGTGGATGGCAACATCATATCCTTTCCATCTACCCGTGCGATAGAGCCCGTGATATCCTGCTTCTTTTGAGTACCATATCCGGTTACAACAACCTCACCAAGTACTTTGAAGTCGTCTGCCATGGTCACGTCAATCACTCTACGTGAGCCTACCGACACCTCCTGAGACTGATATCCTATAAACGAGAAAAGTAATACAGCATTTGAATCATCAACATTCACCGTGTATTTACCTTCTGCGTCAGAAATAGTACCTGAGCTGGTACCTTTCACAAGAATGCTTACTCCCGGAATGGCCATGCCATCGGAGCCCACAACAACCCCCGACACTCTGCCAGCGCCGGAAGCACCATTTTGATTTTGAGCAAGACTTGGGAATCCTGCGAGAAGGGCCAATGCGAAAACAAACATGCAAAGGTACTTTTCACAAACTCCTTTCTTAATCAAAACCAGATTCTCTAAGTAGTTTTTCATAGTCATAAGTATGTGTTTAATTAACAGTTATTATTTATCGCTGGCGATAACTTGTGATTCAATGTTTAAGTAATTCGCTATCTTTTGTAGCGTTGATGCGTGGTGTCCAACGCCTAGTGCAAAGTGGTGCGTTGGCCCCTCTTTGATCCATCTTGTTAAAAACGTTTTTACATCGGGCTCGAAGAATCCCCGGGTGTTCGTATTGCCTGTGGGGGGTATCGGGCCCGAAACTGACTGCCCTTCTGCGATAATGAATTTAAATTTCCCATCATAGGTGGAGTTGATCGACAGCATGGTAATTGGGCCTTCTTTGATTTTGAACTCTACTCCAGCTCCATGCCCCGGCTTGCCGTGGTACTTCTTCAGGCTCCGCAAAACCGGCTTCCCGTCGGCAATGGAAATGTTGTGCGGCCCGTCGTGCCCGACCAGCACAAACCCCTCTTTAAAATCGACAGGATGGAACTCTGCAAAGCTCCCGCCTATCGAAAGGCGGTCGAAAATGAGAAGCGCAATAAGTGTTTTTAAATCCGACTCTCCGCACATAGGAATGTGCTTAGCGGTAAGCAGCGAATTGCCGACAATAAGGTTCGACATAACCTCACGAAGCTCGCTGTTTTCAGGACCATCGTAATAGTAAGCCAGCCCGTCAAGCTTGTGTGTTTCTACAAACTTTTCAAGTGCTACACTCACCCTGGCTGCCATGCGAAGGTCGTCGTCCTTTAGCTTCATGGAAATAGGGTCAGAGACAGGATCAGGAGTGTCGAAAAAATCCAGGATCTTCTTCTCGCAGTCTTTTATCTCTTTCTCTGTTACCTCCTCATAGCTTTTCATCAACTGGTTGGCTTCACACTGCACAATGTGACTGCCAAAAAAAGACGTTAGCATGGTTGCATCGGAATGCATGTCCAGCATGGCATTGATAGGGTGCCCAATATGCCCTAAGTGTGCCTTCTTTAAATCGTGCATCACCTTAGCAATACGGCAATATTCCTCAATCTCCGCATCAACTTCAGGGTCATCATACAGCGTGCCGATGATCATATCCGGCACCTTCTTTCCCATCCTCACGGCTACACCGGCAAACTCCGGCAAAGCACAAATGTCATCGTTTGCCAATTGCATGTAGGTAGACGCTTTTGAGTAGTCCAAAGCTTTCAATGGCTGTAGTGCCACCAGCACAATAGGGATATTAATGGTCTTGATAATTATTCCGAACGTTCCTGACGTTGCATAAGTCAGCATGTCACAAAAAATCATGTCCAGGTTAGCCTGTCCAATTTTGTCGACCATGCAGTACGCCTTTTCAGGATTGTCCACCAGGCCCAGGTCTATCACCTCAACGCCATTGGATTTCACTCTTTTAACGAGCACATCCTGTTTCTCTGTCAGCTCCTCCAACAAGCCCTCAAACTGAGACCAGTATTTATCGTAGCCTACTCCGAAAACCCCTATTCTTGTCATAATAATGTCTTAAAATTCTTAACGCTTAATAAGTTTAACTTAACGCACTATTTAAAAATTGAAAAAAAAATTAGGCGACAGAAAAAGCCGCTGATTTTTTCTTTGCCATGAAAATCATATAACCTATAAATACAACGGGATACATAAGCCCGCAATAAATCCATACTGAGTCGTAAGAATACGTGGAAATAATAAACCCAATCACCGGATTAAGTACCAGTGAGGACAGGGCACCGGCACTTCCTGAGAGCCCCACAACTGTGGAGGAAGCCGTTTTACCAAACACATCCCCAATCGAAGTAATGTAATTGGTGATCCATAAGCCATGGGCAAAGAAAGCCAGACCCACCAGCACCAAAATAACGACATAGGAGTCCAAAAGCCCTATCGCTGCTACTGGAAGTGTCATAAGGGCGGCAAAGCCCATGACGACCTGGCGTGAAAATGCTTCTTTTGAAGTCCTTTGAAAGATGAAATCCGATACCCATCCGCCCGTAACATTCGCAACGCCCAACGCCAGGAAAGGAACCCACAGCAACTGGCCGATTTTGTCTACAGCGAGGCCGTGACTTTCGTTCAGGTACTTGGGAATCCAAAACATGTAGAAGTAAAGAATGGGATCAAGCACAAAGCGCATGGCCATGAAAATCAATGCCTCTCTGGATTTGAGTACTTTAATGAAGCTAAAGCTTCTTTTTTCAACTACCTCACTTTTTGACGGGGCCTCTGCCAGCTCATTCTTTTTTGTAAGGATAAGCCAGGCTACCAACCAAACAAATCCGAAAGCGCCAGTCATTATAAATATGTAGCGCCAGTCCCAAAACCCTAAAAAGTATGCACACAGTGGTGGAGCAATAACAGCACCAAGCGCAGATCCACCGATGGCAATGCCGTTCGCCAGGGAATGTTTTGTTTTAGGCACCCATTCGATGACAGCCCTAACTGCACCAGGGAAACATCCTCCCTCTCCTATGCCCAGCAAAAAACGGAAGGTAGCAAATTGGAATACACTGCCAGCAAAACTGTGCAGTATGGTGGCAAAAGACCAAAACCCTACAGAAACGGCCAACCCCAGTCGGCTGCCGTATTTATCTATAAGTACACCGCCAAGGGTAAACATAATAGCATAGCTTGCAAGAAAACCCGAGTTGATGAATCCGTATTCGACATCCGATATAAATAAGTCTTCCTTTATTTTAATGATGACAATGGACAGCACTTGCCTGTCAAGGAAGCTTAAAGACGTAGCTATTAGTAGCAGGAATACGACCCACCAATACTTTGTTGTAGTTTTCATAGGGTTCCTTAACGCACTAAGTTCAAGAACCTAATGTAGTAAGTAAATTTTAATATGACAAAAAAAAATTTCAAATTAGCTGTCCGCCAAACTTAGAGTAATGAAAAGGCCAGTCCCCAAGTACATTTTAATCAGCAAAGAAATCATTCAAAAAATTGAGTCGGGTGAGCTTTTACCTGGCGATAAGGTGCCTTCTGAGAACGAATTGATCAAAGAGCACAACGTGAGCAATACTACAGCCCGCAAGAGTTTGCACGAAGTAGAATTACAGGGATGGGCAACCAGAATAAAAGGAAGAGGCACTTACGTGTTAAATAAAACGGAAGACCGGCACGTTACCAGGGTTCTTGGTTCTTTCGACGCCATGAAAAACAGCTTCGACGGCAACCTGATCAAGGAAGGGTTCAAACCAAAAGATATTATTCTTGAAAAGACAATCCTTGAGAGTGGCCTGTCATCCAAAATCGATAACAGACATATGAAGATCGACGGCCCGGTGTTGAAGGTTCACCGCCTGAGATATGCCGACGACACGCTAATGAAAGATGAGACCAGATACATTTCCCTGGTTGCCTGCCCGAAGATTCACCTTATTGAGCTGAAGGACCCGCTGATTGCCATTTACGAGGATCAGTACAAACTAAAGTTGGGCAATGCTCACAGAACAATGGGAGCGGTCATTCTTTCGCCCGGTGATCCTCAGAACTATTTCGAGAACACCGTGCCTCTGGCAGCTTTTATGCTTGATGGAGCCATCTTCTCCGAAGATGGAAAAATTGTTGAGATCGAAAGATCATTGTACCGGGGCGATCGCTATAAATTCTCTATCAATACAAAGCACGAGCTAGACTAGGTGCACAGAGGAATTCAAAAAAAAATCGTGCCGCCAGCGATTGCTGAGGGCACGACATAATTCTCTAAAACTTATTGACTACTTCTGTAACGTGGTAGGGCAGACGTAGTCCGTTCTGGGTACACCGGTTGTCTCAATCGCCTTCCAGCCTCCTTCAATGTTGATGATATTGTCCCAGCCCCGGGCCTTTAGAATTGAGCTGGCAATCATGGAACGATACCCGCCAGCACAATACAGGTACAGGGGCTTTTCCTTGTCGAAGTCGGCCATGTGATCGTTGATGAAGTCCAGCGCCAGGTTTTTGGCATCTTCCACATGTTCGGCAGCAAATTCGCTTGGCTTGCGAACGTCGATCACCTCCAATTTCTCACTAGCATATTTGGCGGAGAATTCGGCCGCTGACACATTGGCAATTTCATCCACCTCTTTCCTGGCTTTTGTCCAGGCAGCAAATCCACCGTCCAGAAAACCAATCGTATTGTCGTATCCCACTCTGGCCAGCCGTGTCACCACCTCTTCCTCTCTGCCTGGCTCCGCCACGATCAGAATTGGCTGCTTAATATCCAGGATCAGTGCGCCTACCCAGGGCGCAAAGCTACCGTCGATACCAATGTTGATTGAGTTAGGAATGAATCCTTTTGAGAAAACATTCGGGTCACGGGTGTCAAGCACCAGCGCCTCCGTTTCGTTGGCTGCTGCTTCAAACCCTTCATCAGAGAGCTTTTGCAAGCCACGACTAAGCACTTTATCCACGCTTTCATATCCCATCTTGTTCATCATCACGTTTTCCGGAAAGTACACCGGCGGGGGCGCCAATCCGTCTGTTACTTCTTTGATGAACTCATCCCTTGTCATGTTTGCTCTCAGGGCATAGTTGGTTTCTTTTTGATGGCCAAGCGTATCAGTGGTTTCCTTGCTCATGTTTTTTCCACAAGCTGAGCCTGCTCCATGTCCGGGGTACACGATCACGTCATCGGGCAATGTCATGATTTTGTTTCGCAGTGAATCAAACAGGTGGCCCGCAAGGTCTTCCACACTCAGGTGCGACTTGGCAGCAAGGTCAGGTCTTCCCACATCACCGATAAAGAGTGTATCGCCGGAGAAGATAGCATTTTCTTTACCCTCTTCATCTAACAACAAATAAGTGGTGCTCTCCATGGTGTGCCCGGGAGTGTGAAGTACTTTAATAGTCACATTCCCGATTTTTAACTCCTCTCCGTCGCTGGCAATGTGAGCCTCAAAGTTAGGCTTGGCATTGGGGCCAAAAACAATGGGTGCTCCCGTTATTCTGGAAAGGTCCAGATGCCCTGAAACGAAGTCGGCGTGGAAATGGGTTTCCAGCACATACTTAATTTTGGCTCCTCTTCTTTTGGCCTTCTCTACATAAGGTGCTACTTCTCTCAATGGGTCTATAACAACCGCCTCGCCTTCACTCTCTATGTAGTAAGCACCCTGTGCCAAACATCCTGTGTATATCTGTTCTACTATCATTGTTGTTTATTTTTCAATTTCCTTCAGCAAAGGTATACCAGCGGAAGACCGACTTCAGTGACAATAATCACTCTGGCAAAACTAGTCAAAAATTTTGTCGAGGTTAATGATTTCAATATGGTTTCGGCTCAATACAATAGCTCCCGACTGCTCCAGTTTTTTCAACAGCCTCGACACCACCTCCCTGGCTGTGCTCAAGTCATTAGCGATTTCCTGATGCGATATAGCGAGCAATTTTCCCGACACTTTCATCTGACGTTTGAGGTAAAACACCAGTCGCTCGTCCATCGATTTGAATGCTACACTATCGAGGGTAATGAGCAGCTCCTCAAATCGCTTTCTGTAAGTTGCTACGACAAACTCGTGCCACGTTCTGTACCTGGTTTGCCATGTTTCGGTCAAAACGAACGGAACGGTGATGATGGTAACATCAGAAACAGCTTTGGCTGATATGGCGCTCTTTTCGCTTCGGGCGGCACACAGAAGTGAAAGTGCACAAGCCGATCCTGGCTCCAGGTAGTACATCAGAAATTCCTTACCGTCTTCGTCTTCCCTGGAAATTTTCACCAGACCATCTATCACCAGCATGGCTGACTTTATATACTGGCCGGAGCTAACGAGTAATTCCCCCTCCTTCACACTTTTGACATGGCCTTCTGCTAGTATGGCTTCTTTTAAAGCTGATTCCATTCCGGGAAACAGCGTGGCTAGTTTTTCTGTAGTTATGTCCTTCAACAGTGTTATTTTTCTAAAGTAGTGCTTTCTGGTCTTTTTTCTCTATACTAAAAGCGACCGTCCATTCTGCACAACAGAACCAATGAGACAAGGTGAATCGTTCCCTCTGAGGGCAAACAATACTTTCACAGTGATAAGTGGTTGATTGCAGGTAATAAGTCGTCATAATGACGGGACTAACATTTTTCCAAAGTTGCGATTTTTGTTCGATTTTTGTTTGCTATGACTACACGCTACACCCTTCCGCTTCGCCACGACGTCTGGAATATTTTAGGTGTGAGTCTTATTCTCTCTCAGCTGTTCATTTCCATTGGAGCAGAAAAGGATTGGTTCGAGCTCTTTCAGGACAGTACATTTGTGCCAGACACACTTTTTGTGTTTACCCTCACATCCACTTTGTGGCTCTATGTCAGAATGGTTACCGTACTTCTCCAGCAAAAAATGGATTGGTTCGAAAGGCCCATTGCACGCATTCTTACTCAGATCTTTTTTGGCGTTGCGCTTCCTTCTGTGGCGTGCATTTTTATTGTGGCGCTCTATTTCTACCTGCACTACCAGCTACCTCTTTCTTCTACCTCATTTCCCGACTACGAGTTTCCCTTCACGATAATTGTGATCGCCCAGTTTAACCTTTACTATCTCATTTACTACTTCTACCGAAAATCTAAAACACTGGCGTCCGGCAACACTGCTATCGAAGCAAAAAAATCCATTGTAGGAGTGGTTGGAAGAAAGAATGTGCCGATTGACCTGCAGGATATTGCCAATGCGTTTATCAAAAACTCCGTTGTCTACATCACCACGTTCAGCAATACCCGACTATCGGTCAACTACACGCTGGACGACATCTCCGTGCTCCTAAATGAGAAAGATTATTTCAGAGCCAACAGGCAGGTCATCCTCCATCGCAAGTGCTGCAAGTCGTTCATGAATGAAGCCAATGGAAAACTACTCGTAGAACTTGACCCAGATGCTGATGCGCCTTTGATAATTAGCCAGCTCAAGGCGGCGGAGTTCAGAAAATGGATTGGTGCCAATTGAGCCAGGCGTCTACAACTTCACTATCTCACCCCATTATTTTCATATATCAGGCTCAAATTCCTCTACTTCACTGAAAATTTCATTATCCCAACGCACCCTTACAATCGATTCGCCGTATTGATCTGAGTCAAAAACTCAACTACAATGCATAAAATCATTTTTTTGCCTGTAGCCCTCTTATTTTTTTCTTCTATTCGGGCTCAGGAAGTAAAGCTCTCCTACTTCGGAGAAACATTTACTCACTATGGCGTAAAGGGAGCCTATTCCCTTCCGCTGTATTCCTGGGAGAAAACGAACGGAAGAGAGAAAACCAGAAATAGTGCTTTGGTTTTCTCACCTGGGCTGGCCGTCTATCGCCATACCGGCAACCATATAGGAGTGATCGTGATGCCGGAGGTTTCTTACAAAACAGTCAACCAGAAAGGCAGCTTGTTTGAAACAGGCATTAGTCCGGGGCTTTTCAGGTCGTTTTACGAAGGCCAAACTTTTGAAGTGTCGGAAGAAGGCACATTGGAAAGAAAACACCTGGCTGGGAGAACGGCCTTTATGCCGTCACTGTTTGTTGGCTTCGGGAAAGACCTATCAGTGCAAAAGCAAATCAAGCTCACGTGGTTCTGTCGCTTCCATGTACTCAAACAAATCCCCTACAACAAATCATCCCTCACCCGCATTGCTTTTGAAGCGGGCATCAGCAAACCCCTCACTGTTAGAAAATGAAAAAGATACTCATACTTATGATTTGCTCGGCGCTTTTTGCCTGCAGCGACGACACCACTGACGTTAAAGACACCTTCTATCTCCGCAACGACGGCGCCGACATGCCCATTTGGATACGAGGCAACCTTGATGCCGATAAGATTGTCATTTTTTTTCACGGTGGCCCTGGTGATTGCGCCATGTGCTACCGCTATTACCTGAAGGGAATGGAAACCGAAGTAGCTGTCGCCTACTGGGACCAGCGCATTGCGGGTTCTTCGGCTGGCAATGCCGATCCTGCGTCGCTCACCTATGAGCAGTTTGGCGAAGACGCATTCTACGCAGTAGGCTTGCTGCGTCAACAATATCCTGGTAAGAAAATCTATATCATGGCGCACAGCTTCGGCGTGGAGCTGGCCTGGCAGTTTCTGACTACGGGAGAAAATCAGCAAATGGTAGACGGACTGATGGTGGTGAACGGCACTTTTAGCAACCTGCGCTGGATGGAGATCATGAGAGACTGGGTGATGAAGAAAGCTACCGCCCGCCAGGACAATAAAATATTAGAATTCGCTGAAACCCACCCCGTCAACGCCACAACGGTGAACGATGTTTGGGTGGACTACTACCGCAAAATGCTTGACCTCGGTGGCAATCCTTTATCTCTTTACGAAAACAAAAAGTTTGTGCTGAATTATGTGCTGTTTTCACCCAATACTGCCATGTCACAGTTTGCACATGGAAAGGCTTACAAAGACTACAGCGAAAAGGTACTTTTCACCTTCGATAAGACAGACGACCTTTCAAAGATCACCTTACCAGTTAAGTTTTTGTGGGGCAAAAAAGACGGCGTAGTGCCTATAGAAGTGGGCAATGAAACAGAGCTACTGCTTACCAATACCGCCGTCGATTGGACTGTATTCGAAAACTCGTGGCACGAGCCATTCGTTTCTGAAAATGATAAATTTATTGAAGCGGCACTGAGTTTCGTGAGAGACAACTAGTTATTGCGCTTCACCCTTGCGTAAAGCGTCATCGATTCTTCCGACACAAAACGCCAAAGCACCTTTGACCAAGAGGTGTGCGAATAGAGGTGGTCGTAATGGTTGGGGGCAAGCTTCTTCAACTTTGGCAGCCTACTGCCCGGAATGTTAGGGAAGTCGTGGTGCTCGTTATGAAAGCCTACATTGAAAGTAATCTTGTTAAGGAAACCGTAGTACGAATAGGTTTCCTGACCTTCTTTGAAGACATAGTGCTCTGCTATAAAATGGCCGGCTATGGGGTGAAGCCCGCCGGCCACAAAGAGAGAGGCAATAAGGTAAACAAAACCGGCAATACCTGCCACCTGGTAAAACACCAGTACGAATGCCAGCTGAGCTATCAGATTGATAATTTGCCACTTGTCGGGTTTAATAGGGTGCACCATGAGTGGTCTGATAGCATAAAAAAGGATTTGATTCACCAGCCAGATCAGCTTACCGAAAAAGCCCTTAAACAGAAGAGCCTCCTCGTCCGTCGGCAGATCGGTATCAACCCCCTCCTTACCCTGGTGCCAGTGGTGCTTGGCGTGGTACACCTTAAACGCCATACTGAAGGGGAACACAATGGGAAAGTTGACGATGATGGCCAAAACATTGTTAAGCACTGGGTTTTTGAAAGCCAGGTCATGGGTGATTTCGTGAATAGCCAAAAAAAGAATCTGACTAAGTGTGGCGCCCACTACCACCACCAGCAGCGCAAACAGGTATGGATTTTCAGGCAGAAAAAACACAGGAATAGCCAGCTGTAACAGCAGCACAAAAATCGCTTTGTACTTTAAGAGAGGGTCGGTACCAAAAAGCTTCTTCACCTCAGGCACTTCATTCATGATTTGCTTTCTGCGCTGAAAGTGAGGTTCTCTGCTTTCTTCCCAGTAAAATGATTGAGCGTTTTTCAAACCAGCAACCTTCTCCAATGAAACTTCGATTAACGTTTCCTAAAACTAAACAATGAATTTTTTAACTGCGCCTAAAAATGCTATTAGTTACTCAACCAATTTAACCAACCCTTGCGTTGCTTCTTTCAGCGCTTCTAAAGTGGCCTGAAGGTCGCCCATTTCTGGCCTGTGTTGCTCGTAAAGCCTCTTCATATACTTTTCTCTTACGCCCTCATTAGTTTGGGTCACATGCCACAAAAATCCCCCACGCAGCCCCAGGTAATCGTAAACAGGGTAATACTTCCTGGCAAATGACCTGGGAATAACAAACTGAAGGGGCTTGAACCTGGGCATTACGAAATTCCAGTACACTAGCTGATTTCTCGGGTGGATATCTGCGAGGTGCCTGCCTTCGTGGCGGGCCGCATGCAGCCAATAGTCAATAATGCCTCTGCCCTCGGGGCTGTTTTTAACAATGATCATCCCTGCGTTGGGCCTTTTACCTCCCAACAACGGCGTATCACCAGGCATCAGTATATGCGTCGCTTCATTCCCCATCTTCACAAAGTCTTCCAGGCGCAGAGCGGTGGTGGTGAGAATAATATCCGCATCTAACAGTACCACATAATCGATGTCTTTTTCGGCCAGGGCATTTTGTAAAAGCGCAATTTTGGTCCAGTTGATATGCATATCAGTTATCAACCGGCTGCGTTGCACCAAATGCTGATAACCATGTTTTTTTGCATAGCCCCGCACAGAGGCAATGCTATAGGCAGCGTAAGAATCGATGTTTGGCGTAGCTAGCTGAAGTATCTTAAAGGTAAGGCTCATGAAGCTGTTTTGGCTAAATCGGTGTAGTAGTCGAACAGCCGCTGGCACAGTACGTCCCAGTTTTGCTGGCTGGCGTAGTAAATCGCCTTTTCTCTGATCCTTGCATGCAATTCATCATCTGACAGCAATGACTTTACATGACCATACATTTCTTTGGTGTTACCGGGTTCAGCTAAAAAACCGGTAACATCATCTTCAATGATGTCAGCTGGACCTCCAGCCCTTGCGGCCACCACAGGCAGTCCGGAAGCCATGGCCTCAAGAATCACGTTACCAAACGTTTCCGTAACCGACGGAAAGACAAACACATCGGCCGAGGCAAATACCCTGGAAAGTGCTTCACCGGTGAGTTTTCCTGTAAACACAGCCTCTGGCATCTTACTTTGAAGCCTCTCCATGTCAGGGCCATCGCCAGTGACAATCAGCTTGTGGCCTTTGTCAAGTAACTGATAGAGCTCTATCAGGCTGTCGGTGGACTTGTAACTCACCAGCCGACTGACAAAAAGAATCTTCTTTTTGCTGGTGACGCCGTATGGAGTGAAAAACTTATCGTCCCGGAAATCGGGAGAAAACAGGTGCTGATTGACCCCCCTGCCCCATACTCTAATTTTGCCAGCATCTACTCTTAATACTTTCAGGTAGTCGCTCATGCTTTCCGTAGGTGCCAGCACCAGCGAGCAATCTTTGTACAACGACAGCAGCCGCCGGGCTATCGGTGGCGAAATCGTATCGATACCAGGCACAAATCTTAAGAAGTATTCTACATAGGAAGTGAAGTGTGTGTGGTAAATAGTTGCCACAGGTATCTTGCGTTTTTTGCCATACTTCACAGCATACCAACCTAGCGCCGAAGGGGTACTCCAATGTACAATATCGGGCTTGAAGTCATCGAGCATCGCCTCCAATCCCTTCATTCGCTTGGGTAATGCCAATTTATATTGCTTATAAAGCGGTAGGTCTATCGATGGGCACTTGTACACAGGGAAGGGAAACTCCGGGTCTTCAGGCGGCAGTGGAGTAATAAAGATGGCATCGAATTGATCCTTTGGCAAACGGTAGGCAATTTGGTTGGTGGTATTGGACACCCCATCAAAATCCTTTTTGAGTACATCAATAAAAAATACAATCTTAACTTTGCTCATATTTCCACAAACCTCACATGTTGGCAGGCCGAAGCGATTCCGAAGTTCTTGTTGTTACGCACAAATATCCTCCATCCATTGGCGGCATGCAAAAGCAAAGCTATGAGTTGATCAAAAACCTGCAATCATATACAATAGTCCACAAAATTATCTTTAGTGGAAAATACCCTAAAGCGCTATTTTTCTTCTCGGTTGTTCCGTTGTGCTTGTTCAAGGTCTGGGCCAACCCCCGCATAGCTGTCATTCACGCCAA
Organism: Imperialibacter sp.; assembly: GCF_040222815.1. Classification (GTDB taxonomy): domain Bacteria; phylum Bacteroidota; class Bacteroidia; order Cytophagales; family Cyclobacteriaceae; genus Imperialibacter. Next base: position 443,328 of record NZ_JAVKCH010000022.1, on the reverse strand, counting down.
CGACGGCCTTATGGCACTGTTTTTAACTCCGCTGCTTTGGCTCACCGGAAAAAAATTGGCCGCCACAGTTCATGGGCTCGATGTTATCTTCAAGTCGACCTTGTATCAGTTTTGGCTCCGCAATTTTTTATCAAAATTTGCCTGGGTCATTGCCGTGAGCGACGAGACAAGGCTTGAATGCATCAAGGCTGGTATCCCCTCAGCCAGGGCGCATTATATCCCCAATGGGTTCGAGCCACTGCCAAGCCCGCAAAAAAATGAGGCCATCTACTCTCTGCTCAGGCAAAGATTTGGAGCAGCCATCAATGACAAATCTTTGATAGTATCTATTGGTCGGCCGATTAAGCGAAAGGGCTTTGTTTGGTTTATCAAAAATGTGCTTCTGCAAATACAAGCCCCTGTTCTTTATGTGATTGTCGGGCCGAGGGAGAAAAATATCGGCCTTATATTATGGCTTTCAAAAGTACTTCCGGCATCGGTCTTTAAGAAACTCGCCCACCTTTTTGGTTTTGGCCTGGAAGCCATTGAACTGGATAAGCTCATGAAAGAGTCGGACTATAGGGACAAAGTGTTATTTACAGGAAAATTACCCCAAACTGAACTTGATCAAGTGCTTTTATATGCAGATCTGTTTGTGATGCCCAACTTACATGTTGACGGTGACTACGAGGGATTTGGCCTCGTGGCTTTGGAAGCAGCTATCAGTGGGCTGGTTTGCCTGGCAGCTAGGGTAGACGGCATTCCATCCGCAGTAAAAGACAATTTCAATGGCTTGCTGCTTCCGTCCGGCGATGGAGAAGTATGGAGCAAGACCGTTGACAAACTACTGTCCGACAAAGAGGCGCTCAAAGACCTGGGTCGCTTGTTCAAAAGCAATACCGAAAAAGAGATGTTCACCTGGGACAGCATGGCGCAAGCTTATTTCAAGCTTTTTCAAAAACCAGTAGCCGATAATCTATGAAAGTGTTTTTCATCGGCTCCTCAAAAATGGGCACCACCAGCATCACAAATGCCCTGAAAGAAAAAGGCCTTCGGGTGACCCATACGCCGCACTTCGGGGTGTACTCTCACCTAACTGAACCAGATGAGGAGTTTTTCTCAAAGTTCGACTACTTTCTCGATGGCAGCCTACACAATTTCCATCACCTCACCGCCTGGTTTCCCGATGCAAAAATAGTTCTGCTGGATCGGGAGCCTTCCCGCTGGATTCTCAGCATGTTCAACTGGTTCAGTCATATCGACGAGCGACATATGAGGGAGGACAAAGCAATCGTCCGCCTTTCCAGGCTCATCATGGGCAAAACAGTCTACCGCCAAATATTAATTGACTGGCTCATTTACAGAAAAAGAGTACTACACTTTTTCCAGGCCGACCCTAGATTTATTCACCTCAATATTGAGGATGGGTCTAGCGAATGGAACCGGCTAATGGAGCACCTCGGCATCCAGCTAGAAATCAAGTGGGACAACAAACAACAGAAAAAATCAACCCCTGAGTGGGTATCGCAAATTGTGGCGGAAGCAGAAAACAAGGCACAGCATGCGAGTGTCCTGTATCCGGAGGTTTCTGAACGATCCGTACGGGATCGCTTGTTTCTATACACCATGGAGGTATTGAGCAAAGATTTTATAAGGGAGAGGCACCTCGTAAAAAACATAAAAGCGGCCGGGAAAAACAATGGCTGGGTCAGTCCTAGAACCTACAGCACCAGCGTCACGCATGTCGCTAAATTTATTCGGGTAGTTTTTTGCCTTGGCCTGAGAATCACTGTTAACCGATCGAACCGGTTAAGCCCGTACATTTACTAAACAGCGGGCCAGCTTTTTTCGAAAAGTCTGTAAAGCTGATCGTTGTAGTCGCTACTCCGATTGGTAGTATTGTACAAGCTTGGTGCCTGCATCATCCCCAAAGAATGAAGGCGAATAAACTGAAATGGGCCCGGCAGCACATACACAGGCACCTGGCTATCTGCCAAAAGGCCGCTGATCAGGATGTCGTCTGCAAAATTGGCCGCCTCATACTTTTCGAAATAATCGGCCGTGGGTTTGAACATCCCCTTTGTAATCATGTAGCTGGAAGCGCCCTGCACGCAATGCACCTGCCCGGGTCCCACAATCACTTCAGTCCTATTGTCGGCACCCAGGATTCTAACTTTCCCTGCACTCACACACTTTCTGTCGGCATGTTGCCCGGTAGCCGGCACTGGCCAGCCCAGCAATGTAAATGCCGCTGCAGGAAACTGCCTTCTGCAATGCAAATAGTGTTCTACCAACCGCTTCGGATAGACCTGATCATCGTCCAGCACGATGATGCTGCTGCCCTCTTCAATATCATCGGCCTGGCAACTGTAAAACCATTTGGTGGCGGGCCCGAGGTCTTTCTCTACCCAACTTATTTCCACCAAAGGGTTGTCCGATAAAAAGCCGGGGATTTTATAAGCCTGCCCGTTCCTGCTTTTTTTGGCGATGCAAAGGAATATCTTGTCAGGCATCACAGTCTGATCCATTAGCGACGTTATGGCAGGACCGATTTTGGCGATGCGCTCAGGGGTGGTAGACAGAGAAATATAAATCGGCTGATCTTCACTTCGTTTCGTGGCAACTATCGACCTTATGCGAAAGCTGGAGCGCCAAAAAGCGTTCAGCCTTAAATACCTCAAAATCTCTCTCAGAGTAACCATCATCTTACGAAAACGCTGTTTTGCTTGAAAGTTGGTTTAGTATGAGATATTGGGCGAACAAAGAATGAAGGATAAATATTATCAGGCCTCCGACAATATCCCGAAAAGACACTCATTGCAGGGTGACTGATTTGATCAGTATCTATCGACGATAAATGTCTCAAAGTTCATTTACTTTGTTCGCAAAACGGTTCATAAAGATGAGTTTAAAAGTTGTGACTTTTGCAAACACGGTTGACGAAAGGATAAACACCCTGAAGAATTCGTGTGCAAAACTCGCTCTACCCCTGGAAATTCTGGGAATTGGTAAAGAATGGAGTACAAACGCTATTAAACTAAGCCTTCTCAATAAATACTTTCTTTCAACAGACGCTAACGACGATGATCACCTGCTGATTGTGGACGCTTTTGATGTTGATGTGATCGGTGGCGAGTCTGACATTTTGGAGCTTTTTTCCAGGCTCAACACTGATATTCTATTTTCAGCCGAAGCTAATTTCTATTTCAGGGATCGCACCCTCAAATACTACTATTGGAAATTTTACCCCCGTGGTGCCACTTACTACGACTATCTTAATTCCGGCTCCTTTATGGGGAAATTAAAGCACCTTCGTCAAATGCTGAGCGACATACAGGCTTTGTACGGAATCGACTTTGCCGACGGACAAGCTTTGACACAAATACGATCAGACCAGTCGCTATTTAGCCGGTTCTATGCAGACTGCAGCTCTCAGCTGTTTAACCCAGCGTACACTATCGCCACCGACGGTCAGCAACAGCTCTTTGCCTGCACAGGCGGGCGAGCGACAGCTGCAAAGTGGCCCCTCCTTTCAAAAAGGCACAGCTTCCTCTTCTTCCAATACGAGCGGAAGCTGCTCAAGACATTTGGACTGGCATCACAGCAAACCATCTTCAGGGACCTGGCGTGGAAAAAGGGCCAACTGCACAACACCGCCACCGGCACCCGCCCACTGGTGATCCATATCCCGGCATCGAGAGAACACTTTCGCAGGCGACTGCAACAATTAAAGGGCAAATACACATTCAACACCACAAGGCTTCTTAAGCCGCTGGCTACTCTTGTTTCATTTGCGGCCTACCTGCAATCGCTGGTGAGCCTGCTACAAATCAACCGGTACAACAAAGGCCGGTCGACGCAACCGCAGGTTTTCAGATACAGCAAGAACTATGGCCCCGACTACCACGAAAGTGCGTCACATTTGAGAAATCTTCTGGAAAAGAAAGAGCCTTTCTGCTTTTCTCATCTCAACGATGGAGAAATCACTTTTATCAGAAAGTACCTTAGCAAAGACAACGAAGCAAAATGGTACGGCAGGAAACAGCAGATATACTCGGAAGTACTGGCCGAACGCCTGCTGACTGCTCTACAAATCAAAAACCACAACTACTTTGTAGGAATCCCCTGCGGCATCTGCTATCCTGAGCTGAAAGCATTGGCTCTGAAGCTCAGACAAGCCGACGAGTTCACAGTGCCGGCGATGACCATCCACCATAACCTCTCGCTGCTGCCAGCTATCCTGGGCGCATTGAGAGGCAGGAAGCTGTTCTTTGTCCTAAACGAGTTTCAGGACCTGACAGTACTCAAAAAGCTGGGATTGGAAGCGGACGAGGCCCGCATCATGAGGGTTCCCTTCAGGAACTCCTACGAGCTTTACGATGAACTTGCTGAACAAAGATTCGAGGACGGCACAGTAGTGATGATGATGTGTGGGATGCTGGCAAAAATTGTCAGCCCGGTTTGGTTCGGAAATAACCCGACCTGCACCTTTCTGGCCTTTGGGTCCAGTATGGACGATTTGATTCAAACGGACAACATCAATTACAAACTTTATCCATCGGAGTTTCCCTACACGAGAAATGTCTATCCCTACCGGTCATTTCTGTTTGGACTAAAAAAACCATGCCCTGAGTGCTTCGATCTCAGAGATGACAACTAGCCATGCGCCTATTTGCCGGTGTGCTGCCTAACGACGTGACCATCTTCAAGCTTGATAATTCTATCGGCCATATGGAAATAGGACTCATCGTGGGTAATCACGATGACAGTCTTTCCTTCTTTCTTCAAATCCGGGATAATTGACCCATAAAATTTCAGTTTGAAAAGCGGATCCTGATTAGCCGCCCACTCATCGAACAGGTAAATTTCTTTGTCTTCCAGTAGCGACCTCAACAGTGACAATCTGCCCTGCTGGCCCGACGACACCCGTATAGTAGACAGCGATTTATCTTTAATATTCACTATCTCTTCGATGTTGAGCATCTTGATGAGCCGCTCGCCATGCGTTTGCAGGTATGTATCGTCAATGTACTGTAGCCCTCTGAACACATGAGAATCTGGGAACAGCGCTGCAAATTGGTTGCGATAGTCTTCATTTTTCCGTTCGTCTATTTCCTGCCCCTGAAATAAAATCTTCCCAGAGCTTGGCCGGTAAAGTCCCACAATCAGTTTGCCAAGCGTCGTTTTACCGCTACCGTTCCCCCCACTCAGGTAAACAATTTCTCCACGGTTGATTGTCAGGTTGAATGGCCCGATGTGAAACCCATTTGCTTCCCTTTCCGAACCATATTCAAACCCCACATCTTCAAGAACAATCAAAGGCTCTGGTCGGGATCCAATCGGGCTCACCGGCTGCCGCTTTGCCTCTTTGTCTGGTTGATACTCAATTCCGAGTTTGCCAATAGCATTGAGCGCTACTTCTACCTTTTTGATATTGTTAAGAAAGGTGGTGGTAATTATCAGTGCCGGCAAAACGAACATCACGACCGTCAGAAATTCTAGCAGCAGACCGCTGTCCATCACCACAATGTCATTATATTTAATCAGCAACACCGAAAGGGAGACAATCACAATCAGCTCGCCAATCTTGGTGACAAATATGTGCAGCGTGCCGAGGATGGTCAGGCTGTCGCTGTGTTTGCGGCTGGTGGGGCCCATAATATCCTGCACGTAAATAGCCTTATGCTTTTTGTTGAGCGACAGCTCCTTGAGCCCTCTCACCAGGCCATTGATATGCTCGAAAATATCATTTTTCAGCTCTCTGATCATCCTCTCCTGTTTATGTACTCTTGGAAAAACGATCATCGAAACCAGGAATACCAGGGCGTAAATGCTCATCACATAGGCCGTAAGCTGCCATGAAAGCCAGAACATATAGGCAACACAGGCAACAACTTTTGAAATTGAAACAAAAAAATCAGGCACCGTTTTGATGAACGCACCAATGGTATTGATGTCGTTATTCAGCACAGGCATTATTTGAAGAGAGTTCTGCTCTACATGAAAAAAATCGGCCTTCAGGATCTTCTTTGATATGGAAAGACGGAGGTCAGATACCTGGCCCTCATACACTTTGGTAAGATAGTGTCCGGCAAACACCGACAAGGCTGTTGAGACAATGATGGAAATATTGAGCTTATAAAAGACCATCATCAACCCGGAATCGCTGGTAATGATTTCGTGAAGGAACTTGATAGACAAAGCATACAACCCTCCGGCCACAATGCTCATCAACATGGCAAAAAACAGCTTTTTCCAGCTTGTCAGAAGTAAAGAGTAGATTAGTTTCACTAAGTGGCTTTTCGTTCTACCTGCCGCTTGTTGCTCAGCAGCAAGGCAGCAAAGTAGGCAAGAAAATTTCCTTTTCTCAAAAAAACCGGCAGCCAGAAGCTCGCCAGATTCTTTATGCAACCAGAAATGGAACATACGAACGACGCCTCAAAAAAGGCGCAAATTTCCCCATAGCGGCACAAAAGCGATAAAAAAAGGTCACTTGTTCCAACTCAAAGGCTGTACTTTGCATCTTGTATTCATTTTTGAAAAATGGCCGCAATAGCTGAGAAACCAGAGAATTCATTTGCCCAGGCAAAAAGATTACCTCAAAAAATAAGGTGACTTTCGTAAACTTCAACCGCTCACTATTACTTAGAAATTGCTACGTTTGAGAACATATTCAGAAACCATGGTTGTCGAAAAAATCACCAAAAAAGTCTAGTAACCAAACAAATTGCACCTAAGTAACCCTGCATTTTACCAAGCTATACCCTAAGCAAAACAACACATGAATAAAGGAAAAACCTGCCTCTTTTCACTTTTCATTCTATTCTCCTCCAGCCTTTTCGGCCAGGTACTCCAGCCAGGTACGCTGGATTTTGAGTACCACAGGCTACTGCTCTTAAAAAATGATTTCGACAAGGAGGCCATCGGCACCTTTCCGTCCATTATTACAGACTTCGCTCCCGACAGCTCCCTTAGCTGGAATCCCTGGGACAACTATCTGGTGCCTTCAACCAATTCGGACAAATTTTCTGTGATTGACCCCACTTTTGGCACTTTATACAATTCTACTGCGCCCCGAAGCTACAACGACGGGGCTGTTTGGAATGGAAAAGGGCTCAATTCATGGTTTACCACCGGCGTGATGGGCAAACTTCCTACCGGCGAAAATGGATACTTTAGCTACACCCTTTCACCTATTGTACACTATGGTCAGAACGCTGCCATCGATATCCCACAACCTATTTACAATAAAAGTCAATATTCGTACCCTTTCTACGAAAGGCTGGATCAGGTGGAAAGGTATGGCGACGAAAGCCTTTTCAAGATTGATCCGGGGCAGTCAGAGGTCAAATACGTTTACCGGGGCATTGCAGCAGGTTTCACTACCCAAAATGAAGTTTGGGGGCCAGCCACCTTCAACCCCATTCTAATGAGTCAGCAGGCGGCGGGCATTCCACGATTCAACCTCGGCTTCAACCGGCCTATAGATACCAAAATCGGACGGCTGGAGGGCAAAGCTTTCTGGGGCATGCTGAAGGAATCCGATTACTATGACAGCAACCCCAACAATAATTACCGTTATATCACCGGCTTCACCGGAGGCTATGCGCCGAGCTTTGTGAAGGGATTGAACCTGGGCCTCCATCGGGTGATGTACAGGCTATGGGAAAGAAGTAGCATGGGAGCGAAAGATGTTTTCGCCGCTTTTGCACATACCTCAAGACAATACGATACCCCGCTAAACGGCATCATTACCAACGATGAGTACGACCAAATGGCTTCCGCCACTATCCGCTGGAATCGTCCAGAATTGGGGCTGGAAATCTACACCGAATATGCGAGAAATGATTTTCCGGGAAATTTCAAAGAATTTGGCCGCAACCCTGATCGCTCGTCCGCCTTTGTGCTCGGTATCACTGAGGCTTTTGAGCTCAGCAACGGAAATACCATTAAGCTCCACTACGAAAACACCAAACTTAGCGCCAACCAGCTCCAGATTGTCAGTATTTTCTCGTCGCCTACCTATTATGTGCACTACTCCATCGCTCATGGCTACACCCAAAACGGCCAAATCATTGGTGCAGGCATAGGCCCCGGCTCAAATACGAATGTGCTCCAGGCGCAGTATTTCACCCCCAAGAGCATGTTCGGCCTCACGGCGCAGGCAATAAGGTTTAATGATGACTACATTCTCAGGGAATACGCCGGGGCCTTGAAATACCCATCAGAGTTTGAGTTTGCCTATTCGGCTAAGTACTACCGACTGTTTGATAAGTTTACAGTTGAAGCCCAGCTACAGTATGCAAAACACTACCACCGGTATTTCGTTGACGGGATCAGCGATAGAAACTTCCAGGCACTACTAAACCTCAGGTATCGCATTAATAATTAATCAGATAGCTCCACGGACTTCTTTTTCACCAGCTCCAAAATAGTTTGGCACTTCGTATGCTTGTATGTTTTCATAAATTTGAATTATGAAAATATTTAGTTTCATCGTCTTTTGCCTGATATCTCAATTCGCTTTCTCACAACACCAGCAGGCGGCAACGGGCCATTTCATCAGGTTTTATAAGGCCGACAACCAGGTCAAGGTGTACATAAATGACTCCTTAACGTATACCAGCAAAGTGTTTGACGGCAACCCAGACCTTAACCTTGACGTGGATTTGGCACCGCACCTGTCCAAAGGGCTAAACACCATAAAAGTTGAGCTTTATAATGGCTACGAAAACAACGATTACAAAGAAGACAGATTCTGGGAAATTCGCTATGAGATGTTTAACAACAACCAGAGCATCGACTACATGCACCAGTTTTCAAGCAATGGGGCGGCGGGCCTCGCCTTCGAATACAAACATGAAATTTATAAAAAGTAAGAGTGAATACTTTTTGTTAACTTTGCGCCTGCACCCTTAAATGAACATTCTTCTGATTCTAAATGCAGTTTATTCTCGTTCTCCCAACACCCTTTGATTGGAAGATGTAGGTTAATTGTGTTACTTCACAGGCCCAGCCGTGACAATGTTTGTTGTAGACTATGAATGACAAATTGAGAAAACGTACGAGTACTTACCAGGAGCCTCAAAAGGTAAAAAGACTTGGTCAGTATCCTTTCTTCCGCCCTATTGAGTCAGAGCAGGGCACAGAAGTAACCATCGACGGTCATCAGGTGCTCATGTTCGGGTCGAACAGCTACCTCGGACTGACCAACCATCCCAAGGTAATGGAAGCCTCAGCGGCGGCCATAAAAAAATACGGTACCGGCTGCGCAGGTTCAAGGTTTTTGAACGGAACGCTCGATCTCCATGTGGAGCTTGAGAACAGGCTGGCGAAGTTCCTGAATAAAGAAGCGGTATTGGTTTACACCACGGGCTTTCAGGTAAATCTGGGAGTGATCCCCTGCCTCACTACCAAAGAAGACACCATCATTCTCGATGAGTTTGACCATGCCTCCATTATAGAGGGCAGCAGGTTGTCGTTTGCAAGAAAACTAAAATTCAGGCACAACGACATGGACGCATTGGAGAAAAAGCTCCAAATGTGTGGCGATTCACAATTGAAGCTCATTGTTGTCGATGGCGTGTTCAGCATGGAAGGTGATATTGCCAACCTGCCGGAAATTGTGCGGCTGGCCAACAAATACGGAGCCACCATCATGACCGATTGTGCGCACGCCATTGGTGTGCTTGGGAAAAACGGCGCCGGCACCTCCAGCCACTTCGATCTCGACAATGAAGTCGATCTCATTGGCGGTACTTTCAGCAAATCGCTGGCATCTATTGGCGGTTTTGTGGCGTCAGACGCCGATACCATCAACTACCTGAAGCACCACTCCAGAGCGCTGATCTTCAGTGCCAGCATGCCAGCTTCTACGGTGGCCTCAGTGCTTGCCGTGCTGGATTTGCTCGAAAGCGACGACTCGTTGATAGCAAAACTTTGGGATAACACCCACCATGCCCACAGGCTTTTCAGAGAATATGGCATCGATATAGGAAAAACGGAGACACCCATTATACCTATCTACGTCAGGAATTTCATGAAGACGTTTGAACTCACTACCGAACTCTTCAAAGCCGGGCTTTTCGTCAATCCTGTTATTCCTCCGGCCGTAGGCCCCGAGGACACCATGATTCGCTTCAGTCTGATGGCGTCGCATACCAAAGAACAAATTGATATTGCAGTCGAAAAAATCTACAAGACCATGAAAAAGCTTGGCATCGAAACGTTACAGGATAAGAACATGGCCGCCCATTGAAAGTCCTGGTCATAGGAGCCAGTGGCTTCATCGGAACCCATATTGTAAAATACGCTGTTAGTCAAAAGCACCAGGTGGTCGCCGGGGTCAGAAAGTCGTCGAGCACCGATCATCTACATGAGCTTCAGGTGCCTGCTGCTGTTTTCAGCTATGACTCCGACGAGTTATTAAGTCAAGAAATAGCGCAGCTCAAACAGTTGTATGGCAAGTTCGACCTCATTATACACAACGCAGGGCTTACAAAAGCCTTCGATCCAAAAAAACTCTTCACCACCAATCAGTTGCTCACGGTAAAGATGGCTGAGCTGGTAGAAAAACAGGAGCTACTCTCAGCAAAAGGGAAATTTGTGTACGTGTCGTCACTGGCCGCCAGAGGCCCCTATGGAGTGCTAAAGCCAGTAACCAATTATGGCAGAAGCAAGCTACTGGCTGAGGAGCAACTTTTGAAAATGTCGCTTCCGGTAGTCATTGTCAGGCCGACTGCCGTTTTTGGACCAGGGGACGCCGCCTTCCTCAAGCTCTTCAAAGCCATCAAAATGAACATTGCTCCCCTGCTTGCCAAGCCTACGCAGCAGCTAACGTTCATTTTTGCCAGAGACCTTGCCAGACTGCTGGTGGACTACGCCCCCGCACAGCCTGACAAGACCATTATTGCGGCGACCGACGGAAAAAACTACTCACCGGGAGAATTATATAGCTGCATTGGCGACTGTATTGCAAAAAAGCCCGTTACTATCCGCATCCCTTCCTTTATCATGATGCCTTATGCCCATGCCAATGAGTTTTTTGCAAAAATCTTCAAAGGGCAGCCTGTGCTGACACCTGAAAAAATGAACGAGCTCACCGCCGACTGGGGAATTGCCGAAGGTGATATCACTCCAAAAGATTTTATTTTCACATCTTTGAGTGATGCACTAAAAGAATCAGCCGAGCATTACAGACAAAACGGCCTTCTGTAAATTATGTCGATTGAAATTAGAGAAGTAAAAACCTCCAAAGACCTAAAGGCTTTTATAAAGTTTCCCTTCAAACTCTACAAAAACCATCCTTGTTGGGTGCCACCACTGGTTCAGTTTGAGGAAAGCACACTCAATAAAGACAAAAACCCTGCGTTTGAGTACTGCTCCGCCGCCTATTTTCTGGCTTACAAAGGACAAGAGATTGTCGGAAGGGTTGCAGGCATTCTCCATGGCACAGAGTTACAGGAAAAGGCCCTTGTCAGGTTTGGATGGGTAGATTTTATTGACGACAGAGATGTGTCAAAAAAGCTTATTGAAGCTGTCGGAAATTGGGCCAAATCAAAAAATGTAAAAAGTATCCACGGGCCGTTGGGCTTTACCGACCTTGACTTTGAAGGCACCCTCATTGAGGGGTTCGACCAGGTTGCTACGCAAGCAACTATTTACAATTACCCTTATTACAAGGATCACTTTGAAGCACTGGGTTTTGAAAAAGCCTGCGACTGGCTGGAAGGACGGGGCGTAGTGCCAAAAGAGATTCCAAAAAGGCTGAAACGAACGGCGGAAATTATTGAAGGCCGCTTCAAATTCAAGGTAAAGGAATTCAAGACCAATAAGGAAATGTTGGTTTATGCCAATAGTATCTTTGAAATTTTGAATGAGTCGTACGCCAATTTGTATGGCTATTATCCCCTCTCCCAAAAGCAGATTGACTATTACGTGAAGCAATATTTTGGACTGGTAAGAAAGGAGTATGTGAGCGTGGTTGTAAATGAGAGCGACGAAGCCATCGGGTTCGCTATTTGTTTCCCTTCTTTTTCGAAGGCCTTTCAAAAGGCCAAAGGCTCACTTTTTCCGTTTGGTTTTTATCACGTGCTGAAAGATTTTTATTTTAACAAAACCCTCGACATGTTTCTCATTGGGGTGAAGCCTGAATATCAAAAGCTTGGAGCAAATGTTCTTATCTTTAGAAGCATGTTAAATAATTTCATTAAAACAGGCGCTACCAACGTAATGACGGGCCCTATGCTCGAAGAAAATTTCAACGTGCTTAATCTGTGGAACGACTACACCGGAGAAGGCAACCGGCTTGCCATCCGCCGAAGGTGTTTCATTAAACCCGTCCAGCCATGAGCAAATGGGCATTGATCTTAGGGGGTTCCTCAGGTATTGGGCTGGCTACCGCACAGAAGTTAGGCAAAAGTGGCTGGAACCTGCTCATTGTCCACAGAGATCGTCGCTCCGTGCTGGCCGATATTGAAGCTGCATTTAATGAAATCAGGAAATCAGGTGCTCAGCTAATCTCTTTCAACTTCGACGCCACCAGCCAGGAGAAAATCGACGAACACCTGCCGCAGTTCAGAAAGGCTTTGGGTAATGCCAATATCAGCCTGATGCTTCACTCTGTTTCCCGGGGCAACCTGAAGCCATTTGTTTCAAAAGACGGCCCTGAGCTTGACCTTCAGGACTTGCAGCTGACAATAGACGCCATGGCCCTCAATGTGTTTACCTGGGCCCGCACGCTGCTAAAAAACAACTTCTTTGCCAAACCTGCCCGCATCATCACGTTGACTTCCATGGGTAACGATCGGGTATGGGAAGGCTACGGTGCCATCGCCCTGGCAAAATCAGCCCTCGAAACATTGACCAGGTACCTGGCTGTGGAACTTGCCCCGCACAATATCAGGGTAAATACCATACAGGCAGGCGTGACACTCACACCTTCTTTGAAGATGATCCCCTCCTACGAAAAGATGATCGAATTGGTAACCAAAAACAACCCGATGGGTAGAATGACTCAGCCAGAAGATGTAGCGAATGCCATTTACCTGTTATCTTTGGATGAAGCCAACTGGATCAACGGAAGCACCATTCATGTGGATGGTGGCGAACACCTACTATGAGCGAACTGTTTGCAGCCATTATTCAAAAACTACCCTACAGTCCACCTTTTTTGTTTGTGGATGAAATACTCAGTGCTGACGAAGACTCTATCACGGGAACCTACAAACTAAAAAAAGATGAGTTTTTTTACCAGGGCCATTTTCCAGGCAATCCTGTCACTCCCGGCGTAATCATCACTGAAGTGATGGCACAAATTGGCCTGGTTTGTTTTGGTATCTACCTCAACAGCAGCAGCAACTCCAACGGAATGGATGAAAAAGTGCCTGTTTTCACGTCGTCCTGCGTCGATTTCTACTCGCCAGCCTACCCGGAGCAAACACTTGAGGTGACTTCCTCCAAAATTTATTATAGATTCGGTAAGTTGAAATGCCGGATTGAATGCCACAACAGAGACACACAGCAACTGGTTTGTAAAGGCGATCTGTCGGGCCTACTAGTGAATAAAAATGAGCTTAAATAAACGAGTAGTTATCACGGGACTTGGCGTAGTGGCACCAAATGCTACGGGAAAAGTGGCTTTTGAACACGCCTTGCGAGGCATGAAGTCTGGTATTGCTAAAATACCCGGTTTAACCGAACACAACCTGGGCTGCCAAATTGCTGGTGAACCGGAGGTATCGGTTGAGTACAAGCTCAGCCTCCTTCCCGAACTGCTCAACAAAATGCTCGACAACCATGGCGTGATCTATGGCTGTTTGTCGGGTCTGGAAGCCTGGAAAGATGCGGGCCTTACGGTTGACTATGACAAATTTGACCCTGAACTAGGCATCATCTATGGAGGTGGAGCACTGAGTATGGACGAAAGCATAGGGCCCCGCTTCGACCTGGTGAATGCCGGACAGGTGAGAAAGCTGGGCACTAAAACCATTACTCAGTCGATGAACAGCGGGGTGAGTGCCTACCTCAACGGCATGCTCGGAGCAGGCAACCGTGTCATGTCCAACTCGTCGGCCTGCAGCACTGGCACCGAAGCGGCCATCATGGGCTATGAGCTTATTAAAAGTGGCAAAGCGAAGCGAATGCTGTGTGGCAGCTCCGAAGGCAAAGGCAAATACATCTGGGGGGCTTTCGACTCGATGCGTGTGCTTTGCAGAGACTCCAACGACAACCCGACATTTGGCTCAAGGCCCATGAGCAGCACATCGTCGGGTTTTGTGCCCGGCGCAGGAGGTGGAGCGCTGGTGCTGGAAGAACTCGACACAGCCCTTGCCAGAGGTGCCCGGATTTATGCGGAAATCCTCGGAGGCGATGTCAACTCGGGTGGACAAAGAATGGGAGGATCCATGACAGCCCCCAACTCCACCGCCGTGCAGGCTTGTATCAAAAATGCCATCAAAGAAGCTGGGATAACACCTGAGTCTATCGACCTCATTTCCGGTCACCTCACCTCCACCATGGCCGATCCTATTGAGCTCAATAACTGGGTGGAAGCGCTCAGTGTTCCTGCTGCTGACTTCCCGTTGGTAAATGCCACCAAATCAATGATCGGGCACTGCATTGCTGGTGCCGGCTCTATCGAGTTGGTGGGGTGCGCACTTCAAATGCATGGCAACTTTGTGCATGGAAACCTCAATATAGAGGAGCTTCACCCCGAGATTCTGAAGATTATTCCGGCTGAGAAAATCCCGACAGCTACTGTGGAAACCAACCTTAATATCGTGGCTAAAGCCAACTTTGGCTTTGGGGACGTGAATAGTTGTATTATTTTGCGGAAGTTTTCGTCCTAAAAACCTTACCAACCACCCAAATGACAAAAGATCAGATCAAAGCAGAAATCAAAGGCGTCATTGAGCCGTATGTGATGCAAAAGGAGCTATTGGACAACCTCTCGGACGAAATACAACTCATTGGCGATCTTAAGATTAACTCAGCCCACGTGGTGGATATCGTGCTTGATATTGAGGAGAAGTACGATATTACGATTGACGATGAGTCGATCAACAAAATGAATACGATTGGTGAAGCGATTGAAGTGATCCTGGAAAAAATGAAAAAGGATTGATTGGAGTTGACATTGTTGACCTGACAGACCCACTTCTCAAACCCCGTTCTCAAAGGGCACTACGTTTTATTTCCCGCCCCAACGATCATTGCCCTGAAGGCACCGACGATGAAATCATGTATTGGCTGTTTTGGGCAGCCAAAGAGGCTGTTTTCAAAGCCGAAAGGCAAAGACTGGCGTTTTCACCGAAAGAAATTGAGGTGGTCTACTCCAAAAAAGCCGGCGACAGGCTGCTTTACCGTGGAAAATGGCTGAATGAGATTAACGGCTATTCTATCCTGAAAAAAGACAACATCATTTCTGTAGCAACGAACTCAAATATAGAAGCCGTAAAATGGAAGGCCTTCAAGCTGAACACGTCTAATCAATCTCAGGAACTTCGTGATTGTTTTCAGAGAGAAATGGGGCCAGACTTTCAAATATTACCGGATGTGGCAGGTTTGCCGACCGTAAGACACAACTATGCCACCAAACCCGCCAGCATCAGCCACCACCACCATTTGGGTGTGGTGGCATGGATCGAAAGGTAAAACCCAAAACCCGCCCTGCCCTACTCAATAATGATCTTGTGAATCTCCGAAGCATTACCGGACTTGATGCGCAACAGATAAAGGCCAGGCTTCAAACCTGCAACGTCGAGATCGAGGGTTTGCCCGGCCCATGCCGCAGAAAGCTCCCTGACAGTAACGGATGCCCCTTCCATGGTAATAAGCTCGGCCCGAGCCTGCGACATACGATTGTTAAATGACAGCGTTAGAGCGTTTCCCCGCTGCACAGGGTTCGGATACACCGTCACCTGGTTTTTCACCAGCTGGCGTTCCTTCACGCCAGTAGTGACACCATCAAAAAACCTGCTGGCAAAGTTAAAAGCATCAATTCCTATTTCATGCCCCATCATTCGCCCACGGATATCGTCCATAGGCGGGTGAATGCCACCCCAAATCCTCGACAGGCTGCATTGGTCGGAAGCATCCTGGTACCTGGCCCACTGTAGCACCACATCGGCACTCGGGCCTTCTTCAAACACCAGAAACTCATTTTTCTCCGCATCAAATTCACCCATACCGCCCGGAAAATATTCGCTGCCCGTTAGCAAAGTCAGCACTTCGGCTGCAGCCCTTGAATAGGTGCTATGCCCCGAAACATAGCCTGCGAAAGGTGGCGTAACGAACGAAGGCCGCTGGTAAGGCCACCAGTAGTCCGCCAGGATCCAGTCAACACCTGCCTCCACTGTGGCTGGGTCGTATACATACTGCGGCCCCTTCCATGCCTTCAATTTTATTTTACCAACATTTTCCCTACTCGGCCCGGCCAGCGGGTCGCCAGCTTTCACTGACTCTATCAGTCCGTCATACAACTTAAACCCTCCAGGGTTATACCTTGGCAACTTGGGGTCGGAGGACTGCCCAACGCCTGAGAGCCATCGAATAGCAGACACAGGTCTGATATAGTCATAGTATCCTTTTACACTCCAGGCGGCAATGGCAACATCATGCATGGTGCCTCCAAGGATAAAATAAGCTTTAATATCCCATTCAAGGTCGTCCAAAACCTCTCCTTGCCCCATGAACTTCTTCACAAGCTGTGGGTGGTCGTTTACATAATTGAGAATGACAAACCAATGCCCGGGCGGCGTTTCAGAGCTGGGGCCATCAGCCCAGAATTCGGCCAGTACCCTCGTATAGTCTCCCCTGGCTACCATTTGAGGTTGGTAAGGCTCTCCGGTGGCCGGGTTCACGTCATAGCCCTTGCCAATGTCTCCCCCGTTGGTAAAATCATAGAAGGCCGGATAGTCTTCCATTTTTGTCGGAAGCTCAGCGTAGTCAATATTACCCAGGGAAGCTGGCGAAATGTCCCACATTACCCCATCGGATGGATCGAGGTGAGATGACCAGGCTGCCACCAGGCTGAATGTCCAGACATAGGCTGCTATGGCCTCCTTGTCATCCTCATCATAATAAACGGGTGGGCCGGGATCGTGATACACCAGGTACTCGTCACCGTCTCTTTTATGCGGGGTAAAATGAAGGGCATTCATTGAAAAGGGAGTGACATTGCCCCACTCGGGGCTCAAAAACGGAATATTGCTCCCTGGAATAGGGTTTCCGCCCTGATCGATAAACGCCCCAAGCTCAAGAGATTGCCAGCGATTGGGGTCTTTCAAATTGGGATTTCCCGGCATTAACGGATTGAGCGGCTTATCGTTGAGTGGAGCATAATACTGGTTGGCGTACAAATTCATCTCGTTCGAGCCATCCTGCAAGCCAAACTGAATCACTTTTTCGGCTATATAGTTACCAAGTGCCGCCGGGGAGCCGGTTGAGTAGTCGGTGGATGTAAACGAAAGTGAATAGCCCCTTGCCTGCATCTGTTTGTAAGCGGCCAGGAAGATATTCTGGGCTCCGGGAGAGAGGGCAAAACGATGGCTAATCAATCTGTAGGCTGCATAACTAATGGCCTCCTCCTGAGCGGCCCTTAAGTCTTCCGGCGCCTGTATGCCATCGTAAGGGAAATAAAAGTCTCCGTGATACCGCCCCAGAAAGTACAGCTCCGCCTTCTCGTCATAAGCCGCCCAGGCATCGTACATGGCGGCAGAGATATGAAAAAGGTTGCGGGCGTGCACAGTGGGCCGGGCAAAGTCGTTCCTGACAGCTTCCAGCAGCACTTCATTCCACTTCCGGGCAATAGAGTGATCAGTTTGCCTGGCGAATGCGTTCGCCCCTGTTATCCAAATAGCTAGTAAAAAGAGAATACGTCTCATCTCAT
The DNA here is from genome assembly GCF_040222815.1 of Imperialibacter sp. Taxonomy (GTDB): domain Bacteria; phylum Bacteroidota; class Bacteroidia; order Cytophagales; family Cyclobacteriaceae; genus Imperialibacter. The sequence goes on along the minus strand of NZ_JAVKCH010000022.1, from coordinate 425,459 downwards.
GCAATGACACTTTTGTGCCAAAATAGGTTGACTACTTACTCAAAAAATGTTTCAATAACTTACCATGCAAACAATTCTTATCGGTTCAATACTTACTCACCGCATCAATCAGCGTATTGCCATTGTTGTTGTACACAGCAAAGTTGAAGCCTTTATGGATGGCATACGAGCCATAGTTCCCAAATTTGTCCAGCGCCAGAAAACCCACCTGCAAATCGGCGACGGATGGATGCTTGGCGGCGATGCGTTCTACAATGGCCTTGCACGCCTCTCCCGGACTCATGCCATTGCGCATCAACTCCACCACCATGGCGCTGCCGGCTACCCTGATCACTGCTTCACCCAAACCGGTGGCACAAGCGCCACCTACTTCGCCGTCAAGGAAAAGTCCGGCTCCAATGATCGGAGAATCACCAATACGGCCATGCATTTTCCACGCTGCCCCGCTGGTGGTGCAAGCCCCGGCAAGTCTACCCTGGCTGTCCAATGCCAGCATGCTGATGGTATCGTGGTTTTCTATATTAATGACCGGCTTGTACTCCGCCGTTTCCAGCCATTTCTCGTAAGCCTCCTTCGATTTTTCAGTTAAGAGGTTTTTCTTTTCAAATCCCTGCTCCACTGCAAAGCGCTGGGCCCCCTCTCCCACCAGCATGATATGGGGAGTCTCCTCCATCACCTTGCGGGCCACCGAAATCGGGTTTTCAATCTCTTCCAGAAATGCTACCGAACCACAGCGACTGTCGTAGTCCATGATGCAGGCATCGAGCGACACTACACCATCTCTGTCGGGGAAGCCACCGAGGCCAACAGTCTGCACCTCCGGATCCGATTCTACGACCCTCACCCCTGCCTCTACCGCATCGAGGCTGCTTTTGCCCTGACTCAGCAGCTCCCAGGCCTTCTCATTGGCGGGCATGCCATGGGCCCAGGTAGCGATCACGATGGGCTTTGTGCCTGTGGTGGATGGGTCGGGGCCGGTCGCCTGCTTCTGCTCACTTTCACTGGCACACGCCGCTAGTGACGACACACCTAGTACACCTGCACCTAGGGCTGACTTGCGGATAAAATCTCTTCTGTTAGAGGACATAGACTTCGGTTTGTAATGACGTTTCGAAACTAGTAAAAAAAGGGGATTTGGGGGAATGGGGAGATTGGTAAGAGATACCGCTGCCCTCCGCAAATAGCCACCTGTATGAAAAAACACACAAAGTGGCGGGAATTGCAATCCCCACTGCCATTTCCTTGCAGGTGAAGCCCCATGATGTCTTTGTGTTGTGAGGCTTTTAGTCCGCCCATGTTCCGATGTTGACGTTCGAATGTTCACTAACCTTTGGTGTCAGCATCTCAATGAAGTGAATCAATGTCGCTTCGTCATAAAATTTGACCGTAAGTTTTTCGTTGAGCCACAAAAATCGAACGCTTCGCTTTAATCCTACCCTAAGATTAAACACCTCCACTGTAGTTAGTTCACTAAGCTTAACGTTGCAGTTAAACAATCCTGAAATACGTATTTCGTTAAGTTTCTCGTCAAGATTTAAGGTTCCTGTTCGCCAGTTAAATGTTTCCAAGATGACCCCACCAAAAAAAACCGCCAATCCGAACATCCAAAAATTTGCAAGTACTCTAGGTATCACATCCGCAAAAGCTACGATCCAAAGATCAAGCGGAATTGTCCCTAATACAGGGCTTATCACAAGGTCGCCTAATAGAAACAGTCCAATACCTGTCATGGCAATTGTCCGGCCTATCTTCTTTATAGAGGTTGGATGGTTTTTGAGTCTGTATCGGATTTTAACTTCGTTCATGCAATGCCTCGTAACATTGAGGCAAGAAACGTACATCTGTCTTCAGTAACACAGGCTGCATTTCCTTGCCATTTAAAGATAGTGAAATGCAGGTAAGATGTATGTTTTTTGCCGTGTGTTATGTTCAGGTGCCCGTATTGCTATGCGTTCCTGCAAATCTGTCAACACATCTGCACCGTGGTTGCTTCTTTCTGGCCGATAATCTCCCAATCAGGCAGAAAGCACTAAGAGATATGCCCGATCAGCGTCTGTTGTACACCGTATCTCGCACTATTTTGCTGTTCCTTAAATCGTAAGCAAAATCATATGATTCGTCCCAATCTTCATAGAATTGTGAGTAAATGCATGTTATCAAAGAGTCACCTTCCAATTTGAAGTTGACATTGTCTTGAGTTGTCTCTAGTTCAAAAAGCTTGTCAAACTGATTGTTCACATACTTGATTAAGATATGATTAGTTCCATCACTACATTCAGGTTTCTCGGCAAGGATATATATAGACGAATCAAACCTATTTGCAAGTTTGAATTCAGAAATTCGTAGGACGTCATCATGTCCACATCCGTCACCAAGTTCAAGAGCTGGTCCCATGAAATTAAGTGAATCTAAGTCTAAAAGTTCACCTGAGATTCCAGGTATTGAGTTGCCTTGAACGGTGTTGATAAAATGGCCGTCAAAGTAGAATGACATGTCATATTTCAGCGTGTTCTCAAGTGAATACTTAGAATACGAAATGTAGATCGTTGAGTCAATTTCAATGGCAAACCCAATTTTGATTTTCTCTTGGAGTTCATCATGAAAAATGGTGTCTGTTATTATTCCTCCGTTCGCAACATAACTGACATTTTCAAGGGAACCATCAATATCGTCAATTGTCTTAACATCGGAAGATTTGGCTTGTTCTTGAGTTTTTTGAGAGTTCACCTGACTACATGCCAGTTGAGTAAATAGTATAAGAGTTAGCAGGAAATATCTCATGGCAAGTATGGTGTACAACGGTTTGCGTATATGACTTGTGGCGGTTTTCGAAGCTCTTTCTTGTCGGCTTGCAGCAAACTTACTTAAAAACACAAAGCTTGATTTTATCACTTTCCCCGCCATAAGTTATATACGCTGTTATGGGCTGGCGTTCTTTTCATTCTGTTAAGTTTTTAAGATTCTCGACTAATTCGTTTTTAAATTTTTTGTCTGTCTGCTTACCTAAAAAATAGGCTCTGTCAAACTCTTGTTTCTGTTGATGTTGACCTGCTGAAATAAAATTTAGTTTTCTAACAGTCATTGATTTTACAAGTCTGCTTTCGTCATTTAAATAGTCAAACAGCATTTCAATACTTTCGGCATTTTTTAAGTCTGTTACTTGGTCGAAATGTGCTTCTCTCATAGTGTCGGACGGATGTTCTTTAAGTTGTCGTAAAAGGTCTGTATAGATTTCATCACGGTTTAGTCGCCAAATTGCTTGTCCAATTGTAAACCGCCAACTTAGGTCTGAATTGCCGTTTAATTGTTCATACAATATTGGTAACGCTTCAACGTCATTTAAAATACCTGCTGCTTTGAACAGGTGAGCTTGTCTTAATTTTAAATTTTGTCGGATTAGTCTTTTCGCAATTTCTTTTTCTTCGGTTGTCATTGCGTTATAGAAGTAAGTATCTACATCACCCCGTGAAAGTCCAAATGCGTCAACGAAATGATTCTGATAGAAGTCTTTAAATGCTTTCGAAAGGGAATTTGAATTTGGGTCAATGTCAATAAAGTATTCGGTTGATGTCGGACTTGTCTGCTCAACTTTTTCTTTTTTGTTACCAAATATGTTTGTCAAAAATTTCATTTCATTAATGTCCGCTCTTTGTCGAGTAGTGTCGTCTTTTACGCTTGCCCATAACGCCTCAGTAAAGTGAGTGTGGGAGTTTTATGCAGCTCCGCTTCCACTGGCAGTTAGCCACGCAGATGATGAAATTAACTCTTGTGGCGGAGATTCCAAGCCAGCCGCTGACTGTTCACAACTGAGCTCCCCATTCGCTCTAGTCTTGTGTTATCAGCTTCTTAGTCCCCCTGCTGATACCACCGAAATTCTTTGCCGTTCCAGTATATGAGGCCGCTGGCAGATTCCGTCTTAACTGCCATAATTGCGTCTGTCGTTAGTTTAAGTTCTTCCGTCTCACCTGCTCCAATCTCCACCGTTCTGTTGCTGTAGACGTACCAGGCGTCCATCCACCCAAAATCATCCATCTTCCGGTTAGGCAGTGAATTTCCAGCGCCGATAAGAACAAAATCAGTCTGTGAGGTGAAAATTGCAATACCACGTTTTTTTGTTTGCTTGTCGGTCACAGCTATCGCATAGTCCATTTTTTCATCACCGTTAAAGTCCCCTCGCAGGTAGAAAGGATTAAGCGCCACGTTCAGGTCATACTCCTTAAGGAAGCCCGATTGGCTAAGTTTGCCCGACAAGTCTGATGGCAGGCTCGACGATAACACAAATTGGCTGTATTGGTCGCCCTGTGCTAGCAGAAAAGAAGGCAATAGGAACAAAAGTAGTAATATTTTCATCATGCAGATTCTTACTGATAACGCCTGCTATCAGCTTTCTATTTCAGGAAGATTTCAGTTAGACCGTTAACAGCATTCCTTCCGTAAATCTCGGGGTTCGCTGATTGATAGGAGACGATGAATTGAATATCCTTTGGTCGCAGTTCATTCACCAGCTCTCTTGCCTTGAATGGTTCTACTGGGATGCCATCAACTACAAGCTGTTGACATTTTTCACAATTGTAGTCTGTGATGATTAGTTCAGGTAGATTCTCATTCAAGTTAGTTCGGAAAAGGTGGAGTTGCATCGCTTTATATTTTGTTGATTGGTTCTTGGCCGTTCCAACTAATAATACATAATCACAAATACGACAATAGATTTCGGAGTTAGATAAATCCGCAATTGTTGCAAGTCTAATGTCCGCCCTGTTAAAAGGTTCGAGTTCCTTCTCAAACTCTTCAGCAGATGTGTATGGAATTCCATCAAGCACATAAAGTTCGCAAAGCTTTACGGTATCGGTCTTGAAGTTCGTCTTAGCCTCCGCAAGAGCTATGATGTATTCCAGGTTCATTTCCTGAGCTTGAGATAAGTTCAGAGTTAGAGTTAATCCGATGAGACAAAGAATCTTCGACATGGAAATATTGCTGATATCGCCTGGCTAAAGTGAGTGTGGGAGTTTTATGCAGCTCCCTATCGGTCACCACCTAGCCACGCCGACAATAAAATTAACTCTTGTGGCGGACTTTCCAAGCCAGCCTCCCTCTGACTACAGCCGTAGCTCACATTCACTTTTAGCCCTGTGTTATCTTTCTTTCAGACCTCTAGCAGTTCTTCGTCTCGCCAGATGTCCAGGTAGCCTTTACTGTCAGTCAGAAACCTGAATCCAGGCGGAAGTCCCAAAAATCGGATCAGTTCCGGCTTATGCTGAAGAAGGTGTTCTGCACAAATTGGCGTGAAGAAGTCATCCCTGTCTGAGTAATCACCTGTCCAGACGAACCACCCAGTTGTTCCCTCTTATGTCGGCGTCCCGCCGCCACAATTAATCGCCAATAGAAACCATCGGATCATTCAAGCTCCTTAATCGATCTAGTTTCTCCCAATCCCCTTTGTTTGTAACGAAGTTGTATGAAATAGACGCTTGTGGCGCATCTCCGCTGAGTTCAGGATTTAGCAGAAAAACGGTTTTGGGCCATTGCCATCACCCCGGAGATTCCCACGTCGCATGCTTCCGCTTCGCTACATCATACTCCTCGGAATGACGGCGATCTATGGTGGGCTTCGCAGTGTGGCACCCATACCCACGTCATCCCGATGGCGAGGAACGAGCGAGGGATCCCCAATATAATGGCAGATATGCTGCAAAAAGCAGTGCTAGGTCTTGGAGATCTCTCACCCTTCGGGATTCGAGATGACGGCTGCTATGGGAGCTTTGGCGGTTCAGGTACTCCTCCCCCCATCCCGCAAGGGTCTCCCTTGTGGGTAGTTCCTTTCGGCGTCTCGCCGTTAATACCATCGCTTTTCTATAGAGGCCCTCGCCTGGCGTCACCCAGGCGACATGGCACTTCGTTCCTGGAAAACGGCCGTCTTGGAATGCTTTTTTGAATGCGAAGAAAAAAACTTTCCCTCCTCTGTCCCCTTTCCCAAACCCGGCCTCGTCATAGGGCAAATCATGTTTCACCAAAACAACTAACAAGATGAAAAATGCAATCAACTGGTTTGAAGTGCCAGCCAAAGACTTCGACAGGGCCAAATCGTTCTACGAAAAAGTGCTGGATGCAAAAATGGAAACCATGTCGATGGAAGCAATGGGCATGACCATGGCGTTCTTCCCGGCCGACTGGGAAAACGGTGTAGGTGGTGGCATTGCCTTCGGCCCGGGCTGCGAACCTTCCGACAAAGGAGCCCTGGTGTACCTCAACGGTGGCGATGACCTGACAACCCCGCTATCGAGGGTAGAGAAAGCCGGCGGCAAAATCATCGTCCCCAAGACCTCCCTGGGGCCCAACGGGTTTATGGCGCAGTTCATCGACACGGAAGGAAACAGGGTGGCCTTTCATTCGAGGAACTGATAGCATGAGGCGTTTCAGCAAAACACCAAAAGTTCAGGGGCAGGATGCTATCCTCATTCAGGCACCCGCTTCCATGGTGTGGCCGTTGATCCGGGATTCCAAAGCCATGGAATCCTGGGGCCCACCGGTGGAAAAGGTAGAGGTACGACTGCTGCCCGGGCAAACCCTTGAAGGCGTCGGTGCTGAGCGCACAGTCCATGCCAAATTCAGTGAAAAGCGAAAAGGCTGGTACGAAGAGGTAAGAACGGAGCAGGTGGAGCATACGAGCATCAGCTTTCTGATTACCAAAGACAGCTTTGGCATAAGCAAGATGCTGTACGATGTTGGCGCTAAAATGGAGCTGCACCCCGTCAGCCAGGAGCAAACTGAGTTTGTCTTTACATTTTATCACCGGCCAAAAAACGTGCTGGGTTGGTTGATGAATCCCATGATCAAGGCTGACCAAAAAAAGAACAGACTCAAAGCCCTTGATTCAATTAAAAGCTATATTGAGACTGGGCAGGCGATCAAAAACTAACCATGGCTTACAGCGACCATCAGGCTAATCGTATCCGGCAAAGGCTTTCAAAGGCCAATTTAACCGAAGAAAAAAAGATGATGGGAGGACTCATTTTTATGGTTAACCACAAAATGTGCGTGGGCATAGATATTGATAGATCCACAGGCCTTGACCGTTTGATGGTGAGAGTAGGTAAAGCCTCACATGAGCAGCTCATTTTCAAACATGGCAGCCGGGAAATGGACTTTACGGGCAACGTGATGCGTGGCTTTCTGTTTGTCTGGCCAGAAGGGTTTGACAAAGAAGTTGATCTTGACTTTTGGATAGCGAAAGCGTTAGCATTTAATACATTAGAAACCATTTAACATTTACACGATGAAAGAATTCATGATGATATTTATAGGTGCCAGCTACGACGAGTTGGGCCTTTCACCGGAAGAAATACAAACCCAAATGGGCAGGTGGTTTGCCTGGGGCGACAAAATGAAGGACCAGGGCATATTGAGAGGTGGTGCAGCACTTTATGCTAAGGGAAAACGCATATCCGGGCCTGACAGGATAGAGTCCGACGGGCCATTCGTAGAAAGCAAAGAGCTCATAGGCGGCTACTATACCGCTGCTGCCGACAGTTTTGAAGAGGCTGCCAAAATAGCCCAGGATTATCCTGACTATCACCTTGGCGGAACAGTAGAAATCCGTGAGGTAGTGAAGTTTGACAGGTAAGCAGCCCCATAGCATGGTCGACCATCTTTTCCGGCATCAGTACGGAAAGCTGGTCGCCATTTTGTCAAAAATCTTCGGCCTTGCTCACCTGGAGTTGATTGAAGACGCCATTCAGGATACCTTTTTGCAAGCCTCGCTCAAGTGGCGGCAGGCTCAGCCCGACAACCCCCAAGCCTGGCTTACTCAAGCGGCGAAGAACAGGGCCATCGACCTGATGCGGCAAATCAATGCCCAAAAACAGCGACACGAGAAAACTGTGCATGGTGCGGCCACCCTCGAAATCAACGAATACTTTCTCGACCACGAAGTGCAGGACAGTCAGCTGAGGATGCTCTTTTTGGCTTGCCACCCCGCCTTCTCCAGAGAAGAGCAAATCGCCTTTGCACTCAAAGCTATTTCGGGCTTTTCGATGAAGGAAATAGCCGTAGCCCTTCTACAAAAAGAAGAAACCATCAAGAAAAGACTCGTCCGGGCTCGAAAGAAGATCCAGGAGCTAGACATTACCCTCGACTACCCCGCAGCCAACGAGATAAACGACCGGCTATCGGCGGTACAGCAGATCATCTACCTCATTTTCAACGAAGGCTTCCATTCCACCAAACTCAACCAGCTCATCGACAAAGACCTTTGCGGCGAGGCTCTGCGCCTGTGCCAACTGCTCCTCGTGAAGGAGCAATTCCGTTCAGGCAACCTGTATGCCCTCTTTGGGCTGCTGTGCTTTCATGCATCCCGCCTCGACTCCAAGATTGTTGATGGTAAAATCGTAGACCTCAAGCACCAGGATCGTTCAACCTGGCATTTCCCCCTCATTGTGCTGGGGAATGATGCTCTCAACAAAGCCATGCGATACTCAGACCAGTCTATTTATCACCTGGAGGCGGCCATCGCAGCGGAGCATATCAAGGCCATCAAGTTTGAGAATACCAACTGGCAGCAGATCATCGACTACTACAACGAGATGTTTGAGTTGATGCCTTCCGACAGCATCCGGCTTTCCCGGGCCATTACTTACCTGCAAATGGAGCGGTTGGCCGACGCCAAAAAGGAACTGGACACCATTGACGCTGCTGCCATGAGTCAGCGCACCTACCTCCTCCACGGCACCTACGCCGAGTACTACGTCAAAAACGCCGAGCCTGCCAGGGCACTCATCGCCATCGACAAGGCCATTAGCACCTGCACCAATAGTTTGGAGAGAGGGTATTTGGAAGACAAAAAAAGAATGATGAAGACTGACAATCGTTTAGCCTGACAGCCTAGTCAAATCCCCACATACCAGGCCCACCCCGTGTCGCCCGGGTCAACAAACTCGTCAGTCACCACAATGCGCTGGAGGTACTTCATGCTTTTGTAACCTATTTGCTTTTCCACCCTGAGACGAACAGGAGCACCATGAGGAACCGATAGGGCCTTTCCATTCATGCCGTATGCCAGGATCGTCTGCGGATGGAAAGCATCCAGCATGTCGATGCTGTCCTCCCATCCGTCATAAGAATAGAAATTGATGAAACGGGCACCGGGCAGTATGCCTGCATGTTCGAGCACACTGCTCAAGGGCGCACCAGTCCATTCACCAATAGCTGTCCACCCTTCTTCACAAGTGTGTCGGGTAATTTGCGTGCGGGCAGCAAACCGCTGAAGATCCTGTAGCGAGTACTGACCAGCCCTTGCCACACTTCCCTCCACCGACAACCGCCAGTTGGCAAACAAGCCGCTCCTGAGGCGCTCGTACGCTTCGCTGTAGTATTCTTTGGAACTGTCGGCTGGGTTAATGGTGCCGGTGGCTGGAAACGATGAGATGTCGGCAAAGCTGTATTCCTTCGCCAGCGACTGCCCAGGCAACAGGGTTCGTTGCGCATTGTAAGTCAGCGCATCTCCCACCCGCAGCAGACTGCCGTAGGTGGGTGGTGAGGTCTTTGAGCAACCCGGTAGCAAAAGGGCTCCCAGGGCAGAGGCGCTTACTGCAAGAGCTTTTCTTCTGGTGATAATGTCTCTCTTCTTCATATTCCTCATATTACTTTCCCAGGGTCATGTAACGTATTTGCTGTGTAAATCCAGTTTTGATGATCATGGCCAGGTGCATGAACAGAAACAGCTCCAGCGTAAGTGAAGTAAAGAAATGAATGGTGCGGGCCGACTGATAGCCTCCGAACACTTTCAGCAGAAAGGGGTAAGCCGCAGTAATGGCTGGCGACATGGTAAGTCCTGTGACCCCTGCCAGGGGTAAAGCGACGAAAATAACAATCATGTAGGCGAGCTTCTGCAGCAGCCCATAGTGAGGCCCGCCAGTAGCCGGAGCGATCTGCATGCGCAGATGATCCTTCACATCCCTCCAAACCGACGCTGGCGTCAGCTCCTTTCTTTTCGGCCAGATGTGGTTTCGGAAGTGCCCGGTAAAAACCCCTATCAGTAGGTAAATCACTCCCGGTACGATCAACAGCCAGGCAGCCAGAAAATGAAGGCTTCGTCCCCATCCATTTTGATTGAACATGAGCTCATCGAAAGTGCGGGCGGCACTCACGGGTGAGTCTTTGGCCTCAAAGAAGGGTTTGCTTTCTTCCCACGTATCCCGCTGATGGTTGCGGCTAATGGGTAGCTCCAGCAGTGCCGGTGTCAATTCATTGCCTACCTCACCCCAATAGAGCCTCGGGTGCACCATGAGTATCTCGAAGCCGGAAAAGGCCAGAAGCAGAAAGCTTAATGTTACGATCCAATGCGAGGCTTTTACCCATCTTCGATGGGACACTGGCGGGGAAGCTGACTCGGTAATGGCATTCATTATTGATGGTTGGAAGGTATGCGCCAACCAAGATACGATTTTATGGGGATTGTTTGCCGGGGCAGTGCCATGTGAACGAGCGAGACCTCCCGTGGCGAGAAATATGTCCCAAAAACTTAGCGAAACGGTCTGTAACTTATCGAATTATTTAGGTAGTTTTCTGCAGCAACTAACGACTGGCAACTGCTATGGAACTAATAAAGCGATATGAAGCCCTCCTCACCGCACTTTTCTTTTTGACTCTTTTTGTTCAGATAGTTTACCATCCGGCTCCAGAGTTGTTGCTTATCCCGATTACAATATATGGAGTTCTCATCTCTAGGTATGTTTACGAGGTTAGAACTCCACTCATATCCATAGCTATCGTCAGTTCAATTTCCTGGTTTAATTATCCTTATCTTAATGCCAGGCTGGTATCATTCGCAGACTTAGCCCTAGCCATCGCAGCAGGAAGCACTGCGCTAACAGCCGTCCTCACTTTTTTAGAAACAAAAAAACTCCAGCGCCTGCTTAGCAAAAGCTCTTTCTGGCTGGTGTTGATTTTGACTTCCTTGATGGTATTAACCTTAGCATACCCCTGGCTCCGAATGAGAACGATTGAAGTTTCCTGGATCAAGTATTTAGTCGTAATGCTCGCAGGCCATGTCTTCATCAATGAAAGAATGAAAGATAGACCAACATTGACCAATCAACTCAAGGTAATTATGATCTTCAACTCTATGCCTATATTGATTGACTTGAAGGAGTTTATAGTACAATGAATTGATTTACACAGTCCCTACATTTCTAAGAAATGACACTGACTAAACTATCTGACATTGACCCAAGTCTCGAACTTTGGAGAGGAACCAAAATTAGGCTTGTGAATGACGGAACAAACTTGCACCCGAACGATGAGCATTTTGATTACTTGCTAGCAACCCTACCCTGGGACAAAGACAATATGATTCTCGTCAACGTAACACAGAATAGCCACAAAGAAGGTGCTGTATATGGGGCAAAGGTTCCGGTAGACAGGTCATTAAATAAAATAATTGTGAATAGAGAAGGTTTGAGAAAAGCATTGGGGCCTGACTTTGACAATTGCTACTTAATTACTAACTCCACATCCGACAAGATTGATGATTAGCCATCGCCTAAATAGTCTCACTTCCTGCATTTGAAACCAGTGCCAGGTAATGGGGATTTCTCTCCGCCGGTTGGCGGATCGAAATGACGTCGTTGTGGGTGATTTTGCGGTACAACGGCCACAACCGCCCTGCCCAAACCAACGTCATGCCTGCCCACCGAAACGAAGTGTAGGTGTGGCCGATGGCGAGGAACGAGGGAGCCGACGTGGAACGACATCCCCCTGATGATGGCAGCAAGCTGTTTCCTGAATTTTTCAATTGTCAGATAATGGGGATAAATAGCACTGATAACAGAGAATATAGGTCGGTATTCTTCGGTTGTGAAGCACCTTACCCCATTCAACCTTTCTATTTAGCATCAATTGGAAAAGTGTATCCAAGTGAATACATTTACGCATGTATTCTGTGGAAAAGACCGATGATTTCGACAAGTGGTTAAAGAAGCTAAAAGACAATCGTGCAAAAGCCAAAATACTTTTCAGAATTCAGCGCATAGAAGAACACGGCAATTTTGGGGACTGTGAACCGTTGGCCAAGGTTTAAGCGAATTGCGAATTCACCACGGAAAAGGGTATCGTGTATATTTAAAGGACGTCGACGGCAGAATTGTCCTGTTAATTAATGGTGGAGACAAATCCTCTCAACAAAAGGACATTATCAAAGCCAGGCAATTATGGGAAGAGTACAAAAAGTTATTTTAGGAATATGAAGAAAATGAAGACAACAAAATTCGATATCGCCGAATATTTAGATGACGACGATATGATCGCAGAGTATCTAAACAACGTACTAGAGGAAGGCGAAACATCGGATATAATTGCCGCCCTTGGACATGTAGCAAAAGCTCAGGGAATGTCAAAAATTGCTGCGGAAACAGGCTTGAGTCGTCCTAGTTTGTACAAGGCACTCTCACATGGATCAAAGCCTCAATTTGAAACCATACTAAAAGTTCTTAGGGCTGTGGGCGGACACCTAAATGTGAAAACTATTCAGCCGCAGTGAAAGCATCACAACAGCTAACTATTCGTATAAACGGAGCGGCATAACACTCCCACACCCCCTTGTCAGGCGCTTTCTCAAAAATCAGGCAAATATGAATCTGAAATCTAACATCCATTTAATCACTTCAGTAGCATTACTGGCTATTTTATCAAGCTTCGCTTCAGGCAAATGGTTTCTTTTTGAAGACAAGGAATTTGGATTCAAAATTGAGTTCCCCGGGGAACCGACTGCCACTCCACAAATGATAGATTCAGATATAGGCCAACTGAAAATGAACATCGTCATGTATGATGCTTCCAAAAAAGGAAATGATGACAATCTGCTTTATATGACGAATGTTACAGAATACCCTGACTCCCTGATAAATTCAGATAGAACGGATATTTTAGATAACTTTTTCAGAGGTGCCATTGACGGAGCTGTAAATAATGTGAAAGGGAAATTGCTAACGGAAGAGATCAAAAACCTGGCTGATTACCCGGGTCGAGAAATTACAGTAGACTATGGCCAAGGAATGGCAATCATCAGAATGAGGCTTTTTCTGATACACAACAGGGCCTACATGTTGCAAACTATTACGGAAACAGGTAAAAGCAACAATGAATCTATGCATCGGTTTATGGACTCGTTCGAGCTGTTAAAATAAAGGTGCTATCTGACAGCCATACAAAGTTACACTTGCTACTCTTGAATCCTGTGCCAGGTCAGGGGGATTTCTCTCCGCCGGTTGGCGGATCGAAATGACGTCGTTGTGGATGCTTTTGTGGCACAGCGGCCACATCCGCCTTCACCACACCAACGTCATATCGAACCGAGGAACGAGGGAGCCGACGTGGAACGGCGTCACTGTGGGAATGGCAGTGAGCAGGAAAAAAGACACTGCAAACATCTGGGGGATTTCTCCGCTGCGCTGCGAAATGACGGCTGCTATGGAGGTCTTTGAGGTTGAGCGGCCTTTCTCACGGGAAACATAAGGACATCCGCCCTCACCACATCAACGTCATGGCGATGGCGAGGAACGAGCGAAGTGACGAGTACTGTGGTTGGTTATTCATCCGCTTTCCAAAACACCCCAATTGGCCCGGTTTTAGTAGTTGATTACTGATAATAGAGGGCCGGATTTCCTTCCCGGTGTCTGACAACTCCTCCCCAGCAGGCTAAGCTCGCCGTACCGACACCTGCCCACCATCCACTACCTTTGCTGCCCAGCACTCACCACCCATGCTGCCTACCACTGACCAGGTATGATGCGCACCACAGCCTCCTGATAAGCCCTTTACTCAGGTCTTTTAAGCCTTTATCTCACTTCTTTTAACGCCTTTACTACCTATGTCATAAGCGCTTATAAGGTAGAGACACAAGCCTTTAACAGCTACCGGTACAAGGGCTTATCATTTTAGCGCAACAGAAAATAAAACGCTGCACAGCCCATTATCCTAAAAAGTGCTTTTATCTTTCCTGCCGAATTAACTGACTCGTCATCGTCCCTGATACATGTTTTACCTGGCTGGCATCATACTGACTTTTTTCCTGGCAGTCTTACTCATTACAAAGAGGGGTAAATCGGAAGCAGACTTGATATTAGCTGCGTGGCTTACTGCCATCGGGGTTCACCTGTGCTCTTTCTATTTAACGTTTTCTAATCAACTTCTATTATTCTCTTTCCTTTTGGGCTTTAACTTTCCGCTGCCGCTGCTCCACGGCCCATTCCTGTTTTTGTACACCAGTGCATTAACAAATCAAAAAATCCCAGCGAAATACAAAGCAGCACACTTCATCCCTTTCTTGCTCCTTTACGGCCTTTTTATCCCTTTCATTTTGCTGCCTGAAGAACAAAAGATTCAAGTATTTAAAAATGAAGGGTTGGACTATGAGGTCGAAATGTTAGTCATGCTCAGCGCCATAATGATTTCCGGAGTGGTATACGTTGGACTTGCCCTATGGAGGCTGAATGAGCATAAAAAAACTATTCAGCATGAATTTTCTTCCGCAGAAAAGATCAACCTGGCCTGGCTGCGGTATTTAATTTACGGCATTGGCCTGATTTGGCTATTTGTTTTGTTTGCCGAAGATGCGATGATCTTTAACGCTGTGGTGGTGTTCGTATTCTTCCTTGGCTATTTCGGAATCAAGCAAGTGGGCATTTTTTCGCAAGGGTATCCGCCACCAGGCCAACTTGCTGCTGATATGGCCTTAACTGAGTCTGGCACTGCCGCCCCAGATAAGCCAGCCGCAGCAAAATACCAGCGATCAGGCCTTAGTGATGAGGCTGCAGCCAGGCTGCATGGGTTGTTGAGTGAGGTGATGCAAAAGGAGAAGCTGTACACCAACGCAGAATTGACTTTGACCGAATTAGCCAAAGCCCTGGACGTTCATCCACACTACCTGTCGCAAGTCATCAATACTTTTGAAGACAAGACTTTTTACGACTATGTGAACACCTTGCGAGTGGAGGAGTTTAAGCGCCTGGTTGCTCTGCCAGAAAGCAAAAAGTTTACACTGCTTGCCCTTGCCCTCGACTGCGGCTTTAACTCCAAAACTTCTTTCAACCGCAATTTCAAAAGTGTTACCGGTCTCGCTCCGTCCGAGTACCTGAAGCAGGGCACTACCTACCTGCATACATAACTCCAGGGTAGCCTTTTCTCAATAGTCACACACACGGTTTTCTGGTTCCAACTTATAGGATGGGGCGATGGAACCAATGCGTCGGCGCAGCTTTGGGGAAAAATCAAAATTAATTTTATGAAACATCGTTTTTTTCTGGCTTGCGCCATGTTCACAGTGAGTATTTTTTCGGGATGTCAGGATGAGCTGGACATCAATGCCTCCGGTAATTTGGTCCCTAAAACAGTTGACCTGGATCCCTCGCTGCCTTCTGTTAGCTTAAATAATGCCTTATTTCATGCCGAGGCCTTTGGGCCTGCTGATGGCCCCCTGGTGGTGGTGCTGCACGGTGGCCCGGGGAGTGATTATCGCTACCTTTTGAATTGCAGGGAGTTTGCCAATCAGGGCTACCGTGTGGTGTTTTACGACCAGCGGGGTACAGGGCTTTCCCAGCGGTTTCCTAAATCGCACTACACCATGCAGGTGGCGTATGATGATCTGAGCGGCATCATTTCACACTATCGAACCGATGCCACTCAAAAGGTCTTCCTGCTGGGGCATTCCTGGGGAGCCATGCTGGCGTCGGCCTACATCAACCAGTACCCCACAGCCATTGACGGAGCCATTCTGGCGGAGCCGGGGGGTCTGATCTGGAAGGACGTGGAAGATTATATCACACGCTCCCGCAAATTCAAGTACTTCGGCGAAAGCCTCAATGACGCCGTTTATGCCGATCAGTTTGTGACAGGCAAAACAGACCAACATGCCATCCTGGACTACAAGTTCATGTTGTTGACCTCACAGGAGTCGAGCGAAATTGGCAACGAGGGCAGCCTTCAGGAATGGCGGGGTGGAGCGGTTACGTTTGATGCCTATCTCGAAATTGGTGACAAGCAAAAGCCCGACTGGACTACCAATTTGAACAAGTACACTACGCAGGTGCTTTTCATTTATAGCGCCAACAATAAAGCATACGGCCTCCAGCATGCACAAAAAGTCTCCGCCCCCTACCCATCGGTGAAGCTTTTCAAAACGGAAGGCGCCGGGCACGACATGCTGTCGTTTCCCACGGGATGGAACAACACCTATCCGGCGATGCTGGACTATCTTAATTCATTGAAATAGACCTCACCAAACGTCAAAACAACTTCGATTCATTTTTTAAATCATCATACCAATGATCCTCAGTAAGAAAATATTTCTTCTTCTAATTCTTCCGATTCTTTTCGTCAATGTCGCTCATAGTCAAACCATTAACTGGGCAAGCCTGGAGAAAGCACAACGGGATATTGCACATGCACATGCGGGCTTCGACTATGCCTTTGTGTACGGTGCAGGCTACAGCCGTCAGCTGTCATTGCCGATTCCCATTTTAGCTACCATCGATTTCTCCACTCCGGTGGGTAACAAGGTGCTCGACGATTTCAAAACGAAAGTGGGTGGCGTGGCAGACCTGTATGAGTTCAACAACCTTCACGTAAGTGCTTCAGCATATGGCATCTACCGCCGGTACGAAAACCCCATGGCCGTGCTGCAAAATTTCGGCAGTGAGTTCAAGGGCGTCTTTGGCTTTTATCAGAGCAAGTGGTTTGTGGCAGCCGAATTTGGCTTCGACAAGGCAATTGTTACCCACTTCGAACATTCGGATGCATTCAAAGAAAATTATCCTGATGTGAAAAACGGCTGGTACCAACCTGCCACAGGGGGAAACTTCAGCTACGGCGTGCAAACGGGGCTTTCATTTGCCAGCGTAGACGCACTGTTCAGACTTGGGAAAGTGGTCACTCAGGATTTTAAAACGAGTCCAACGATCCCTTTTTATGCAGAGTTCGGTACTAATATCAAAATCAATAGGTAGTATTTAAAATTCTTCCAGGGCCAGACCGGTTAGCAACCGTGATCTGGCCCATTTTTTGTGCTAATTCCTGCACAAAATATTTCAAAAAAAATCCAGCAACTTTGCCTCTAGTAACGAAGCAGTGTCCGGCAAGCAGTTTGATATTGAACAGCATGGCATCACCGGTTTAACGTTTAATTTTATCAGATGACTAATAGCAAAGTTTCGACGGCTCAAGTGTCTAAGTTAAAGAACCTTTCAGAGGAAGAAAGTCGGGCGATAGAAGAAGCGTACCCGATAAAAACATTCGACAAAGGCACTTATCTGCTAAAAGCCGGACAAATAGCAAAAGAAGGCTATTCCGTTGTACAGGGGTGCATCCGAAGATTTTCGATTGTGGATGGGGAGGAAATTACCACTGACTTTTACACTGAGGGGCATACAGCGGCAGACTTCAACAGCATTGCGAGTCAAGCCCCCTCCAGGCATTTCTTCGTTTGCGTGGAAAAGACTACCGTAACAGTGAACAACGCAGAAAAAGAGGCTGCTTTCTACAAAAAATTTCCTCGTTTTGAAACTATGTGCCGCATGGAGTTTGAAAGGATGATGGGCGAAAAAGCCGACAAGGTAGAAGCCTTCGCCCAAAAAAGTCCTGAGGAGAGATACCTGTATTTGTTAGAAGAGAGACCCGACTTGTTGAGCCGGGTTCCCCAGTATCAAATAGCCAGCTACCTTGGCGTCAAACCTGAAACACTTTCAAGAATCAGAAAACGTATCACGATTAAATAGCGTCCGTCAGCTAGAAGTTGATGCCAAAGTGCATTCCCGGTTCAAAAAGGAAGAAGTTGCGCCACTTGTCTTCCTGAACCTGAAAGGAAGCAGGTAAATTAGTATTCACAGGCCACCAGGTAGCCGCCACCGACGGCTCAATAAACACACGGTTCTTAAACAACCTTAGCTGATAGCCAAACCTTAACGTGTTGAAAAGCTGAAACCCGCTTTGGATTTTCTTATCGTTTTCGTCCAAATAGTTTTGACGGAATGCAGTAGAATGTACCTGCCCGTACAGGCGTTTCCAAAGAAACCGCTTGTAGGCCAATCCTACTCCAAAAGCCCTTACGCTTCCAGGAAAACCTGACGACTCTTTTTCGTAGTCGGGGCCATAGGGCCTGCCAAGAGGGCCACCATACAACCAGGTAATCGCCTCCACCGACAGCACGTCTTTTGGAGTGATCCGATAGCCGTAGTTCAGCTGAAAGTATTCCGGAGAGGGCGTAAGAATTGGGGTAGCCAGTATAAACAGCGTACTTCCAATAAAGTGTCGCCGGAAAGTGCTGTCTTTGTCTCCAGGCTGAGCATGAATGTTGACCGACAAAGCAACCGATAATAGCACTGAAAAAATAATTCTGTTCTTCATAGTTCCTTTTTTTTGATTCAAAGGTCTGGGAACAGCAGGTGCGGTTCATTGACTTGAGTCAAGAAAGAAGGAGGGTGGTGAGAAAAGTCTTAGTCAAAAAAGTCTGGCAGGTCTGATTCCCAGCTGCTACTGATTATTGCCGTTTTTCCGTCACAGAAATATTGGTAGATTGGTACAGTTATGATCAGGAAATGAGTCAGTTCATACCGAAGCGCTAACTTCTGTTCTAATTTTTAAACCAGGGCTATTGATAATGAAGCGATTATCACACTATTTATTTTTTGCACTCATCATAACAGCCACCTGTTGCCGGGTGAGCGATGGCGACATACTTCAAAATACAATTTCGGCGCTCAATTCCTTAAAGACCGTTGAATACGAATATGTTTTTGAAAGGGTCGATCCTGACAGGGGGATTAACGAAAGGGAAACCGCAACTTCCTTTTTTGATTTTTCGAGTCAGGATACGCTCATAGCTGCCAGGTATCTCTTTCAGTCAAAATACGGGGAAGAAGTTTTTAACGGGCAAACCGCATTCATGTGCAGCACAGAAGACAAACGAATCTTGTACATGAACCACCCGACCAAAGACCACGTGGGCGGTTCGTTTTGGATGCAAAACTCAATGCTTACGCTGCGCACATTGCTGCCGAAAATGCTTGAGGACTCTTCTGTTAGCATTGTTCAGCAGAACGATGAGGTCATTGACAATCAGTCGTATTACAAATTCAACATCAAGTTAAAAAACAGAAATATTGTGACTGGAGTAGATCTCATAGTTCAGGAAGGGACGGCATTTGAGCAGGAATTGCAAATCGACAAAGACACCTTTTTACCATTCAGCTACAGAACGATTTCCTCTGATAATAAAGGCTTTAAACTAGTCACTTTCAAGAACATTAGTACAAAAGCCACCAGACCAGACAGTGTTTGGGATTATGAGCGATATCCACAGGAATTTGTCAGACAAACTTATGACGAATTTTATGCCGGCGAGGCGGCTGAAATGTCTGGAAAAATTGGCGTTGAAGCGCCTGACTGGAAGCTGCCTATGGTTGACGGCGATTCGGTTAGCCTGGCAAGTCAAATCGGACACCTCGTGCTTCTTGAGTTTTGGTTCCCCTATTGCAAAGGGTGTGTAGAATCGGTGCCCGATATAAATGATATTCAGGAAAAGTATCGGAGTAAAGGCTTGAGGGTATACGGAGTAGAGACACTGGACTCAGATTTGGATAAATTATCCAGCTATATCAAAAAATACAGCATTAAGTACCCAACCTTGTACAACGGCAAATTAGTTGCCAAAGCATATGAAACACTTGGGGCACCAACATTCATATTGCTGGACAGAGCTGGGAGATTCATTTATATGCGAGAGGGCTTTAACAAGGAGGAGTTGATAGCGTCTATTGAAGAGAATTTATAAACATTCTGTTCTGGAGGCGATAGTTGCCCTCATAATTTATCAGATTTTTTAATAACGTAGTGCAGCCGATAGCTTCTGTAGAAACATAAATGCCTGAAGAAATGAAAAACTTTAAGCTCTTTCAACTTTGGTTTCTCATTCCGGGAGTGGCTTTGGTAGCAACGAGCGTTCTTGTTCCTTTGAACTACCTCTACGCACAACTTTACTGGACACCCACCGAGGCCATCATTACGGGAACAGTGTTGAATACTGACGGGCCGGAGGCGGAACTATTAACGCTGATGGACTTTACCGACGGTGAAGGTGTGGTCCATCACATCAGCGAAGACGAGGAAAGAGAAACACTCACCAGGGGCACCGACGACCAGCATGTGCGTATCTACTACGACCCCCTGGATCCCGGCAATTACGTGCTGGCTAACTATGGAAGGTACCTGATCGTACTTTTCCTTCCCCTGGGCTTATTGGCCTGCTACCTCGGATGGCCTCGTGAAGATGCTTAATGGTAGTTTTGGCGTGTGTCTCACACGCAAGCAACTTCATCCATTGCTGCCATAAGGTTGGCTGCGAGCGTCGAATATTGCCCCAGCTCGAAAGACTAAAACGCTACCGGGGTGCCCTTATTGGACTGCACCGCCCTTTTATACATGGCCTGCGCTACGAACAAATCGTAAACCGCCATGCCAGCCGATTTGTAAGCAGTCGTCTGCTGAACATCAACGCTTGCTTCTTTGGTGATTAATTTTCCAATCGTAAGCAGATCAGTTTCCTTCAAGATCCCCTTCTTCACTGGATTAATACAATCCCCTGGTTCCACCCGGGCATCTTCAGAGTCCATAAACAGCCTTCCAGCGAGTTTAAACACTTCATCGGGCAACTCCTGCATGGAGGGTTTAAAAGAGCCTATGCTGATAAAACACTTTCCTTTCAAGAGACGGCTGTCGTCAGGCAATACTGGTGCCGGGGAGGGCGTTGCCGCAATCACGGCATTTGTTTTGCCAAGCAACTCTTCTGCGGAATAACTCGCCTCTATTGCCACTTCGGGAAAATAGGATTGCATGAAGGCCTTCAGGCGGGCGGCACCACTCTCCGACCGATGCAGGTAATGGACGGTTGATATCTTCCGAACCGAACAAGTCATGGCCGCCAGATGAAGGCCCATCACGCCACATCCGATCAATCCAAAACTTGAGGTGTCTGAAGGCGTTAGGTACTTGATGCCAATGGCACCCAGGGCCCCTGTGCGGAGAGCGGTTATCTTCGAGGCATTCATCAGCGCCAGCGCCTCCCCGGTTTCAGCATTGTTCAACACAAGTGCACCGATATTGACAGGCAGGTTTTTATCCCGATTCGCCGGGAATACGTTCACCAGCTTGTTGGCAAAATAATGATCGCCCCAGGCCGGCATGCAGATCATTGTATTCTTTCCTTTTTCGATATGCATGCGCAAAGGAACAATCACCTCCTGCTTTTCATAGGCGATCATGGCGTTCTCAACTTCCTCTATTACTTCCGAGAAGGAAAGTAAATCGCCCATTAACTCATTTTGCAATACAAGCATGCGACAACTGTTTAGTTTTCCTGGTTTCGAAGGCCTGCCCGAAGCATGACCGCAGCAGTATAAAGAATCACGCCGAGCACCACCCAGCGCAGGGTATCCAACTCCAATGATTTCACTACAAAAGCTGCTATGAATACCCCTATAAGGCCTGCCATGGCAATCGCAAAAGCAGCTTTTCTGTTATAGGCCCCTTCTTTAATAAAACGGTAAGAGGCCATGGGCATCAGGAAGGCACACGAGCCCATCATGATGGGAAATGCCACGGCGGGCGACATGCCTAATGCAAATACCAGGGCCATGCACGGTGCGTAAAGTCCGATACCCGCTGTCATAATCGCCCCCAGCACAAAATTGGCAGCCACCGCTAATATCAGCTTGCCCCCGGCAAGACCAATCGCCTCTCCTCCTCCTTCTATCCAGTTCATTTTAGTAGCCACCATAAAACCCGCTGTGATGAGAAGGGCGATACCCATGGTGAGCCTGATGACATTCTCAGGTAACTTCGCCACTATTCCAGCCCCCAGCAAGGCACCTGCACCCGAAGCCACCACCATCAGTACCAGCGTCCATGGTTCTACCTCCACAATTCGTATGAAGATAATTGCCTGCGCCATGGTCGGAATGGCGTTTCCCACATTAAGGGTTCCAGGCAACAATCGGTCCTCTGTTTGCTTCGTGAATTTCAGCAGTGCAGTTTCAATGGCAAAGGAGCCGATGCCCAGTGTGTCAAAGAAATTACCAACCAACCCTATCAATCCTGTTTTTGTCCAACTGTTACCCTCCAGTTGTGTGCGGTGTTTTAGATAGTCGAGAAAGAGAACAACTGCGATCCAAATAGCCAGCAGCACTAAAACAGTCCAGATGATTGTAATCATAGATAACCTGTTGATGGGAGCTGCAAATAATGAAACAAATTTCTTAAATTGATGAGCCATCTCTTAAAATTTACAGTCCATGGAAAGTTATCCCAGCATATTCAATGATGTAATCGGCCCGGTCATGCGGGGCCCTTCCAGCTCTCACTGCGCTGCATCACTTCGCATCGGCAGGCTGTGCAGAGATTTGATGGATGAAAACATCACGGAGGTAAATATTGAGTTTGACCCGAACGGTTCGCTGGCCACCACCCACAAGGGACAAGGCTCCGACATGGGTTTGTTTGGTGGTTTCCTGGGATGGGAAGCCTACGACGAACGACTGCCCAACTACTTGCGGGCGATAGATCAAGCAGGTATTAAAATCACCATCGACATTCACCCAATTGGCGCCACCCACCCCAACACCTATAAGCTCACTTTAAAAAATCCGAAAGAAACGCATACGCTCACCGCACTATCGACCGGTGGAGGCATGATTCAGGTAATTGAAATTGATAGTGCGCCGTTGTTGATGGCCGGCGATTTCTTTGAAACCCTGGTCTATACAAAGTCGCCTGATAAGGTGGCTGATTTCCTGAAGGGTTCAATCGACTGTGATGAGATCAATATTCACCGTGGTGATCAGCCGTTTGTGGAGGTAAAATCAAATCAATTTGTCACCACAGACATTATTGGAGAATTGCAGCAACTCGGGGAGGTGCTATCCATAAAGAAACTATCGCCGGTACTGCCGGTGTTGGCCAGAAAGAACCTACAGGTGCCTTTCATTACAGCCGAAGAGATGCTGGCGTACAACGAAGGCAAAAATCTGCCGCTGTGGGAGCTGGCAGTTCACTACGAAAGCGCCAGAGGGGCTATTTCGCATGACGAAGTGTTTGAAAAAATGCGGGCCATTGTTGCCATCATGCAAAATGCCATTGAAATCGGCGTAAAAGGCACCACTTACGAAGACCGTATCCTGGGACCGCAGTCGGTCAACTTCAAAAAGCAGATGGAAAAGAAGACTTTGGTAGAAGGCGATGTGCTCAATACCGTTACGCTTTACACGTCTGCGATGATGGAAGTAAAAAGCTCAATGGGTGTCATCGTGGCAGCGCCCACTGCCGGTTCGTGCGGTGCGCTGCCTGGCGCCATTATCGGTACTGCCACCGTTTTGGAATTACCTCAGGATGAAATGGTGAAAGCGATGCTGGCCGCCGGCATCATTGGTGTGTTCATCTCGGCTCATGCTACGTTTGCCGCCGAGGTAGGTGGCTGTATGGCAGAATGCGGCTCCGGCTCCGGCATGGCTGCAGCAGGACTGGTGGTGTTGAAAAACGGCACCCTTGCGCAATCGCTTACGGCTGCCTCCATCACGTTGCAGTCGTCGCTGGGAATGATTTGCGATATGGTGGCCGACCGGGTGGAGGCTCCCTGCCTGAACCGAAACGTGATGGCGGCTTCTACGGCTATTTCGTGTGCCAACATGGCACTGGCCGATTATGATCAGGTCATTCCATTGGATGAAGTGATTGAGACGATGAAGAAAGTGGGCGATGCCATCCCCAATACTTTGCGGTGCACAGGCCTCGGCGGACTGGCTATTACCAAAACGGCCAAGAAGATTGAAGCCATGCTGGCCGAGAAAGAAGAGGCTCAAAGCAAAACCTTCTTTAAGGTTTGTTGATAGTATCATGTGCCGCTCTCCTGCAAGAGTAGCAAATCGGCCTGCGCAAACCAGGCCACGCAGGCCGGGCCTCATGTGGATACAATAAGATCAAGCTGCTTGCTTCACCGTCGTTCTGCCGTTTATCTCAAATGTATCTCACGTTCTGGTGTGTGTCTCACGTTCTGGCGTGTGTCTCACACGCCAGCTCACCTCACCACCTTAGCCGGATCCACCATCACATATTTGATCGACTTCTCAGTCTCGCTGGTGCGGGACGAATAGGTGATATGCAACAATCCTTTGTCGTCTTGCAGCAAGCAGGGGTAAGAATAGCTGCTGCCATCCCCTTTTTCGTGATCTTCGAGGCGCACCTTCCACTTCCAGGTCTCCCCTTCATCGTCCGAAAAGTAGAGGCTCACCCGGTAGCGGCCATCGTCGATATCATTGCCCAAAAAGGCCCATTTGCCATCCTTCAGCTTCAGCAGCTCAACGCTGGCGGTGTTCGGAATGTCGGTTTTCACCGTCGCACTCCACGACTCCCCGCCATCGGTCGACACGCTCTTGTGCACCCTTGGAGGTGAATCGCCGCTGTCCCTCATCAGGGCAACGATGTCTCCGTTTTCTTTCTGCGCCAGGGCAGGCTGTATCGGCCCACGACCAACAATCGGCAAACTTGCTCGCCAGGTAGCTCCGTCATCATCCGAAATAGCCACCAGCGACATATTGAATCCGTCGGAGTAGAGCGGCAGCAGAATGCGACCGTTGGGCAGTATCAGCGGCTTGATGCGGGTCATCCAGCCCACGCTCGTTTTGCTCGCATCCTCGCTCGCTTCTATGATCATTTTGTCGTACGACGGCGCATACTCCGCCCAGCCAGCCGGGTTGTTCGGCAGGTCTTTGAATTTGGCAGCGACTTCCTCTGCAAATGCCGCTCCCGGAGCAAGCAAGATATTGTCCTGCCAGTCCCAATTCGGGGCGCCATCGGTATTGTAGTGGGTAGAGGTACACACCCGCAAAATGGAGTTCTCCCAGCGATGGGCCTGCACGGCTATCCATACGAGAAAAAGCTTACCACTTCCGTTCATAAACAGTACCGGGTTGCAATCGGGCAGGCCGGGGGTGTCTGCCATGAGGAAAGGCGCAGTCCAGGTTTTTGTGCCCTTCTTTAGCCTGGCTCCCATCAGCCGCACGTCATCCGCTGTGCGCTCCCCACTGCCTTGAAACCAGACTGCCAGTTTGTCTCCATTAGGTAGAATAACCAGGCTGCTGGCGTGCGTATGCTCGGACTGAGGCGGGAAGATAAGTTGCTGGCTGATGATGAAGTCGGAGGGCTTTTGGGCTGGAGACAGGTGAGCCCATAAAAAGCAGGCCAGGAGGTATAGGGTCGTGTGTTTCATGATATAGGGTGATTGGTGGAGGTAAGATAAAAAATGTTTGGAGGAGGTGGGAATCATTTTCTATGAGAGAACCAGCGACAAGTGGGCACTAGACAGCTAATATTCATCAACAAAAACCTGTTTGTAGTTTAGAAATGCTAACTATCAAAGTTGAAAACACTAAATTCAATTTGTGAAACCAAGGCTATATTTTGATACGTCCGTTTTTGGCGGAATTTATGACGAAGAGTTCCAAATGGAAACAGAAAAACTTTTCGGCATGGTCAAGAACGGAGAGATCATCTGCGTCTATTCTGACTTGACTATAGCAGAATTAGAAAATGCGCCTGAGCGAGTAAGAACGCACTTCCAGCATTTGCCGCAAAGTAATATTGAGCTGGTTCAAATTACTGGAGAAAGCTTCGTGCTCGCCGACCAATACATCTACGAAAAGGTTGTTGGAAGAACGAGCTATGATGATTGTTTGCACATCGCTACTGCGACACTGTGTAAAGTTAATTATCTGGTGAGTTGGAATTTTAAGCATATTGTTAACGTATTTAGAATCAGGGGCTATAACTCAATCAACATTAAAAACGGTCTAGGCCTACTGGACATTCGTTCACCAAAAGAAATTGTCAATTATGGAGACAAAGATTAAAGAAAAGCAATTCGATACGGTCAGCTTCTTCAGGAAGGAAAAAGAGAGAATATCAAAAGAAACAGAAGGAATGACCATCGAGCAGTACAAAGCCTACCTTGAAAAGCATGGAAAGTGGGCAGATAAGAAATAAGCAGACAGGAACAATGACCCTTCAGGAAACCCTCTTCAATCGAAGCGCTACACCTCTCTTTTCGCCCCTCTCTGGATCAACTATATGGTGAGAAGGCAAGGGTAACCAATTACTTCGTATCCGTTTTTTCATTACCTTCAACTATGAAAAAATTGACCCTAAAGTCCCTGCCCCTCCTGGTTTTCGTTGTTGTATTGGCATCCTGTGCTCAAAAGTCTCCTTCAGGCGAGGACACTCATCTGGGTGACCTACAGCATAACTTCTCTATATCTGACGAGGCAGGCGAACACTTTGACCAGGGCCTTTTACTCCTGCATAGCTTCGAATATGACGATGCGAACGAGGCTTTCCAGAAAGCTATTGAGGCCGATCCTGATGAGCTCATGGCTCACTGGGGCCTGGCTATGACACACTACCGGGCGCTGTGGGGGTTGCAGGACGTAGAAGCAGGCCGTAAAGTCATTCAGGCTGTTGGCGAAACCAAAGAAGCCAGGATGAGCAAAGCTGAGAATCAGCTGGAGGCAGCCTTCTGGGAAGGCGTAGAAATACTGTACGGGGAGGGCGAGCTCGACGAACGCAACCAGCGCTATGCCGATCACATGGCCGACGTATACGCAGCCAACCCTGACAACCAGGAAGTAGCGGCCTTCTACGCCCTGGGCCTGATGTGGGCTGGTTACACCAATCAGGACAACCTCAACAAATCGGCCGAGGTGGCCGCCGGCATCATTGCAGAGAACCCCACCCACCCGGGTGCCTTGCACTACATGATTCACGCCAACGACGACCCGGAATACGCCCAGATTGCGCTCACTGCGGCCGATAAATATGCAACCGTGGCACCTGACGCCTCGCATGCCTTGCACATGCCCTCGCATATCTACGTGGCCCTTGGCATGTGGGACAAAGTAGTGAGCTCCAACATCGCCTCCTACCAGGCGAGCTTGCATCGGATGGAGGCAAAAGGGCTTGGTGGCAAAGAAAGAGGCTATCATGCCATGGCCTGGCTGCACTATGGCTACCTGCAGACTGGCGAGTATCAGAAAGCAGCCGACCTACTGGGTGAAATCATTACCTACCATCAGGATTCCACTGCCTCGAAGAGCTATTTGATTACCATGCAAAATGAGCAGCGCATTGAGGCCGGGTACTGGCCGGAGGAGCTAACACCCCAGCAGGTAGACTACTCACAGCTTGGGCTTCCCGAGAAATCGGCGATGCATTTCTTTAATGGCATGCTGGCCTTCGACGAAAAAGACGCCACAGGCTTGCAACTGGAAATTGACGGACTTAACCGCCAGCTCAGCAAAGCCAGCCTGTTGGTAAATGACGAGGGCATAGCCATGTGCAGTGCCGGGCCCACCAGGTATGCACCTACCAAAGAAGGGTTGAAAAAGACACAGGTAGTGATTCACCAAATGGAAGCGCTGCTGGCACAGCTAAAAGGTGACAATGTATTAACAGAAGACCACCTCACCCAAGCCACCCAACTGGAAAGTGAGTGCTCCTATGATTCTGGCCCGCCGTTTATCGCCTACCCTTCCTTTGAGCAATACGGCGATTGGCTACTAACCCAAAACAGGCCGGAAGAAGCCCTGACGCAGTTCAACCAATCCTTGACTAATCGGAAAAATCGCAATAAAGCACTTCGTGGGAAGGTAGCTGCCCTGGAGGCATTAGGCAGAACAGACGAAGCCAAAGAAGTGAGGGCTATTATTTCCCAGTTTGCTCCGGCTCAAAAGGTGGCTGTTAGGTAATTCGTATCGGCAGGAAGAAAAGATTACAAAAGTTTCACCGGATCGCCGGGATGCAGCCGTTCCATTAATTCAGTTCGCTAGCCATCGGAAGGTGTTTGACCAAACTCTTGTAGTCTGCGGAGCTGACAACATGTCTTCGCCCGCTTTGTGAAACATAGACAAACCTTGCTCAGAGTCCTCTACGAGAAACTCCAATACTGTTAAGTTAAGAGCATTTTACCCTTAATCCCTAAAGGGGCCTGCTAATAGTAATCCATGCGCCCTTTAGGGTTTGGGGTGAAAATAGAATTTGCACACCGAACCTCTTAACTTAATAGCATTGCGAGAAACTCTGGCGGAAGAAATCCCGGCGTGTGAAGACACCCGCCGGAACCAAATCAGTCTTAGCTATTCCCAACCATCTTATTAAATATCTGCAACTGCTCCTTCATGGCAGCTACCCTGTCGGCTGGTTCGGTGCGGGCCTCTAGCAACAGCCAGCCATCGTACTTTATGGCATTGAACATAGTCATGAGCTGCTGATAGGGGTACTCACCCACGTTGAGCTCCCTGATATGCACGGTATCGCCAAACCACTTCTTCACAGAATTGAAGTTGGCCTCCAGCCCCGGCTCCCACAAGTCCTGGTCGTTGCAGTTCCAGCACATCTTCACGCTTTTTTCAGTTACCTGCTCAAAGATGGCCTTCATGTTAGGCAACTCCTGGGTTCCCTCGCCGTGAACTTCCACCCGCACCACCAGCCCGAGGTCGCTGGCGAATTTGCCACATTCATTGAACGAGGCCGCTATCTGGGCAATCGTCTTTTCTTTAGACACACTGTCAGGGAAACCATTGGGCTTCACCTTGATACCGGTAGATCCGATGTCCTTGCATAGCTGAAGGTATTGCTTGGTGCCTTCAATGGTCTTGCGAACTCTTGCCTGATCGGCATGGTGATAGTCGAAATTAGAACCATAACCGAGGCACTCCACCGGACTGTCGGCAAAGCGTTTTTTCACCTCTGCCCGCTGACTGGCAGAAAGGCTGGTTTCTACTCCATGAGCATGTTCTGTGCGCAACTCTACCCCCAATAGGCCTGTCTTCTCGCAGTTGGCAATGAGGGTAGGCAAATCCCAGTCTTTCCCCCATTGGTAGGTGACCAGGCCGAGCTTCATTTTCGACTTTTTGGCGAACGCACTTACCATAAGTGGGTCTATCAACGACAGACCCACTCCGGCAATAACACTTTTTTGAATAAAATCACGACGTGACTTATTCATGTTGTTACGATGTTCCATTTGTACTCTTCAGTTACACGATCTCAGGAACTTCGAACCCTTTTCTGTAATTACGTTTCAGCATTTTATCTGCCTCAGGGTCGTTAACGAAAGTTTCAGAGCTTGGATTGAACGTTAGCACACGGTCCAGCCTGTAGGCAATATTACCAAGGTGGGCCAGTCCTGAAGCAAGGTGGGCTGTTTCTACAGGGCCGTTTTGCACAGACCTGTCACGCTTGCGCACAGCCTCAATGAAGTTCTTGAAGTGTCCGTCGGTGCCGCCGTCGCCACGATCCATGCCAGTGCCTGATGCCATGCCATCATCGCCTGACTCGCCTGGCGTTCTGTCCTGGCCCATATAGGTCTTGAACTTATCATAGCCATCCACCACGAGGATGCCCTTTTCACCGTAGAAGATGTTGCCCACTGTAGCACCATCTTCAGTGTTGGTACACCATGGGCGCACTTCAAACTGGATGATCTTGCCTTCTTCAGGGTAGTTATAGATAGATGTAAGCACTTCAGGCACCTCTTTGGCATCATCCCAAAGGAATTTACCGCCCATAGACGTGATTTTGGTAGGAAGCCCGACGTCCAACCCCCACATGCAAAGATCAGTTTCGTGAATACCCTGGTTGCCAACGTCTCCATTGCCGTAGTCCCATGCCCAGTGCCAGTTGTAGTGTACAAGATTTTTGGTGAAGGCACGCTTGCCCGCCGGGCCAGTCCACAGGTCGTAGTCAAGGCCTTCGGGTACCGGAGAGAATCCCTGATCGCCGATGCTTGGTCTCCAGCGGAACACAAGCCCACGTGACATATATACCTTGCCGAGATAGCCGTTGCGCATCAGATCAATGGCTTTGTTGATGGCTGGTGAGCTTCTTAGCTGAACGCCGTGCTGCACAATTCTATCATACTTGTGTGCTGCTTCTACCATTTTGCGGCCTTCCCAAATATTGTGAGAACCTGGCTTTTCTACATACACGTCTTTGCCAGCCTGGCATGCCCAGATTGTGGCTAGCGCATGCCAGTGGTTGGGCATGGCGATGCTAATCACATCAATGTCCTTGTTGTCGATGATCTTGCGAACGTCCTGCTCAAGAAGGACGTCTTTCTTATAAGTTTCTTTGAACTCGGCCTGGCGCTTTTTCAGAAGAGGCATGTCAGGATCGCACAGATGGGTAATCTGCACATTGTCCTGCACCATAAAGCTTTTGATATGGCTCTTGCCCCGGCCATTTACACCTAAAACAGCGGCGTTGATACGGTCGTTAGCACCAAAAACACTTGATGGCATGATAGTGGGCAGCGCAAAGGCCACCGACCCGGCCACGGCGGTTTTCTTTATAAACTCTCTTCTTGTCGGTTCTTTTTCCATTGATTTATTATTTAAGTAGGACTATTAGTTTTCATTGTTTCAACCAGGCTTGCAACCTGCATTGAGCATGCGGTTCGCCTGCTACAGTAAGACGACGTAACCATAGTAATCACTTACATAAGGTACGAAAAAAGCGGATTAAATTGACGAGCGGTCGGGTTGGGAATTCAGAGGAGCGATTGGTGGGGAGTTTAAGCGATTGTTATGAGGCTTGGGGGCTTTACCAGCATCCCTCCGTCGTTCCGGTGGGTGCATCCGCCCACCAGCACCAGCCTCCGTTCAAAACCCTGGGTTGGCGGCCAAAGGTACCTGGCACTCAACTTTAGCTACTGCAAAATGGTTTTAACCCTGTCAGGGTTACTGACAACCTCCAGGATGGGGCTTCACCACCCTCCTGATTTATGCCGCCTTTTCAGGGCTTTGAAACTCTTGAAACTCTTGAAACCTTAAAGAATAAAGCACCCATGCATTGCACGAGAAACAGCGTTCCTTCCAACACTGCCCTCCACTTCCTCGCCCGCCGAAGCATTCAGCGTAGATGGGCCGCTCCCTGAAGCCATTGGCGTAGGCGGCTACTCCCGTCTCCTTTCTTTAATTACCCCGGCGTCTGACGGCCCCACCGCAAATGCCACTCGCCGTACCAACGCCTCATCTCCCGGCTTCTGACTCCGGTCTTCCTCGCCCGCCGAAGCTTTCAGCGTAGATGGGCCGCTCCCTGAAGCCATTGGCGTAGGCGGGTTACTCCCGTCTCCTTTCTTTCATTACCCCGGCGTCTGACGGCCCCACCGCAAATGCCCCTGGCCGTACCGACGCCTGCCGTGCGACTCCGACCCTCCGATTGTCAGACTGTCCGACTGTCCGACCATCCTCCCGTCCTACTCAAATTTTCTCCCCGGCGTCCAGGGCGCCCCTGCCGCCTCAAGCGCCGCTTCGTATTGCGATAGCTTACTGAGGTAAGCAGCCATATCTCCTTTGAACTGGCTAAAGTCAGTGGTGGCAATGTCGATGTTTCGCTGCTGCGTTACCGTGGGCGTTTGCCGGGTATCCCAATGCCCGTAAGCCACCTGCCCCACCCTGCTCATGATCGACGGCACTGTTGATTCGTTCATGCCTCTTCGGATGCGGTCGCCAGTGAGACGGGTGCGCAAGGCAGCCAGCTCTTTCTCCAGTTCATTTTGCCTGGCAAACAGCTCCTGTTTTGCCTGCGGCGTTTCCATCAGAGCCGCCCTCATGTAGCGCAGCTTCTCGCCTGCTTCACCCAGCTGACTGGCAGCCCCTGACATTTGGCGGGAAAGCTCGCTGGTCTTTTGTTGAAAGGCTGCCACCATCTTAAAGTCAGTGCCTTTCGGTGCCGTAGGCACGGGCTTCACTGTGAACGACTGAGGTGCCCCTTTGGCCTCCATCACGCCATTGTGGAACACATACAGCGCCACGCTATACTTGCCGGGTGCCGCAAATGGCCCCTGTGCATCGCCTGCCCACGGTGGCACAAAGTCGGGCTGCCGCAGGTCGATGGGGTCTGGGGCGGGAAACCGCAGGTCCCAGCTTACCCGGTGCAAGCCCTTGGCCGTGGCTCCTTTGATCCAGCGCACAGGCTGCCCGCTTTCATCGCTCACCAGCAGCATGGCCTGAGGCGCCTTCTCCGTCGACTCCTCCAGCAGTCTTTCCCATCCAGGGAAGGGCACACCGGCGTTCTTTTCGTTGAGGGTCTTCTCTGTAGACTGGCGTTGCGCCTTCAGCGTTTGCGGCACGTCGTTCAGGTAGTAAGTAAATACAGCGCCAAACGGAGGGTTGGCCGCCCTGTAACTTGTGGTGCCAAGCGTTGGCATGCCTTTGGCCTGCATGGGCACGCTTGGCACATACCACCAGGCATCTCTCACTGCAAATAAAGTAGCGTTGTTCAGGCTCACCGCCTGGTTCAGGTTTCTCAGTGGCGTGTAGTCGTCGAGGACATAGAAACCCCGCCCGAAAGTAGCGGCCACCAGATCGTTGTCACGCTTGTGCAGCTCAATGTCCCGCACCGGAATGGTGGGCATGCCGTTCTTCAGCCTGATCCAGTTTGTTCCTTTGTTCACAGAAAAATAGATGCCGTACTCCGTGCCAATGAACAGCAGATTGGGGTCGACAGGGTCTTGCTTGATCACCCACACAATGGTGCCCATGGGCAGGTCGCTGGCAATAGACCGCCAGCTGCGGCCCCGGTCGGTGCTGATAAACAGGTAAGGGCTGAAGTCGCCGAACTTATGAGCGTCGACCACGGCAAACACGGTGTTGGCCTCGTGGCTGCTGGCTTCTATGTCGTTGATAAATGATAACAAAGGCACTTTGGGCAGGGCGGCACTCTTGCGCCAGTTTTGTCCGCCATCCTCGCTCACCTGTATCAGGCCGTCGTCGGATCCGGTGTAGAGCAGTCCTTCTTTCAGGGGCGATTCTGCAATTGACGTCAGTGTGGCGTATTTCGACATGGCTCCATTGTCGTAAAGGGCATCGGCGCTCCATACTCTTCCCATAAGCTGCAGCTCGTAGCGGTTGCGGTTGGTTGTCAGGTCAGGGCTGATGGGCGTCCATGAGTCACCACGGTCGTCGCTGCGCCACACACGCTGCGAGCCGTAGTAGACTCGGGAGCCTTTGTGCGGACTGATCAGTATCGGCGCATCCCAGTTCCAGCGCTCAGGCGCATCGCCGGGAGCAGGCTGGGGCTGAATGTCGATTGTTTCTTCGCTGCGGCGATCCAGGCGGTTCAGGCTGCCCTCCTGAATTTCCACATACACAATATTCGAGTCGTCGGGATCTATAGCATTGTCATAACCATCGGCGCCGAGCGGCACGTACCAGTCCTGGTTGCGCACGCCCTCCACATTGGTGGTGCGAGATGGTCCAATGAGCGAGCCCAGGTCCTGCGCTCCACCCACGATATTGTAGAACGGCTCGGCATTGTCGAGCGAGAGCTTGTAGAATTGTGACACGGGCATGTTAGGGAAATGCCGCCAGGTGGTGCCCTCGTCGTAGGTCTCGTACAACCCCGCATCGCAGCCCGCCAGCAGGTGTTCTCCATCAGCAGGGTCGATCCACAGCGCATGGTTATCGCTGTGCTTTTCACGGCCCGTGCCCAGATAGTCAAATGTTTTACCTCCATCCCTCGTCACGTGCAGGAACACATCCATTTGGTACACCAGGTCGGGGTTAACGGGCGACGCCTCAATCTCTTGGTAATAGTGCGGACCTGTGCCGCCCGATATGTAGCTGTTGCGCTTCTCCCAGCTTTCCCCTTTGTCGGTAGAGCGGTAAAAGCCCTTTTCGTTGTCGGCAGCTTCAATGGTGGCGTATACCAGCTGCGGGTTGGCAGGTGTTACTGCCAGACCTATTTTGCCCATGTCTCCTTTGGGTAGTCCGGTGGCCATGCGACGCCAGGTGGCACCTCCATCGGTCGATTTATAAATGCCAGACTTAGGCCCGCCTGCCAGCAACGACCACACATGGCGACGACGCTGATAGGCAGCGGCGTAGAGCACGTCGGGATTCGACGGATCAAATTCCACATCTGTCACGCCCGTGTTTTCATCAATGGGCAGCACCAGGTTCCAGGTTTTGCCATCGTCAGTAGTTTTGTAGAGCCCACGATCACCGCCAGCTGACCACAGAGGCCCCTCGGCCGCCACGTAAGCCACATGGCTGTTGCGGGGATCGACCAGTATTTTGCCGATATGTTCCGATGCTGGCAGGCCCATCGCTTGCCAGGTTTTGCCGCCATCGCCACTGCGGTACACACCACTGCCCCAGCCCATGTGGCGGCCACTCACGTTTTCGCCAGTGCCTACCCACACCACATCGGGGTTGTTGGTGTCGATGGTGACAGAGCCAATGGAGTACGAAGGCTGCTCGTCGAACACAGGCTGCCATGAGGTGCCCCGGTTGGTGGTTTTCCAAAGGCCACCGGAGCCCACGGCCACATACCAGGTGCTGGGGTCGGCAGTGCTCACGGCAATATCAGCGATGCGGCCAGCCATTAGTGCCGGGCCAATGCCACGGAGCTTTAAGCCCGCTGCGGCCTCGGCCAGGGCGGCATTGTTGGTCGTTTGGGCAATGGTTTGGGGAGCGCAGCACCAGCTGGCGACAACTAGCGCAAGTGCGAGGACAAAAGCTTTTTTGAACATGGTAGTGATAGTTAATGTCAGTTCCTCAATTTATCTTCAATGCCGACCCTGTGAGGTTGACGAGGGGCGCTGCGGCACAGCCGATATGACGCATCTTAGCAAGAATTATTGACGAATCAAGGGGAAAAGTGGATTGGTGGTAGGGGGTGATGAAGGAGCACAGCCAAACTTCCCCACGCCAGCGTCATCCCGATGGCGAGGAACGAGCGAGGGATCCCCTTGATGATGGAAGTGAGCCTGAAAACGCACTATTGGGTCAGTGCTAAACCCTCACAGCCCAGTTATCATCTGTAGTCGGTTGCCGTTTTTGTTATTAAAATGTAGTAGATTGGTAGGCATATAAAGGAGAATTGGACTTGTCCATATCCACATGTTGACATTCATTTCTACAAGGCCAACAAATGAGTATTAAAGAATTTGACAAGAGATTTGGATTAAGAAGTTCAATTGAGGAGGAAAAAACCCGGTTTATAAACAGAATCGAAAACAAAATTTTTGATCAACTCATAAAACTGGATTTTGACGATTACCACAAACTCTTCAATTCAGTATGCTTCCAACTAGGATTGAATGCATCAGAAATGATTGATCAAAACAGCTTCATGCATACGTCGATTCCAAATTTTGACACTTTAACCAAAAAGGATTTCATTCAGACACTTAGAGTTTTAGTTGCCATTCATAAGGCATATGAAGACGAACAAGCTATGCAAAGCACAATAGATTCTCTTGTAAAAAATGCTATCAATAGCTCAGCTCTGAATATTGGCATCAGATGGGCTGACGGAACATTCTATCCGACTGGTGATGAACTGCTTGATAAGGAATTAATAGATACAGCTATCACACTATTGGATAAATTTCCTGATGAAAAGACTGATTTAAAAATTGCCTTAGATAATTACCAAGCCAAAAGTCTTTCAGGTGTTGTTGAAAACTGCTACTTGTGCATTGAAGGGCTTGGACGTAAAATTTTAAATAATAAAAGGACTCTAGACAACAACCAAACAGAGCTCCTTAAGCTTTTACAGTTTTCAAACTATTGGGATAAAATTTTCCTCAACTATTTAAAATATGCCCATGAATACAGAAGGCATGCTGGTGAAAACCGGCACAAAATCAAACCTGAAGAAGTCGAAGCGTTTCTCTATCTAACATGCTTGATCGTTAGATCCACAATTAAGGCATTCGAACAAAAAGCATAAATTAAACGAGTGTTAACGTCGACCGTCGATGAATAGAGGTTATAAAGAATAGAATACGCCCTCGTTTGAGCGATAGCGGAAACGAGGGCGTGCGAAACGGGCGATTGCATCGCCGCAACTGCTCGTGAAAGTATTTGCTAAACTGGTAGCCATGTAGAACGGGTTTGGCTGGGCCATGTAGAATTGTTGGGCTTCATTATGGATCGAGAAAAAGCAATCGATATAGCAAGGGAACATATCCTTAGTATGAATCGAGAAAATCCGGTTGAAGGAATCAAATGGAAGGTTTCCATACCCAAGGAATTCAGCTCTTTTTGGTACTTTGATTATGAATTCGAACGAACAACTGAGTCTGACGAGTCCATAATGATGAGTGGAGCTCCTGGATTTAAAATTGGGAAGGAAGACTCGACCTGCTCGGATCTAAGTTGGAGTCAATATCATGAACTTGCAAAGGAAAAGTAGGAATGCGACCTTAACCTTCGATGACAATGAGCCGCTTTTCAGCAATACTATTTTTGACTCTGATAACATTTACATCTTGCATAAACAGGGGAGATCGGGGAAAAGAACTACTGTTAAAAGACTTTAAGTTCAATTCTGTTTTCGGATCGTCATCTTTGGATGAAAGCAGCACCTACTGTTTATTAGGAAGAGGATTTTTCAGAACAATCCATTCGGACAATTCAGACAGCCTCATTTTTGAATGGGTACAGAAACATCCAAGTGCGATCGTTGTCCCTGTCAGTTCTTTTGGCCCCCGTTATGGCCGAAGAGCCTGAAACCAAAATGGTTTACTGCTGGATTGTTGACCAGGGAGATACGTTGAACAACTATTTGATAAGAAAAGGTTGTTTCCCCGGAGGTACTATGGAAAGGCCCAAAACCTGGAACGAGATGGAAAGTTGGGAAAGAGAGCTCTATGAAGAGACTGATGAGAAAATGGATTTAACAGTATTTGTGGATAGCATTGCTTATAGCGACTTCCTCAGTCAAATTAGGCTGGCTGAGGTTTATGCCGTAGAACATAAGCTTGGAATTTGGAAAGAATCAATAGAAGAGGAATGAGCTGGCCCCCGCTGGTTCTAGCACTCCCTAAGCTGACTGCAAGCTGGTGCGATGGCCAACTAGCGAAGCTGAGCCTCGTACCATTCCCTCCCCCACTCGGTCTCCACGTAATAAATGAGTCGTTTTAAAAACACTGCAAACATCCGGGGGATTTCTCCGCTCCGCTGCGAAATGACGGCTGTTATGGTGGCTTGGTGCGGGCAGCGGCGGTTCTACCCAAAGCACGATCACCACAACAGCTTCCAAATCAACGTCATGCCGATTGTGAGGAACGAGCGAGGCATCCCCCTGGGAATGGCAGTGAGCTGGGTAAATGCAGTGTCAGGTAAGGGATTCCGTGTGTAATAAGCCAAGGTATGGCTAGCTCGGCTGCGGGTCGGGGGGATCTCTCACTGCGCTCCGCTCCGTTTCGAGATGACGGCTGCTATGGGGAGTTTAGCTCTTAGCCATCCTTTTTACTCCAGTGTATCAAACAAATCCCTCCACTCCGGATTCATCGATTCAATAAGAGCCACCTTCTTTTCCCTCCGAAGTTTTTTCACTTCCTTTTCTCTGGCAATAGCCTCCTCAATAGAATGAAATAGCTCGAAGTAGACCAACTTTACAATGTTATATCTTGATGTAAAGCTTTTTGGATAAAACTTCGTCTTGTGTTTGTGGACTCTGTCAATCAAATCTGAGGTGACACCAGTGTAAAAGACTGTGTGATGCACATTGGTCATGATGTAAACAGCACCTCCTTTTTCCATTTAGTTAAGTTAGATAAACGATCTGAAAAAATATACTGCTAGCATCGGGGGGATTCCGTTCCACGTCGGCTCCGCTGCGTTGCGAAGTGACGGCTGCTATGGTAGCTTGGTGCGGGCAGTGGCAGTACCGCACAAAGCATGAGCACTTCCGCCCTGCCCACACCAACGTCATGCCGATTCCGAGGCACGAGGGAGCCGACGCCGGAACGGCATCCCCTTGGGAATGGCAGTGAGTTTTCCAAAAACACTGCCAGACCGGGAGCATTAAAGAGCTTACCATCTGCGCTTCCTCAGAGAGCAACCTCCTTTCATCGTGTTGGCACAGCTTTGGAGGTGATGGTGGCTATGGACGCTGATTATGCAGCAGTTACCTAAGAGGGATCGGAACTCCGGTGTTCTATCCTTCCCCTACCTAAAAATTTCTTGCCGCACCCTTGCAACGGCTTATCCCCTACCAGCAATCAGCCTATGCAGAGCAGCGCACCTTTTCCCTCTTTTGGGGTTGGCTGCCGCATTGGTGACGGAAACTCCCTCATAAATAGCAAATTCGAACTACAGCCCTCTACCAATCACTTTACCACCTGGAACGCCATAGCCTTCAATTCCTGGCTCGATTTTGAGATGCCATATTTTGTTGCCACCTCCCTCCATTTGCCTACCACACTTTTCACCTGCTCAATGATTTCCAATGCCCTTGCCTCATCTAGGCGAAAGTAGGTATGAACCTCCATGGCAAGACCGAGCTCCAGTGCATTGTCGTATTCGGAGATATTTAATTTCAACCCAGTTCCACTTTCGTTCGGGTTGATGTCATAGGCGGGAGATAAATACCAACCATCATTCGACAGCAGGAAACCATGGTTTCTCAGGTGATCGTCGGTATTAGAAACACAAATACTGAAGACGATCCTTCGCCATAGCTGAGGCAGGTCTTCCTCTACATTGGCGCCATTGCTCATCAGAAAGTCTACTAACTCAAGATAACTAACGCCACTGGCCGCATCGGCACCATCGGTGTAGCCAAGCTGTGTCATCGCCGATGTGAAATGTAATCGTCTGCCATCGTTGGTTCGATCAAATCTTTTTGTGATGAATGTGTGGTAATCGCTTGTAAATTTTCTAGCCTGGCACTCAGCCATGTGGACACCGGCTGCAACAGCAAGTTCGTAGGTGACCATTTCCCAGGCCCCCATATCGCCTTCATCGTTCTTGCTGGGGAATTTAGCAATCCACAGGTTGCTGTCAGCGTCCAAAACACTTGCTTTGGGGCGTGCCCCGCCTAACGACGACCCAGGGTTTACCAGCATGTTTAACCACTGCCGGTAGTCGGGGTGGTCGATGGCTCCCTCCTCTTCAAGTCTTAAGCTAATTTGTTCAAGCTCCCGAATGGACGTCCAGGGCGGACTTGCCTGACGTTCATCATTATTTAAAAACGGCCCGTCTGGTTCGAGTTTGAACCTCAGTGCCCCCATTCTATGACCATCATAAACACCCAGCAGATAATCTGTTTCAAAAAGTTTGATGGGTTTTCGTTCTTGCCATCTCGCCTCCGCTGCCTCCCTTCGCTGCATGAGCACTCGCCCCCAGCGGTCCGGTGAGGAGTCCAGAAACAACCCAAAATTGAATTTACTATCATCATTCGGGTACTGAGGGCCCGGATAAAGTTGCAGATCGGGGTCAAGGGTTTGTGCGAAGCCTGATGACAACCAGGTCTTATCATACTCAAAGGAGAAAATTTCTTTTCCTCTTAGCATTTCTGACGTCAACATGCCCATTAGAATTGGGCCATTCACCTCTTGCCAGTCTGCAAAAACATATATTTCTCTTTTTGCCATGGCTATTTCTTCTTCGGTGCCCGTTCTTTTGTGGTTAATTGAGCATCCTGCAATTTTCTTCCCAAAAGGTCATCTTTTGCAAGGGTCAAAAAATCGGCTTCCAGTCCCAGTACCTTCAATACATTCAGGTAGTGTCCGATACTCACGGAAGGCCTTCCTTGTTCTATAGAAATCAGTGTATTTCTTCCGATTCCTGCACGCTCTGCCACCATTTCTCCACTGAGCTTGCGTCTCAGTCTGGCCAGCTTTATTTGTTCACCAACGGTTTCAAGAATTCGACGTGTTTTAGGAAGTAAAATAGCACTCTTCTTATCCATAATGTTTAATATAATGAACAAATATATTTATTTTAGTTTAATAAATTAAACATTAAAATTTGACGAGTGAATACCTGGGTTGACCGGTACAATCACCAGGGCACCGGCCCGAAAGGTAAAGCTAAGCCAGGAAGCCAGCCTGCAGCTGTGACGCAGTCGAACGGCAAGGTGCCGCATGAACAAGAAAGTGAATAATACTTGTATACGGAAAAGAGGCGCTGGGAACGGTGCTTTTTTTTTGTGGGGGTGGTTCCGGCATGTGAGACACACTCCGGAAACGGGGGTGTGAGACACACTCCAGAACGACCTGGGAGAAGCACTCCGGAACGGGACGTGAGGGTGGCGGCAGGGAAGACTACAAAAATTCGCTCCAACAGCCGCAGCGGGTGATCCCACCATAGTAAGTAACCGCAACGCACCGGGGCCATCCGGCAAAACTTTTGTAGTCTGCGTATCTCGGATCACGCCAGGTTTGCTAACTGCACCCAGGTAAAGAGGTTACTGTCTTATCGCTAATTAAAAGCCCACGAATAATAGACTACAAAAGTTTGCTGCGCCAGCCAAAGCCTGTACCCCAACCTTAGCAAGTAACCGCAACGCACCGGGGCCATCCGGCAAAACTTTTGTAGTCTGTACATCAGCCCACGTCGGCTTCACTTCGGAACGCATTAAAGAGGTTACTATCTGCGCTTCCGCAGAGATTAACCTCTTTAATTCGAAACCCCTTCAATTCACCGATCACCCAATTCTTCTTTCCACATTCCCGCCAATTGAGTAGACTTATGCTTACAACCTAAGCCAAACAGATGAACTCAATTGTTTCCAAATGCCTGACCGGCGTAGCCGCATGCCTGCTCCTCCCCCTCCTATCATTTAGCCAGGTCGATTCAAAGGTTTTCGATGACCTGTCGTACCGCTTCATTGGCCCCGAGGGCAACCGAGCCATTGCCATTGTGGGTGAGCCAGGCAACCCCATGGTCAACTACATTGGCGCTGCGTCTGGTGGCGTCTGGAAAACCGAAGACGGCGGCGTGTCCTGGGATCCCATCTTCGACGATCAGGACGTTTCATCCATCGGCTCCCTGGCCCTGGCACCCTCCGAGCCCTCTACCGTGTGGGCTGGCACCGGCGAAACCTTCCTCATCCGTCCGGCCCACTCCATCGGCAACGGCATCTACAAATCAGCTGACGCTGGCAAATCATGGACAAACATGGGGCTGGTAAAAACAGCCCGCATTGGCAGGGTGATCGTGCATCCTACCAATCCGGACATTGTATACGCAGCATCATTAGGCCATACCTACGGCCCGCAGGAGGAGCGGGGCATTTACCGCACCAAAGATGGTGGCAACTCATGGGCAAAAGTGCTGTTCGTAGATGAAAACACGGGC
This sequence comes from Imperialibacter sp., assembly GCF_040222815.1. Lineage (GTDB taxonomy): Bacteria > Bacteroidota > Bacteroidia > Cytophagales > Cyclobacteriaceae > Imperialibacter. The sequence continues at coordinate 384,276 of NZ_JAVKCH010000022.1, read as the reverse complement.
GCCGCAGACCTGAGCATGGATCCTACTAACCCCAACGTACTCTATGCAGCCATGTGGTCGATCCATATCAATACCTGGGGCCTCCGCAGCGGAGGTGCAGGTGGCGGCATCTATAAGTCCACCGACGGCGGTGACACCTGGGAGCCCATGAGGGAGAAAGGCTTGCCGGGAGGCAAAGACCATCCTGTAGGGAAAGTCGCCGTGGCCGTAGCCCCCGGTAACCCCAATAAAGTCTACGCCTTGTTTGAAGACAAAAGCCCTGCGCTTTACAGCACAGAAAACGCCGGTGAAAGCTGGACACTCGTCAGCAACCACCACGACATGGCTGAGCGGGCACCCTACTACACCCGCATAGCGGTTTCTCCTGCCAATGAAAATGAAATCTATTTCCTCAGCGTTCGTTTTGCACAGTCGCTCGACGGTGGCAAAACGCTGGAGAAGCGCCCTCCCCGTGGTGGTGGCGACAACCACGACATGTGGATTGACCCCACCAACGCCGACCGCATGATGGTGGCCCACGATGGCTGCGCCAGCATCAGCCTGAACCATGGCAAAACCTTCCAGCGAGTGGTGCTGCCCATTGCCCAGATGTACCATGTGGCTGTGGACAACAACGCTCCCTATTTCGTGTACGGCAACCGGCAGGATGGCTACTCCTATCGTGGTCCGAGCAACAGCTTGCAGGGCTATATTCCCCTGGGTTTGTGGCAGGGCGTGGGTGGCTGTGAAAGCGGATTTGCCAAGCCTGATCCGTTCGACAACAACATCATTTGGTCGGGTTGCTACGATGGTGGCCTGCAGCGCTTCGACATGCGCACAGGCCATGCACGGGAGGTGAGGGTGTGGCCCGAAGCCGGTTACGGCTGGAAGCCCGCTGACCTGAAATACCGCTGGCACTGGAACTTCCCGCTGAGCTTCTCCCCACACACTCCTCACCGGGTGTATGTAGGCAGCCAGTATGTGCACCAGTCCGACGACGGCGGACAAAGCTGGCAGCTGATCAGTCCCGACCTTACCCTCAACGACAAGACCCACCAGCAGAACTCCGGCGGCATTGCTATCGACAACCTGATGACCTTTGATGGGGCTACGCTGTTTGCCGTGGAAGAGTCGCCCATACAAAAAGGCCTGATCTGGACGGGCAGCAACGACGGACAAGTGCAGCTGACACAAGACGGCGGCAAAACATGGACGAACGTGAGCAAAAACATTCCTGTGGCCCCCTGGGGTACCATTTCGAACATAGAGCCTTCCCGTTACCATGCAGGCACTGCCTACATCACCATCGACCTGCATCAAATGGCCGACTTTGACCCGTATATCTTCAAAACCGCTGACTATGGCAAGACGTGGAAGAAGATCAGCGACGGCATTCCGAAATCCATCCTGAGCTTTGCGCACGTGGTAAAAGAAGACCCGAAAAAGCAGGGGCTACTTTTCGCCGGTACCGACAATGGGGTGTACTATACCCCCAACGACGGTGCAACCTGGCTGCCGCTTCAAAACAACCTGCCTCCGGCGCCCGTGTATTGGCTGGCCATTCAGGAAAACTTCGACGACCTGGTGGTGGCCACCTACGGCCGTGGGTACTATATCATGGACGACATCTCCCCCATCCGGCAGTTTTCCGAAGAGGTGCAGGCGACGGCAGTGCACGCATTTGACTTGCGCAAGACCTATCGCTTTCAGGAGAAAGAAGCGATCAAGACCGATGGGCCTAGCCTGAACTCGGGGCAAAACCCGGCCTATGGTGTGGCTGTGAACTATTACCTGAAGGACTCTGTGGAACAGCCGGTAGTGATCACCATCCTCAACGAGCAGCAGGAAGTGATCCGCACCTTGAAAGGCAAGCAGACCGCCGGGATCAATCGCACCATGTGGGATCTGCGCTACGAGCCCACCTTCAAGCCCAAGCTACGAACAAAGCCGGAAGGCCGACCATGGGTAGAAATGAATGGCGAAGGCTGGCGACCGTTGGTTACCTGGGATTTGGATCTCTGGGGTGGACAGCTTGGGCCACGGGTAGCGCCTGGGCAGTATTCTGTGAAGATAAAGGTAGGCGATACGGAAATCATCAAAACCGTCGGCGTGCTGAAAGACCCCTCCACGGAAGGAACGCAGCGGGAAATAGAAGAGCAGGTAGCGTTCTCGCTACAACTGCGTGACGCCCTGAACACCGTGGTGGAAATGATCGACAGGATAGAATGGATCAGGAAGGAGTTGGAGGAGATGATCCCCACAATCAAAAACGCCAAACTCCAGAAAGAGCTGATGGCAGTGCAGGGTCAGGCTACGGCTATTGCCGGTCAGCTCTACGACATCCATATGACTGGTGCCCGTGAGGACGCCTTCCGCACGCCCATGCAGCTCTACGGCAGGCTCTCAGCCCTGGCCAGCGACATCACAGCCAAAGGAGCGGACTTCAAACCCACCAGTCAGCAAGCCGAAGTAAAAGGCGTGCTGAACGAGCGCATGGTGCGGGTGCAAACAGAGTTCCAAACCCTGCTCGACAAGCAGGTGACCCAGCTCAACGACAAGCTGATTAACGAGAATGCGAAGATTGATATAGAGGGGAAGAAGTGAGGGGGCTGGATGTGACAACTTCAAGACAGAAAAGCGGTTATTAAAAAACTCAACCTAACATGACAAAACCAGGGATTATTAAATGGATAACTGGCCTGATCATTTTCAGGCTAGTTTTCTTGTTTTTGCTTGTTGGCATAGCAGCATATGTTCTACTGGCAAACCCTGAAGCTGGCTTCCTGACAGGATTTGCTTCTACGGTCATTGATCGAATAGCAATTGATGACACCTATTCAAACCCAGAATATATGCTAGGCTCTATAATGGGATATTATAGTATTATGTTAATACCCATAGCCTTGCAATATGTATTCCTGATCCTTCGGAAGGGCATCGGGTTTTGGATCGCAATTACTTTCGATATTTTAGTGATGTTTGGTACCAACGGACTTCCTTTCATCTCTTTCTTAATTCTGGGCCTTTCCTTGTCAAAAGATGCCAGGAAGTACCTCTCCCGACGGCCAATAGTAAATTAACCTCAGTTGCATTTAAGCATTTTCCTCGTCATCGTCTACAACGAGGCTGAACGGAATATGCGCTGCAAGCGCAAGTCTCAGTAGCCCTCGTTGCAAACGAAGGGCTATGGGGCTGGCTGTGTTGTGGTGACAATCCGCCGCCTCGGCACAGCTACAGCCACAATAACAACGTCATGCCGAAGCTGAGCATCCGCAATTTGGCGAAATGAAATGGAGCCAAGTGAAGGTGCGAAGGAGGCATCCCCAAGACCTGGCACCGAACCTCTAAAGAACACTGCTATCATCTGGGAGATCTCTCCGTCGTACCTCGGTTCGAGATGACGGCAGTCTTTGGTGGCTTTAGCTGTTAAGCATCCTTTTAGAGCAGAAGTGCACGCACATCTGCCCTCTCCACACCAACGTCAAACCGATAGCGACGAAGGAGCGAATCACGGCATGTTATGCAGGCCTCATCTGTGCAGCAAATACCGGTCAGCCATTAAATTTTGATCGGATCCCTTTCCAGACCTTCTCAATTTTATAGTTCCTGTAGTAACCAAAGTATCCAAAATAGAAAACATTGATCATCCACTGCGGCATGCCTGGCAGCGTGTAGTACCCGGCGGGGTAAGATTTTAATCCCAGCTTTGAGAGGTATTCTTCAATTTTCATTTTTCCGTGGTGCTTGATACGCCCGCTGGTGATGTGGCCAATCAGTCCTGTGTCATTCTCTGGATCGAGAATAACCTCATATTTATGATTGGGAATAGGAAACACTGACATATAATCCGGCTTTCCCTTCTCCTCTCTCACTTGCTCATAAGCCCGAAGGTATTTTTCCTTGTCAGAAAAATTTCTCACCCAATGCTGCTTAATTGCCATCATTTGGCTCCAATGCTGAAGCGCTTTTCTGGAAAGAGTCCGATGAGCAATCATAAACCCGGTGTGAATATTTAGTTTTCTTTCGGGGTGCTGCTCGTCGGGGAATCGGTTGACCCTGAACTTAACTCCCTCGGCGTCCCAGCCTGAAGCAGCAAAATGCAGCAAGTCAGCCAGCCCCTCCTCTCTCAAAAATATAGCATCGGCATCTATATAGATGAGTATGTCTATGGCTGCATCGTCAATCAAATTGAATACTTCGGCCTTCAGCGACTTAGCTTTTGGTCGCTTCATGGGCGAAATAAACCTGGGCACCCAAACAGGTACTCCTAACACACTTTGTCGTAAAAATCCGATGGGAGAGTCAATTTTCCGGGAGAAGTTCTCTACGGTTATCAGCTCGATATTGTCCGAGCCTGCATTTTTCCTAATGTTATTGATATCGTGGCAGCCAGGCGAATCTGTAATCAAAAACGACGGCCCGGTGTATTTTGCTATCCTGTACAGCGACTCAAGGCATGCTTCTGCCTTGCAGGTTCGGGAAAATGGGCCAGTGGCAATGGTTACAAAAGCTATATTATTCATTTGGGGGCCTACGGTGCAAAAGATTATGACTTCAAATATGTCAAAGATCGGTCACTTTACTTGGGTTAACTGAGATAATGTGCTTTAAAATGATCTGTATGGCGAATAGGCTTTCTTATACCAAATTCACGAGATGAGCGAGGGGTTGGAGGCGACTTTGTCTTTTGGAGGGCGGTTCCGGCGTGTGAGACACACTCCGGAACGGGATATTACGGTGGCGGTGAAGGAGACTACAAAAGTTTGCCCCAACAGCTGAAGCTTATAACCAAACAGTAGCAAACAACCGCAGCGTACCTGGACTGTCCAGCAAAACTTTTGTAGTCTGTGTAGATCAGACCACGTCGGCTTTGCTTCGAAACGCATTAAAGAGGTTACTCTCTGCGGAAGCGCAGATAGTAACCTCTTTAATTGCTTCTGTAGATAGTGTTTCTTTAAGCACGTCGGCTCCTAAAGGAAGTGTCGGCGTGGTATGGTGGCTTTGGCTGTAAGGAAGCTTATTACTTTTCGTCCAGCTTTCTCAGTGCTGCAATATTACTCGCCTCATGCAGCTTCAAAACCTCCTCATCCGTCAGCGCCCTATCAAACACTGCCAGGCCACCAAAGTAGCCAATGGTGGCTTCTCCTAGCATGGAACCAACTGCATAGCGTGCCCCCACTGTGAAGTCGGAGCCACCGCCGGGTTTGGTCTCGGAATGGATTTCAGGGTCGTAGCAAAAAATGCCCCGGCCATGATAATACGGGTTCATCCCTCTGTTGGCACCACCTGGACCCTCCTGCATAAAATAGGGGTCATCTCTTTTATCATTAACAGGATCGGGCGCTCTCTCATCAAGCACTCCATCGATATAAGCTTTGATAAACTCACCGTCATAGGTAAAGGCCAGCGTACACCAGCGCTCCTCGGGCACTTCCTGTTTGGTAGCTGCGTAGTCGGCACACCAGGGGAACTTACTGCTATCGGCTCGCATGGTCACACCACCTTCCGCAGAAATATGCGGTACGAGTTGCCTCGGGCCTCCATAAGTAGGCATGTTCATGAGCATGGCATACTGGCGGGTGCCGGTGTCGTCGTCCTTTCCTTTGCCCTCACTCCACATGCCGGCAATGCTGCGACTTTGCCTGAGGTCGTAGATTTTCACCACGGCAAACATCGACACCTGCGCATTGCGTCCACAAATATTGAGATCGCCGGTTTCCTGGTAAGGAATGATCATGTATTGCTTGCCGTCGAAGTAGGCAGAGTAGCCTGAGAACGGCCCCACATCTGCCCTGGCAATGGGCCCGCCTACTTCCGATAGCGAGTGTATTTGGCTTCCACCTACAGACACCCGCTGCTGACCGGCTTCTTCGCTGAAAGTCCAGAAGGCAACCAGGTTGGGAGTGTTGAGAAATGCAGAGGTGTCGCCAACGGGGCCGTTTGTGCAGCCAAAGAGTACCAAACTGAGGACAAAAGCGGCAGGTATTTTTGTGAGCATATTGTGATAGAGTTTTTTTAAAGGTTGTTTTTTCTGTAAAATAGCACGCACCGGATACAAATCCCAGAAAACCACCAAACATGGGCTCCTGAATCAATCCTATACCGCAAAGCGATATCACATTTTAAAGTTTGCAAGTCTTTTTATAGATTACCTTCCACTGCATTGGCCATCCCGGTAAACTATCATCCGGATGATCGATTCGGTGGCAAATTGCTTACCACACCCATACCTGCTCCACCGCATGAGCCCACTCATAATTGTACTTATTGGAATTGCAGTCGTGCTTTTTTGCATCATTATCTTGCGTTTGCATGCCCTGCTCTCTCTCCTTCTGGCTGCAGTTGCTACGGGCATCCTCACCTCCCAGGCCCAGATTTACGACTACGCTATCCACAGCAACATGAGTGATGCCAGTGCCCTGGCGCTATCTGTGCAAACCATTGGCAGCCGACTATCAAACGCCTTTGGCAATACAGTAGGCAAAATAGGCATTCTTATTCTGCTGGCCTCCATTATTGGTGCCGCTCTGATGAAAAGCGGTGCCGCTGAGCGCATCATCCGCAGTCTTATGAACCTCATCGGGCAGAAAAACGCTTCGATGGCTTTCCTGTCAGGCAGCTTTATGCTGGGTATTCCTGTGTTTTTCGACACCGTGTTTTACCTGATGATCCCACTTGTGAAATCCATGGGCATCCGCAATCCCAAGCGATTTAGCCTTTACCTGATGTGTGCCATTGCTGGTGGTGTAATGGCCCACTCGCTGGTGCCTCCCACCCCGGGGCCACTGTATGTGGCAAAAGAACTGGGTGTGGACATTGGCGTGATGATGATCGCCGGTCTGACCATTGGCGCTATTACTGTCATCTGCGGCTACTTGTATGCCTTGTGGGCCAACAAAAAATGGGACTTGCCTATGAGGAGCACGGCAGATATGCCTGTGGCGGAGTTGAAGGCGACGTTAGAAATTGAGGACAAGAATCTACCAGGGTTGGCCATATCGTTGCTGCCTATTCTGCTACCCATTCTCCTCATCACGGGCAATACACTCCTGGGAATGGCGATTGATCTGGACGCTGAAGGCACCAGCGAATTTCAGCTTTCCCTGCTACACACATTCAAAATCATCGGCGACAGCAACATCGCCCTGTTCATTTCTGCTACCATAGCGCTGTCTTTGATGTGGGTGAGGCTGAAAGATGCAAAGCTGTTCCAGAAAAGCGTTTCAGAATCTCTGATGAGTGCCGGTATGATTATTTTGATTACCAGCGCTGGCGGCACTTTTGGCCAAATGCTACAGCAAACTGGCATTGGCGTACAAATCGGTGAGCTGGCAGGAGGCTCTCAAGCTGCTATTTTGCCTCTGGCTTTTCTCATCGCTGTGGTGGTAAGAACTGCTCAAGGCTCAGCCACCGTGGCCATGGTAACGGCTGTTGGCGTTATGAATGGGTTTGGTGGCGCTCATGGGTTTGGTTTTCATCCAGTGTACCTCGCCATTGTGATAGGCTGTGGCTCCAAAATATTCCCCTGGATGAACGATAGCGCTTTTTGGATCATTACTAAAATGGCTGGGATGGAAGAGAAAGAAACTATCCGTTTTTTCTCCTATTTACTGACCGTCATGGGCTTGGCTGGTTTTGTAGCGGTCATGATCTTGTCTTACCTTTTCCCATTCGCCTGACCATGAGTGTTCCAGATAATATAGTCATCAAAACGAGTCCGACCGACAACGTAGGCATTGTCTCAAGCCCCTCTGGCCTGGAGAAAGGTGCCACTCTTCCCGAAGGAATCGTGACTACCCAAAGTATTCCCATGGGCCACAAAGTAGCACTTAAAAATATCGGCATGAGCGATCCGGTGATCCGTTACGGACAGGAGATCGGCTATGCAAAGTCGCTTCTACTGGCTGGAAGCTGGGTGAATGAGACGAATATGGAGATGCCAAAGCCGCCAGACCTGGACGATATTCATTTCTCACCGCACCTGGTGCCAAAAGTGGAGCCATTGACAGGTTATACTTTTCAGGGATTCAAAAATGCAGACGGCACTGTGGGTACCAAAAATGTGCTGGGCATCACCATCAGTGTGCAGTGTGTGGCCGGCATGACCAACTACATCACCAGCAAAATCAAAAAAGAGCTGCTTCCTCTCTACCCCAACGTCGACGACGTAGTCACTTTCAATCACAACTACGGGTGCGGCATTGCCATCGATGCGCCTGCGGCCATGATTCCGATAAGAACCATCAGGCATATTGCACAAAATCCAAACTTCGGCGATGAAGTGATGATTGTAGGGCTTGGTTGTGAAAAGCTGAGGCCTGAACGTCTGCTGCCAGACATCAGTGACCACAGCTCTATTCTCTATCTACAGGACGAAGCATTCGTCGGCTTTGAAGAAATGGTCGATGGCATTATGGCCCTGGCTGAGAAACACTTGAAAAAACTGAACCAGCGGAAGCGGGAAACCTGTGCCGTTTCTGACCTTGTGGTGGGCATGCAGTGTGGCGGCAGCGACGCTTTCTCGGGCCTGACGGGCAACCCTGCGGCGGGCTTTGCTTCCGACCTCATTGTAAGAGCCGGGGGAACGGTGATGTTCTCCGAAGTCACGGAAGTACGTGACGCCATTCACCTGCTGGTGCCCAGGGCGGTGAACGAAGAGGTAGCCGCAGCGCTGAAGAAGGAAATGAAGTGGTACGACGACTATCTGCGGGCCGGTCAGGCGGATCGAAGTGCCAATACGTCGCCAGGCAACAAGCGGGGTGGGCTGAGCAATATCGTAGAAAAAGCGCTGGGCTCCATTGCCAAATCTGGCACCAGCCCCATAGTGGACGTGGTGGCACCAGGAGAAAAGATCAGAACCAAAGGGCTGAACTTTGTAGCAACTCCTGCCAGCGACTTCGTGTGCGGCACGCTCCAGCTGGCAGCGGGCATGAACATGCACGTATTTATTACAGGCCGTGGCACGCCTTACGGACTATCGATGGTGCCGGTAATCAAGGTGAGCTCCAACTCAAAGCTTAACGACCGATGGTTCGACCTGATCGATTTTAATGCTGGCCCGATTGCCTTCGGCGAAAAAACCATTGAAGAAATGGGCTGGGAGCTTTTCCACCTTATCCTCGACGTTGCCAGCGGCACCAAAAAAATATCAACCGACAGGCTGGGGCTATACAATGATCTGGTACTCTTTAATCCCGGGCCTCTGACCTAAAAAATACCCTCGCACTTCGTCTGTATTCGCTCTGACGCATCGACAACGAGATCTCCTTCCAGGAGGGGTGGAGAAAAATGGTGGCAGGTTGAGCGTTTTCGGGCCGTGCGTTAATTTTTCTATGATTTTTGCCTACTTTTCATCCCGGCGGGGACCGAAAGGAAAAGTAGGAGCCCGTCCGGCTCAAGGACAAAAACCTTGCTTTGACTAAAAAATACTGAACCACAAACGTGCTCGGAAAGACTCAAAAAACCGAAATTCTACTGACCATTAAACCACACCTATGTCACTTACCCTCACCCAAATAAAAGCCTCCCTCGAAGACGGCCTCCTCTCCTTCCCCATCACCGATATGGACGAAAAAGGGCAATTCAATGCTACTACCTACGCCTCCCGCCTCGACTGGTTCGTGACTCACAAAGTATCGTCTATCTTTGTCGCTGGCGGAACAGGTGAGTTCTTCTCTCTCTCAGAGCAGGAGTACAAAAAGATCGTAGAAGTAACGGCTGAAACTGTTCAGGCAAGGGTGCCGATGATCTCCAGCGTGGGTCGCAGCATACCAGAGGCGATTGCCTTTGCAAAAATCGCCGAGAATGCTGGCATGAGTGCACTGCTGCTAATGCCGCCCTACCTCACCGAATGCCCGAAAGACGGCTGCTATGAGTATGCCAAGGCCATTATGGACAACACCAGCTTGCCGGTGATTTACTACAACCGGGCCAATGGCGTGCTTTCAGCAGACTATGTCCAGAAGCTGGCGGACAACTGCGATAACTTTATCGGGCTCAAGGATGGCACCGGCAACATGCAGGAACTGAACGACACGATCAAGTCAGTAGGCAGTCGCTTGTCGTACATCGGTGGCGTGCCCACAGCCGAGATCATTGCTGAGGCATATTTGTCAATCGGCGTGAATACCTATTCTTCGGCAGTATTCAATTTCGTCCCGGAGCTGGCCAACCTTTTCTACAAGAGCCTGAGAGCTGGCGATAAAGAAACAGTCGCCAAAATCACGAGGGAATTCTACATTCCATTCGTAAGGCTCCGGTCGAAAAAGAACGGCTATGCAGTGAGTTTGATCAAGGCCGGTGCCAAGCTCATCGGCCGAAGCGCTGGTGATGTAAGAGCGCCACTAGTGATGCCGACAGCAGAAGAAACAGGAGCACTGGAAACCCTCATTCACCAGTCGCAAGCGCTTTTGGCCGGGTAACAAATTGCTTTGTGCCTGAGAGGTGGATGCAGTAACTTGTTGAGCTCATTGAAGTATTGGCACGGTTACCAACAAAGACTCTTTTTATTATGAATCCATTGAACAAACCACGCCTACCAGCACTTTTGGGTCTGGTAATTATCCTACAACTGACCTTTTTTTCTTATGCCCTTGCACAATACCCCGGCATCGAAAAAGACATTGCTGCCAATCGTAAGGGGCAGCTGGTCATCAAAGCCAAGCCAGGCGAAAAAGTCGCAGTCGAACAGCTAAGCCACGACTTCTGGTTTGGGGCCGCCATTGGCAACGGTATAGCGGGCGGGTGGTCGGAAGCTGACAAAAAAATCTATAAAGAGAAGTTTTTGGAAAACTTCAACTCGGCAGTCACCGAAAACGCAGTGAAGTGGCTCAGCATGGAGAGGGAGAAAGGCAATGTTAACTATGCAACAATTGACACGATTCTAAGCTTCACCGAAGCAAACAATATCCCCTTGAGGGCACACAATCTCTTCTGGGGTATCGAAAAATTTGTGCAGCCCTGGGTGAAGGAGATGAATGACGAGGAGCTGAGAAAAACCCTGCAAAACCGGGCGGAGACCGTCACCGCCAAATACAAAGGAAGATTCGTGGAGTACGACCTCAACAATGAAATGATCCACGGCAACTACTACGAAGATCGGCTGGGGCCGGAGATTACCAAACAAATGGCACAATGGGCCCGCAACGGCGACCCTGACATCAAGCTCTTTTTGAACGACTACGACATCCTCACCGGCAAGCGGCTGGATGATTACATGGCCCAGATTCGCTTTCTTTTGAATCAGGGAGTGCCCCTTGCCGGCATTGGGGTGCAGGGGCATCTGCATACCGACACTTTTGACCGGTCGGAGCTGAAGCGATGCCTGGATTCGCTGGCCATTTTCAATTTACCCATCCGTATTACGGAGTTCAATATGCCCGGGCAGCGGTCGCAGTACCTGAGTGATAATCCGCCGACAATGACACCTGCTCAAGAGCTACAAAGAGCCAAAGAGATGGCCGACTACTACCGGATCTGTTTTGCTCACCCGGCAGTTGAGGGCATACTGATGTGGGGTTTCTGGGAAGGCAATAACTGGATCAAAGCCTCCTCACTTTACAAACGTGACTGGTCGCCTACCCCAGCACTTGAGACCTACCAAAATCTGATTTTCAAAGAATGGTGGACAAAAGCATCAGGGGTTGCCAATAAAAAGGGAGAATATGCCGTTTCTGCTTTTTACGGTAAATACAAAGTAACCATCAACGGCGTACCAAAAGAGGTAAACTTCACCGGACAATAGAACCAATCGCTCCATTTACAAGAATGCCCTGGCAATAGATCGATTGAAACTCGCTTACTTTGAAACATTATAAGCGAACGACTGAATGATCTACTTCTTGCATATTGGCTTTGACGGCAGCAACTACCACGGCTGGCAGTGGCAACCCAAAGCCACCAGCGTACAGGAAACGATAGAAAAAGCCCTGCATAAGATTTTTAAAGCCCCTGTGACTGTGTATGGTTGCGGGCGCACCGATAGTGGCGTGCATGCCAGTCAGTACATGATGCATATCGATATTGAGCACGACGTTGACTTTGACCTGAAGTTTCGGCTCAACAAAAACCTACCAGAAGACATTACAGTGTATGAGGTACTGGAAATGGAAGAAGGGCGACACAGCAGGTACGACGCCAATTCCAGGACTTACGATTACTTCATCCATCTATACGAAGACCCGGTACTGCACAAGTACAGCTCCTGCTACAACAGATTGGCTGACCTTGACTATGAGTCGATGCAAATGGCAGCTGCCATACTGCCCCTTTATAGCGATTTCAAACCTGTTTGCAAACGGCCCGACGACTACAAGCACACCCATTGCAAGGTAACCGAGGCCAGACTGTATGTTAGTCACGATGGACAACGCATGCGGTTCACCATCACTGCGGATCGCTTTCTCAGGAGCATGGTGCGTCTTTTAGTCGCCTATCTGCTGAAAATAGGCACAAGGAAGTTAAGCTTCGAAGAGTTTGAAAATATCCTGAAAAACACAATTGTTGTGCCTAACATGATTCTCGCAATGCCCAATGGCCTTTACTTGTCCAGGGTAGAGTACCCCTATTTGAAGATCGAGCCAAAAGAAGACTTTAGTAGTTTTTTGAAGGTGGGATTGAGTGATTAGATTGGGTGGCAAAGGCCAATTTCATTGTCGTGGCGTTTTAGTTCGTATCGGTCTGGTTCCTAGCGAGAAGCTAAATGGCGACAAATGGACTTCCCAACCAAAAGTAAATGGCCTGCCTTGAATCAAGTTCTAGATAGAGAACGTCTAAGTATTTTTTCGTATTTTTGAGCAATAAGTCAGATTATGAAGTTAAGGCTAAGAGGTAACAGCATAAGGCTCCGTCTGGAGCAACATGAAATCGACGAATTGATTGACAAAGGTGAGGTATCCGAAAAACTTCCCTTCTCCGATCACCAATCGTTTGGCTACACCCTGGCCACCAACAAAAACGGTGAATTCAAGGCGGTTTTTTCAGGCGCTATCATTAAGATTGAGGTGCCTGTTGGCCTGGCCAAAAGCTGGTCTGAGTCTGACGAAGAGGGCATTTATCAACCACTCAATGCCAATACCGCCTTTGAAATAAAGCTCGCCGTAGAAAAGGACTTTCAGTGCTTGCACAAGCGGCCCGAAGAAGATGAGACCGACCTTTTCCCTAATCCCAGGGCTAATGATTAGGCTTGTAAAGCCTTCTTGACCAACGCAGAGACACCGTCCGGCAATTCCATCGAAATCGCCCACTGATGGCATCTTTCAGACATTTTACCCCACGTCTTTTGTAGAATATCAATTACTTTGGCTTCCTCATGCTGGGCAGCAAAGTCTTCAGCATAGTACTTAAGAAACACGAGGCACACCACATCTTCCAGCGTAGCCACCTCCCCGTCCTGCTTCACTCCTTTCTTAATAATCAGGTTCCTGACAATATCAATGTCGGTTTGAGGGAACCCTCTTTTTTCCATTATGCCCGACAATTGATCGGCGTGGTACAGCTTAAGCTTGCTTCTCCACTTCAGGTAACCTGGTCTGTCCATTGGGAAGCTGTTTCTCGGACTGTTCCACCGGCCAATGTGCTGGCCTCTTGCTGCAATTTGTAACTGCACGCTAGCGTGGGGGGCAAACAAGTGCAGCATTTCAGTCATTCGTACACTGTAGAGCAACTCCGTAGGATACGGCTTCCCATCGACCTCCACAAGCCTTGGGTCTTCCTTGTTAACGCTGTCGATGTCGGCCAGCGCAAGGTTCAGTCTTTCTTCTTCTGAAATCATGTTCTTTGTATCTCGGCAGCGGCCAGCTGAGATTTTATCAATTGTAAAGCACTTGCCACCACTTTACCTACAACAATGATAGCAGGAGTTTCAATTCCCTGCACCATCGACTCCTGATAAATAGTGCTGGCGGATGCAAAAAGCTTCCGTTCATCAGGTTGACTACCCTTGCTGATCACAGCCATCATTTCGGAGTCACCCCTGTGCATCGCAGCCATCTGCGCTATTTCGGCCAACTTACTAACTCCCATTAGAACGATGACTGTTCCCTTCCCAGCTACAGCCCATTGCAGCTCTTCAGTCAAACTTCCGTCGCTTGCCGTGGCAGTCACAATCGTGATGCCGGCATTCACACCTCTAATAGACAACGGAATGCCTGCCAAAGGAGCAACGGCGAAAGCACTGCTAATGCCTGGCACGTAAGAGGTATCCACACCATGTTTCATAGCATACTCCATCTCTTCAAAGCCTCTGCCAAACACAAACGGGTCTCCCCCTTTGAGCCGCACCACCGTTCCACACTTTCGGGCATACTTCACAATCATCTTATTAATGTAGTATTGCTGCACATGGTGAAGTCCCTTTCGCTTGCCCACAAAAACATGCTGAGCGTTTGGCGCATACTCAGTGAGCAGCTCTTCATTGGCCAGGGCATCATACAATACAACGTCAGCCGACTGGAGGGCCTTGGTTGCCTTAATGGTAATTAGCTCAATATCGCCCGGGCCAGCGCCTACCAAAATGAGCTTGGGAGTCTTTTTGTTGCCTGAAACCATATTTTTCAAAGTTTTGATATTTTTTACGTAGTAAATCTAGCATTACTTAATTTAATTTAAGTATTTTTACGTAATTAATTTACGTAATTATGATAAACGTACTTGTAATTGGAAATGGCATGGTGGGCTACAAGTTTTGCGAAAAGCTTGTAAACAAAGCCCCGAAAGCATTCAAAATCACCGTATTTGGCGAGGAGCCCAGCCCCGCCTACGACAGGGTTCACTTAAGTGAATACTTCGCCCACAAGTCAGTGGAGCCACTATTAATGGCACCACGACAGTGGTATGAGGAGAATTCGATAGACCTCGTAACTAGTGAAATGGTGGTCAGCATCAACCGGGAGGCCAAAAGTATAACAACACACAAAGGGAGGACATTTAGTTACGATAAGCTCGTTTTAGCCACTGGCTCCACTCCCTTCGTGCCACCTATTGAAGGCTCCAACAAATCAGGTGTTTTTGTCTACCGGACAGTAGAAGACCTGGATGCTATGGAAACTTACAGCAAAAACGCTAAAACTTCGGCAATATTGGGCGGCGGGTTGCTTGGGCTTGAAGCTGCCAAAGCTGCCATGGACATGGGACTGGAGGCGCATGTGATAGAGTTTGCTCCCAGGTTGATGCCAAGGCAATTGGATGAAGCTGGTTCCAACATGCTCCAAGCCACACTGGAATCAATGGGACTTCATGTCCATCTAAGCAAATCTACCGCAAGCATCGACGGCGATGAAGCGATGACATCCATGACCTTCACTGACGGAGCTACGCTTGAGGCCGAAATGCTCATCATTTCCTGCGGCATCAGGCCAAGAGACGAACTGGCCAATGAATCCGGCCTTGAAAAAGGAGAAAGGGGCGGCATCAAAATAAATGAATCAGCGCTGACAAATGATTCCGACATATATGCCGTTGGCGAGGTGGCTTCCTACATGGGCATGACCTACGGGCTGGTGGCACCAGGCTACGATATGGCTACTGTGGCTGTCGAGCACCTGACAGGCGCTGATACGAAAGGATTTACTGGTGCGGATATGTCAACCAAGTTAAAGTTGATCGGTGTGGACGTGGCAAGCTTTGGCGATGCCCTTGACGAGGGAAAGCAATACAAGTCCATCGTGTTTGAAGACAAGAACGCAGGCATCTACAAGCGTGTGAATATTTCCAAAGATGGGAAGAAACTTATGGGAGGCATTCTGGTGGGCGACGCCAGCAACTACAACATGCTGTTTCAAATGATGCTGAATGGCATGGCCCTGCCACCCCACCCGGAAGACCTCGTGATGGACACCAGTCGCCAGGGTACTCCGGCGGGCAACACTGTGGATATGCTACCCGAAAGTGCTCAGATCTGTTCTTGCGAAAATGTGACCAAGGGAGCACTGGTTCAGGCAATTGAAGGGGACGGCGTGGAGCAATTTGCCGCCTTAAAGACCTACACAAAGGCAGGTACCGGATGTGGTGCTTGCAGCCCTATGGTCAATGACATATTGACCGCCACCCTTAAAAAGATGGGCAAGAAGGTGAGAAAGGTGTTGTGCGAGCATTTTGACTATACCCGTCAGGAGCTCTTTGATTTGGTCAAAATCAACAATATCCACTCTTTCAATCATCTAATCAGCGACTATGGCAAAGGGTATGGCTGCGAAACCTGTAAGCCGGTAGTTGCTTCCATACTTGCCAGCGCCTGGAACGGCCTCATTCTTAAGCAAGACACCATTCAGGACACCAACGACCGTTTTCTCGCCAATATCCAAAAGGGAGGTACTTACTCGGTCATCCCAAGGATAGCGGGTGGAGAAATCACCCCTGAAAAGCTTATTGTGATCGGCGAGGTAGCTAAAAAATATGACCTCTATGCTAAAATAACAGGCGGTCAACGGATCGACTTACTTGGTGCAAGAATTGACCAGCTACCTGACATCTGGGAAGAGCTGATCAACGCTGGCTTCGAAAGTGGCCACGCTTACGGTAAAGCCCTTCGTACTGTAAAAAGCTGCGTAGGCAGCGCATGGTGCCGCTATGGCCTGCACGATTCAGTAAGCTTTGCCATCCGGATTGAAGAAAGGTATAAAGGCCTTAGAGCACCCCACAAAATAAAAAGTGCCGTGTCGGGTTGCCGGAGAGAATGTGCAGAAGCGCTGAGCAAAGATTTCGGGATCATCGCCACTGAGAAAGGCTGGAACCTATACGTTGGAGGCAATGGTGGTGCCAACCCACAACATGCAGTGCTCCTGGCGGGGGATATCGACGAAGAAACCTGCATTGCCTATATCGACAGGTTCTTGATGTTTTACATTAAAACGGCTGAGCCACTTAACCGCACGGCCACCTGGATGAACAAACTTGAGGGGGGCCTGGACCACCTGAAGCAAGTGGTGGTGGAAGACTCTCTGGGCATGGGCAAACAACTCGAAGCAGAAATGCAATTGTTGGTTGAAGCATATGCCTGTGAGTGGAAGGAAGTGGTAAACAACCCAGCCCTAAGGGCTAGATTCAAACACTTTGTAAATAGCCCCGAGACAGACCCGTCACTTAAGTTTGACAAGCAGAGAACACAGAAAGTACCCGCTGGGTGGTAGT
The DNA here is from genome assembly GCF_040222815.1 of Imperialibacter sp. Lineage (GTDB taxonomy): Bacteria > Bacteroidota > Bacteroidia > Cytophagales > Cyclobacteriaceae > Imperialibacter. The sequence continues at coordinate 367,170 of NZ_JAVKCH010000022.1, read as the reverse complement.
GCCTTGTCCTGTTAGCTAACATTATAAAAAGAAAAAAATGACTCCAAACGAACAAACTTCCGAAACACTGACCGACGCAATTAACTGGCACCTGGCGGCAAAAGTCGAAGACTTTCCTGAAAATGGAGGAGCTTGTGTATACGTCGAAGGCAAACAGATTGCAGTTTTCAATTTTTCTGCCAGAAATGAGTGGTACGCCTGTCAAAACATGTGCCCACATAAGCAGCAGATGATCCTGAGCCGTGGAATGATCGGTTCTCACGCAGAAGAGCCCAAAGTGGCCTGCCCCTTCCACAAAAAAACATTCTCGCTGTCGACTGGCAAAAGCCTCAACGGAGACACCTGCGACATCGACACCTACCCAATCCGGGTGGATGAAGGCGTTGTTTACATAGGTTTATCCTAAATTAGGGCAGCAGTTGTTGATTCCATGAACCAAAAGCACGTGAGGTCTAAATTTGAGAGGTTAGGAAGGTTCTACATATTGGCGCTTTCAGGTATAGCTGCAATCATCATTATCAGTCAGGTTCTCATCCAGAACTTCATTGCCAGTCAGCAGGACGATTCTCATGTAATCAACGTAGCAGGGCGTCAACGCATGCTGAGCCAGCGAATAGCGAAATCAGCACTGCTGATTTCACAATCAGAGAGTCTGTCGGAAATGCAGCTCTATGCTGATGAACTAAAAAGCGTGGTTGACCTTTGGGAAGCCTCGCACAATGGGTTACTGAATAGTGACTCTGCCGCAGGCCTAAAAGGTGAAAATAGCCGGCAAATTGAAGCGATGTTTGAAACAATTACCCCCTACTACATCACTATCGTCGAAAATTCCAGGGTCCTGATAGCCAGAGTTGCTTCCCGCTCTACTTTTGATGAGCCACTGCAGGTCGCAATAGACGAACTCACCGCCACTATACTTAGGAATGAAGGGCCATTCCTTACCACCATGGATGACATTGTTTCTCAGTATGACAGGGAAGCAAGGGCCAGGGTTGATAAACTGAGCGTCACCGAGCTCATTTTGGTGGCTATTTCCCTCTCTATTATCGTCCTTGAGTTCATTTTCATCTTTCAGCCCACCGCCAGAAACGTTAACCAAACTATTAAAAACCTCGCAGAGTCCGAGCTGTCCTCCAATCAGATGGCGCATGAAATCAACAGACTTTATGTGGAGCTGGGCAAATCTTATCAGGATCTTGAGGCCGTAAAGGTGGAGCCCAAAAGCTATACCGTGCTTTGCAAAACAAAGGAGAACGGGGCAATATATTGGATGTCGGAGTTTATGAGGGAAAAGTTTGTTGACGAAACCACCAAATTACCCGAGTCGCTTTTCGATTTTTTCAAGCAGGACGGACACCAGAGAGATGCTATAGAAGGTGTAAAAAAACTTCTGAGTGAGGGAAAAACCTGGACAGGAGAAATGAAATTTACTGAAGTATCGGGAGACTTTCTCTGGCTTGACTTAACCATTACTCCCACCACCAACCGTACTGGCAGCAATGAATTGATGGTGGTGGGCAGAGACATCACCGATGTGAAGGAAGCGCAAATGATGGCCCGTGAGCTCAACCGTGAAAAAATTGAGAAGAGTGTCAACGAGCTTCGCTACCGGTCGGTACTGATACTTGAAGGACAGGAGGAAGAACGCAGCCGCCTGGCCAAAGAGCTGCACGATGGCATTGGGCAGATGCTTACCGCCATGAAGATGAACCTTGACTCAGTGTCGCTGACCGGCGCCAGCCACAACAGGCAACGGCTCGACGACATTAAGCATTTCCTCAACAGTGTGATGAAAGAGGTTCGCCGTGTTTCCTTCAACCTGGCCCCCAGCAGCCTGAGCGATTTCGGACTGGTGCCTGCCGTACGAAAGTTTTGTGCGGAGGTAAACAAGGTCTCTGAAATTGAGGTTGAGTTTGTCGACAAAACGCAGTTCATCAATAGGTTAGAGAACAACATCGAGATGAATATCTACCGAATAGTACAAGAAGGTGTGAATAATGCCATCAAATATTCGGGAGCTAAAAAAATAACGATAACTTTCTCCCATAATCCGAGCCAGCTCACTATAAGCATTGTAGATGACGGCAAAGGTTTCAATTACAAACAATTGGCGGAAACGGGCCACTTTACGGAATCAGGGCACGGCATCTTTAATATGAAGGAAAGAGCCGCTTTTGTAGACGCTGATTTCCAGATTGAGTCCGAAAAGGGAACGGGAACACATATCGCTATAACAGTACCTATATAAACTATGCCTGCTATCAGAGTAGTCCTTGCCGATGACCATGAAATTGTAAGGAATGGCATCAAAATATTATTGGAAAGTGAAGGAGATTTGGAGGTAGTGGGTGAAGCCTCCGACGGGCAGGAAGCGCTGGATGAATGCAAAAGCAAGCAGCCTGATATTTTGATTGTGGACATCAACATGCCAAAAATGAATGGAATCGAAACCATTCGTCAGCTCAAGGTCTACTCACCCACCACCAAAGCCCTGGTACTCTCCATGCATGAAGATGAGGAGTATATCCTCCAATCTGTAGAAGTAGGTGCTACAGGATATTTGCTCAAAGGATCCAACAAACAAGAGTTTGTCAAAGCCATTCATACGGTTCAAAAAGGTGAAAAATACTTTACCGGCGATATCTCCAATATTTTGGTGCAGCACTACCTCAACCTGAGAAACAAAACTGCTACCTCACCCACTCCACAAGAAACCGGAGACAATGCCCTGACAAAGCGGGAAAAGGAAATTTTAAGTCTGATCTACAAAGGAGAAAGCAATAAAGATATTGCCGAAAAACTAGACAAAAGCGTCAGAACCATCGAAACACATCGTTTCAACATCATGAAAAAGCTGGATGCCAATAACCTGGCGGAACTCCTACGTAAAATTGACGGGGACCCCTCTCTGAAACAGGCTTTGGAGTTGAACCAATAATCTGGAGGCCTGGTTATTTTCTGGAACCATGCAAGCTCAACCTTTTCTTGAATAGCTGACCTATACTGGTTTAGCTTTGAGGAAAGGTCAAAATTATTCGTATTTTTAATAAACTTCTGCAAGAATATGGGCACAAAGACAATATCTGTAGATTTCCCCTCTGATATCTTACTTGCACTCAACGAGAGTGAAACCGACTTAAAAAAAGACATAAAAATCTCCCTGGCCATCAGATTGTATTCATTACAAAAGCTAACCATTGGAAAAGCATCGCAGTTAGCTGGCGTATCAAGGCTGGCATTTGAAACCATCCTTTCTGAAAACAATATCCCAATTTCAAATCTTACGATTGAAGACATAATGGGTGACAGTCAAAAACTTCAATAGCGGACTTGACGGAGTTTAAGGCGGCTATTGTTAGCCTTAGCCACCCTCTCACGATCAACGCAGCTCTGTTCTATGTAACTCCACAAGAGTATAACTGGTTAATCACTTGCATGGCTTCAATTTCTAAGCCTTTTTAGGTTCTGAAATTGCCAAATATTCATTTGTCAAGCTCCAAACTATGGATATTCTATTTTTACGTATAATTACGTAATTACTCATTATATTTCTACGTAATTTAAGTGTTAGTACGTACTTTTACATGAAAGACGTACAGCATGAGAAAAATCTACCTATTCCTATTCATTTCCTGCCTGGCTGCTATTGAGGTTAGTGCCCAATTCAGTATTGGCGGAGAGGTACGACCACGTACAGAGTATCGCCATGGTTTTAAGACCCTGGCCAATGAGGATACCAAAGCGGCATTCTTTACCGAGCAGCGCTCCAGGCTCTATTTTGACTACAAGTCTGACAAGGTAGCCGCCAAAATTACTCTCCAGGATGTTCGACTGTGGGGCGGCGCCACGCAGGTGTACAAGTCCGATGCAGCACTAACCAACGTGTATGAAGCCTGGGGACAGTATAATTTCACGGATGCCCTTTCCATCAGGGTCGGTCGGCAGGCACTGGATTACGACAACGCCCGCATACTGGGTAACCTGGGCTGGGCTGCCCAGGGCAGGTCACACGATCTGGCACTCTTTCAATGGCAAAAAAATCAGTCGAAGTGGCATGTTGGTGCAGCCTTCAATCAAGAAGACTTGTTGTCTCCCTCCGAACCTGGCAGACTGAAAAACACCTACTACTTCCTGGGCGGAAACTACAAAACCATGCAGTTCTCATGGTTCAATCAATCATTCGAATCAGGCAATGTATCCTTTCTTGTATTAAACAATGGCGTTCAGTCTGCGCTGGATTCTACAGTCTATTTCAGCCAAACAGCCGGAGCATATGCAGTTAAAAAACTTGGCAAGGTAAGCCTGAATGGTGAAGCCTATTACCAGTTTGGTAAGAATCCGGCAGGCAAGTCCATAGGCGCTTTCCTCTTGGCGGCCAACATCACCTACTCTGTCGGAAAAACACCCGTTACCCTGGGTGTGGATTACCTGAGCGGCGCATCTTCCACCAGCAGCAAAGACAACGCCTTCAACCCGCTTTATGGTACTCACCACAAGTTCTATGGCTACATGGACTACTTCTACGTGGGCAACGGGCACAGCAACGTGGGCATCAAAGACCTTTATCTAACAGCTAAATTCAAACTCTCTGAAAAAGGAGCACTTGAAACCGGCGTTCACCAGTTCATTAGCGGTTCCGAGATTCCATCCACCGATAACAGCTCCTACAAAACCACCCTTGGTACTGAGCTTGATCTGGTTTTCAGCCAGGCTTTCAACAAAGATGTGCTTCTGCATGTCGGTTACTCCCAAATGATGGCTTCCTCTAGTATGGAAATCATTAAGCCTGGCGGCAGCAGCAGTGCCTTTAACAACTGGGCGTGGGTCATGCTGACCATCAAGCCTACTTTCTTCGAATTGGCTCCGTGACCCTATTCATACAATCTATTCATCCATTCAAAAAGAAATGACCATGAGTATCATGACAAAATCAAACAAGGCAACCCGGATTGATATGTTCAACTTCAGTTCGGTACAAATGCGCACATTTCACCTTACCTGGCTGGCCTTTTTCCTTTGCTTTTTCGGCTGGTTTGGTTTAGCGCCCATGCTGCAAATAATCAGAGACGACCTTGGCATCACCACCGACCAGATTGTGACCACCAACATGGTGGCCGTAGCCTCCACCGTCTTCATGAGGCTGTTTGTTGGCTGGCTTTGCGATAAAATCGGGCCACGTATCACCTACACCTGGCTTCTGGTACTGGGTTCTATCCCTGTGATGCTGGTAGGCCTTTCTCAAAGTTACGAGCAGTTCCTTATTGCCCGTATGTTCATCGGAGCTATTGGTGCCTCATTTGTCATTACCCAATTTCACACCTCGGTAATGTTCGCTCCCAATGTGGTGGGCACTGCCAATGCCACAACTGCTGGCTGGGGCAACCTGGGCGGCGGCGTAACACAACAGGTAATGCCCTTCGTTTTCGCCGGAGCGTTGGCCTACTTTGGTTCTGAACACCTCGCCTGGCGCTACGCCATGATAGCTCCAGGATTTCTACTGTTAGTAATGGGGTTTGTTTACTACAGATACACAAAAGACACGCCTGAGGGCAACTACTCGGAAATAGAAGAGAAAGTAGCTCACTCAAAATCGGGTAATAGCGGCAAGGTTTTCAAAGAAGCTTTGAAGGACTACAGGGTTTGGGCATTGTTTCTCATTTATGGTGCTTGTTTCGGTGTAGAGCTAATCGTGAACTCAAAAGCCGCACTTTACTTTGCTGACTATTTCACAATGGATCTGAAGACTGCCGGCCTCATCGCCGGACTATTTGGGCTAATGAACCTTTTCGCTCGCTCCCTTGGGGGGATGCTGGGTGACAAGTTTGGTAAAAGCAACGGTCTCAAAGGCCGTGTAAAGTGGTTGTTTGTATCCCTTTTCTGCCAGGGAATAGCCCTTGTGGTATTCTCCAGAATGGGCACCATACCAACTATTATTGGCTCCCTGATTGTTTTCAGCGTCTTTGTTCAAATGAGCGAGGGGGCCACATTCAGTGTGGTGCCATTCGTTAACAAAAAAGCCCTGGGAGCGGTATCTGGTATTGTGGGTGCCGGTGGCAACGCTGGTGCAGTAGCAGGCATGTTCCTTTTCAAGAAAGAGCTCACGGGTCTGGAGTGGCCCGAGTCATTTATGATCCTCGGCCTTATTGTGGTGGCTGTGTCGTTTACTGTGTTTGCCGTCAAATTCTCGCCTGTGATGGAGAAAGAGGCTGAAAAAGAAATGGAGGAATTACTGGCGTCGGTGAAGGAGACGCAGTTGAATCCAGAACGTGTACCCGCATAACTTTTCATACTACTGTATTGGTTAAAAGGAACCCTGGGGCGGCGCAAATTGGAAATGGAAACCTGCTGCCCCACTGTTCCCTTTTTCATTGACCCTTTATACTGATACTTATGTTAGAGCCCGCAGATAAAGTCCTTAAATCAACCTGCTCCTATTGTGGCACCGGCTGTGGAGTAGAAGTATCTGTTGACAAAAAGGGTCGGCTAAATTTAACAGGAGATGCCAATCACCCGGTGAACAGGGGCATGCTCTGCTCCAAAGGAAAAAACCTTCACTACACTGTTTCAGATCACTCCGATCGGTTGCTGTATCCACAAATGCGCTGGAGTAAGTCGCACCCTATGCAAAGAACCGACTGGGATACAGCTATTGGAAGAGCGGCTGCAGTGTTCAAGTCTTTAATTACTAAATACGGCCCTGATTCCGTGGGCTTTTATGTGTCGGGGCAATGTCTGACCGAAGAATATTACCTTGTCAATAAGCTAACCAAAGGCTTTATTGGCACCAACAATATCGACACCAATAGCCGATTGTGCATGAGCTCAGCTGTGGCAGCCTACACTCAAAGCCTTGGCGAAGACTCAGTGCCCATCTCCTACGAAGACATTGAACTGGCCGACTGTTTTCTCATTGCGGGCGCCAATCCGGCCTGGTGCCACCCCATCCTTTTTCGCAGACTTGAGCAACACAAAGAACAACACCCTGACATTAAAGTGATTGTTATCGACCCCAGGGTCACCGATTCGTGTAGCCTGGCCGACCTGCATTTGCAGCTCAGGCCCGGCACCGACACGATCCTGCTTCACGCCATAGGAAGATGCCTTATTGAAAATGGCGATATCGATCTCGAATTTGTTCAGAACCATACCGACGGCTACGAAGACTACAAACTAAAAGTGCTCAGCACCTCTCTGGAGGATGCTGCCAGTATCTGCGACGTTCCTCTCGAGCAAATCAAGCTGGCAGCCAGCTATATTGGCGACGCCACCGGCTTTATCACCATGTGGGCCATGGGGCTCAACCAAAGCACCGAAGGGCTCAGTAAAAACCTGGCCTTGATTAACCTGAACCTGATCACAGGGCATTTGGGCAAACCTGGTTCCGGCCCATTCTCGCTGACTGGACAACCCAATGCTATGGGCGGACGGGAGGTGGGCGGCATGGCAACCCTTTTGGCTTCGCACCGAAACTTGCTCAACCCTGAGCACCGAAAAGAAGTAGCCGCCTACTGGGGAGTCGACCACATTTCAGAAAAGCCGGGCAAAACCGCCACACAAATGTTCGAAGCGTTGCGCAGTGGCGAGATGAAGGCCATCTGGATCATTTGCACCAACCCCGTAGTGAGCATGCCCGATGCCCGACTGGTAGACGAAGCGCTGAAGAATGCAAGGTTTGTCATTGTCCAGGACATCTCGGGGAAATCAGACACTCTTCCCTATGCTGACCTGGTTTTGCCAGCGGCGGGGTGGCTGGAAAAGGAAGGCACCATGACCAACTCCGACCGGCGCATCAGTCACCTGAACAAAGTAGTTTCTCCACCCGGCGAAGCTTTGGCTGATAGTGAAATACTGATCCGCTTTGCCAAACAGATGGGCTACCATGGTTTTGACTACCAGAACCAGGGCGAAATTTATGCGGAACACTGTAGCATGACCCGTGGCACCAAAATTGACATTTCGGGACTCAGCTATGAAAGGCTGAAGAAAGAGGGCTCCTTTCAGTGGCCCGTCCCAGACTCAGTTCACCCCGGCACTCCCAGGCTTTTTGCCGACAGGCAGTTTTACACCCCATCGGGCAAGGCACAAATCAAATCGGATACGCCTACCAATGCGACTGAGCCCTTGACCCCAGATTATCCCCTCATCCTCACCACTGGCCGCATCCGTGACCAATGGCACACCATGACCCGCACCGGCAAAGTCAACAAACTCAGGCAACATATTGACAAGCCTTTTCTCGAAATTCACCCCCAAGATGCGGCCGAAAGAGGCATTAAGGAAGGAATGGCCGTAGAAATTGAAAACAGCAGGGGTAGCGTGCAAGTGGTGGCCAAACTGACTGACACCATCAAAAAAGGGGTCGTTTTCCTGCCTATTCACTGGGGCAAAACACTGCAAAAAGACCTCACAAGGGCCAACAACCTCACGTCATCGGCTTTTGACCCTACCTCCAAGCAACCTGGGTTCAAATTTTCAGCGGTAGAAGTAAGGCCGCACAAGAAACCAGCGCAGAAAATTGTCATTGTCGGTGCTGGGGCTGCCGCCTACCGCTTCATCAACACACACCGGGAGCTCAACCTGGATGACGAAATCCACGTGTTTTCAAAGGAAGAGTTTCCTTTTTATAACCGGGTATTGCTGCCAGAGTACATCAATGACCAAAAGCAATGGGAAGACCTGCTCAAATTCAAAATCGGAGAATTCGAGCAACTCAACGTGCATTTGCATCAGTCAAACAGCATTGAAAGCATTGATCCAGCGCTCAAGATGGTCACTGACCAGTTTGGTGTGAGCCATAGCTACGACACCCTGGTGATGGCTACAGGTAGCAGAGCGTTTGTGCCATCGGATGTGCCGATACATTTGCCGGGCATTTTTACCATGCGAGACCGGCGTAATGCCGACGAGCTGAAAGCCACCGTAGGCGAAGGCAGCCATGTAGTAGTGGTAGGCGGCGGACTGCTTGGCCTGGAGTTGGCAGCAGCCCTTGCTGAGGTAAAAATCAAGGTGAGCATTATCCAGCTTTCTTCAAGGTTGATGGAACGCCAGCTCGACAGCCTTGCCAGCAATTTATTGCGGCAGGAAATCGAGAACATGGGTATCCAGGTCTACACCAACGACCAGGTGCAGTCGGTAGAAAGAATTAACGAGCAGTGTCTGGAAGCAAAGCTAAAAAGTGGCAAGAGCCTCATCAGCCATGCTATTGTATACGCCATTGGCACCAGGCCCAATCTGGAGCTAGGCAAAGAGGCTGGCCTTGACTGTGGCAGGGGTATCAAGGTGAACGATTACATGCAAACCAGCGACCCGAGCATCTACGCCCTGGGAGAAATAGCTGAGCATGAAGGGCAGCTCAACGGCATTACCGCTGCAGCTGAAAAACATGCAGACGTGCTGGCCCACTATCTTAATGGCGACCTGAGCAGTCGGTTCGCAGGCTGCACGCCCATGAACATCCTGAAAATGGCCGACGTTTCACTATGCTCCATAGGGATGGCAGAGGCACCGGAAAATGATCCTGCCTACGACGAGATCTTGCTGGTAGACAGAGGCCTCTCCTACTACAAAAAGTGCATCATCCATCACGACAAGCTGGTGGGCGTGATTCTCATGGGCGACAAAGCAGAATTTGCAGAATTCAGGGAATTGATCGAAAATGGCACTGAGCTTTCTGACAAACGAAAGAGTCTGTTGCGGTCGGGGTCGCAAAAAGAAGTTGTACTGGGTAAGCTGGTGTGCAGTTGCAACAACGTAGGAGAAGGTAATATTAAAAAAGCCATTGCTGGTGGCTGTAGCGATTTGCCGTCGCTATGCAAAGCTACAGGTGCCGGACTCGGCTGTGGCAGCTGCAAACCTGAAGTAAAAAACATTCTTAATCTTGAGGCTATTCCTGCCGAAGTCCTAAATTGACCGTGAGTGCAAGAAACAATGGATAAACTCAATCTGGTAAGGGTATTTGTAAAGGGTGGCATCATTTCGCCCGGCGACTTTTTGAAGATCATTCAAACCGCCAGCCATTTGGGCTCTTCGTATATCCACTTTGGGTCGAGGCAGGACATCCTCTTTCCGGCAGACACCTTCGATCGGGAGTATCTCGATAAGACATTTGCTTCCATTCAGACAGATTATGAAATCAATGCCAATCAGTACCAGAACATTGTTACTTCCTATGTCTCGCTCGATGTAATGCCCCGCAGAAGCTGGCTGGCACCACATATTTACCACTACATACTCGACTCGTTTGACTACCGGCCGGGCTACAAAATCAACATTGTCGACCCCAGCCAAAGCATGGTGCCCCTTGTTTCAGGGCAATTCAATTTCATTGCTTCAGGCATCGAAAACTACTGGTACCTCTACCTGCGTTCAGATGAAATGGGCAGCAAACCATGGCAAGCACCAAGTTTAATTTATGGTTACGACATCGCCAAAATGGCCAGGGCATTGGAAGAAGCCAAAAACGAAAAGGAAGATATATCTTTCGAGAGTCTGTACCAAACCGCCATTGAACGAGTAAAAATTAACACACAACCTGCAAAAGAGGCCCTCCTATACCCGGACGTTAACTTCCCGTACTACGAAGGTTTCAACCGCATCCCCGATGGTAAATATTGGCTGGGGCTCTACTGGCGAAATAATCAGTTTGACATCAAGTTTCTGAAAGCACTTTGCCAGCGATGTATCGAAACAGACATAGGAAAGATCAGCCTGTCACCATGGAAGTCCTTCATCCTCAAGGGCATTGAAGACAAACATAGGATTGGCTGGGAGAAACTACTGGGCAGGTATGGCATCAACATGCGGCACTCATCGTTAGAGTTGAACTGGCATATTCCCGTGCTGGATAACGAAGCCATGGAGCTGAAAAGCTTTCTGGTGCGGGAAATGGACAAAATGGACATTAGCACCTACGGTCTTACTTTTTCTATCGTGTCCAACAAAAATGTGACACTTTTTACCTCGGTAGTCATAGAGAGAAATGAAGTAGTTGGGGGAGTACCAACGTACAATATTCAGTTTTCCAGGGACTTCAACCCTAACCTGATGGAGTATCAGTACTTTGTGAAAGACATCACAAAGGAAATCATCCCCCCTCTTTTGTTGGAGCTTAGCTACATGTACTACGAGCAACTGGATGAGAAAAGCAATGAAAGGAAAAAAGAGGCCAAAGTGGCATCTTCAGATGCAAAGTCACACTACCAATGCGAAGAGTGTTTGACTATTTACGACGAGGAACTTGGAGATGCAGAGCAGGGGATTCCTGCTGGCACATCATTCAAAGCACTCCCTGATAATTACTCATGTCCCACCTGTGCTGCCTCGAAGAAGAAGTTCAAGCCATCCCCCTGAGAAACTGCGCCGTAGTTGCAATCTAAAGCCTTGGTCGACAGTCTTTTTTGGTCACTTCCAGCAAAAGCACCTTTGCACCCATGTGAACGAGTCGCTGTGTGTAGTTATAAGTCTCTTTTTTTGCCCCCTTACCAAAGAAAGTCGGGGAAGACTTTCTCGTATCAGCAGCCCCAACATCATTATTTCATTAGCAACAATTGCTTTTACCACCCTCCTGAATTGAAGGACATGCATTAGTACCGTAGCTGCAATACACACAGCAATCACCGGCTTTGGGCTTCAGCACTTCGTGACAGTTTTCACATTCATAGAAGAATTGACAGGCGTCAGTGGGCATCGTCTCTTCCTTTCGGTGCCCGCATACGGGGCAGGTTAGTATAGATTGTAGTTCGATTTCTTTTTCCATGATTTCAATTATCTTTTTCCTTTGGCTCAATGTACAACGCTGCTTTAAAAGAGGTTTTCTTCTCAATAGCTGCTATCAGTTCTGAAGGTTTGGTCTTTTTATCGTCGTATTTAATAATAGCAATATCCCCTGGGTACTCTACATGGTTGTCGAGTACACCTTTCGTTTCCTTCAATACTTTGACGACTTGTGTTGCACAGCCTGCACATGTCAAGCCAGTAATCTTCAGTTTTACTTCTGCTTCGCTCTTTGAAGTCGGGATCTCGTTGGGGGTAGTTTGTCCGTAAACAGAAAGACCTATCATTCCCATCACGACAACAACTAGTACTATCTTTTTCATTTTCAGCTTTATTCGTTTATAACTTGTTTATCGGTCACTATATAGCCCGTTTCAACTTCCACAATCTTAGCGAGTTCTTCTAGCTTCACTTTTGATGGATCGAATTTTACCGTAGCTATTCCTGTTTCATACGATGAGGAGGCCTCTAATACTCCTGAGCTTTGTGTAAGTGCATGATTTACGCTGTGCTCACACCCTGTGCAGGTCATTCCCTTCACAATCAGGTGAGCTTCTTTTATGTCATTTTCCTTCACAACAATGATGCGGCTGGCTGGTTGATCAGAAAAGAAGATGCCAGAGTAAGATGGAAAGGCCATCACAACAATGGCAAAAAGGGTCACCATTCCCAGAAATTTTGTCGATTGCCAGAAAGAAGGCTTTTCCTCTTCCTCACAGGCGCAGTCCATTTGTTCCTGCACTCTTGTTTTGAGCTTTTGATACCAGGCGAAAGCAAGTACAACCGCTGTAAGACCTATCAGGTAGGGCCGCAATGGCTCCATCCATGAAAAGGTAGAGGCAATTCCTCCAACTCCCGCAAGCACAGAAAAGACGGGGGTGATACAACACAACGAGGTGGTAATGGCCGTTAACAGGCCAATACTGGCAGTTTTGGATGATTTTGCAGTGCTCATGATTCAACTGTTCTTTTAGAAGTAGAAAGAATATCAAAAACAGGCAGTAGTAATTCAGTGGACTGGGCAACCAGCGAATAGAAGACCGTTTGACCGACTTTCTTGTCCACTACAAGGCCTCCGTCTTTGAGCTTTCGCAAGTGCTGAGAAACTCCGCCGACTGAGATTTCCAACACATCACTCAAATCACAAGGACACATCTCGCCTTCTCGCTTTAGTAAATAAAGAATTTTGAGGCGAGCAGCGTTGCCGGATAAATTAAAAAGCCTGGTCAAATTTTTAAGGGTACCTTCCATCTCATTTAGTTTGTCCTTGCATTCTTGAATTTGGACATGATCCGCTAATACCCTGATACACGTATTGCTCATACATTTTAATGTTTTAGTATATACTTAAACACTAAGATAGAGGTAAGGCTTCAAACATTTTAGTAAAAACTAAAATACTATTATCCGCTGGTCATATTCTTACCGAAGATTAAAGCACAGTTAGGCGTAGCAGAAGGTCAGCTACTATACAAGTTCACTAGCAAGAACTCACGCCATTTTTGCGCATTCAGATAAATACTCAAATATGAAATGGATTACCTCCACATCTATGCTGGCGGGCAGACTGAAGTTATTTCATGCTTCGCCTCAGCAACTGCGCATTGATAGCGACTATCACAGTGCTCAGACTCATGAACACGGCACCGATGGCCGGGCTTATTACCAACCCGGGAATAAAGCCTGTCGCCAATGGCAGCGCAAAAGCGTTATAGCCAGTAGCCCACACGAGATTTTGGATCATCTTTTTGTAGGTGGCTCTCCCAAACATCACAAGATTAGCAATGTCCTTAGGATTGCTATTTACCAAAATGATATCTGCCGTCTCTGCTGCCACATCCGTTCCTGAGCCCACTGCGATACCAACGTTGGCTTGAGCAAGTGCCGGTGCATCGTTGACGCCATCGCCTGTCATGGCTACAAAGTGCCCCTCTTTCTGCAGCTTCTTAATGATGTCGACCTTTTGGTCAGGCAGCACCTCGCTGTAATAGCCATCGAGGGCCAGATTTTCACTTACTGCCTTTGCGGTCCTTTCATTGTCGCCTGTGGCCATGAACAGCTTCATCCCTTTCGCTCTGAGCGTTTCGATGGCCTCAGCACTTTCCTCCCTTATTTTATCTGACAAAGCAATAAACCCAACCAGTTTATCCTCCCTGATCACGAATACGATTGTCTCAGCAGCGTCAGAGCCAGCCTCCTTCGGAATATCTATATTCTTTTCCTTCAAATAACCCGGGCTTACTACTTTCCAATTTTTGCCGTCAACACTTCCCTGAATGCCTTTCGATGTCAGCGACTCAAAACTCTTTACGTTCTTCAGTTTCAGCTTTGCTTCTTTGGCGGCCTTCACAATGCCCTGTGCAATAGGGTGCTCGGAGCTTTGCTCTAACGATGCCACAGCTGCCATCAAGTCTTCTTTCTTCAGGGCATCGGTTAGGCTTTCGTACCGTGAAACGCCAAATTTACCTTCGGTTAGGGTGCCTGTTTTGTCAAAAACAAAAGCTGTGATCTTTCTTGCATTCTCAAAGGCGGTTCTATTTCTGATCAACAAGCCCTTGCCTGCCGAAACAGCTGTGGAAATGGCAACTACGAGAGGAATGGCCAATCCCAATGCATGGGGGCAGGATATCACCATCACCGTCACCATGCGCTCCAGGGCATAGTCCATTGGCTTGCCCATGGCCAACCATGCGATGAGCGTACTCGCACCGGCACTTAGGGCCACATATGCCAGCCACTTGGCGGCCGTATTGGCCAGGTTCTGCGTTTTAGACTTCGCTTTTTGTGCGTCCTGCACGAGTTTAATCACCTTATTGAGGTAGCTCTCCTCCCCCGTCTTTTCTACCTTTACTTTGAAGGACTGATTGCCATTCACAGATCCTCCAATGACCTGATCGCCTTTTGCTTTCTTAGCTGGTTTGCTTTCGCCAGTCAGCATACTTTCGTCCAGGTAGCTCTCGCCCTCCACTATGACACCATCAGCGGGAAGCTTTTCGTTGGCCTTAATGAGTATAATGTCATTCTTCTTTAGTTCAGACACTTTCACGTCCATCACATGATCATCGTGAACAAGGTGCGCCTCCGCTGGCATCATCTGTACCAGAAGCTCCAGCGCACGGGAAGCACCCATCACTGACTTCATCTCTATCCAGTGGCCCAACAACATGATCACAATTAGCGTCGCCAGCTCCCAGAAAAAGTCCATTCCTTCCAAACCGAATACGACAGCCGAGCTATATCCATAGGCCACTGTAATGGCCACTGCAATCAGCAGCATCATACCAGGAGCCTTTTCCTTTACCTCATCAACAAGCCCTTTCAGGAAAGGCCAACCCCCGTAGAAGAAAATGACCGATGATAGTCCAAATAAAACATATTGATCTCCTGCAAAACCGAATTCAAATCCCAGCCACTCCTGAATCATTTTGGATAGTGCCAAAATAGGAACGGTAAGGACAATCGACACCCAAAACCTCTTCTTGAAGTCCTCTATCATGTGGGCGTGGTGACCATGGTGGCCCGAACCGCTGTGTTTAGAGTGATCGTGAGCATTATGATCTTGATTGCCAGTATGATGAAGATGTTCCATTGTGCTGATTTTAAGCCTGTTACTATTTGTTGCTGAACTCCAGGGTCACACCCAGTTTTTCCCACGTCATGATAATAGCTCCCTTTCCGTCCCCTTTGTCCTCAATATTATAGTTAAGCCTTTCCTGAAGCGGAAGATTCGTTTGGGGTATTACTTCAACTCTTACTACATCATCGGCTGCGGAATAATCATCCGCCAAATGCTGTTCCCAATTTTTGTTTATAATAACCTGCCATGAGTCCTTGCCCGGAATGGTGAACAAGGCATACTTCCCTTCGGGCACAGTTGTCCCACCTATTTCTACATCCTTCGAGAAAGTGATGTTTGTGGCACTATGGGCACCAGTTACCCAAACCTCGTTGAAAGGCACAAGACCTCCCCAGATCACCCGTCCTCTGGCTCCGGGAGCGTGATATGCCATAGAAACGTGGACGCCTCCCACCTGTCCATGGGCTTCCTTGGGAATACTTTTTTTCAGGGTATCCACCGAAGCAACAGCAGGTTCGGTGGTATGGTGCTGGTGCTCATCCGTGGAAGACTTCTTTGACTCGCAGGCAGCTGTTAACAGCACCAGCGCTAATAATAGATAACTTAGGTTTTTCATGATGGTTTGTTTATTTGTTTTGAGAAATCAATGATTAATAACTAAAGTGAAAACATTGTAAGCCTGTCCGAGCATTGCTGCCCACTTACAGCTACTACGAGCAGATTGCCAGACGCTTTTCACAACTATACAATTTCAAAATTGAGCATCATTCCATCATCCTCATGCTCCAGGTTATGGCAATGAAACACAAAACCTCCAGGCGTATCTGGGAAAGTCATAATAAGCCTGACCTTTTCCTTCGGAAAGATCAAAACGGTGTCCTTCCATCCTTTCTCCGAGGGGATAATACCATTCCTCCCCCCGGTTCTTGACAATATTTGAAACTGAACTGCGTGTATGTGGATCGGGTGTATTTCATCGCCTGCATTATCAAACTCCCAAATTTCTGTGGCCCCTGCTTTCACTGTCTCGTCAACTCTGCCTCTCTTATAAGACTTTCCATTGAAAGTATGCATAGCTCCACTGCCCATCATCCCCATCCTGTTAATCTCAAAGTTCCTGACTTTAGTTGCTTGATTTTCAGGAATCTTGTCGATGACCGAAAGAGAGGCGGATGGCTGAAAGGTGTCACCGCTTGATGCTCCGATAATAAATTTTATGATTTTGAAGCTCTCGGCTCCTTGCGACGATCCCCCATTGAACTTTTTGCTTTCCAAATAGACTTCAGAGCCTACTGGTTCTGCCGAAAAATCAACCAAAACGTCCAGTCGTTCGCCGGGGCCAAGCAAGGCTTCATTGACATCTTCAGGCGCAACAAGCAGACCACCATCGCTCCCAATTATTTTCATACCCAAATTGGGGCTCAGGGCAAGATTATAAACCCTTGCAGTAGATCCATTCAATATCCTGAACCGGTACCACCTCGCCTGAACTGTGTGAAAAGGTGATGCTACGCCGTTCACGGTGATCGTTTGTCCAAAGTACCCGGTCATAGTCTCCATCATGGACGGATCATAGACCAATTTTCCTGCCTTCAACCTTTTATCCTGAATGACCAGCGGAACCTCGAAGTCGCCAGCGGGAAGTCCGAGTGCCAGTTCTTCGTCATCATTGATAATAAGCATTCCGGCCAGGCCATTATGCACTTGCCTTGCAGTGGCGCCATGCGGATGCGGATGATACCAGTGGGTTCCGGCCCTTTGATCAATTGGAAAACTGTACTGAAATGATTCTCCAGCTTTTACAATATCGACGGGATTGCCATCCATGTTAGCTGGCACCTTCAACCCATGCCAGTGTACGTTTGTTGGCTCGGATAGTGCGTTTTGCAAGCTGGCAGTCAGCATCTCGCCCCTAAAAGCCCGAATGGTTGGGCCCAGAATATTGCTTCTGTAGGCGAACGTGCTGGTTGTTTTGCCTTCTAAAATGCTGGTACTTTGGCTACCTGAATTCAAATCAAGAGACGCTCCAGCTTCTTCCGGAAATGGCAATGGCATATCAAACCCAGTGTCTACGATGCCTACATTTCCATCCCTGTCATGGGACATGCAGTTCTGAAGAACCATGGGCAGAACCACAGAACCAGCAGAAAGCTTTACAAAATGTCTTCTCTTCATACCACATGATATTTTAAAAGTTTCTTTTCGTCCCTTTTAAGCTTTTTCACTCTTTCGCACATACATTTTCGCAGCGTCACGACATTGGCTTCCTATCTAAGTTCGCAGCCTTTGGTGCCTGTTTCGTTGGCCGAAATACTCAAAAGACTTTAAGTACTTCAGCCATTAAAAATAATCTAAACAATGGCGATTGAGCATTTGAATGATCAGTACTATGTATGATCATTATCAATTTTCGCCTGCCCCTTATTCAATCGTCTCCTTCACACTACCGCATGATAGCATCTTGCTCCCGTAGTAAGGATTTTGTATTTCCTTGCTATTAGAAAGCCATGAACCCTTGGCCATAGGACAATAATCCAAATAGATAGTGCCCATCGAAAGTTTGGATCCCTTCACCAAAGCTGTCATCTCATTGCTTAAACCCACAAAAGCTTTGCGCTGGTCATCCAGCGTAGCAGCCTTGGCTACTTTGGCTGCTTCGCCAAGCGCAGACTTACTATTGCTTACTGCTGCCAATGACTTTTGCAAGCCCGCTGCGGCAGTGGCTGCACCTTTTGTTTCCGATGCCACCAACGCCTCTTTCAATTGAATGTAGCTCGTGTAGGCCAGGCCCATGTTTTTATCTTCAAACATTGGAGCCATTTGTTTACTTGTTGCATTCTCGGCGGCATCGCTGGCGTGGTCGTGTTGCGCATTGGCTGAGAGGCTTAACAAAGCCACGCTGAGTATTAGAATTGACTTTTTCATATTTATAGATTGTTGATGCGGCCATCGGCCACATGTATGTGTGATAGTTGATAAATGAATTTTGTGGAAATAATACAGAGGGGGAGCCCGCAAACCCGAGAGTATTGTGGAGCTAACTTAAAACTCCCAAATTGATCAGGGGCCTAAATAAGAAATGACTGAACGAGCACTTGAATATCTCGATCAATCAATGGGGGTACGTACTCATTGCTGGAGCAGTGACTGCTTCTTTCTACCGCCAAAAAAAGTGTGGTAAAAACTACCTGCGTGGCATAGCTGGATGCTGGAATATCTACAGACATGGTGCTTTTCATGTCCGTTTGAGCCTCCACTAGCTGGCTGAAATCAGAGCAGCAATCGCTCTTTTTCAGGTTTCCGCCAGGATTGTGATTATCGGAAGCACAACCCGGATTTTCATTCATCGAGCAAGCCGAAGCGTCAACAAAAACGGCTACACTTTCAACCCTTCCACCACATAAATGCGTGTTGATGGTGAAACTCATTGAGCTCAAGAGCACAATGCAGGAAAAGAATATTGCAAATATTTTTCGGAACAGTTGCATGCTAATGGGAAACACATGCAAGGTAAGAAAAGTTTACAACAGACCAGAGTATAAGTTTCCTTGCAAACAATAGCCTATGCAAGGCAACGCTGGCATTCTGGCTCCCTAGAGCACAGCGCTGAGTCGGCTGACTATGTCACAAAGTAACAACAATCTTTCCCATCTGTTTTCCTGACTCCATGCGCTCAAATGCGTCCCGGATATTTTCAAGTGGAAAAACAGCATCGACCAGCGGCCTCAGCTTGTTCAGTTCGATGAACTCAATCATCGCTTTGAATTCAGCATCGTTTCCCATCGATGATCCATGAATAGAAAGCTGCTTCCAAAAAATGATGCTTGGGTTCAACTGGGGAATTTTACCGGCAGTTCTGCCAAAGAGGACAATTCTAGCGCCCGGATTGGCTAATTCTGTGAGAGCTGCAAAGCCCGTTCCGGCTGCACTGTCGACAATAACATCAAATCCTCCGGCCAACATTAATAATCTTTTGTCCCAATCCGACTTTTTGTAGTTGACGCCAGCCCTGGCACCCATACTGACAGCCATTTGGATTTTCTCCTCGCTGCCTGAGGTAACATAGGCGTTGGCACCAGCGGCTATGGCAAATTGCAGGGCAAACAAAGCGGCCCCACCACCTATTCCTGTTATCAACACATTACTTCCCTTCTCAAATTCCCCTCTTGTAAACAGGGCCCTGTAGGCTGTGAGCCCTGCCAGAGGAATCGCAGATGCTTCATCAAAGTCAAGATGTGCAGGCTTCTCATAAACATACTCAACCGGTATGCTGATGTATTCGGCAAACGTTCCGTTTCGTGGGAAGCCTAAAATTTGGTAGTCCGGGCCCTGCACTCGTAGATTGCTCCCCCAATTCAACGAGGGATTGATTATTACCGCTTTACCGATCCATGTGCTCGCCACACCAGGCCCAACTTCCACTACTTCACCAGCTCCATCTGACCCAATAATGACCGTAGAATCGCTAGCGATGCTCCTCTCCTGCATCGACCAAAGTTCATGATGATTGATCGAGGCTGTTTTTAGCTTAACCAGCACTTCGCCCTTACCAGGTTTTGGCGTCTCTAGTTCGCTTACTTCCAGTTGGTGGGATGATTGATTAAGTACAGCTGCCTTCATGCTTTAGGTTTCTAATAATTGAATTACCGAAAAAAGTAACCCACTCCGTTTTTGAGAGTGGGCTTCGAAAACTATCTAAGAATGTCCTGGAGGCCTTGCGGCAAAATACGTCCCCAATCTCCAACAATGCCTGTAACCGACACCGTCCCCCGTGGAAGCAGATGGCTGCTGAAATACGCATGACTGTAAGTGGTAACAATAGCCCCTGATGTCTCAGAAATCAGCCCCCAGCTACCCTCAAACATTCTTACTCCGTCAGCTTCCCGAAATGTGGCGCCTGTAACGGTCACTCTCATGCCTGCATAGTTGCCCGTGTGCAACTGCTCAAAAGTAATGACCTTCGGAGCCATCGTTTGGTTATGCTGCAGTACCTGGCCAAGCATATCATGCACATCGATCATTCCTTTTTGGCCATTGTAGATATTACCGGTGGCATTTATCAGATTAATTCGGACCCTGTCGCCTGTTTTCAGGAAGTTTCTCACAGAAAAGCGAAGCATTATACCGCCTGTTTCGTCCTGAATATAGACTGTTCTATTGTCCAGCACATTTTCACCTGATGTAATCACACCTTCAATAAAATAATCGGTCGACATCCAAAATTGGCCGTCAAACTCATCGAAGTAGTTCCTTAGCTCAGCAATGCTGTGCACCTCATTTATTGGTTCCTTATCATTTTCTTCAACCCTTACTGCCAGTTGCAAAATCTCTCCTTTTTCAAGTCTGCCCGTGGTGGCATCAATGCTGAAGGTTATGTCATAGGTACCCAATACCAACGCATCATCGGCTGGGAAGATAGTGAACTGAACAGCGCTTGCACCCGGCAAAACCTCTATTTCAATCTTATTTTGAACAGCTACTGGCACAGTAGTGAAATGAGTGCCATAATTGCGGCCGTTGGGTGCGTCAATCACCAGCGTTACCGTTTCCTTTTCAGTCAAAGGATTGGTCAGCTTGAGATTAACAGCGTAGCCATTCTCTTCGTATTCTGAAAGGTGAAGGAATACATCCTCGAAATTGATTCTCGCTCCCGCTGGCTCTTCGGGCAATTCCAAAAGCTTTACATTTGACGTTGCCTTACTACCAATCAAGTAGCCTTGCGACACATTGGCCACGGTGAGAGTGATTGTCGATTCGTTCCTCTTGTTGTCGTTTTTCAGCCTGTGCACTGTGAAAATATTTGTGCGCATTACCGCCTGAAAGTCCATCCTCACCACGCCGTTCACTGCCGCTGGCTTGGTAAAGAAGTCCTCACCATATACCGCATCGCCAAACAATTTGACAAAAACAGTGCCGTCAGTTGGCGCATCAGCACTTAAAGCCACTACCACCTGAACAGAATCGCCTACCTCGGCAATGTTGTGGGTCGTGTTTAAAAATTCGACCGATACGGCTACCGGGCCTGGTTCCTGGTCGTTGTCTTTGGAACAGCCAAACAGCGTTGCACCAATGGCAACAGCATAAAAAAATGATTTCAAAAATTGAGTTTTCATTGAATTTTGAGTTTTACCTTTAAATGATGTGTTGTTGAAAAAAGTGTATTATTATCCTGCAAATCCGACTAAGGGAAAAATCAACTACCAAAGGATAACGAGCTCACGGCCAGCTGAATCGCCGGAAAAAAGCGCTCCTCTCCCAGTCATCATCTTCAAATGATGGTTTTAAATTTCGTACGTGTTGGTTAATACAATTACTGGAAAGCCTGTACTTAGTAGGTCAGCGACAATCCACCACCCCATTTCATGTCGCTGTCATAGTGTGTGGAAAGTGACCAGTACTTGGTAAAAATATATTTGGCCCCAACGCTATATTCCATGTCAGTGTTCCATACACCCCAAAGTCTGACTCGGGAAGAAACCGGTATGTCTTCACGAGCGAACTGAATGCGAACGTTCCCTGTGTGGTCGACCCTAAGGTCTGTTTTTACAAACCAGGGCAGCGTGTACTCCAGGCCAAAGCATATTACGCTTCTGTTATCCTTTGTGTTGCGAATTCCAAAAATATTTTTTTCATCGCCCTCCACCGACCTGCTGCGGACATCCCAACCGGCATAGGGCATAAAGAATTGGTTTCTACCAATATACCTCCCAATATGGCTCTCAGATTCTCGCCCTGTGGTTTGATTGAACCCGAGCCGCCACTCCGTTTGTAGCGACCAGCGGGTATTGGCCACCCAAACCTCTCCATCGCTCCCATTGCTTTCAAGACTAATTTCTGCGCCGGAATAGAAGCGCCGGTCATCATGATACACATTTCGCAGAGCTTTTTTCGGATTGCCGAGTTCAGGATTTGGGGGACTGCCTTCGTATGAAAATATCCTGCCCATTCCTGACATCATGTGATAAAGAATGTGGCAGTGAAAGTACCAGTCACCGTACTCTTCAGATGCATGGAACTCGATAGTATCGGTTTCCATGGGCAAAATATCCAGCACCGTTTTCATTGGCGAATAGGCACCTTGCCCATTCAGGGTTCTGAAAAAATGACCATGCAGGTGCATTGGATGCCTCATCATCGAGTTATTGTAGATCACAATGCGCACATTTTCACCTTTCCTGATTAGAATCTTGTCTGTTTCTGAAACTGTCTTGTTATCAATGGACCAAACGTACCTGTTCATGTTGCCAGTAAGCTCAAATTTCAACTCACGGGTGGGCACATCGGGCAAAGTAGTCTCGGTGGGCGACTTAAGCATACCGTAGTTGAGGGTAACAACAGGCTCGTTGCTGTCCACAATCTCGGGGTACATCACAGTGTTCATGTCCATTTGCTGCAAGCTCATGTTCATACCCATGTCTTCCATTTTGCCACCTACGGTCATCATGTCATTCATCATTTTCATCCCTTCAAAGTACTTGAGCCGTGGCATTGCCCCCGCAGGTACTTCCTTGCCCTCACCCAGCCACAAAGAGGCGCTTTTGGTGCGGTCTTCTGAGGTAGCAAGGAATTCATATTTTCCAGAGTCAGGAATGGTGACTACTACGTCGTAGGTTTCTGATACGCCCACAATCAGTCGGTCTACCTCCACCGGCACCACGTCGGCACCATCGTTGGCAACTACCGACATCTTGCCTCCGGCAAATTTCAGCCAGAAGTAGGTTGAAGAACTGCCGTTGATAATCCTTAGCCTGACCTTTTCCCCTACAGTGAAAGATGCTTCCTGCGCTGGAAGCCCATTAAGCAGCACTCTTTCATAATACACGTCGCTCACATCCATGGCCATCATCCGCTTGAATTCGTTGCCGAATTTCGTACCCAGGTGATGGGCCTTGCCAGCCTCCCAATAACTCTGAGCAGCTCCCTTTTTTATGGCATACCAATCGGTCGCATTGTGCAGAGATCTCTCAATCTGATGCGGGTTTTCATCACTCCAGTCGCTGAGCAGCATGGTATATTCCCGCATCGGGTCAGCCTCTCTCTTGCTGATAATGAACGCCCCGTACATGCCGAGTTGCTCCTGTAGCATGGTGTGCGAATGATACCAATAGGTACCACTCTGAACAATAGGGAAGCGAAAAATATGGGTACTCATGCCCTTGACCGGCGTAGTGGTAAGGTACGGAACCCCATCCTGCTCGTTTGGCAGTATCAAACCATGCCAGTGAATGGATGTTTCATGGTGCATTTTGTTATGCACGTGAATCTCGGCTGTGTCGCCCTCTGTAAAATACAAGGTTGGTGCTGGTAGCTGACCGTTGATGGCTATGGCCATTCTTTCCTTGCCTGTGTAATTCACTACAGTATCGGTCACGGTCAGGTCGTATCGTACCAATTGCTGTGCAACTGACGGCCAAAAGCCGATCAGAGACGCTAAAAATAGCAGCAGCCTTTTCATGACAATTTTAGTTGATCTTTTGTTCTACCTTTCCACAGCTAAGCATTTGCTTCCCATAGAATGGATTCTTTATTGTTGCCTCTTCGGCCAACCAGTATGCCTTTTTCATCGGGCAATAGTCGTAGTAAACAGCACGATCAAGTGAGCCAGGCTCTTTGATCACAGGCCATAATTTTGCCGATAAAAGGCCAAGTGAGGCTCGTTGCTTTTCAATATTCTGGGTCGAAGAAATGGCGTGTGCTTCTTTGAGTAAATCTTCCTTTGCCTGGGAAAAAGCTTTTTTGGCAGCTGGGCTCCAGTTAGAAACATCTGTCATTTTTAAAGCTTCCTTAAGTTTGCCTGCACTTTCAGAAGCAGATTTTCCATCTCCAAGAACCAGCGCATTTTTTACGCTCAGGTAGTTTTCGAATACCTGCTCCAATGTTCCGTTTTGAGCTGAAAGGCTGCCCAATGAAAGGGCAGCCCACAGCAATGTTAGCATCGTCTTCATGGTGCTTAGCTGATTGCTTCCGCTACGTAGCCTGCTTTTTGAATAGCCTGGCTAATCTGCTCAGACGTAACTCCTTCAGCACGAACCGTAAGAATTTTCTCAGGATTCTTAAGATCTACTTCCCACTTTTCGGCACCAGCGGTTTCATTGAGATAAGGGGTTACCTTTTCGATGCATCCTGTACACTTGATGTTTGATTTGAACTTTAATGTTTCCATTTTATTTTGAATTTAAATTATATTGTAAAATTAGCTTGTCTGCGAACCAGGAGCGTTACACAATTCCCGGCTTGTATTTCAAAATTCAGGTGTAGGAAAGTGTAATAGCATCAGAGACTGGTTTTCCAGAGCAAAGAAGCACATATCCCTCCTTGAGCTGACTGTCTGTAAGGGCATAATTTTCAACCATATTAACTTTGCCTGAGAGCAGCTTTACTTTGCACGCTCCGCACATGGCCTCCTTGCATGAATGTGGTAGCTTCAATCCTTTATTGAGTCCAGTTTGCAAAATGAACTCATCTGTTGATAGCTCCAGTGAAAACGATTCAGCCCCTTTCAAAAAAGTTATCTCAGACCTTCCCGTACTTGGCTCTATTTCAAGCTTGCCGAAAGCAGCTGTGGGCTGATACGACTCACTGTACACTTTACTGCGGTCAAATTTCAGCTCTTCAAGATGCTTCAATATGGCTTGCATCATCGCCTCCGGCCCACATAGATAGATTTCAGTTGCGTCGCTATATCCGCTGTCTAAATAGGCGGCCAGCCTGGCTTTGTTAATATAGCCATGATGCACATTGTCCAACTGGCGATTGGCGTCCCACTTTTGCAAAAAATGAACCACGCTGAACCTGCCGGGGTTTTGCTCCTCCAGCTCATCAAGCTGATCCCCAAAAATGACGGTATCAGGCTCTTTGTTAGAATAAAGCAAGGTGACCAGCGGCGGCGCTTGCTGCTGAGACCTGGAATTAAGAATCGTCTTGATCATGGCAAAAAGGGGAGTAATTCCACTTCCTCCTGCGATGAAGATCATGTGTTTGACAGGATTACCTTCATTTCTCAGCCCAAACCTACCTGCTGGCTCACTCACGGTCAGCGAATCACCCTGCTCCACCGTTTCAACCAGCTGTCTGCTCAGGCGTCCACCTGCCATTTTTTTGATGGTAACTGAGGGCCGTTCACCTGCCAGGGGCGATGAAGAAAAAGAGTAGGATCTGCTGATCGTTTCATTGTCTACTTCACCATAAATGTTAATGAACTGACCTGGTGAATAATTGCGTAACGAAGGATGGTTTTCAAACTGTAAAGTGACGGCATCCCTGGTCTCACGAATAACTTTATGGATTTTGACTGTGTTTTCCATGACAGTAAATGTTAGTTGGAGCAGACTCTTCCAAGCCCGGTATCAGTTGATGCCGGTGGCTTGAAAGAACCGCAATTTTGGGTTTTTGACTTATTAGATCTTAGCCACCTTCAGCCTTAAACTGTTGGCCACCACGGATACTGAACTAAAGGCCATGGCTGCGCCTGCAATCATTGGATCCAAAAGGAATCCATTGATAGGATACAGAACTCCGGCAGCCAACGGAATGCCTATCAGGTTGTAGATAAAGGCCCAGAACAAGTTCTGACGTATGCCCATAACCGTCTTTTTCGACAGCATCAGCGCTTTGGGAATCACGTTAAGGTCGCTGGTGATTAGCGTCATCTTGGCTACGTCCATGGCGATATCGGAACCTTTGCCCATAGCGATGCTGACATCGGCCTGAGCCAGCGCATGCGAGTCGTTGATGCCGTCTCCTACCATTGCGACCACTTTTCCTTCAGCCTGCAGGGCCTTGACAAACTCCGCTTTTTCGGAAGGCAATACTTCAGCTTTAAAATGCTTCAGCCCCACCTGCTTGGCCACAGCTGCCGCTGTCTCCTTGTTGTCACCAGTCAACATATATACTTCAATGCCCCGCCCTTGCAGCGTCTGGATCGCTTCCTTAGAAGTTGCCTTGATCTTATCGGCAATAGCCAATACAGCGATCACCTTCTTGCTGTCTGTGAAATAAACCACCGTGTTAGCCTTGCTTTGCCATTTAGATGCTTCAGCAGAAAGGCTATCATCTATGACGATGTTCTTCTCCAGCACTAATTTCCGGTTGCCCACGTAGTAGGCCTCTTCTGCACTCACGGCTGTTACACCACGGCCGGTCAAACTTTCAAATCCTGTTATGGCTGATGCCGCTACCTGCTCTTCCTTTAGCTGATTGACAACTGCCTCTGCCAGCGGGTGCTCACTTTGGGATTCCATGCTAAGCAATATCCCTTTGTGGTTATCCAGGTTTTTATCGCTCAGCCATATCGCCTCGGTCACAGCTGGTTTGCCTTCTGTAATCGTACCGGTTTTGTCAAGAATGATGGCGTTTACCTTATGCCCCAACTCCAGGCTCTCTGCATCTTTGATGAGGATATTGTTCTCAGCACCTTTGCCAACGCCCACCATAATGGCTGTAGGGGTGGCCAGCCCAAGCGCACAGGGGCACGCAATAACCAGCACAGTAATCGACGCAAGAAGTGCCATGGTAAAAGCATTGTCGCCACCAAAAATCATCCAGACAATAAAGGTGAGGATGGAAATACCCAGTACTACTGGCACAAATATGCCGGCAATTTTATCCACCAGCTTTTGTACCGGCGCTTTGCTTCCCTGCGCTTCCTGCACCATTTTGATGATGCTGGCAAGTACGGTTTGGCCACCCACTTTTTGCGCCACCATGCGGAAGCTGCCTTTTTGATTGACCGTGCCCGCAAAAACTTTGGCACCGGCAGTTTTTTCTACTGCAACAGACTCACCAGTGATCATACTTTCATCCACATACGACTTGCCTTCGGCCACTTCGCCATCAACAGGGATTTTCTCCCCGGGTCTTACAATTAAAATATAGCCTTCTTGCACCGACGAGATGGGAATTTCTACTTCCTCACCACCTACAATGGCCTTTACCGTTTTGGGCTGAAGGCCCATCAGCTTTTTGATAGCAGAAGAGGTATTCGACTTTGCCTTTTCTTCCAAAAGCTTGCCCAGCGAAATGAAGGTGATAATAACTACTGCCGCTTCGAAGTAGACGTGTGCATGGATCCCTCTGCTGTGCCAGAACTCTGGAAATACTGTATTAAACACACTAAATATGAAAGCAATACCGGTGCTGAGAGCCACCAGTGTGTCCATATTGGCTTTGCCATGCTTGGCCTGCTTCCAGGCTACTACAAAGAAATTCTTGCCAAAGTAAAACAGGATGATAGCGGAAAGAGCCATGGAAATCCACTTGCCAGCTTCCCAGTCCATAAAAAACATGCCGATCACCACCACCGGCAGCGTAAGTATCGCTGACCAGGTCAACCTCTTTTTGATTGCCTGATAATGCTCCAGCTGCTGTTGTGCCTGCACCTCCGAGGGGTCTTCCACATCCACAATGAGGTCGTATCCAATCGACTGCACTGACTGCCGCAAATCTTCCACTGATGCGACAGTGTTGTCGAATTGCGCCCAGGCAGTTTGGGTAGCAAAGTTAACGCCTGCCCCCACTACTCCTTTGGTATTGGCCAGCATCGACTCCACGCTTACTGCGCACGCAGCACAGGTCATCCCCGTAACGGGGAAACTTTCTTTTGTGAGTTTGCCAGATAAACTATCTGCCTTCACTTTGTTTGCTTCTAATGTTGTCATTCTATTTTGAGTTTTTTCTATACAAAGGTATGTTCAGCGTCAACAATCAGTTTTACATCATTTTGGGAATGCATTACATAGTTTCCATAGCTTCCCTTGCCTTGAGTTTGACTGACCGCAGTGGTTTATAAGCTGATGTATTTAAACCCGTTGTCTTCTTAAATTGAAAAGAAAGATGATGCGCACTGCTGAACCCGGTTTTAAAAGCTATTTCCGACAAACTAAGGCCAGTATAAACAAGCAACTCTTTTACCTTTTCAATTCTTAGGGCGATGGCATATCTCTCTATTGTGTTTCCTTCATGGGTCACAAAGAACTCACTTAAAGAATCATAGTTTTTTCCAAGTTGGCCCGACAAATAAGATGAAAGTTTTGCGGTTCTGGCTCCATCTCCATTCTTACTGAGCCACTCCTCGATAGACTGTTTTATTTGAGAAAGCAATTGCTCGTTTCTATCCGTTATCAGTGCAAACCCCAGCAGGCTCAGCAGCTGTTTAATGCTGCCCTTTTCTGTGCTATCGACTGGTTTTGTGAAAATCACCTTCCCAAGGGCAACATGCTCAACTGGATAGCTGTGAGATTGTAGCAGCTCTTTGATGGTGAATATGCACCTGTTGCACACCATCCCTTTGATATTGATCTCGGTAAACTGTTCCATGCTATTTTGCTTTGTACAAAGTTGGGCACAATAGCTACAGAAGGCGTTACATAATCACCAGATTTGGTTATATGATTATATGATATTGTCGAGCGGAGTTCTAATATCAGTTTGTCGGGATTCTTTGAATTCGGTTGGCGTGAGCCCTGTTATTTTCTTAAACTGCGAGGAAAGGTGCGCTACGCTGCTATAGCCAAGCTTGTAGGCAATTTCTTTGACCGAGAGCTCGTCGTAAAACAGGAACTCCTTTACTTTTTCCACCTTTTGCCTGATGATATATTGCTCCAGCGTGATGCCAGATACCGAAGAGAAGAGGCTGCTAAGGTAGTTGTAGTCATAGTGAAGTTTTTCCGCCAGGTAGTGCGACCAGTTGATGTTGACTTCAAAATTATCGTGGTGATGTATGGCATCAATCACTGCGGATTTGATTTGCTCAAGTAGCTGACTCTTGCGGTCGTCGATACGTTCAAAGCCATGCTTGAGTAGTAAACTGTCCAGCGCAGAGAGCTGACTTGTGGAAACGTTGTCATTTACCAGCCTTACCTCACCAAGGTTCACGGATGCAACAGGAAGCTTTGCCTCCTGAAAAATTTGCTCCACCACCATAATACAGCGGTTGCAAACCATATTTTTTATGTGAATCGCCCTTTGGTCTTTCATAAGTTGATTGGCTGGGTCAGGTCTGCAAAAGCACACAAAACCTGGCAATTGTTCTTGATAAAGCTACCTATTCTTTTGTATTGTCTAATAAACACCCTGGGAAAAGAAGAGTTCGGTGATCAGGAAAAATTGGAGCAGTGTAAAAAATAAATAAACCTGGACCTCCAACCATCAATTGATGTCAGTCGTCTTATGCTGCATGAAAAACTCAAAATTTACTTCAAGTCTGTTACTGGTAGTGGCGGCCTTGACACTACAATCATGCTATGAATATGAGCCTGCACCATCACCGGTGACGCTCCGTGCCGAAAAGTTGACCTATTCCTTTGGCTCTAGCAAAAGCTACCGAACCCTGACGTATGATGCGGGCGGGAGGCTAACGACCATCGTTTCGGGGTTAACTAACCCAGAAGACGGAACCTTTGAGTTTACGCATAAGCTTTCCTATAGCCGCAATTTGCTAAGGTCAGCGAAGTCAGATGACCAAACCGTCATTTCATATGAATATTCCTACAGCTCCTCCGACATTCTTACTGAAACCAATGCCTACATGGGTAACGATCTTTACGAATCTCACAAGTATTCGTAC
Organism: Imperialibacter sp.; assembly: GCF_040222815.1. Classification (GTDB taxonomy): domain Bacteria; phylum Bacteroidota; class Bacteroidia; order Cytophagales; family Cyclobacteriaceae; genus Imperialibacter. The sequence continues at coordinate 337,258 of NZ_JAVKCH010000022.1, read as the reverse complement.
GATGGACTGGGCCGATTAACAAAAGACATTACGTGGACGAGGAATGCTACAACAGGCACACTTCAGAAGAACTATCAAATTGAATACAAATACGACAGTCACGACAACCTCATTGAGGAGCGGCGTGCTGGCTACAATGGCTCAGCCTTTGTTCCCGCATCCACTATTGCTTATATAAATTTCGATACAAAGAAAAACTCCGAGCACTTCTTCATGAGCAGCCTTCATCATCCATTTGTGATATTTTTTCAGAATAATCCTCAAACACAAAAATTAACCAATGCCAACGGTACTTCTGCCGAACAAAAATTCACCTATGAGTATAATGACATGGGATTGGCGATTAAAAAAATTATTGCAGGTAGAGATGCAAGTTTTGAATACAAATTTGAGCTGATGAATTGAGGTTCAGATGGCTTTTTGTTCGGAACGGAAGGGGCAAAAAACAAAAAGCTGATCAACGTCGATCAGCTTTTTGTTCAGGCACCTCATATTTCATGCGTGCTTAGTCTTTGGTAACCCTTACCGCTCCAATACCCGCCTCCCACAATCGCTTGTTAAAGGCAGGAGCATCGGTATTTATCAATTCATCGGCCCTACTCTTCAGCTGATCCCATTCTGTCATCAGCACTTTGAGTTGGTCTCTGTTGGGTTGATTAACCCTCGGTATATCGCTCTCGGTGGCATTGATCAGAAAGAGAAAATTAGCAGTGAACTTGTTCGGGAAGTTCTCCACATCGTCGTATGCCTTCGATTTGCGCTGCACCATGTCTTCATCCCAAGCCTTCATTCTGGCAACCAGGGCCTCGCCATCCTTCTTAAGTGCGGTGAAAGTATCGCCCTCCGGCAAATCCTTTAGCACACCTTCGATCTGATTTCTGACGTCAAGCACCGTATTGACTTTCTTGTGCATCTCATTCAAACTGCTTTCCATTCCTTTCATGAATGTGTCGTATTCAGCATAGGTCGCAGGCGTAGTTTCATAGAGTGGGTTAGGAAGAATTTTACATTCGCTTTTCGCCTCCTTGCCTGGGTATTTCAGTGTCAGACTATAGGTGCCCGGCGAAGCCTTATGGCCTCTGTAACCTCCTTCCACATAGGCGCTTGGTGCGCCTACCATTGTTGCATAACGCATATCCCACACAAATCTGTTGATCCCCTTAGACTTTGAAATGGTAGGCTCTGGAGAAGGGCCACCGGGGTATGACTGAAACTTTGGATCCTTTTCGGAGCTAAGCGTACGCACCAGGTTTCCCTGAACATCTCTTATTTCAAGCGTCACGGCCACCGAATCGGCCAGCTTTGGCAGTTCGTAGTAGATAATGACGCCATTAGCAGGATTCACACCTTCCAGCAAGTTAGTACCATCAAATTCAGCCGATGTTCGGTTCAAAGGGCTTCCCCAATTGCCAATCACGGCATCATCCGGCCTGTAGAGTTTCAAAGAGTTGGTAAGGCCGCCATACTGGCCCAGTACGCCAAGATCATCCAATATCCAGAAAGATCGTCCAGACGTAGCCACCACAAGGTCGCCTTCCTTCACTCTCAGATCCATAATTGGCGTGATCGGGAGATTGAGCTGAAAAGGCTGCCACGAAGCGCCGTCACTCCATGAAATAAAGAGTCCCTTTTCAGTACCAGCGTACAGCAAACCTTTTTTAGCTTCATCTTCCCGAACTACCCTGGTAAACGAACCATAAGGAATTCCCTTGCTTATATTCGTCCAGGTTTTACCGTAGTCCGTCGTTTTGTAGATAGCCGGTGTATAGTCGTTGAACTTATACCGGGTCGTGGCAATGTAAGCTGTAGCCTTATCGTGCGGAGATACTTCAATAGCATTGATCAGACATTCCGCCAACCCCTTTGGTGTCACATTTGTCCAGCTGCCACCATTGTCTCTGGTCACATGCACAAATCCATCGTTGCTACCCGTCCAGATCACGCCTTTTTCGTGCGGAGATTCGATCACATAACTAAGTGCTCCGTAGTTCTCTGCACCTACTGCTTCAACGGTATACGGCCCGCCGCCTTTGCCTTGCTTTTCATCGATATTCCTCGTCAAGTCAGGTGACACCTCTTCCCAGGTCACTCCTTTGTCTCTTGTTCTCAGCAAATACTGCGCACCATGATAAAACGTGCCCGGTTCGTGCTTTGACCAAATGATCGGCGCATTCCAGTCGTACAAGTACTTCATGTCACGGGCTGCCATACTCAAATACTGAATAGGTGCGGCCATCACGCCTGTTCCAGCTTTGGATTTCATGTCCAGGATCTCAATGGTGCCGAGGTAGCTGCCACCCATTACGTAGCGTGGGTCGTCTGGGTCAAAGGCCAGGAAGGCACTTTCCCCACCAGCTGACCTTGTCCAATCTCTTTCGCCTATGCTGTAGGAACCCAGCGACATGCTGGCGATTTTCACCGAACTGTTATCTTGCTGTCCTGCGTAAATATTGTAAGGAAACTCGTTGTCAACGTTGATGCGGTAAAACTGTGCCGTTGGCATATTGTCCAGTGTCGTCCAACTTTCTGCCCGGTTGAATGTAATGGCAGCTCCTCCATCGTCTGCCAACACCATGTTTTTTGAATTGGTTGGATTGATCCATAAATCATGGTGGTCTCCGTGCGATGAAGAAAGTGTTTCCCAGGTTTTACCACCATCAATGGAGCGCAGAGCGGGAGCACTCAACACATATACTGTATTTTCGTCCTGCGGATCGGTGAACACTTCGATGTAATACCATGCTCTTTGTATCAGCCGGTGGTCACCACTTACCTTGTTCCAATTTTTGCCTGCATCGTCAGAAACAAACAAACCTCCCAAATCCTTGTCGGAATCGCTTTCCATTAGCAAAAATACCTTGTCGGGATTAGCCCGGCTCACGGAAATCGCCATCTTACCCATTTCCTTTGGCAAGCCTTTGTGGATTTTTTCCCAGGTCGCACCACCGTCGTTGGATTTGTAGACTCCACTACCCGGGCCTCCGCTTACCACCTGCCACGGCATCCGCTGGTGGTGCCACATGGTGGCGTACAGCACCTGTGGGTTGCTCATATCCATGGAAAGCTCGGAGCAACCGGTGAGGTCGTTTACATACAATACCTTTGCCCAGGTAACACCGCCATCCGTGGTCTTGTAAATTCCTCTGTCCTGAGTTGGGCCATGCAAAGCACCCTGAGCGGCCACGTAAACGATATCAGGATTCTTAGGATGAATGACAACCCTGGCAATGTGCTGCGTTTTTTCCAGCCCTATTTTCTTCCAGGTCTTGCCTGCGTCCGTCGACTTATACATGCCGTCACCGTAAGACGTCATCACCCCTCTTGGCGCATGCTCACCCATCCCAACATAAACAACATTGGGGTCACTTTCCGAAACTGCTACGGCACCGACTGAGCCCATTTCGAAAAAGCCATCAGATATATTTTTCCAGTAGGCACCAGCATCTTCGGTTTTCCAAACTCCTCCACCAGTGGTACCCATATAATAGGTGAGCGGGTCGCCAACTACGCCACTGGCGGTTACTGAACGACCTCCACGGAAAGGGCCAATATTTCGGAATTTTAAGCTTTGAAAGACGCTGTCAAGGTTTTGTCCGTACGACATAGATGCCGAAACTAACAGCAGCACGAGTAGCCTGAGATGCTTCATTTTTAGATTGATTGTTGTTAAGCGCTCAATATAGCAACAATTCGTCATGTTGGATAAGTCTATTTTATGAACCGCATGAAGGGATAAAACTGATTTTTGTCAGTTTTTTTTCAGCAATATTCTACCCTAAAAACCAGCACCTGTAATTTCTGCAATTAGCTGAAAATGAATCTGGTAAATCTCTAAAACCCGGTACTACAATTGGCTATCCAAAGCAGCGCCCTGCTCCAATGTGACATTTGTTACTGAAGGCGCTCCTAGCCGCCGGTAGTTTTGTCCCTGTGTGAAACGGCCAAGTGTTAAGAAACCCGTCGATGTGGGTGCGGTAATCATTTGGCTCTTCACGAACATAAAAAACATCATTTAAAACAGGGAGCATATGGAATTAATTGGATTTTCGGCCTCAGTCATCATGGGACTATCGCTGGGGCTTATTGGCGGGGGAGGCTCCATTCTAACAGTGCCGATCCTTGTTTATCTCTTTGGTGTGGATCCGGTGGCTTCAACAGCCTACTCGCTCTTCGTCGTGGGACTAACAAGTTTGGTAGGATCAGTCAGTCACTTCAAAAAAGGTAATGTGGATTTAAAAACCGCATTCATCTTTGGGCTGCCGGCCATCATTTCTGTTTACAGCGTACGCAAGTTTCTGGTACCGGCCATTCCGGATACCATCATGACGATTGGGTCAGTTACCGTGACAAAATCACTATTTGTGATGGTGTTATTCGCAACCCTCATGCTGTTGGCATCCATCTCAATGATCAGAAAGCCAAAGAAGAAGGAAGAGGGACAATCTGATACGCATTATAACTACCTCATCATTCTTGCCGAAGGGCTATTGGTGGGAGGTATAACGGGACTCGTAGGAGCCGGAGGCGGCTTCCTGATCATTCCGGCGCTGGTTTTGATGGCTGGTTTGCCGATGAAAAAAGCAGTCGGGACATCGCTCCTCATTATAGCCATGAAGTCGCTGATCGGGTTTACTGGCGACTTAAGCGGAGCACTCATTATCGACTACAGGTTTATGCTGATCTTCTCCGCCTTTGCCATCGTGGGAATATTTGCTGGCAGTTATCTCACCAAGTTTATCCCTAATGAAAAGCTCAAGCCGGTATTCGGATACTTCGTGTTGGTCATGGGCTTTTACATCCTCGGAAAGGAACTTCTCTTCTAATTCGAGACGCACCCAAACCAGCCAGTCAGGTAGCCGGAAGGTTGCCCCATAGAACAGCAATATCGTCAGGGTTCAGGAAGCTTTTCCTTGCCCGCACATTTCTAAAACTATCATCTAAAGCATATTCTATCAATGAGTCTATTTGAAACCATTCTTCAACCATGGCCATGGTATATAGCGGGCGCCTTAATTGGCCTTACCGTGCCAACGCTTTTACTGCTTGGCAACAAGCACTTTGGCGTGTCTTCTTCTCTTCGTCACATTTGCGCAGCCTGTGCTCCTGCCAGCATCCCCTTTTTTCAATACAATTGGAAAAAAGAAAGCTGGAACCTCTTTTTTGTTGGCGGTGTGCTGCTCGGTGGTTTAGTGGCGTCGGTCTGGCTTAGTAACCCTCAACCGATACAAGTAGCCCCAGCCACCATTGCCGATCTCCAGGCCCTCAACATCACCGTCGACAACAATTTGATGCCAGCCTCCATTTTCACCATCGATAACCTACTGACAATCAAAGGACTCTTCTTCTTTGTCATCGGCGGGTTCATGGTAGGCTTCGGCACACGCTATGGCGGCGGCTGCACATCCGGACATGCCATCATGGGCCTTTCTAACCTGCAATGGCCCTCGTTGGTAGCCACTTGCTGTTTCATGGTTGGTGGCTTTGCAATGGTTCACCTCGTCTTTCCATGGCTCTTTCAACTTATTGCTTAAACTCTCATTCCCACAAAACTCATGAAAAACTCAACTCAGGTCGCAGACACTCAAACCGTAACCATAGAGCATCCCATTGAATGCGAAGCACCCAATGACCAAATCTCAGAAGACAACCACTTTACGTCCAATATCAAGTACCTTATTGTCGGTCTGGCATTTGGCATCGTCTTCGTAAAGGCCGAAATCATCTCCTGGTATAGAATTCAGGAAATGTTCCGGTTGCACTCATTTCACATGTACGGCGTGATAGGAACGGCTGTAGTCGTAGGTATTCTCTCTGTTTGGGCTATAAAAAAATTCAAGATCAATACCCTACAGGGGGAAAAAGTAGTTTTTCACGACAAGAAATTTCACTGGGGCAACGTGATCGGTGCGTTGATATTTGGTCTTGGTTGGGCCATTACCGGTGCCTGCCCTGGTCCGCTTTACGCCCAAATAGGCAGCGGTTTTTCTGTAGTGACAGTTACTCTTATTAGCGCAATAGCCGGCACATGGGTATATGGGCTGCTGCGTGACAAACTACCTCACTAATGGGAAATTACACTCCATGAACCAGCCATCATTTAACCCAAAACAAATAATCAGTTTACTGAATTTACTGATTGTCGCCGTGCTTTTGTTGCTGGTGGCATCAGGTGGCCTCATTGCCTCCCTGATGATCAAGCCAGGCAAGTTAGCGGCAGTAGCAGGCACTGCCACCACGCCTAACAAGACTATCCAACCCGTTAGCCCCAGGGCAAGCACTCTTTGGGAGGCACCGCTTGAAAGTAGCCTTCCGGCAGGAAGCCAGGGGGAGATGATTCGCTATGGCAAAGAGCTGATTGCTCATACTTCTCTTTACCTGGGCCTGAAAGGAACAGTGGCACAAATCAGCAACGGTTTGAACTGTCAAAACTGTCATCTTCAGGCGGGCACCAAGCCCTTTGGCAATAACTATGGCGGTGTAGCCAGCACCTACCCTCAAGTGAGGGCCCGATCCGGTAAGGAAACAAGTATTGCCAGCAGGGTCAACGGTTGCTTTGAGCGAAGTCTTAACGGATCGCCACTGAAAGAGGATAGCAAAGAGATGCAGGCCATTGTTGCCTATATCAAGTGGCTGGGACAGGATGTGGAAAAAGGCAAAAAGCCCGAGGGTGCGGGTTTGGTGACACTTGCGTACCTCGATGAGCCCGCCAATCCAGCCGCTGGCAAGCTCCTGTATGAGCAAAAATGCGTCGTTTGTCATATGCAAAATGGTGCAGGGCTCGCCAATGGAGATGGCACGGAATACGTTTACCCTCCACTTTGGGGCGATCACAGCTACAACCAGGGAGCCGGACTGTATCGACTTTCAAAATTTGCCGGCTATATAAAAGCCAATATGCCGCTGGGCGTTACCTACGATAACCCACAACTCTCCGATGAGGAGGCCTGGCACATTGCTGCCTATGTGAACAGCCTGCCCCGCCCTGGCAAAGACCTTAGCAAAGACTGGCCCGACATATCTAAAAAGCCCATCGACCATCCCTTTGGGCCATACGCCGACGGCTTTGAAGAGGAGCAGCATAAATATGGCCCATTTAAACCTATTGAAGAAAAAAGACGAGCTCAGGCGGTCTCAAACTAGCAATCATGTATCGTATATTTTTACTTACCACATTTTTCCTTACAACGCTATGGCCATCGTCAGCCCGTGCCCGGCAGGCCGATCCGGCCTGGCTTTCAAGAGAGCTCAGTTTTGAGAAAAAGGAAGCAGCAGATACTCTTAACACAAAGCTCCACTCCTATGGAACCTTTGAAGGGCGCCTAAGAAGCTTTTCGATGGCCACTGTCAACCACGAAGACTTCCCGGACTACTATGCCCTGGGTGTCGGCGCTGGTTTGGGCTACTATTCGCCGATTATTAAAAATTTCCAGGTAGCCGTGAGTGGCTTCTTTACCTACAACCTGGCATCCAGCGGTTTGAGTAATCAGCCCCCATTCAACAACCGTTACGAGGTAGGCTTATTTGATGTGTTAAACCCCGACAATCGGAGTGACCTTGGCAGGGTGGAGAACCTGTACCTGCGATACGTTCTGTCGGCAAAAAGCAAGTCTTACATTCAGGTTGGCAAGTTTGGATTAAAAACGCCGATGATCAACCCTCAGGATGGAAGAATGATGCCCAACCTTCAGGAGGGTGTTTGGGCTGATATAAACGAGTGGAAGAAGGTTAAGCTAAAGGGTGGATGGCTGTGGCGCACCTCACCCCGCAGCACCGTACAGTGGCTCAGTATCGATGAGTCGATAGGTGTTTACCCAGTGGGTAGGGCTGTTAACGGCGCTAAGGCTGAGTATGCCGGACGCCTCAGCTTGCCTGGAATAGCCATCGCAGGCATCACCTACCTGCCCGTTAAAACTTTCCAGGTCAATGCCTGGAACTATACGATTCCAAAGCTATTCACGACCAGCTTGCTTAACGGAGAATGGGCAAAGGAGACAAATGCTTCGAAATGGTCTCTTGGAGGACAGTACCTTTTCCAGCAGTCTCTTTACCAGGGCGATCTGCCCATCGAACAACAGTACGTCAGTGAGGGTGAGCAGGCACATGCCTTCGGATTAAAAATAGGTTGGGCCAACCTTTCAACCAAAACGGGATGGAGCTTAAACTATACCCGAATTGCGGCTACAGGGCGCTTTCTGTTCCCCAGAGAATGGGGCATTGAACCCTTTTTTACATTTATGAACCGGGAGAGGATGGAAGGCGCTGGAGACGTTCACGCCGTGACGGTCAAAAACACGCTGTTTTTGGATGAGAACAAGCGGATCTCCCTTCAAAGTATGGGGGGAGTTTTCAGCATGCCTGCATTAGACTCTCCAGCTTTGAATAAGTACAATATGCCCAGCTTTTATCAATTAAACGTGAGAGCCAAATACAATTTCGGTAGATCTCTTCATGGCTTGCAAGCCGACCTTATGTATGTCTACAAAGGTGCGCTTGAAAAAAATCTACCAGAAACACCCGCCAATTTTCACAACAAAGTAGACATGCACCACATCTCGCTGGTGTTTGACTACAATTTCTAAACGGAACAAAAAACAGAAAAAAGGCCCTTTGTGACAAGAATCACTGAGAAAGACACTCTTCAATCCGACCTTTACAATAAATCAAAACCAAATAAACATGTATTTCCAGCACGTATACGACAAATCACTCGCCCAGGCCAGCTATTTTATTGGATGCCAGAAAGAAGGTGTAGCAATTGTTATTGACCCCAAGAGGGATGTCGACACTTATCTTGAGATTGCCCGGCAAAACAAAATGAAGATAACCCACATAGCGGAAACACATATACATGCCGACTTCCTTTCGGGATCAAGAGAGTTAGCCGCTCTTACAGGTGCCGAAATGTATCTTTCTGACGAAGGAGGACAAGGCTGGCAGTATGAGTTTCCCCATGTCGGACTAATAGATGGTTCAATCTTCAACGTCGGAAACCTCAAATTCGAAGTTTTTCACACTCCGGGACATACGCCGGAAAGTATTAGCTTTTTATTGACTGACATGCCTGCCAGTGACAAGCCCGTAATGATGTTCACCGGCGACTTTGTTTTTGTTGGAGATGTAGGAAGGCCTGATCTGCTCGAAGAAGCTGCCGGGATCAAAGGAACCAAGGAGGTTGGTGCGAAGCAGATGTTTAAATCTATTGAGCGCTTCCGTCAACTTGCCGAATACATTCAGGTGTGGCCGGGTCATGGCGCAGGTTCTGCATGTGGCAAAGCCCTCGGTGCTGTGCCGAGTACCACGGTAGGCTACGAAAAAGTGAGAAACTGGGCGCTTCAGCATGAAAATGACGAAACTGGCTTTGTGAAATACCTGCTGGAAGATCAGCCGGAGCCTCCCAAGTACTTTGCGATGATGAAAAAGCTGAACAAGGTCGACAGAAAGCTGATGACTGAGGTGCCAGCATTGAAAAAGTTGTCTAAAGAAGACTTCAAGGCAGCCATGGACAAAGGCATTAAGGTAATTGATACCCGAATGAAAACTGATTTTGCCAAGGGGTTCGTCCCAGGAACTATCAATATTCAAGGCAACAATGCCTTTGCCACGTGGATGGGCTGGTTCCTTTCCTATGACGAGCCATTTATTCTGATAGCGGAAGAGGCTACCCACGATGATCTTACCCGTAAACTAATGCGCATAGGTCTCGATAATATTTATGGGTACGTTTCTGGTGTTGAAGTTTGGGAAGAGCTAGGCAACAAACTTGAAAAGGCCAGTGTGATCTCACTCGATGAGTTCAAAGACATCCTGAAAACAAACCACACCCAGGTAGTGGATTTGCGTGGAGCTGCTGAATATAAAACAGGGCATATTAAAGGGACAGACAATGTGTTCATCGGAACCCTTGAGAAGAACCTTGACAAGATCAAAAAAGACCAGCAGGTAATTATCCACTGCCAGTCAGGCGACCGGTCTTCGATTGGTTACTCAATCCTGGCCAAAAATGGCTTCAAAAATGTGAAGAACTATTCAGGTGGCATGGGCGAATGGGCAAATGCCGGTGAGCCTGTTGTAACGGACAATTAAACAACAATAACTCAAATTTGTAGCTGCTTCGCAAAGGATGATTCATCATCCCTGGCGAAGCAGCTTTTTTGGATCAAGCAATATTTCTGGGGATTGTTTTTTTTGCAAGAGTATCTTGTCATTACATAAAGAAGCAAAAGGTTTAAGCCTGCCCGACGGAGCCCGCTTGACTAAAGTTCGAACAAACTGGTAACCCTTTGAAACAAAAAAAGCCCGCCGTCGCTGAAAAGCTATGGCGGGCGGAGTTTCGGCCAAATATTTAGTTCAAATGAGTCGCTTATTCAAAAACGCCCTCCCTGATCCAGTCTTGAGGTACTTCTCGAAAGCGAAAGCTTTGTGCTGCTCTGTGAAAGCAATATATGTTAGAAGGGTAACCGGCAATCGTGACTTCGTTGCTGGCACATAGCCAGCATTGTGTCTAGACAACCGTTCGTCCACGTTTGCTGTACATCCGGTGTACAAATTCCCATCCGAACACCTGAGAATGTAAACGTACTGCATGATGAGTGATTTTTGAAAAACCATGGGGTCGGGCCTGCCCGACGAAGCCCGGCAGAAAGGTCGTCAATTTCTCGTAAACCTTAAAACAAAAAAAAGCCCGCCGTCGCTGAAAAGCTATGGCGGGCGGAGTCGGGATACCAGGATTCGAACCTGGGACCCTCTGGTCCCAAACCAGATGCGCTACCGGACTGCGCTACATCCCGTACTTCAATCAATCAGGTTCCGTGTGCCCTGATTCTCAAACGAGGCTGCAAAGATGCGGAATCTTCTATTTCCACACAATACTTTTTTCACTTTAATTCATCAATCATTATAACATCCTCAACCTGATTGACTTAATCTCCAGGCTACTTCCAGAAAAACCATTAACGCTGACACTTAGTTCGTCACTTCCCGGGTTTACTTTCAGGTTGCCGGCAAATACCAATGGCCATTTTCTTTCATATACCTCCCCCCGGTCTTCACGATCGGGGCTTTCGAGTTGCGGAGCCGAAAGGCTTGCGGAAACTTCCTTTTGAACCACCTCGCTTCCAAGCGAAATACGAACATTAAATGGGGCCGCTGTTTCACATACCATTTCCACATACACCGCATAGGTGGCTGTGTCCACCGCCAGCAAGTCCCAGCTAGCTTTTGACTCATTGCTCACGCCGGTGAACCAGTCGTTGGCCCAACCAATGCCTCCCTTAAATGCTATCGCTTCTTTAGCAAACACGTCTGGAGCAGGCAGCTCTATTTCCGGCACCCGGGCATGACCTATTTGGATGGGTTCTGGCGTTGTTCCGTTTTTGGTTACTTCGCCAAACCATTTTCGATAGTCGGCCTGCATACTTGCCGCCAGCTCTGGTAGCGAATCGATAATGTTCTGCTTTTGGAACGGGTCGGCCAGCAGGTCATAAAGAGCCGTTTCATTAGGCTTCATTGTCAGCAAGTACTGATCGCTCCGAACAGCCGACGGAATAGTATCCACTTCACGAATCACCTGGTGTGTGTAAAACTTTCGATTGGGCCAGCCAGGTGCCGATTCAGTCATTGGAAGCAAACTCTTTCCATGAATATTCAGGCTATCGGGCAGCACAATCCCTGTCAGCTCAGCCAGCGTCGGTAGGATATCAATATGCGCCGCCATCTTTTCAATCTTCGCCCCCTTGTCCCAGCCAAGTCGGGGGTAGCGGATCAAAAAAGGTACTCTCACCCCACCCTCGTCGACATGGGCTTTAATACCTTTAAAGCCGCCATTGTAACGCACGCCGTTGGGGCCGTTGTCTGTCATGAAAATGACGATGGTTTCTTCCTCTTTCTGAATGGCATTCAAATGATCAAGCAAACGCCCCATAATGTCATCAATGTTCTCGACCATTCCATAGACGGCTGCATCCTTGTTGCTCAATCCCATCGCCGCATACTTATCAAAATATTCATCAGGCACCTGAAAAGGTCCATGAGGGGTGTTGAGTGTTAGCATGCACAAGAAAGGGCCGTCGTTGGCCATAAACTCCATGGCTTTGTCAGCCAGCACGTTGGCCATGTATCCCTGCGTCTTTACCTCCTCAAAATTGTGCGTGAGTGTAGCGTCGAAGTAGTTATTAAAGTGGCCTTCTTTGAAGCCAAAAAACTCCTGAAAACCCTGCCCAACAGGATCATGTGGGTACTGCTTGCCATTGTGCCACTTCCCAAACAGCCCTGTACGGTAACCGGCAGCTTTCATTACCTCAGCCATTGTCACTTCTCCCTCACGCATCACTTCCATTCGGTGCGTCACCCACGAGGTGCCAGTGGCCAGGTGGTAGCGCCCGGTGAGGATACTCGCCCTGGTGGGTGCACAAACTGGAGAAACGTAGAACCTTGTAAACTCCGTAGCATGTTGTGCCAGCCAATCAAGGTGTGGAGTACTCACACTATCATTTCCATGAAAAGCCAGGTCGCCCCAACCCTGGTCGTCGGTAAGCACAAGGAGAATATTAGGCCGCTTCAGTTCTGGCTCTTCACAACCTGAAAGGCATCCGATAGAAAACACGGCAATAAAAGACAATAGTAGATTTCTCATGAGCTAAAATTAAAAAAACCGGAAGAGGTTCTTCCGGTCATAACTGTTATTGTTTTCGCAGATCAAAACTTCAAAGTGTCGGGCAAATATTTTGAAGCAAGGTCTTCGTAATAGGGCCTCAACTCCTTCACGTTGGGTGGAGTGGCCGCCTTTGAGTACAAGTCGTACGGATTGAATTTATTCACCCATTCAAACAGCTTATGGTCATCCTTGTTCATCAGGTGCTCGTAGGCATTCTCCCGATGCTGTGAATAGAAACTATGGTAACGCAACATGGCTAACCCCTCTTGCGGAAGGTAGTCTTTCATAATTTGGTAGATGTATTCATCGTGCCCCCAGGAAAGGTGAACATTATCTAAACCACAATTTGGTTCGTAAACGCCGTATTTAGTATTGAAACGCTCGTCGTAGGTATCGGCATTGTCTTTGAAAAACTCAGGATACACAATCTTGTCTGAGTGCCTGCAACCAACTGGAAAAGTATCACCCACCACGCACCACTGAGGCTCACCAAAAAGGCAAAGCACCTTACCCAAATCGTGAAGGAAACCCGTCAGCACAAACCAGTCCGGGTGACCGTCCGCACGAATGGCTTCAGAAGTTTGAAGGAGGTGTTGCGTTTGGTCCAGATCAGTATCGGGGTCGGAATCGTCGACCAGGGTATTTAGAAATTCCACCGCATCCCAGAGCTTCATTTCTCTTTTATCAAACTTGAGAAACTCCTTTTCCTTTGCCATCACAAAATCATAGGTTTGATTGATATGATTGACACGGTAAAATTCCCTTACAGTGTCTCTGGCAGGATCATCATAGTTTCTGAATTCGTCCTTTGCTTTGGCAGGCTTTCCTTCTTCGGGATATCTTTCTAAAAGATCTTCTTCCCAAAGCTCTTCCATCTGATGAGGTGTAACGTCCTTCATAGGTGCTTAAATTTTTTACTAAGATAATAATTGAAACTGAGATTCTAAACCAATTCACTGCCCCAGCCAAATGTAAATAGCCACTGTGAGCACTACCAAAAGGAGGCCGAGATGCCTGGCGTACTTCCATGGATGCATTTGTATCGACTCAATATCGGCAGGTTTAAATGTATTGGTATTGGGGTAAAAGTAGGACACGCCGAACATTACCACCATGTTCAAAACAAATTCTATACCCCACAGATGCACAAAGTGAATGTCGACCTTGAAGATGAAACTGGTAAGGATGTAAAAAGCCAGACCGATAAATAGCGCTGCCTTGGCCGCCACAGCGGATATTTTGGGTATAAAAAGGCCAGCGATAAGTATCGAAGCGATAGGAATGAAGAAGATGCCGTTGAGCTGCTGCAGAAGTTGGTACAGGCCATCGGGAGCACCGGCCACCATCGGAGCCGCTGCGATAGCGCACACCGCCAGAATAATGGAAGTCAACTTCCCTATCCAAACCAGCTGCTTCTCGGAAGCGTCCTTGTTTAAATGCCTTTTGTAGATACCAAGGCTAAAGATGGTAGCGGTACTGTTGAGCACACTGTTGAAAGTGCTTAACACAGCCCCCAGCACCACTGCAGCGAAGAAGCCAGTGAGACCAACCGGCAACACTTTTTTAATGAGTTCAGGATAGATCAAGTCCTGGTTATCGTAAAGTGAGTCGCCGAAATAGTAAAAGCCGATCACACCTGGAAGCACAATAATGAGCGGCACAAACAGCTTTAATACTCCGGTATACAGCAACCCCTTTTGAGCTTCAGCAAGATTTTTGGCACCAAAAGCCCTTTGAATAATTGTTTGGTTCATGCTCCAGAAATACAACTGATTGATCATGAGTCCTGTAAAAAGCACCTCAAACGGCAACACAGAGTCCTTTGCTCCGATCACATTGAATTTTTCAGGGGCTGCCTTGTACACTTTGCTAAGCCCCTCAATCACATTACCACCGCCAATATCCCACAATGCAAATCCAAGCACCAACAAGCCTCCAGCAAACAACCCAATACCATTGATCGTGTCGGAAAAAGCCACAGCCTTTAATCCGCCAAAAATAGCATAAATAGAGCCTATCACCCCTATAATGATGACCGTCAGCCAAAGCCCCTGTCCCTGAGTGACACCTAGCGTCTCTGATACGTTAAAGATACTTTCCAGGTTGATGGCACCAGTATAGAGCACTATGGGCAGCAGCGTAACGACAAACGACACGATCAGAAAAAGAGCTACCAGCGTTCTTGTGATTCGATCAAAACGATACTCAAGGTACTGTGGGATAGTCGTCAGCCCCATTTTGAGAAACGTCGGAATGAAATAGAGAGCGCCAATGACCAATGCTACCGCCGAGGTCACCTCCCAGGCTATGATGATGAAGCCATTTTTGTAAGCCGAGCCATTCATCCCTATCAGGTGCTCAGTAGAAATATTGGTAAGCAGCATGGAACCGGCAATGACTACGCCAGTGAGGCTACGACCACCCAGAAAGTAGCCGTCCTGTGTGTCCAGCTTGTCTTTACGGAGCTTGTACCACGAAAAGAGGGCAACGAAACCGGTAAAAGCCAGAAATGATAAAACGGTGAGTAGCATGTAAGTAGGGGTGTGTTACGGAGGAGTTATGTCACAGAAATTGATCTAGTCAACTCGGATCGCCAAAAAATTCTTTACTTCAACCATTTACTCAGTTGGGCTAAACCAGGGCTGTTTATTTCTACCAAATGATCCAATAAGGCTTCAAATTTGGGAATGCTGTGGTGAATGACATCATGCAGTTGCTTCGGCTTATCAGGAAGTTTAAAATCCGAAAGTTTCACACCGCTGCTTTTACACAAGTAGACAATCCAGCTTTCAAGCTTATCGTTCAGGACAATAGCTTTGTTCTGAAGGGAGTCAGCATACAGCTTTAAACCATTCGATTCTTCTACAAAACGTAGGTTCTTTTCATATGTTGATCTTGGGCTGCCCAAGTCTTCATCGACCACAGCAAGTCCACCATTCATTTGACTCAACTTTTTAAATACCCTGGATCTGCCGGCATGGTGAATGATACATTTTCTGGTAAAACCAAGTTTCTTCACCAATGCTTCATCGGGATAACACTCCACGTGGACGTTTTTCATTTTTGGACAATCTTATCGAAATTAAAAAACACGTCCGACTCGAAATCCAACACCTTTGAAAGCTGTTTTTCGTCCAAAACAGTAACAACCGTCTTAAAGTCTTTCATTTGGACAAGGCATACGTTCAAATCAGCAGACTTCGACTTCTCAATAAGGCTTAATAATAGGTAAGGGTTGTGAGTAGTAATAAAAAACTGGTTAGACTCGTCCAACGCAATGCTTTCACCTAGAAATTTAGTATAAAAGGGGAAGGTATTACTCTCAGGCTCGTCAAGTAGTAGCGTCGAGTTTTCATTGCTTTTAATAGCCATACTATAAAACACGATCCTCTGCAGAGTTTCAGAAATTGAAAAGTAGGGATAGCTGTATATTTCTCCCTCCACAAACTTGCTTATGGTCAAATCATTCTCCGTTGGTTTCAATGTAAGGGTTAAATCTTTCGACTTAAAAAAGTCAGATACCCATTTTTTAAGATTTGAATTGGAAAGAAGCAAACCTGGCAAATTATCCCCAAAAGGAACAGATAAATGTGGCATATAACCTGGCGCAAAGGCTTGTAGCCGCTTGAATTCGTAAAATTTGACTTTGGTGTTGTGAATGTCCCCAGAGCCGACAACTTCCCCATCATGCGCTATGCGAATCGGATTGGCTGCTTTTTGTTGATCCCCCATTATGAAATGGAACTGGTTCTCTGGTATCTTGTTCTCACGAATAGCATAAAAAAGCAACGCATTATCATTATCTGTATTTACTTCGATGGGTGTGTTAATATCGAAGTCATAGAAAAGGTCTCCAATAGTTTTATATCGGAATATATCCTTACTCAAGTATCTACCAAATGAGCTTTGGCTTTTTAAAGAAAGTGCTTCTAAAATGTTACTCTTCCCGCTGTTTGGCTCCCCAATGAATACATTGAGCTTCTTACAAGGAATCTCAAGGCTCTTAATAGATTTGAAATTCTTTATAGCTAATTGCTTTATCATAAATCAAAAATAGAATTTATTATGAAAATGGAATTGGTTATAAGCGCTTCTTTCCCCAACACGGCTTCAATGACTAGCTTATCCCAACTCAAACTACCCTTAACTTAGATATGGCCCAAAAGTGCTTCAATAAAATTTGTTTGCGCACACAATTACATTTTGACAAATAATAAGAGTTTCAACTCTCGCTTTTTTTTCTCAAATTGAGGCTGTACATCATATTACTCACTTACTCAATCATACGACGCTAAACTGACTCTTATCATGGAAAAACTAGAACGCAGATCTACCCTGAAAAAGCTTTTTGCCGGTATAGCTGGCTTTGCAGGTTTTGGAGCCGTTTCATCGGTCAACGCCGCACCAGCCACGCTCGAAAAGAAGGCTAACAATATCACTACCTTTCAGGACATGCCGTTATTTTCAGGCTCCACTCAAATGGGCAACCTGGTGTTTATCGCCGGAAAAGGGGCTCATTTCGAAGGCGACATCAAATCACACACCGATCATGTGCTAAAGGAATTGGAAAAAGAACTCATCAAAGCCGGATCCTCCATGGAAAAGGTATTGAAGGTGAGCGTGTTCCTTGCGGACTTGAACGACTACAAAGCCATGAACGAAGTCTACAAAGGCAGGTTCGGTGCCAAACCACCGGTAAGAACAACTGTGGCCACCTATGGCGGCGTACCTGGTGATTCGTTGGTAGAAATTGACTGTATCGCTTACGTTTAAATACCATTAAGGACCCTGCTTTCTAAGGAGAAAGCAGGGTCTATTTCCCCTTTTCACACCCTTAACTCACTACAATGAGACGCTTTTTATTCATTACCTGCCTTTCACTCTTTGTGGGCACAGCTGTAGCACAACCCTACCAAATTGTCATTAAAGGCGGCCATGTCATCGACCCAAAAAACAACATCAATGAACTGATGGATGTTGCCATCCACGACGGAAAGATTGCCAGGGTAGCCAAAACCATCGACGCTACCGGAGCCAGACAGGTAGTGGACGCCAAAGGCATGTATGTAACTCCCGGCCTGATCGACATGCATGGCCATGTGTTCTTCGGCACACAGCCTGATCATTACCTGAGCGACGGGTTGACGGCCATTATGCCGGACGGATTCACGTTTCGGGTGGGTGTTACGACCATTGTAGATGCTGGGGGAGCCGGCTGGAAGTCGTTCCCGACATTTAAAGAAAACATCATCGACAACTCTCAAACCAGGGTTCTTTCGTTTCTAAACATCGTTGGCGAAGGGATGAGAGGTGGCGTATATGAGCAAAACCTAAACGACATGGATGCCCGCATGGCTGCTGCTGTCGCAAGGTCGAACAAGGAACATATAGTAGGCTTCAAAGTGGCTCACTTTAATGGCCCGGAATGGACACCGGTAGATAATGCCGTGGAAGCCGGCAACCTGGCAAAAATGCCTGTGATAGTTGATTTTGGTGGGAACAACCCTCCCCTTTCTATTGAGGAGCTCTTCATGAAACACTTGAGACCTGGTGACATTTTTACCCACACTTTTGGAGAACTCGACACTCGGCAGCCTATTGTCGATCCGGCCACCAAGCAGTTAAAGCCGTTTGTGTGGGATGCCCAAAAGCGGGGAATTGTCTTTGATGTGGGCTACGGCGGCATCAGCTTTTCCTATTCCCAGGCCATTCCGGCTATCAAAGCAGGTTTCTATCCTACCACCATTAGCACCGACATCCATGCAGGCAGCTTCAACAACGCCATGAAAGATCAGCTCAGTGTGATGTCGAAATTCCTACAGATGGGAATGGATTTGGAACTGGTCGTCAACGCCTCCACCTGGAAGCCTGCGCAGGTTATCCAGCGAACGGAGCTCGGACACCTTACCGAGGGGGCGATTGCCGACGTGGCTATTCTGAATATGCGCAAGGGCAACTTTGGCTTCTTCGACTATAGGGGGCATAAAGAAACGGGCACACAAAAGTTTGAATGCGAAATGACGATCAAGGGAGGAAGAATCGTCTACGACTTAAATGGTATCGCTAATCCTGTAGTGCTGCCGAGGTAATATGAAGGGAGAGCGGGTGTGTCTTCACACCCGCCCGACATCATTTCTGAATAGAGTCCGGTGTCTGACGGCTCTTGCTCAGGGGCAATTTGCCGTGCCGACACCTACAAACAAAGCCTCAACCCGCTGCTGCCTTCTCAAGGCCCTCACGGACTCGGTCTGCAACAATTCTTTCCTGTCCGGGACGCATCATCCAGGTGGTAATGCTGACGGAGTTTTCGCCACCACCCGCAACCTCTATCGACGGGTGACCGCTTCTAAGCACGTCTTTAAGACCATTGCCTGATATCTTTACCTTTTTGGTATCCCATGAAAGATCCAGGGTAGGGATATGATTGGCAATGGGAGGCACGTGAATTTTGATGGTGAGTCCATCAATACCCTTTACGGCGTCAGCAATCAGGTTGATCTGGCCTTCCCACAACCTCCATTCTTTTTCATGGTCTCCATTTACAAAGGCCTCCAATGCTGCCCACATACCGAGCACCTCTTCCTTATTCACTTTCATTCCCCTGCCGACAGTATTTCCTCTTGGCGGAGCGCTCAACCGGGCTGCCGCTATCAGTTCTTTTTTACCGAGTAGCAAACCTGCGCTCTGGGGGCCTCTCAGTCCTTTGCCTCCTGAAAAACAAACCAGGTCATAGCCCATTTGGGTGAACTTCCACAGATTCTCCACCGGTGGCACATCAGCCGCACAGTCGTTCATGCAGGGGATGTTATTCTCCTTGCTCGTCTTCAGCCATTCTTCTGCATTGATCTGTCCATTAGGCTCATAGGCATTGATAAAAAGCAGCAGAGCAGTGTTTTTATTGATCGCCTTTTTCAGCTCTTCTTTTGTTTCTACTTCTATCACTTTCACTCCGCAATTGCGCACAGCGTGGGCATAACCTATATTATGAGATTTCTGAATGATCACTTCCGTTTTCATCCCTGTTCCTTCCAGGTGAGGAACCTGCTCCGCTTTTTTAGGATCCATGCCGGTGAGCACGCCTGCCATCCCGAATGTCATTGCTGAAAAGGCTCCGGAAGTGACCGTGGCCGCCTCACATTTAAGCAACTTTGCAATTCTCTCGCCTACTTTATCCTGCAACTCGTCGAGCATTACATAGTGTTCCGAGGCGTAGTTGTAAGCGTCTTTCATTTCATCTCTTAGCAAAGAGCCAGTCATTGCTGTATAAGTACCCGCCGCATTAATGAAGGTACGCACACCCAACTCGGCAAAGTAGTCACGGTAAGGGGCGGCAGGGGCGGCAGCAATGGCTGCAAGAGGCGCTCCACCACCTATGATCCCTCCTACAATAGGTAGGGCTGAAAGGCGTTTAATGAGTTTTCTTCTACTTAGCATAGGTTTGTCATTTAAATAGGTCTTAACTAAAAATAGATAGCTCCGGCACTACTACTACACTGCGGCCTGAAGCACTTCTTTGATCCGTCTGGCAACAACTGGCACCTGGTCGGGCAGCAAAGTAACCACCGTGATGCGAAGGGCATCGTCTCCGGCAGACGTCTCAATCCTGGGCTCACCAGCTCGCAGCTCTTCTACCACGTCCTTTGGCTTAATCTTTACCTTGCTCTGATCCCACTTCACCAGCAGACCAGGGAATACATTGGCCCGGCCTTTTGGCATGTGCATCTGTCCTTTCACGCCGGGCACGGTTTCTACTGTTTTGGTGATATCGGCTACACGTCCCTCCCACTCCTTCCATTCTTTTTCATGATCCTTTTCAAGATAGCGTTTCAAAGCGGCGTACATACCAAAGATTTCTTCCTTGTTAACTTTCATCGAACGACCGATAGGGCTCTCATGTGGTGAGAAGTTCAGCTTGGCTGCCTCAATCAAGTCTTTGCGGCCAAATAGCAGTCCCGCACTTTGTGGCCCACGGATCATTTTGCCTCCCGAAAAAGTGACAAGGTCAAATCCCATCTTTTGGTACTTGAAAAGGTTCTCAACCGGCGGCACATCTGCGGCTGCGTCGATAAAAGAAGGGATACTATGTTTCTTCGAAATGGCCACAAACTCCTCATGAGTGATACTGTCTTCAATGCCATACCAATCGACGGCGCCGTTGAAGAAAAGTGTCATCACCGAGCGCTCGTTAAAGGCAGCCTCCATTTCCTTTGCATTCTCCACCTCTATCAGCTTCACCCCCGCAGTGCGCACCGCCTGATCAAACACATAGCGATGCTTTTTCTGAATAATCACTTCGGGCTTGGGGCCAGGCAGGTTGGGGATTTGTTTGATTTTATCCATATCCATCCCGGTAATAGCAGCAGCAGTGCCAATAGTAAGCGCACATGCTGCACCCGAGGTGACCATGGCTGCTTCACATTGCAGCATCTCTGCAATGCGTTCTCCTACTTTATCTGTCAGCTCGTGCATGTTCGCAAAATCACGGGCAGTGGCGTTAATGGCAGCCACCACCTCTGGCTCCATCAAAGAACCGGACAGAAAGGTCATCGTGCCACGGGCATTGATCAGGGGGCGTATTCCCAGCTCTTTGAATAAATTTTGAGCGGCTGTTGGCGCAGCCGGTGAAGCAGCAGCGGATTGGATAGAAATACCGCTTCCCACAATGCCTCCTATAAAAGGGAGGCCGGCCAAGCGTTTAACAAGTTTTCTTCTGCTTAACATGATCTGATTGTTATAATGAACGTCTTATTTTCTCTACATCTTCTACCGACACCTCGCTGGCAGTATTTCCAAAGCTTTGTCGGATATAGGTAAGCACCCCGGCCACCTCATCATCACTCAAAAAGCTGTGTTGTGGCATCACATTATTGTATTCTTCTCCATTCACAGTAATGCTGCCCTCCATGCCGTTGAGCACAATGCTGATCAGAAGGTTCTTATCACCGGTCACCCATTGGGCCCCAGCCAAGGGCGGAAACCGGCCCGAAGCACCCTTGCCATTATTCTGATGGCAAGAGCCGCAGTAGGTCAGGTAGGTTTTCTGGCCTGCCACCTTAATTCCTTTTTCCAAATTGTCCTCTATGATATCTGGCGTTCTGATATTCGATGCAGTCTTTCGCTCCTCCATTTTGGCCAGTTGCTCAGCGCCAAACCCGCCTTTGTCCCCCTTGTACATCACCCTCCAGATTTTCCCTTTTTCAGTGTCAGAGAAATAGAGTGAGCCATCCGGCCCCATAGCTATGCCCATAGGTCTGTAGTGCGCATCGCTCACATTGACGACAGGATCAACGCCAGCAAAGCCATCGGCAAACACTTCCCAGTCGCCGGAGGGCTGACCGTTTTTAAAAGGCACAAAGCCAATGAAGTAGCCCGCCTGCGGATAGGGTGCTCTATTGGTAGATCCGTGAAAGGCAATAAATGCCCCGTTCTTGTAATGTTCGGGAAATTGATCGCCAGTGTAGAAAAACAGATCGTTGGGCGCCCAGTGACCTGGAAAGCCCATCAAAGGCATTTCAAAGTCAGCACAGCGACCAATGCTATCGCCATCGCCACCATATTCGGGGCCCAGGACTTTTTTAGCCTTGATTTGATCGTAGTAGCAATAAGGCCAACCGGCATTCGTGCCTTCTGTTACCCGCAAAAACTCCTCAGCTGGCAGCATGGCGCTTTCCCATGGACTGTATTTCTGCGCCCAAAGTCGGAGCAAATCGTCCCTGCCATGCATCACCACGTAAAGATTATTATCTTCAGTATTCCAGTCCATGGCTACAACGCTTCGGATACCTGTAGCGAACATACTGCCATCTTTCTGTGTTTGGTTTTTCTTGTTGGCATCGAACTTCCAGATGCCCCCATGATCCTCCAATTGCGGGCACGGATCCATCCCTGGCATATTGGGCGTCCGTTTTACAGGCATGCAGGCATTCGAAGGCGTGCCAAATGGGACATACATATTTCCCTTATCATCAAATGAGACCACTTTGGCGATGTGCTCATGGCTGCCATGCTCGTGATCGTCGATTAAAATCGTTTCAAGCTCAGTATCCGGAACGAGTTTACCGGGCACCAACTTCTGGCGGTACACTGCGAGCTGAGCGCCATAGTACAAATAGCCATTGTAGATTCTCATGGCAGCCCCGTAGCTGCCGTCGTTTTTGTAGTCTCCAAACACTTGAAGTTCATCGGCTTTTCCGTCACCATCCACATCCCGCAGGGCCATATTGCCTCCTTCCTCTTGCGGAAAGCGAAGTTTTACATAGATGTCGCCATTGTCGTTCACGGCCATGTGGCGGGTTCTGCCCTTGAGGCTGTCGACCACTACCAGCGCCTCAAAGCCACCGGGAAGAAAAAGGCCGCCATTGTCAGGATCGCCGGGAGGTAACTGCGGGCGACTGTCGCACGACATCGAGGCAACAAACGTAACAGCCAAGGCCGATCGGCTGATAAAAGTGATTAATGGATGAAACCATCGAGGTTGAGGCAGCAAGCACAATTTCGCCATACTAGTTCAGGTAGAGTGTTTGTTCAATATAGGAAAAAACATTCTAAATTGATGTTGTGTGCGGGCACAATTATTCAAAAGGCAATAAGGGGGTTCAGTGAAAGGCTTCACCATTGTGCGAGCAGCACAAGGTAAAGGTTACCAGCCTCCACAAATGTCAATGTCTCGGCTTGATATCAGATTGCAGGAAAACACAAAAATTACTTGTAAACAAAGGACTAAGCCGACCAACTTCTTCGTACGCTCCTCTCTCCATTGTCATTGGTCTGGTGACGAAACTCTGTAGCTATTTTGATTATTCTCCGGCCAACAAGCACTTTCTCCAAAAACATAGCTATAATCGACTTCATTTATAGCTATGTTCAGGGTAAAAGATAGCTATCTTTTTGATTAGCTTAATTTTTCCAGAAATAGCGCCATCTTATCCTTCTTGCTATTCGATCAGGTTGACACAAAAAAAGCCTCCAGTGTCAACTGAAGGCTCTGAATTTTCTTCGTGATCCCATCAGGATTCGAACCTGAGACCTACTGCTTAGAAGGCAGTTGCTCTATCCAGCTGAGCTATGGGACCTCAATCAATGCGGAGAGACCGGGATTCGAACCCGGGGTACCGGTTACCCAGTACGACAGTTTAGCAAACTGTTGGTTTCAGCCACTCACCCATCTCTCCATAGGTCTGTTCTGAAAAAGAGTTGCAAAGATAACGGACATTTTCTGACGGAAGCAAACCTCAGCGCTAAAAAAATGATAATCTTTTTCCCTTGTTAAAAAATGTGAATTGCTAGCCTGCCAGCGTTCATTTTATATATTTGTCCCCACTTCCGGTGTTATAAAAGCTGTGGCCTTGCCCAAATAGTGTTGTATGAGTTGGTATCAGTCGTTTGGATTACTTGAATTAACGTTTTGCCTCGTTTTTGGCATCCTCTACCTGGCTTACCTGGCCCGGGTGCTTTACGTCGCCAAGGCAGTGGGAAGCTCCTCCAAAATAGTACTAAGCAAAGTCATCCTCCGGTCAAGCTACTTTCTGCTCTTCATCGTCGCTCTCATGGGGCCGTCCTTTGGCGACAGCAAGAAAGAGATCAAATCGGTAGGTAAAGACATCTTCTTCTGCGTTGACCTCTCGGTGTCCATGGACGCCTTTGACGTGCAACCCACGAGGCTTCAGAAAATAAAATTCGAGCTAAAAAACATCACCGATGCCTTCAACTCCGACCGAATGGGCATCATCATGTTTTCGAACGAAGCCTTCATGCAGTGCCCTCTCACTTACGACCAGTCGGCACTCAACATCTTCATCGAAACGCTCAACACCAGCCTTGTGCCCAACACCGGCACCGACTTTGGCCCTCCCCTTCGGATGGCACTTACCAAGCTGAACGACGACGAGTCGCCGCTTACCCAGCAGAAATCGAAGATCATTATCCTGATCAGCGACGGGGAAGACTTTGGAGAAGAAACTGACCAGATTGCTCAAGAAATAGAGCAAACAGGTATCAAACTATTCACTTTGGGCGTTGGTACCGACAAGGGCAGCAAAATACTAAGCCGAAGAGGCTTTAAAAAAGACAATCAGGGAAACGACGTAGTGACCAGGCTTAACAGCAATTCATTAAAAGACGTCGCCACAAAAACCGGCGGCAAGTACTTTGAGATCAATGAAACTAAAAACGATGTTTCGAGATTAATAAATACAATCAATGAGATAGAAGGTGAAATGAGAGATGCCCGTCAGGTCGACGTTACGGCCAACAGGTACTATTATTTCCTGGCCATTGGGCTGGCCCTTTTCGCTCTTGATTACCTCATTTCAGTGAAAACCATGAAAATATGAAGGCATTAGCAGGCATTTTATTGGTGATAGTGGCCATCATTCCGGGAGTGAATGACATCGCCACTGTTAACAAACTGAAGAAAGACGCCGAGAAAGCCTATCTGGCAGGGGACTACGCAACGGCCACTCAGGCCTATACCATGCTTACCGATTCGTTGGGCGTGTTGGAAGATAAGCTATTTCTTAATCTCGGGCACTCCCTTTTTCAGCAGGGCGACTCAGCCCAGGCGTTCAGCCAGTACCAGCGCCTCATCAACACAAAGGAGAAAGACCTGAAGTCGCTGGCCTATAACCAAATGGGCATCATCAGCAACAAGCCAGGTGATAGAAACACTGCACTGAGCTTCTTTAAAGAAGCGCTAAAGGCTGACCCTACCAATGAAGAGGCCAGGTACAACTACCAGCTGGTGAAACGCCAGATAGCCGAAGACAACGAAAAAAACCAGGACGACCAGCAGCAGGACAAGGAGAAGAACGAAGAAAAAGAAGACGAAAAAAAGGACCAGCAGAACCAGCAAGACAAAGATCAGAACAACGATCAAAAGAACGACGAGCAGAAAAAGCAGGACCAGGAAAAGAAAGATCAGGAGAGCGAGAACAAAGAGCAGAAAGACCAGGAGCAACAAAGCGAAGAGCAAAAGAAAGAACAAGAAAAGAAGGATCAGGAGCAAAAGAAAAAAGAGCAACAAGACGCAGAGCAGCAGGACAAAGAGAACAAAGACGGTGAAAAGCAGCCTCCTCAGATCAATCCTGATAAGCTGAAGGAGATGAACATCTCAGAAGAAAAGGCCAAGATGATTCTCGAAGCGATGAGAAACAGTGAGATTCAGTATATTCAGCAAAACAAGCGGAAAGGCGTTAAAAAGCCTGAAAGCGGAAAGCCAGACTGGTAAAGTCGGGGCTGTAGCCGACCGCCAAATTCGATACCATTAGTAGAAAGTCCATCAATACAACCCATTTTCATTAACCCGAAAATTATATCATTATGCAGGAAGTAGTTATTGTTTCAGCAGTAAGAACGCCCATTGGAAGTTTTGGAGGCGCTTTGGCTGGCTTGTCTGGCACTCAGCTCGGCTCTATCGCCATTAAAGGCGCACTGGAGAAGGCAGGTGTTGGTGTGAAAGAGGTCGATGAGGTATTTATGGGCAATGTTATTTCCGCCAACCTGGGACAGGCGCCCGCCCGTCAAGCGTCGCTGGGTGCTGGCATTGGGCAAAATGTGCCCTGCACCACCATCAACAAAGTGTGTTCTTCAGGCATGAAGGCAGTGATGATAGGTGCGCAGTCTATTATGACCGGGCAGAACCAAGTAGTTGTGGCAGGCGGCATGGAAAGCATGACAAACGTGCCCTACTATATCCCAAAAGCACGCTATGGCTACAAATATGGCCACGGCCAGCTCATTGATGGCCTCATGCATGATGGGCTTTGGGAGATTTATAATGGTTTCCCCATGGGTAACTGTGCTGAAAACACTGCCAAGGAAATGAAGATAAGCCGGGAGGAACAGGACGCCTACGCCATCAACAGCTACAAGCGAGTGGCAGCCGCTACTGAAGCCGGGTATTTCAAAGACGAGATTGTTCCTGTCGAAATTCCACAACGAAAAGGAGATCCAATTCTGATGAGTGAGGACGAGGAGTTCAAAAATGTGAACTTCGACAAGATACCTGGCCTGCGGCCTGTGTTTGAAAAAGACGGCACGGTAACCGCCGCCAACGCATCCACCATCAATGACGGTGCCTCTGCGCTGATCATCATGAGTGCAGCAAAAGCAAAAGAGCTGGGACTCATCCCCATCGCAAAAATCAGAGGCTTTGGCGATGCAGCGCAAGACCCCATATGGTTCACCACTTCTCCATCGCTTGCCATCCCTAAAGCGATGAAAATGGCTGGCGTTAGTAAAAAAGATGTCGATTTCTACGAAATTAATGAGGCCTTCGCAGCAGTAGCGATTGCCAACAACCGAAAGTTGGAGCTGGACCCTGCCAAGGTAAATGTATTTGGAGGTGCTGTTGCCCTGGGACATCCGCTTGGCTGTTCGGGCGCACGCATTATCACCACTCTTAACAGTGTGCTACATCAGGAAGGTGGCACCATTGGCGTGGCAGGTATTTGCAACGGTGGTGGTGGCGCTTCTGCCATTGTCATTGAAAAAGTTTAGCCAGAGAAAAATGAAAGTGGCGCCGTAACGTTATCAAGCGGCGCTCATTTTAAATCCGTTTGATGCATGATGAAAAACTGCCTTCTATTTACCATGCTTCTCCTTCCTTTGGTGGTGGCCAGCCAAACCAAAATCACCACCTATCACGACCGGATCAAAGGCCTTAAAAACGAAGAATACTTTGTGCTGAATGCCGACAGCAGCCAAATAGATGGCAAGTATGTTAAATACAACCCGGAGGGCGTGGTCATCATCGAAGGCGATTACGTAAAAGGGAAGCGAAACGGCACGTTTTTTAACTACTACGATAATGGCAAGCTGCAAAGAGAAACCATCTACACCGACGGCTTAAGGCAGGGAGAAACAAAAGTATATCACCCAAACGGCAACCTTCTTCAGATAGCAGTTTTCAAAAACGACACGCTTTCAGGGCAAGTCATTTCATATTACGACGACGAGGTCGTCAAGTCCTCCACTGAATTCAAAAGCGGAAAGCCAGACGGTGAAGTAGTAAATTACTACCCCAGCGGAGTAAAGAAAGAGGTTATCCACTATCAAAACGGGCTGCAGGATGGTGCCACCGAAACCTTCTACGAAAACGGGACCAAGGAAACGGAGGCCTACTATAAAAAGGGGAAGCTGGATGGGCATTTCAAAACATACTATCCCTCAGGTACGCTAAAAACTGAAGCCTACAATGAGGCTGGATTGCAGAACGGCACGTACAAAACCTACTATGCGAATGAGCAGTTGGAGTATGCCGGCACCTACGTTCAGGGAAAATTAAGTGGCGCTGCAAACGCTTTTTTTGAAGATGGAACACCTTCCCAGAAGCTGGTGTACAAAGAAGGATTCCGGGTGGGGAAAAACTACACTTACCATCCCAATGGCGCTGTGAGAACGGCAACTGACTACTCCAACAACGAGAAAGACCGCACCATTGAAGAGTTTAATACCTCAGGTCAGCTTCTCGCCACCAAAACCTACAAAGAGGACGTGCGCTCAGGGCAGTGGACAATTTACAACACCGCTGATGGCTCATTCATCAGCGAGAATTACGTCGACGACAAACTTGATGGAAAACGGACAACCTATAGTTCGAAAGCAGTTGTTACTGAAGAAGCCAGCTTCAAGAATGGCAAACAGCATGGGTTGGCAGTGGGCTACCACCCCAATAAAAAAATTGCTTACGAAACTTACTACGAATACGACAGGAAACACGGTTCCCACAAAGCCTTTGATAAGTCAGGCGACCTTATTGAAGAGGGAAATTATGTGAGAAACCTAAAAAATGGCACATGGAAATATTACGACCGTAAAGGGAGGCTGGAAAAGACCATTACATATAAACTGGGCAAGGTAATCAAGGAGCAATAGCCCACCATCTCCTCTCTGTTACATTTCAAAAAAGAAAATTTTTTAATACGCCACCCATCCATAAATTTGTCACCCTTATGGAAGCCCTCAAGGAAACCCAATTTCAATTCCCCGGCGTCACTGGCAAATACAAAGGCAAAGTGCGGGACGTGTACTACCTCGACCAATTGATGATAGTGGTGGCCAGCGATCGCATTTCAGCGTTCGACGTCATCCTTCCAAGAGCCATTCCGTTCAAAGGCCAAATCCTGAACCAGATTGCGGCCAAGTTTCTGGCACTGACCAAAGACGTGGTTCCCAACTGGGTAACCACCGTACCTGATCCCAATGTCACGATTGGTGTGAAGTGCGAACCCTTTAAAGTAGAGATGGTTATCAGGGGCTATTTGGCCGGACATGCCTGGAGAGAATACAAATCAGGGAAGCGGCAGGTTTGCGGAGTGCCTCTTCCCGACGGGCTAAAAGAAAATGACAAGCTTCCCTCCCCCATCATCACCCCCACTACCAAAGCCTCAGAGGGGCACGATATGGACATTTCCAGAGAGGAAATCATAGCAAAGGGAATAGTGTCGGCAGCTGACTACATGCAACTGGAAAAGTATACACAAGCGCTTTACAAAAAGGGCTCGGAATATGCCGCTTCGCAAGGACTTATTTTGGTGGACACCAAATACGAATTTGGAAAGCATGACGGCACGATCTACTTAATTGACGAAATACACACACCGGATTCATCCAGGTATTTTTACGCAGACACTTATGAGGCAATCCAGGCGAAGGGAGAACCTCAAAAGCAGCTCTCAAAAGAGTTTGTAAGACAGTGGCTGATTGAAAATGGATTTCAGGGCAAAGAGGGTCAAAATGTGCCGGAAATGTCAGATGAGGTAGTAAACTCGATCTCACATCGCTATATTGAGCTTTTTGAGAAAGTAACGGGCGAAAAATTTCAGAAACGTAACTATGCTGGGGTTGAATCAACCATAGAGTCAAACGTTTTAAAGAGCCTTAAAGAAATTAGTAAGTAGAAGTAAACACATACACACATGAAGTATTCGTTAGACAAGAGCGAAAAATACAGCATCTTAAAAATTACGCAGGAAAAACTGGATACCTCTACTGCCCCGGATTACAAATCCGAATTTGTAAAGCTGCAAGCAGAAGGCAGCTCCAACATGATCCTCGACCTTTCCGACGTAAAATATGTCGATTCTTCTGGTCTGAGTGCATTGCTTGTTGGCAACCGCTGCTTTTCCGAAGCTGGAGGCATCTTCGTTATGATCGGTATGAACGACCACGTGGTGAAGCTGATTAAAATATCACAGCTTGACAAGGTGTTGAATATAGTACCAACCAAGGAAGAGGCAATCGACACGGTATTTCTTCATGAAATTGAAAGCGGACTCGAGGAAGAAGAAGAATAGTCTCCATTGAGCTTTGTATTAAGAATTCTTGGGTCAAATTCCGCCGCTCCAGCGCACAACAGAAACCAAACGTCGCAAGTCCTGGTGGTCGATGACGAACATTTTCTCATCGATTGCGGAGAGGGCACTCAGCTTCAGCTAAAGAAATACAAAGTAAAGGCGACCAAAATCAATCATATTTTCATCAGCCACCTGCATGGCGACCACTACTACGGTCTCATAGGGCTGTTGTCAACCATGCATTTATATGGCAGAAAGGCCAGGCTTTTCCTCTATGGCCCTCCGGGGTTATCCGAAATTCTCAGTCTGCAATTCAAGTACTCCAACACCACGCTGAACTTTCCCATCCAATTCAAAGAATGGGTGCCAGGCACAAGTGAGGTGCTTCTGGAAAATCGGAAAATCACAGTCAGCAGTTTCCCTGTCAATCACCGAATTTCCTGTAGCGGGTTTCTTTTTCGGGAAAAGCCAAAAAACAGACGAATTGAGAAGTCCTTGCTGCCCCCTAACGTTACGCCCACTCTGATCATTAAGCTAAAAAACGGAGAAGACCTGCTGGATGAAAAGGGAAACATCAAATACAAAAATAGCGAGGTAACGCTCCCACCCCGGCCCTCTTATTCGTACGCCTACTGCGCCGACACGAAATACGACGAGTCGCTCATCCAATACATTGCCGGTGTCGATATGCTCTATCATGAGGGCACTTTTCTGGAGGACATGAGAGAGAGGGCAGAGCTAACGTTTCACTCCACGGCAGCGCAGGCAGCTACCCTGGCGCTGAAAGCAGGTGTGGGCAAGTTGATTCTTGGGCACTTTAGCACCCGGTACAAAGAGCTAAATCCTTTGCTGGAAGAAGCATTGACTGTGTTCAAAGAATCGTATCTTGGTATTGAGGGGACTGACTTTTCCCCCGCCTGACAAACAGATGGAGCCAACACTCAACAACAAACGAACCAACCTATTCATCGTTCTTAGCGGCATTTTTCTCACCAATGCCGTTGTTGCAGAGATGATTGGGGTCAAAATCTTCTCAGCAGAAGGCACTTTTGGACTGCCTCCTGCTCAAATTCATCTTTTTGGCGACTTTGTCCTCGATTTCAACCTCACGGCTGGTGCCGTCATCTGGCCTGTCGTTTTCATCACCACCGACATTATCAATGAATACTTTGGCAAACAAGGCGTGAAAAGGATCAGCTATATGACGGCCGGTTTTATCGCTTACGTTTTTCTGGTCATCTATCTGGTTACACTGCTCGACCCTGCCGCCTTCTGGCTCGACGTCAACGGCACCGACAGTGAGGGCCACCCATTCAACATCAACTATGCCTTCAAAGTCATTTTCAGGCAGGGGCTTGGCATTATCATTGGGTCACTGGTGGCGTTCCTTATCGGCCAGCTACTGGATGTCTATGTGTTTCATCAGCTTCGCAAAGTAACTGGATCAAAAATGATTTGGCTCAGGGCCACCGGTTCGACGCTGGTCAGTCAGTTCATTGACAGCTTCGTGGTGCTGGGCATTGCTTTCTACGTCCTCGCTCCTGAAGGTGGTCGCTGGAGCCTCTCCCAGCTTGCGGCAGTAGGCACCATCAACTACATCTACAAATTCAGCGTGGCCATCCTGCTCACGCCTCTGCTCTATGTGGCCCACTGCTTCATCGACCGGTACCTGGGCAAGAGAGAGGCGGAAGAGCTGATTGAGGATGCCGCAGCTAAAAGCAAAGGTTTTTTCTAATGAGAATTACAAATTTATGAAGAATGAATTTTGCTTGAAAACGATTTACTTTGATGCATCGTGCCCAACACGGCGGGTGGGAGAAAAATGGCGGCAGGATGCGTGTATTTGGCTTGTGCGTTAATTTTTCGATGATTTTTGGTTACTTTTCATCAAGGAAAAGTAACAGCCAGTCCGGCTTGAGGACAAAATGACAGAACAAATGCTGTTCTCTGAATAGAAAATGAATCTTTTCACATAAAGGAATCACTCTTTTCTAAAGGAAAAAGGGTTCGGCAACAAAGTAAAGCCTTGCAAAGGGCTAAGTTTTCCAGAGGCAATGAAAATCTATTCACTTTTATCAATCATTCCCATAGCCGCCCAGGCCTATTGCACTCCGGCTACTCAACAGCTTGAAGTCATTTCCGTCGACCGAAAAATGCCCACCAGTGAAATGGGAACCACACTCATCCACGAACACATCCTGGTCGACTTTATAGGAGCCGACAGCGTTGGCTACCATCGCTGGAACCGGGACAGCGTGATTGCCCAGGCGCTTCCTTTTCTGATGGATGCCAAAGAGAGAGGAGTCAACACCTTTATTGATTGCACTCCAGCTTATCTGGGACGGGATCCCTGGCTGCTAAAAGAGCTCAGCGAACTGTCAGGATTGACAATCATGACCAACACCGGTTACTATGGAGCGGTTGACAGCAAATACCTGCCTGAACACGCATTCACAGAAACAGCGGAACAATTGGCCACAAGATGGATCGACGAATTCCAAAACGGTATTGAGGGATCAGGTGTAAAGCCGGGTTTTATAAAAATCAGCGTCAATAGCGACGTACCACTTTCCACTATAGATCAAAAACTTGTTCGTGCGGCGGCCCTCACTCACCTCGCTACGGGAATGACCATCGCTTCCCACACAGGCCCTGCCCTGCCAGCCCTGGAAGAAATCGCCCTGCTAAAAGCCGAAGGAGTTGCTCCATCTGCGTTCATTTGGGTGCATGCCCAAAATGAAAATGATTTTTCTTATTACAACAAAGCTTATGACCTCGGTGCCTGGATCAGCCTTGACGGAGTAGTTTGGAATGTGGAAGGGCACTTAGACCGGCTCATATACTGCAAGAAAAATGGCCTTTTAAACAAAGTGTTGATTTCCCACGACGCTGGCTGGTACAGTCCGGGCGAATTGAACGGAGGCGACTTCAAGGCATTTACATCCATTTTTGATGAGCTCATTCCTCTTTTGAAGCAAAACGATTTTTCAGAAAAAGACATAGATCAACTACTTCGGATCA
Source organism: Imperialibacter sp. (assembly GCF_040222815.1). Classification (GTDB taxonomy): domain Bacteria; phylum Bacteroidota; class Bacteroidia; order Cytophagales; family Cyclobacteriaceae; genus Imperialibacter. The sequence continues at coordinate 304,291 of NZ_JAVKCH010000022.1, read as the reverse complement.
ACCCGGCCCGGGCCTTTGCTATCAATGTAAAAGCAGCCAACTAGCCCTTTGGCCTTCGTACGTTGTCGCAAACTATGGCCGTAGCAACAGCTACGTTGAGCGACTCGGCACCACCGTGCCCCGGAATGGTAATAGGGTGGCTCACCAGTGGCAGCAAGTCAGCAGAAATGCCGTTTGACTCATTGCCCATCACAATAAGCCCTCCTTGATCGAACCTTTCGTCGTAGATGTTCTTCCCATTCAAAAGGGCACCATACACGGGCCCTTCGTATCCCTTCAACAGGGTGTTCAGCGCCGTATAAAAAACCTTCACCCTGGTTAGCGAGCCCATACACGCCTGCACCACCTTCCCTGCGAACAGGTCGGTTGTTTCCGGAGAGCAATAAACCTTGCCGATGCCATACCAGTCAGCTATCCTGATGATGGTGCCAAGGTTACCAGGATCCCTCACATCGTCCAAAACAAGGGCAATCTCCGAGGCAGCGGGTGTTTCAAACTGATATGCTGGCATTTGAACAACAACCAAGGCAGCATTGTTGGATTGTAAACCACTGGCCATTTCCAGCTCCCGCTCCGAAACTATTTCGACCGGAATAGGTGCCAGTTTTAGAATAAATTCGTTTTCTGCGTAAAAGGAAGAGGTTACATACAGTTCTATGAGCGTGAAATTTGATTGCAGAACTTCGAGCACACTTTTGCCGCCCTCTACCACAAAAAGCCCCTCCTGCTTTCTGAATTTTTTTAATTGCAGTGATTTAATGAATTTTGCCCTGTTTTTCGAAATCATTCCCGTGACGGCTTCAATCCGCAAATTAGTATTTATAACCATTATTGCCGCTGCTTTTTCAGGCACTTTATCCGGCTGTCTGGGAGTGCGATACCTTAAGGAAGATGAGAAGCTGCTTTACAAAGAATCTATAGAAAATGCCAAGGGCCTGAATATAGATGAACTCGAAGCTCAATTTCAACAAAAGCCCAATCGGCGAACGCCCATTTTTCCCTGGTCTCTATATGTGAATGTCTACTATTGGGGACAACACAGATACGATTCAGCAAAATACCAAAGTAAAAAAGAAAGCGCCATTGCCAGGTACGACTCCAAGATTTCCAAAGCAATAGACAAAAAAAAGCCAAAAAAAGCAGAGCTTCTTAAATCAAGAAAGCTCAAGAAGGTCGCTAAAATTGACAAAACTTTAAAGGAAGGCAATTTATTCATGCGGTGGGGTGAAGAGGTAGCCGTTTTTAAACCGGAGCTGAGAGAACAAACCGAAGAGCAACTTGTATCCTACCTTCAGTCGGAGGGATATTTCAATGCCGGTGTTAGCTCATCGCTGAAGGAAAAGGGGAAACTTGTTTCGGTGACATATGAACTTGACAGAAAGAAACCCTATGTTATTGATTCGATATTTTATGGCATACCCGACGATGAGATCAAGGACATTGTACTTAACTCAGAAAACAAATCACTGTTAGTCAAGGGCGACAGATATCGCCAAAAGGAGTTGGCGAATGAACGGGAAAGAGTCTATGAATCGCTTGTGAACAAGGGTTACTACAGATTCAATAAGCAACTCATTTCTTTTCAGGTGGACACAGCAAGCCTGGGCGACAAAAAGGTTCTCATTGAAATTGGAGTAAAATCACTGGTAAAGGAAAATGATCATAAAAGATTTGTCATCGACTCGGTCAACTTCATTACTGATGCCAATATCAATATCCCCGGTGAGAAGCGAAGTAACAAGATGTATCATGATGTCAACTATAGCTTTTATGAGGAGCGATACAACAAAAAAATACTTGACTGGAGGGTGTTCATCTATCCGGATAGTATGTATAGCAGGGCCAACACGTTCGAGACACAAAAGCAATTGGCTAACCTTGATATCTTCAAGTTTGTCAACATCAACTACGACACTGTAGGCACTCATTTCATCGCCAACATCTACACCAGCCCTCTTCAGAAGTTCCAAACCTCAACAGAGTTTGGTGTCAATGTAAGTCAGGGACTTCCCGGCCCGTTTCTCAACGCCAACATAAAGGACAGGAATGTATTCAAAGGGCTGGAAATACTTGAACTATCCGGCCGGTTTGGCATCGAAGGCGTCGCTTCGCCCACTAACGTCAAAGACGTCTATTCCAGCAAGGAGTATGGAGGAAATCTTGCGTTAACCTTTCCACAATTTATCACTCCGGCCTCCTGGAGCAGGCGAAGAGACCAGGGTCGACTCAACCCAAGGACACGGTGGCTGGTAGGTACAACCGTTACCGACAGGCGTGAATACAAACGAACCAACTTCAACTCGACCTGGGCATATATCTGGCAAAAGGACAATAAGCACCTCTTCAACCTGACGCTTGCCGATGTCAGCTTTATCGACTCTGAATTGAGGAACGAAGCCTTCCGGGATTTGCTGGAAGACTATGCAAGCAGAGGGAATCTACTGATCAATTCTTTCAATCCATCTTATGTTGGCAGCACAAGCTTCTCAGTGGCTGTCAACAACAACAGCTATGGCATCACTAAAGGGAACGCCAGCTTTTTCAGGGTTTTTGTCGAGACCAGCGGAAACACTCTCTGGTTTTTCAATGAGGACAATCTGATGAACGACCGGCTGGAGTACTACCAATTTTCCAAAGCTAATTTCGACTTCAGAAAGGTAACCAACCTTTCCTCGAAGCACGACCTAGCCTACCGCTTTAATGTTGGGGTGGCTGTGCCCTACGGCATAAACACAGTACTGCCTTATGAAAAGTACTTCTTTGCTGGTGGTAGCAATGGCATCAGAGCCTGGCGCCCCCGGCGGCTTGGCCCGGGTTCTTACACGCCACCACTCAACGATAATCCAGAAAAAGACGGACTTTACGACTACAGCTTTGAACAACCTGGTGAAATACTATTCGAAACAAGTGTAGAATATCGCAGGAGGCTTTTCAGCTTTGTATCGTGGGCATTTTTCATTGATGCCGGTAATGTATGGACACTCCGAGATGACGCCACCAGGCCCGGAAGCCAGTTCAAAGTTGACACATTTGCTAAAGAAATCGCAGTTGGCTCAGGTTTTGGCCTGAGGTTTGATTTTTCGTTCCTCATCCTCCGGCTCGATGCAGGAGCTAAGATGCATGATCCTGCAAGGCCTCCCGGACAAAGATGGGTGTTCGACAAACTGCTGACCAACTTCCCATTTGGCGAAAAAGAGCAGACTATTCTGAATATTGGAATCGGGTATCCGTTCTAGTTTTCTGGTTCTCCTATATTTGCCCTTGAATTGATATCGTTGAAACTATGCCTGGAAAAGAAGAAATTACAAATTGGTTTAAGGGCTTACAGGATAATATCTGCGTGTCGCTGGAAGCAGCCGACGGCATTGGTTCCTTTGAAGAGGATGCCTGGGACAGGCCTGGGGGCGGCGGTGGCAGGTCACGGGTGATAAGAAATGGAAAAGTAATTGAAAAAGGAGGCGTCAACTTTTCAGCGGTATGGGGCCCAACACCCGAAAAAGTCCTTCAATCCTTTGGCCTCGACCAGGCAGATTTCTACGCTACTGGCGTTTCCATCGTACTCCACCCCTCTAATCCCTTTGTGCCCATCATTCACATGAACGTTAGGTACTTTGAAATGAGCAACGGCGTATGCTGGTTTGGCGGCGGCATCGACCTCACCCCACACTACGTAAACCCCAACGACGCCGTCTATTTCCACCAGGCGCTCAAAAACACCTGTGACAGGCACAACCCGACTTATTACCCAAAGTTCAAGGAATGGGCTGACAACTATTTCTATGTGCAGCACCGACACGAGACCCGAGGCATTGGTGGGATATTCTTCGACCACCTGAAAGCAGAAGATGAGATTTCGATGGATGACCGGTGGAAGTTCGTACAAGACGTGGGCAACACTTTTGCACCTACCTACACCCACTTTATGGCCAGCAATAGCTCGCTGCCTTATGGTGAGCGGGAGAAAAACTGGCAGATGCTGCGAAGAGGCCGCTATGTGGAGTTTAATCTCGTGCTCGACAGAGGTACAAAATTTGGATTGGAAACAGATGGACGTATTGAGTCGATATTGATGAGCTTGCCGCCACTGGCTGGCTGGGAATACAACCACCAGCCTGAAGCAGGCACCCCCGAACACGAAACGCTTTTGTCTCTTAAAAAAGGAATTAACTGGTTGAGCTCATGAACTGGCTGATTGAGTTAGATCAACAATTCTTCTTGTGGCTTAACTCGCACTATGCCAGTTGGCTTGATGGCCCCATGCTGCTGATAACAGGAAGAAGTACCTGGGTCCCCCTTTACCTTTTTCTCATTATCTGGCTGATCTACAAGCAAAAAATGGAAGCGATCTGGTCAATACTTGCCATCGCCATTACCATTACAATTGCAGATCAACTCACGTCTGGTTTAATGAAACCATTTTTTGAAAGGCTGAGACCATGTCATGACCCAGACATTTCCTCGTTGGTACACCTTGTCGGCGGATGCGGTGGCAAATTTGGCTTTGCCTCTTCACATGCAGCCAACACTTTTGCACTGGCCACATTCGTCAGTCTATTGCACACAGGAAAATCCTACTGGCACTTTGTGTGGTTTGGCTGGGCTGCTATAGTGACCTACAGCCGGATTTACGTCGGCGTGCACTACCCCGGCGATGTACTTGTGGGAGCCCTTGTGGGTATTGCCGCAGCCTACACCATTTATCTGATTGGGAGGAAACCAGGCAGACTAAAGCATGTTTAGCTTCTTGATAAATTTCTCTTTGTAAGAAGCTCCTACCGGCACACTCTTATCACCTATCATGATATTCGATTCCTCGAGGTGGTCAACATTGTCGATATTAATAATGTACGACCTGTGAACCCTGGCAAAGGAAGTGGTAGGGAGCCGCTTTTCTATCCCTTTCATTGTGTAGTGAACAATGTACTTCCCTTTTTTGGTATTGAAAATCACGTAATCAGCCAGCGCTTCTACAAACAGCAAGTCGCTTAGCTGAATCCTCACAAGCCTGCCGTCGCACTTCACAAAAACATGGGTTTGCTTTTCTACAAACCTGCGAAGTGTCTCAATATTCTCTTTGCCTTTGGTAGCAGCCTTCAAAAAACGTGGGTACTCAAAAGGCTTTACCAGATAGTCGACCACGCTATTCTCAAATGCCTGAACGGCATACTGCTCTTCGGAAGTGATGAACACAATCTGATAAGATTTGTCCAGCGACTCCATTAACTCGAGCCCCGACATTTCTGGCATTTGAATATCCAGAAACAGCAGATCGACGTCAGCATCCTCCTTTACTAATATGTTCTTGGCCTCAATGGGATTAGCAAGCTCATAGCTCAACGTTAGAAATTCCGTTTTTTCAATATAGTGCTTAACCAGCTTTCTCGCCAGCGGGTCATCATCCACTACCATGCATTTCACTTCCATAGTAAATTCTTAAGGTTGAAGGTTCAGGTCGATTAGTATCCTTTTAATATTCTTTGAATATATTTCCCCAAAATATCAAATTCAAGATTAACATTAGTACCCTTGCTGATATTTTTGAAATTTGTATGCTCAAAAGTATAGGGAATAATGGCCACCCTAAACTCCCCTTTTCTTGAGTTAAAACAAGTCAGGCTTACACCATTGACACAAATGGAGCCTTTTTCGACAGTGACATTGCCCAATGCGTCATCATACTTAAAGTCGAACAGCCAGCTGCCGTCTTCTTCCGTTCTGCTTATACAAACGCCCACCTGATCAACATGCCCTTGCACTATGTGGCCATCGAACCGACCGTTGGCCAGCATGCATCTTTCAAGGTTAACAAGGTCGCCTTCGCCCAGCAGCCCCAGCGAAGTCTTCTCCATGGTTTCGTGGATAGCCGTAACCTGATGCGCTCCACCGTCTACGCCAACTACCGTCAGGCAAACACCATTATGAGACACACTCTGATCTATCTTTAGCTCGGGGCTAATCGCACTTTCGATTGTGAAAGTATAGTTCGTCCCAGACTTTTCTATCTTCTCTACTTTCCCTGTAGTTTCAACAATCCCTGTAAACATCTTATCTATTAATTATCCAGCGAATTTAATTGGCAGAACCTCCACACGGTAGCCTTTTCCAATATCTTTCAAAAGTAATGAACAAAACTCATCTCCTTCTGTGACCAGTAGTGTCAATTCAATTAAATTGCCGTCAGAATGGAAGACAGCTACAGGCACAAAGGGCTAAGAAGAGGACTTGTAAATACGTTAATTGAAAAAGGGATCAAGAGCAAAATGGTGCTCGACGCCATTGGCAAAGTACCTCGCCACTTTTTCTTCGACAATGCCTTTGTAGAACACGCCTATCAGGACAAGGCCTTTCCCATTGGGGAAGACCAAACCATTTCTCAGCCCTACACGGTTGCATTTCAGACACAGCTAACAGAGGCAGGCTCGGGGAGTAAAATTCTGGAAATTGGCACCGGGTCTGGCTATCAGTGCTGTATTTTACTGGAGCTTGGCGCTGAGGTCTACACCATTGAATACAACAAAGTGCTTTACGAGAGAACCCGCAAATTTCTACCCGCAATGGGGTATAAAGCCCATTTCTTCCAGGGTGATGGGTCGAAGGGCATGCCTAACTTTGCTCCGTTCGACGCTATTTTGGTCACCGCCGGAGCGCCCACAATTCCCACCGCACTTGTTGAGCAGCTAAAGCCGGGAGGCAGGCTGGTGATACCGGTGGGTGACGACAAAAGCCAAAAAATGATTCGGATAACTAAAAAAGAAGGCAATAAACTGGTGAAAGAAACTTTCGATAATTTTAGCTTTGTGCCATTACTGGGTGAGCATGGCTGGGGCAAAAAATAAGGAGATGGCAAAAAAAACAAAGAGTGCAAAGGAATCGGAAGTAGTCATGACCGAGCTGGTGTTACCTAACGACACCAACACGCTCAACAACCTCATGGGAGGTCGGCTGATGCACTGGATGGACATAGTAAGCGCCATTGCTGCACAGAAGCATTCAAACCGCATCGTGGTAACAGCCTCCGTTGACAACGTTTCGTTTGGCAAGCCCATACGGCTGGGAAATGTTGTAACACTCAAGGCCCGGGTGACACGTGCATTCAGTTCCTCTATGGAGGTATATATCCAGGTAACTGCCGAAGACATTCCAGGCAATAAAAAAATCGACAGCAATACCGCCTTCTTCACTTTTGTGGCGGTAGACCAAACCGGCCGCCCAATTGATGTGCCGGAACTAACTCCTGAAACGGAATTTGAAAAAGAGCTCTACGAAGGGGCGCTTCGCCGCCGTCAGCTGAGGCTGGTGTTGGCAAAAAGGATGAAGCCTGAGGATGCCGTAGAGTTGAAGTCTATTTTTAAGTTAAAACCCGAAGACCTAAGCTAAATCACTATGGGCGCTGATCTCCATCCGGCTTCTTTGAAAGCTTTGTTTACTGAAGAGCTTTACCTGATTGGTGAAAAGCAAAGTGCTCCGGCGCCAGCAGAAAAGCCGACCCCTGTTGTGGCTGCAAAACCGGAGGAGACGAAAACCCCAATGGCTGAACCAGCCGCCCCCAAACAAAACACGCTAATCATTCTAAAACAACCCTTTCAGGCACTCGAAGCGTCGCAGAAAGAGCTCCTGACTAAAATCACAGGGGCAGTTAGCATAGACCTGAGCAGTGCCGTGCTCATTAGCGAATCGGATTACAAAGCCAATCCAGCACAAACAGTTTCCTTCAGCAAGGTGCTCTCTTTCGGCGTGGAGTTACCAGTCTCCACCTCAAAATACTCAGTCATCAAAAGGGATGGCCAGCAGTACCTGGCCTCCGATAGCCTGGCTGCTCTCGAACAAGCCATTGCACTAAAAGGAAAACTTTGGAAAGCCATGCAGGAGATGTTCCTTAGCAAGTAATTGGCTCGAAATCCTTTCATTTTAATTTCTGATCTCTTATTTTGGTCAGAGTTTTTTCGCTTTCTCCAGCCATGGATTTTTTAATAAGCTAACCAACCCTCCCAAACATGAATAAAGTTTTGAAGGTGACAATTATTGTCATCAGTCTGCTAATCCTGATCATTGCATCGGGCTTGTCCTATCTGAAATTTGCACTTCCTGACGTGGGGCCTGCCCCCGAGATATCAGTTGAAGGTACCGAACAGCAAATTGAACGAGGACGCTATCTCGCTAACCACGTAAGCGTTTGTATCGATTGCCACTCCACACGTGACTGGAGCAAGTTTGCCGGACCTCCTATACCTGGTACTGAAGGTAGAGGCGGTGAACTTTTTGATCAGAGCTTTGGCTTCCCGGGTCGGTTTGTTTCGAAAAATATCACACCTTATCACCTGGAAAGCTGGACGGACGGAGAAATTTACAGAGCCATTACAACGGGCGTCAGCAAACAGGGAACAGCCTTCTTCCCCGTAATGCCCTACAAGTACTATGGCAAAATGGACACTGAGGATATTAAGTCGATTATCGCTTATGTCCGGTCACTCACTCCCTTAGCGTTTGATCCCGAGTCTTCTGCCGCCGATTTTCCCGTCAATTTCATCATCAATACTATGCCAGCAGCGGCCAGTCCGAAGAAAATACCAGACCCGAAAAATGTAGTCGAGTACGGTGCCTATGTGGCAAATGCCGCAGGCTGTGCCGAATGCCACACCAGGCAGGAAAACGGGCAAGTGGTGGGCGAGCTGTTTGCAGGCGGATTTGAATTCAACATGGGCAACGGCTATATGGTATCGTCCATGAACATTACCCCACACGAAACGGGCATAGGCAAGTGGACAAAAACTGCCTTTATCCAGCGGTTCAAGCTTTACACCGACTCCACCTACGTACTACCTGATGTGGACATGGCAAAAGGCGAGTTCCAAACAGTGATGCCCTGGACTATGTATGCTGGCATGACCGAGCAGGACTTGGGAGCCATTTACGAATATTTGCAAACAATTGATCCCGTACCGAACACAGTGGAACGCTGGAAAAAGCTATAAACCAGCCATGTGTTAACCTCTTAAAATCAGACACTTACACTTACGAATGAAACAAAATAGTTTTAAAAACGCTATAACTAGTTGTAACCAGTTATAAATTTTAAATTAAAAACTATGAAAATTCTAAGAGGTGTATTGATGTCAGCTATGCTGTCGATGTTGTTATTTAGTTGTACCCAGGACTCAAAAAAAGAGGCTGAGGACATGAAAGAGAATGCAACAGAAGCTGTAGAAAATGCGACTGATAAGATCAAGGTTGAAAAGGCGAAGCTTACCGCCAAAATTGAAAATCAGATTGACGAGTTGGATGAGAAGCTCGAAGGTTTGAAGGACAAAATGGACGAGGAAAGCGAAACGCTCAAAGAAAAACTCAATGATCAAAAGGAGCAGCTTCAGTCCAAACTGGAAGACGTGAAAGAGGCTACCAAAGACAATTGGAATGGCATCAAAGAAGATGCAACCACAGTTGTCAACAATGTAAAAAAGGAGTTCAACGACGTGTTCAAAAAAGAAGAGAGCTAAAAAATCGGTGGACTAACACATAATCAAAATGAAGAGTGGACAAACGTCCACTCTTTCTGTTTAGGGGGTATTTCGCCCATTCCCCAATGAATTTCTCTTCCTAACAATACATTTCATTGCCTTTGGCGAAAGTTATTGATAAGTTCGAAAAACCGACAGACACGAAACCGTGCTAATATTGTTACTATTGAAACTATGAAAATTCTAAAGAATTCATTTGCTGCCATTATTGTATTTGCCACAATATTCTCTGCGTGCCAAAGCAATAAAAATGAAAGCCAAAGTGCCGAAGCCAGTGAAACGGAAACATCCGGTGAAATGAAGCCCGCTTTTGTTGCCAATCCGCAGTTCATTGCCAAAAGAGAAGTGACTACGCTTGAAATAGGAGCAAAAGCACCAGACTTCAACCTACCAGGTGTTGATGGAAAGTTCTACACCCTTGACGACTTCAGCGATGCCAGTGTGCTTGTGATCATTTTCACATGCAACCACTGCCCTACTGCCCAGGCCTACGAAGACCGCATCAAAGCTGTTGTGAACGATTACAAAGGCAAAAGTGTGAAGCTGATAGCCATTTCACCCAACAGCCCTATGGGACTACTCTACGAAGAACTAGGGTACACCGACCTGAACGACGACTATACGGCCATGCAACTCAGGGCCGACTATATGGATTACAATTTTCCTTACCTGTACGACGGCGATACTGAAGAAGCCTCTCTGAAATACGGCCCGGTGGCTACTCCTCACGCTTTCGTTTTCGACAGCAACAGAGTATTGACCTACAATGGCCGTCTGGACAAAGTGGAAAAACCAGGCACAACCAACTCAGAGGATTTGAGAGCTGCAATAGACGCCACCCTTGAAGGAAAACCTATAGCTGAGCCCGTAACAAAAGTCTTTGGCTGCTCCACAAAGTGGGGATGGAAAACAGACATGAGAGAGCGGGTGGACAAGGACTGGAATAGCAGGGAGGTGAAAGTTGAAGACATCGATTTGGCTGGAATCAAAACTTTGCTAAAAAACGACGACTCGAAAAAACTAAGACTTATCAATGTGTGGGCTACCTGGTGCGGCCCATGTATGCTCGAATACCCCGAGTTCATTGCTATTCAGCGCATGTACGGCGCCCGTGATTTCGAATTTGTATCCATCTCGGCTGATAAGCTGGAAAAGAGAGATAAAGTGCTCGAGTTTCTTGATAAAAAGGAATCGGGAGTACCCAACTATATATTTACGGGCGGCGACAACTATGCTATGGTTGAGGCGTTTGGTGACGGTTGGGACGGCGCATTGCCTTACACAGCACTGGTGGAGCCGGGAGGCAAGGTGGTGTACGAACACCAGGGTGAAGTCGACTTCCTGGAACTAAAAAGAGCCATTGTAGAACATGAGATGATAGGCAGAGTGTACTAACATTCCTACATTTCCCGTCCTGAAAAATTTGATAAGTGAAGTCTGGAAACGGGCTTCACTTTTATTTTTTAAAGAAACTGGCTGAAAGCCATCCTCAAAAATCAGCCATTCTTCCTCAAATTCCCTCCCTACGTCCATTAGTGAATGTTGCAGGCCAACTCTAAGCCATCTTTGTATGTTTAATAGGCTGTTGACACTGTCATCAGTGTAAAAATAATCGCATGGCAATAATAGAAACTAACGGAAAGAACTTAAGAATACTCCTCCATTTTGGAGTGTGGTTCATTCTGTTTTTCTTTCCGGTCTTCGTTTTTTATGGCGACACACTCGATATAAGCATTGTGGCACGCAGAACTTGGGTTCCAATGGGTTTCTCGGTAATCATTTTCTATGTGAACTACTTTGTTTTTATAGAGAAATTCATCTTTGATAGAAAGGGCCTCCGGTTTATTGTTTCCAATATCCTGCTTGTTGCGATCTGCATTTTTTTTCACAGACAAATCAGAGAGCTCTTCTTTGAAAGCCACGACAAGCCTCACTCATCCAGTTTCAAAATATTCTCTGTTTACTGGGAGTCGATAACAGCCATCATCACCATTGGGCTTAGCCTGGCGGTAAGGATGACGCAGCGGTGGATTGAGTCAGAAAACTTAAGGAGAAACTCTGAAAACGCACAGCTACATTCAGAGCTTACTTATCTGCAATACCAGCTGCAGCCACATTTCTTCTTCAACTCGCTTAACAATATATACTCGCTTGTAGACAGCTCGCCCGAAAAAGCAAAGGAAACTATCCACAGCCTGGCCAAGCTGATGCGCTACATGCTTTACATAGCGAAGGAAGGTAAAGTGTTGCTGGCAAAAGAGGTGGAGTTTTTGGAAAAGTTTATCGACCTCATGGAGATAAGGCTTCCCGCTAACATCAAAGTGAAAAAGAGTTTTGGCAAGGTGCAGGAGGGTGCCACCATCACCCCCCTCCTTTTTCTCCCGCTGGTGGAGAATGCATTCAAACATGGTGCAAGCGGATCGGCAAAAGGAACCATTGAGTTTGAGCTGGTAATGGCAGATGGCGAAGTGACATTTACAGTAGCAAACCCTAACCTACCCAAAACTATGGACGACAAAAGTGGTTCTGGCATAGGGTTGGTCAATCTTGAAAAAAGGCTGGATTTGATGTATGCTGGAAAATACAGCATTAGCCATGACATAGCGGATGACATTTATAAAACAGAGCTAAAAATTAAGCTATGAAAAAGATTCGCTGCCTGATTGTCGACGATGAGCCATTAGCACTCAACCTTATTGAGGGCTATGTGGAAAAAACGCCATTTCTTGAACTGGCTGGAAAGTGCAGTAGTGCGTATGAGGCTTTGGAAAAAATAGCTGCTGAAAAAATAGATTTACTGTTTCTCGACATTCAAATGCCTGGTCTTACCGGTATGGAGCTTTCCAGATCACTGAAAAATGGCCCCAAGGTTGTTTTCACAACAGCCTTCGAAGAATACGCCCTGGAAGGCTTCAAAGTCGACGCAATAGACTACTTGCTTAAGCCATTTAACTACGAGGAGTTTCTGAAATCAGCAAATAAGGCCAGAGAGTGGATATCGGTGACGTCAGGCAGTAGCTCGGAAACCGATCCCAATGCCCTTTTTGTCAAATCTGAATATAAACTGGTAAAAATCGACTTGCAGAAGGTGCTTTACATCGAAGGGCTGAAAGACTACGCAAAAATATTCCTTCAGGATCAAACAAGGCCCGTCATGACACTGATGAGCTTGAAATCACTGGAAGAGCAGCTTCCATCTCAACAATTCATGAGAATACACCGGTCTTTTATTGTGAGACTAGACCGCATTGACCTGATAGAAAGAAACAAAGTGGTCATTGGACAGGTGGGCATCACGATTGCAGACGCATACAAAGAAACATTTCAGGCATACCTGAATAAAAAATCAGTGAAGTAATGAAACTAACATACAACATAAAGTCAAATAGGATCCTTAGCATGAAAAAGCTTCTTACCATCATGTTTACAATTGGCAGCGTAGGACTTGCCGTAGCCCAGTCGGCAGCGATAAGCAACACCCCTATGCAAGCTCCTGGCGAGGCCAGCTACAGAAGCGTGCCTACAGCCACCACTGATGCCGGAAACGGCGAAATTGAGGGAGTTGTACTAGACACTGAAACAAATCAGCCAGTAGAGTTTGCCACGGTTTCTCTTATCGACCCTGCAACTGACAAGCCCATCGACGGCGCTGTCTGCGACAACAAAGGTCAGTTCAAAATCTCAAAGGTTGAGCCTGGTACGTACAACGTAGCTATTTCTTTCATCGGCTACGAAAGGCAGGTAATTGAAGGGATCACTGTTGAAGACAAAAAAGACAAAGTAAATCTTGGTGTCATCAAGCTGGGGTCTGCCACTGAGGTACTTGAGGAAGTTTCAGTCGTGAGCCAGCGTGACATGGTGGAAGAGAAAGTCGACAGAACTATTTACAATGCCGAGCTTGATGCGACCACCAGAGGCGGCAACGCTACAGATGTGCTGAGACGTGTGCCAATGCTTTCGGTGGATATGGACGGCAACGTGAGCCTTCGGGGTAACGAAAACATTAGGGTGTTGATCAACAACAAGCCGTCAGCGATCATGGCAGCCAACATTGCTGACGCTTTGAAGCAAATTCCTGCAGACGAAATAAAGTCGGTAGAGGTGATCACCTCCCCCTCAGCTAAATACGATGCGGAAGGAACATCAGGTATTATAAACATTATCACTAAAAAGAACAACCTACAGGGGGCAACACTGAATGTTAATACTGGTGTAGGCCTAAGAGGATCGAATCTGGGACTCAACGGAGCTTTACAAACGAAAAAATTAGGTCTTTCGCTAGGCGGCTTTGGCAGGTCTGAGTACAACACTACAGGTAGCTTTGAAAACAGACAAACTACCATAAGCAATGGAATGGAAACCTTTACTACTCAAGAGGCAAGCACAACCTCTAACAGGCTATTTGGACGCTACACCTTTGGGCTTGACTATGATTTCAACGATAAAAACTACCTGACTGGATCAGTACAGCTGGGAGCCAGAAATGGCAGAGGCACTCAGGACGATCTGACACGTCGGTCATTTCGAGATGATGTTCTGGTGAGCGAAACATTAATGGACGTCGAAACAAAAGATTTATCCAATAACATTGACGTAAGTCTGGCCTACACCCATGTGTTTGATAAGCCCCAGAAAGAGTTGACCATCATGGGTATGTGGAGCAAAAACAATAGAACCAATGATTTCAGCAACTACAACTACGACGTAGATGACGAAACGTTATTGAACAGGTTGAAGAACCTGAACGACAGCTACGATGAAGAAACTACTTTACAAATTGACTACACCAGCCCCATCGGTGATAAGCAGCTAGTGGAATATGGTGCCAAGCAAATTATGAGAACCGCCATTAGTGAGTTTACCTACCTCACGGCTGATGGTGCCAATGGTAGCTATGTGCAGCTGACAGGCACGACGCTCAACAACAATCTTGATTACAGACAGGGAATTACTTCAGGATATTTATCCTACACTGCCTCCCTTCCAAAAGACTACAGCGTAAAAGCAGGTGCCAGATACGAGTATACGACGATTGACGCTTTTACAAAAACAGAAAGCGATATTGACATCCCATCCTACGGTGTAATTGTACCAAGCGTTAACCTATCGAAGAAACTGGAAAACGGCAACATGATAAAACTGGGTTATAACAGAAGAATACAACGCCCATCCATCAGGTTTCTGAACCCTAACATACAAGCTTCTAATCCATTGAATATTTCAGTTGGAAACCCAGAACTAGACCCTGAATACACTAACAACTATGAGCTGGGCTACAGCTCCTACTTCAAAAGGTCTTCTATACAAACAGCCCTTTTCGTCCGCAATACCACTGGCGCCATTAGCAGCGTGCGTGATGTAAGAGGCGATACAATCAGAACCACCTACCAAAATATTGGCCAGGAAGATGCCTACGGCATTAACCTTTCGGCCAACATCAACTTTGGGAAGCTAATGCTCAATGGTGGTTCAGATGTGTACTATGCAGTGCTTTCTAACAACAACCCTGACCCCATTTACAATGCCAGCAATACAGGTATTGTCATCAGTGGAAGGTTTTTTGGAAACTATGACCTTGGAAATGGATATGGTCTGCAAATGTTCAGCTTTTTCCGTCTGAGAAGAACCGAACTGCAGGGCTATAGAGGCGGGTTTGGGATGTATAACCTTGGTATTAAGAAAGACTTCAATGAAAGACGTGGTAGCATTGGTCTGGGCGTTCAGAACTTCCTTAACCCAAAGCTTAAAATTAAGAGCGAAACCATTACCCCTATTATCGTACAAAACAGCATTGATATCAGAAATAATCTCAGCTTCTCTTTGAACTTCAGCTATCGCATTGGTAAAATAACTACTGATGGCCCACAGCGCCGAAGAAAGTCCATTCAAAATGACGACTTGAAAGGTGACGGTGGCGACAGCGATGGAGGTGGTGCGGCGCCAGCAGCCCCAGCAGCTACTCAGAGAAGAGGACGAGGAAACTAAGCTACCCGGCAAAAGACAATAATTTAAGTTTGGTAGGGATAAAGGCCGTGGCATATTTGCCCGGCTTTTTCTGTTTTATCGGCGCAATCCGCCGTGCCACTACCATTGTTTGCCGCTACTAAATCTTCAGACAACCCTGTAATTTCTTTTTGCTATCTTTTGGGTTGTAACCATACCTGCACCTCTATGCTAGCTGATAAAGCAAAACCAGGCAGCCTTATTGCCACACTCCTGTTGACTAGTCTTTTTTGGTCCTGCCAGCAAAAAGAAGAACTAACTCCACCCAACATACTATGGATAGTCAGCGAAGACAACAGCCCCTTTCTTGGTGCTTATGGCGACGATTTCGCTACTACCCCCACTCTCGATTCCCTGGCCGCCCTCAGTGTTCTCTACACCAACGCCTTTGCTACCACACCAGTGTGTGCCCCTTCCCGGTCCACACTCATCACAGGCATGTACAGTGCCTCGCTGGGCACCCTGCCTATGCGCAGCCCCTACCCCATACCAGATTACATGCGCTTCTTTCCCAATTACCTCAGGGATGCTGGCTACTACACTACCAACAACTCCAAGAAAGATTACAATACGGTAGATCAACCTGAATGCTGGGACGAATCCAGCAACAAAGCGACTTACCAAAACCGGCAGCCTGGTCAACCGTTCTTCCATGTTCAAAATATTTTCATTACTCATGAAAGTCAGATTCACGATTCAATTCCCTGGGGAGACCTGAAACACGATCCGACCAAAGTACCCATGCCTGCATACCACCCCCGCACCAAAGACATGGAGCACGACTGGGCACAGTACTACGACCGGGTGCAGCAAATGGATTCTCAAGTGGCTGGCATTCTGGCCGACTTGAAAAAAAGCGGAGAGGCAGAAAATACCATTGTCTTTTACTATTCCGACCATGGCGGAGTGCTGGGCAGAAGCAAGAGGTTTATGTACGAATCAGGGCTTCACATCCCTTTGATTATCAACTTTCCGGAGAAGTACAAGCACCTGGCACCATCAGCAGCAGGCTCTAAAAGTGATCGTTTGGTTAACTTTGCCGACTTCGGCCCAACCGTACTAAGTCTGGCAGGTGTAACAGTGCCTGACTACATGCAAGGCGATGCCTTTTTGGGTAGCCAGCAGGCCGAGCCGAAGCAATATGCCCATGCCTACCGGGGGCGAATGGATGAAAGAATTGATCTGGCGAGAGGTGTAAGAGACAAGCAGTTTCGGTACATAAGAAACTACATGCCTCACAAGCCCAATGGCCAGCACCTTTACTACCTATGGCTGGCTCGCTCTATGCCTTCCTGGGAAAAGGCTTTTAAAAATGGTGAGTTGAATGAAGTACAATCAAGATTTTGGCTGCCAAGGCCTGCTGAAGAACTCTACGATGTTGCGAAAGATCCGGACAATATCAACAACCTGGCGACCGACCCGGCATACGCTAATACCTTGCTGGAGCTTCGCAATGAAAACCTAAAGTGGGTAAAAGAGATCAGGGATGCCAACTTCCTGCCGGAGCCAATGACGGCTGAAATATCGGAAGTGCAGCCTGTCTTCGACTATGTGAGAGGCAAAGACTTCCGGATGGATTACGTGATTGAAACCGCCGACCTGGCAAGTATGCGTGATCCCTCTGCACTGCCTGAACTGATAAAAAGACTCAGTGATCCCAATGCAGCCGTCAGGTATTGGGCAGTTACCGGCACCATGATATTGGAGGATAAATCACCTGAGACAAAAACTACCCTGATCGAAATGGCTAAGGATTCGTCAGCTAGTGTGAGGCTGGCTGTTGCCGAAGCACTCTACAAATCAGGAGTTAAAAAAGAAGCGCTCGATATCTGCATCTCCGAACTGCAATCGCCCAGAGCCATTACCCGGGTGTATGCTGCCAACGTGCTTGAAGAATTTGGAATGGATGCGCTTCCCGCAAAGCAAGCTCTCGAGCAATCACTTGCCGACAGCGTGGGCCAGGCTATGAGCGAGATGCCGAAAGCTGTCAATCACATCCTTGACAAATTGAATTAAGCTATGTCAACGCCCGCACTAGCAAATCAGCGACTGGTATCTCTCGATGTTATGAGGGGGCTAATAATGATATTACTTGCAGGCGAGGCTTGTCGGGTGTGGGACTCCATCCACGAACTAAGCCCCGAGAGTTTTTTTGGAAGTTATGTGATGATCCAGTTTTTCCACCACCCCTGGAATGGCCTCCGCTTCTGGGACTTGATACAACCGGCCTTCATGACCATGGCAGGCACGGCCATGTATCTTTCCTATTTACAGAAAGAAAAGAAGGGCATTAGCTGGGAAGACAATTGGAAGCACATACTTATCAGGTGCCTCAAGTTGCTGATAGCAGGCACGGCACTGCATTGTGTGTACAGCGGCAAACTAGTTTGGGAGCTTTGGAATGTGCTGACACAACTGTCGGTAACCACACTTATTGCTTACCTGATCATTCGGAAATCATTTGCTTTCCAATTCGCAGTATCAATTGGATTGCTGATGCTCACAGAACTTATGTATCGTTTCATTTTAATGCCCGACTTCGACCAACCATTCGTTGATCAGCACAACTTTGGCAACTACATGGACTTGGTGCTGATGGGCAAAATCAACGGCGGAGGCTGGGTCACCATCAACTTTATTCCTACCGCAGCGCACACCATCTGGGGAGTGTTAATCGGCAAATGGCTAATGGAGGACAAGCCATCGTCGGCGAAGCTAAAATGGCTATCAATAGCTGGACTCGGCTTTTTGGTTGTCGGGTTTGCAATGGATTTAGCTGGTATCACTCCTATAATCAAGAGAATCGCCACCAGCTCTTTCACTATCGCATCAGCTGGCTGGGTAATTCTTTTGGTGGCACTTCTATTTTGGTGGGTCGATATCAGAAAAAAACAACGAGGGGTACTAATAGCCACAGTAGTGGGAATGAACTCCATATTCATATACCTGTTTTTCGAAACTGTTGGCCACCAATGGCTCAATAAGACCCTGGCGGTCTTCGCTGGTGGCTTCACCGGTTTGCTCGGCGCAGGTGAACATTGGCAAGCCTTATTTGCGGCTTTGGCGGCCTGGGTCTTCACCTGGTACCTGTGCTATTGGTTGTATCAAAGGAAGGTTTTCTTTAAGCTGTAGTTATGAAGGTGAAAAATTACCTCTTGCAGTTTCATATCTACCTGGGGCTTTTTTGCACACCTTACCTGCTTATTTTCGCCCTGTCCTCTCTCAGTTTTAACCATATCTCATTAAAAGAGGAGTTTACCCCGGTCAAATGCGAGCGTATAGCCATCACCCTAAATGAGGACAGCTTTGATAGCCCTCGAGCGCTAGGTGAGGCACTTCGAGACTCTCTGCACCTCATGGGCTGGTTCATTCCGTGGGAATCACATATAGATTCAGCTGGCTTTCTGGTGAATGTACGCAACCTCGGCAGAGACTTCCGAATGACCGGCACCTGGGGCATCCCGGAAATTGAGTTTACCACTAACTCCACAAGGTTCATATCGATGCTAAAGGGACTTCATGGCCTTCATGAAGAAATCCCCGGAGCACCCTGGTGGATCAATGCCTGGGGGCTCTATCAGGATTTAACCGTTTATTCCCTGCTCTTTTGGGCGCTTAGTGGCATCTACCTTTGGTGGATCAGCAAATCGAGGTCGAAATCTTCGGCCTTTTGGCTTATCGGAAGCCTTTCTATGTCCCTTATTCTAATGATCTATTTATGGCTCGCCGGGTAAACCTCTATCAACTTATCAGGCAGATCCATATGTATGCTGCCTTCATCACTATCACGTTTCTGGTGATGTATTTTGTCACCGGCTACCTGATGAACAATCCACAATGGTTTGATCAGGAGAAGCCTGCGCCCGACATCAAGACCATTTCAATGAAAAAGCCAGACGTGAGCAATGAGGAGCTGTACAAACAACTAAAAAATAAACTGGAAATAAGCGGCCGCTTCCACAATTCCTGGACAAACAAAGGCACCACTTACTACGAATACCAAAGCATGCTGCGGCAAACGATCGTTTACTTTGACAGCACCCATACCACAGCAACCGTCAAAGTATCTGACAGAAACACTATGGGAAGCATCACGGCTTACCATAGGCTGCACAAATATGGTGGTCCGCCTGCCTATAGCTTGTATATCCTGCTGATGGATCTCGCCAGCCTTGCCCTGCTCATATTCGTGCTAACTGGCGTGTACATGTGGCTGAGCTTCGTAAAATACCGATGGCTGGGTGTGGGCTTCCTTGTTGCCGGCTTTGCCTACTCCATATGGGTTTGGTTAACCTTCATCTTTTACTAATTTCAACGGAATCCGGGGCTGCACATCCTATTCAACTAACTTGCCCAACAATATGATCCACTTATGTCGCAAGAAAAGAAAATAGGGCTCTGGACTTCTACTTCCCTCGTTGTTGGCAATATGATAGGCTCGGGTATTTTCTTCCTGCCTGTAGCCCTGGCTGCCTATGGGGCTATCAGCCTGCTTGGGTGGGTGATTTCATCCATTGGTGCGCTTTTTCTTGCTCTCGTTTTTGTCCGACTTAGTCGGCGATTCCCTAATGAAGATGGGGGGCCCTACACCTATGCCACCAAAGGCCTGGGGCATTTTGCCGGTTTTCTCTCTTCATGGGGCTACCAGATATCCACGCTGGCTACCAATGCTGCCATAGTGGTGGCCTTCGTTAGCTACCTGTCGGTGCTGATCCCCCAGCTTGCCGAAAATTCCGGCTACCCCCTGGCGGTGAGCCTGGCTGTCGTATGGCTTCTCACCTGGATAAATACACTTGGCATAAAAGAAGCTGGTTATGTGCAACTAACCACTACTGTATTAAAGCTAGCTCCCTTATTATTGATAACTATTGCCGGTTTGTTTTATGTCGATTTTGGCAATTTTCGTCCTTTCAATATCAGCGAGGTAAGTAATTTCAGCGCAGTCACCGCCACCGCCACTATCACTCTTTTTGCTTTCATGGGGCTGGAAGTAGCAACTATCCCCGGAAAAAGCATCCGGAACCCGGAGACCACAGTTCCAAAAGCCACCATGCTTGGCACGTTGATTACCACCGGGGTTTATATTTTGAGCTCGGTTGCCCTCATGGGAATGATCCACCCCTCCGAACTTCAGCATTCCAACGCCCCGTTCGCCGATGCCGCAGGGTTGATTTGGGGAGATACCGGCCGTTACCTTATCACCATTGGTGCCCTGATATCCACTTTTGGAGCGCTGAACGGATGGATTCTGCTCCAGGGACAAACCCCATATGCTGCTGCAAAAAATGGCGATTTTCCCAGGATATTTGCCAAAGTAAATAAAAACGGTGCCCCGGCAGTTGGCCTTATCATTGGAAGTGTTATTGTCTCCGTGCTGCTGGTGATGAATTACTCCAGGGGAATGGCAGGCGCCTTTGAGTTCCTCATCCTGTTAACAGCCACTACCGTCCTTGTGCCGTACCTTTTCTCGGCAGCGTCTTTTTTGATTGTCAATCGAAACCAGAATATTCCCCCGGCAAAACGGCTTTGGGATATTTGCTTGGGTCTGCTCGCATTTGGTTACGGAATGTGGGCGATGATCGGCGCAGGCCAGGAGAGCATCGCCTGGGGTTTTGTATCACTGCTACTCGGCATACCGCTGTATGTTTTCGGAAAAACTAAACCAAATAGACTGACTTCAAAGCAATGAAATATTCAAACGTCGCCTTAAGCATCACGGGCCTACTGCTTATTTTCGGAGTAGCTGCCAAATCGCAGCCTTTGAAGGTGAGCGACAACAAACGCTTTTTAGTAAAGGAAGACGGCTCGCCGTTCTTTTACCTGGCAGACACCGGATGGGAGCTGTTTCACAGACTTGACCGAAACGAGGCTGACTACTACCTGCGAAACAGAGCCAGCAAGGGATTTACGGCTATTCAGGCTGTAATTCTCAGTGAGATAAACGGGCTGACGGTGCCCAACGCTGAAGGAAATCTTCCACTCGTTGATTTCGATCCTTCGCAACCCAACGAAAAGTACTTTGAGCTAGTGGATCATGTCGTGCAAAAAGCAGAAGAGTTCGGTTTGTATATGGCACTCCTTCCTACCTGGGGAGCCCATGCAGAGGATCAACCCCACCCTTTGTTTGACAATAAAATGATCTTCACGGAATCCAACGCACGAACCTACGGTGAGTTTTTAGGGAAAAGGTATAAAGACCAGTGGAATGTGTTATGGATACTAGGCGGCGATAGGGTTCCAACCGGCAAGGAAAATATTTGGAATGCTATGGCAGAGGGATTGAAGAAAGGAGCTGGCAATGCCCACCTCATCAGCTATCACCCATCTGGCCAGCAAACCAGTTCAGAATGGTTTCACAAAACCAACTGGTTGGACTTCAACATCCTGCAGTCGGAGCACCAGCGTTTTTCCGACAATGTGTACACCAGGGTGGCAAACGACTACAACCTCTCCCCGCCCAAGCCTGTACTCAACGGTGAACCAGCCTATGAAGACATTAACGAGTGGTTCAATCCAGCCAACCCCCGCTACAACGACTACGAGATAAGAAAATATGCTTACTGGTCAGTCTTTGCAGGGGCCTTTGGACACACCTATGGAAACAATAATATCTGGCAAATGTACACAGCTGACGTAAGCCCGATTATTTATGCCAACATGCCCTGGAATGAAGCGCTTGAGCAACCCGGAGCAAGCCAGATGAAGCACCTTAGAAACCTGATGGAATCACGCCCATTTTTGACCCGAATTCCAGATCAGTCGTTGATTAACCAGGAAAATTATGAATATGCCTCCGATCACATGCAAGCTACAAGAAACGGCCAACCAGGAAAGAAAGACGCTACTTACATAATGGCGTACTTGCCTATGAGTCGGGATGTCTCTATCAAAACGGATGCAATCGCCGGAGGAAATTTGTTCGTGTGGTGGTATAGCCCCGTTACCGGAGAAGCGATACCCTATGGAAAAGTAAAAAACACAGGAGTGTTCAAGATATCTACATGGAACGTTTTCATAAAAGAGAATCAACCTGGGCCTGACTGGGTCATTGTGATTGATGATGCCGACAAAAAATACCCAGCGCCTGGCAAAAAATAAACAATATGAGCAAAAGCACCCATTCAGAATTCGGCAAACTCACGAAGCTGGTCATCAAACCATCTTCTCACGCATTTATCAGTGAGGAAAAAGTCGCCAGAGAATGGCAGGCATTAAACTATCTGCAAAAGCCGGGCTTTGCTCTTGCCAACGAAGAATATAAGAAGTTTGAAAGAATGCTGAAAGCCACTGGCGTCCAACTCCTTCACCTTCCTGAAAACGAAGAGCTGTCCATTGATTCCCTCTACTGTCGGGATGCCTCTGTGTCCACCGACTTTGGAATGATCATTTGCCGGATGGGCAAAGAAGCCCGTGCCAGGGAGCCTGAAGCACAAAAAAGATTCTTTGCAGACAACGAAATAACCATTATGGGAGAAATCGTTGCCCCAGGCACGCTGGAAGGTGGGGACGTGGCCTGGCTCGACAGCAAGACCCTGGCAGTAGGACACACCTACCGAACCAATCTGGAAGGCATCGCTCAGCTAAAAGCCATGCTTGAACCGAAAGGTGTTGAGGTGGTTGTAGCTGAACTACCACATTACAGAGGGCCTTCCGACGTATTTCACCTGATGTCGATATTGAGCCCGGTTGATAAGAACCTGGCGGTTGTGTATTCGCCATTGATGCCTATTGCGTTCCGAAATCTGCTTTTAGAAAGGGGCTTTCAGCTAGTGGAAGTGCCGGAAGAAGAGTTTGACTCCATGGGTTGCAATGTGCTGGCACTAGCGCCCCAGCTATGCCTGATGGTGGAGGGTAATCCAACAACAGAGAAAAGGCTCAGAGATGCTGGCTGCGAAGTAATCACCTACAAAGGTCAGGAAATCAGCGTAAAGGGCGGTGGCGGGCCTACTTGTTTGACAAGGCCGATTTCCAGAGGACTTTAGCAAGGCATATCATCTTATCATTAGCCACGAACAATCCTTTGATCAAGGCTTAGTGGAAGAATCCTTGCATCAATCATATCAAAATCTCTCGACATTGGATTGATTAAAAAATTTAGAGAGCTTTTGTCCACAACTGATGGCACGCCGAAACACAGCAAACCACTAGCTAATAGTTGGCTACCAAACTCCTCTGAAACACTGCCGTGGGGGATTGCATCCCATCCTTCAGGCAAATCGTTGGCTGCATACTTTTTAACCATCGCATCAGGGCAATCAAGCTCCATCACCGAGTATAAGACATAGCGCTCCGAGGAAAAGAGCTCAGTATCTACCGTGAGCCTTTCAAGCAAGGCAGATGAAACAGAGCTGCTACCATATAGCGCTGGAAAGCCCTGTCGATTCCACCGTCCGCCGTAAATCTTGGCACCCTGCCCTGACAAATCACAAAATTCAGTCCTGGCAATTCTATAAATTGTCATATAGCAATGCCGTGCTGAACTCGCATTATCTCATTTTTGAGCAGATCAACTCCTTCTGATACATCTATGAGGTCAATAGGCTTTATATTTCCCAGGCTAAAAAGTGGCCTTTCCATCCATCGCCGGAAGCCCTCCTGGCCAAAATAAGAAATGCCACTGGCGTAAAGAGTAGCCAGTTCATACATTTTTTCAGATTGCACTATATCGAAAACATCCTTTCTTTGAAGTGTTTTTGAAGAAACCGACAAAGCCCTTGCCATATTTTCGTAATCGAGACCTGTCACTTGCTTCAGCCTGTCAAAAGAACCTTTGCTCAATCCCTTCCTGAAGGTAGCAACTCTCTGAAGGGGCTCCATAAGTTGATCATTAGCTAAGCCCAGAATAGCTCCGGGAGAAAATTTACCCGGCAGGGCATAGTATGCGAGAGCAGCTTCACGCACTTCCATTGGCTTGTCATCTTTGAGCTCGTATCCTGGCTTTTTCATATTCGGGTAATTTGTCCACTAATATAACGTATTTTGTCCTAAAGTTGTTCATTTCTCTACCTTTAATTACAACAGCCTCTCAACCCAGCTTCAATAATCTCTTTAATGATCCCTTCATTATTTCATAATGCCCCGTTTGTAATAAAACCGTTATGAAGAAGCAATTTTGATTATATTAAGGACTGAATTAAATGTGATATCTCTAATTATACTCAAATGCCCCACAAAAAAATAACACCCCCAGCTTCAGGAAGCACTTCTAGAAGAACGTTTATGAAAAATGCGGCTATCGCAGGTGCTGCGTTCACCATAGTACCACGATATGTAATAGGCGGCAAAGGATACCTTGCCCCAAGTGACAAACTGCTCGTAGCAGGCATCGGTGCCGGCGGCAAAGGCACAAGCGACATCGCCAATTTTGCAAAAAGTGGCAAGGCCGAAATCGCCTTCCTTTGTGACGTCGATGACAGGAGAGCGGAGACTTCACGAAAGAACTTCCCCAAAGCAAAATACTATAAAGACTACAGAGAGATGCTCGACAAGGAAGGCAAGAACTTCGATGCAGTGTCGGTATCAACTCCTGACCACCAGCACGCAGTTCAGGCGCTTGCAGCCATGCAAATGGGCAAGCACGTGTACGTGCAAAAGCCATTGACCCATGATATTTATGAAGCCAGAATGCTTACCCAGGCGGCGGAAAAATACAAAGTGGTGACTCAAATGGGAAACCAGGGTGCCTCTGGTGATGGCGTACGTCAAATGAGAGAATGGTATGATGCAGGTATCATTGGTGATGTCACGGAAGTTTTTTGCTGGACAAACCGCCCGGTGTGGCCGCAAGGCATTCCATGGCCAACGCAAAGCGCTCCGATACCAAAAGAACTCGACTGGGAATTATGGCTCGGCACTGCACCGAAAAAAGATTACGTAGATAAACTGGTGCCCTTCAACTGGCGTGGCTGGTGGGACTACGGCACTGGTGCCCTTGGCGACATGGCTTGCCATATTATTGAACCTCCTTTCCGCACGCTTGGGCTTGGTTATCCAAGCTCTGTAGAGTGCAGTGTGGGTAGCGTATATGTAGACGAGTTTAAGAGAGGCTACTTCCCCGATAGCTGTCCTCCTTCCTCTCACGTCATCATGAATTTCCCCGGCCCAGGAGGAAAACCAGACGTTAAGTTCCATTGGATGGATGGCGGCATCCAGCCTGAAAGGCCTGAAGAGCTTGGCCCTAATGAGATGATGGGGGATGGCGGCAACGGAGTCATCATGGTCGGCAACAAAGGCAAAATGATGTGCAGCACCTATGGCAGAGACCCTAAGTTGCTTCCAACTTCAAGAACGAACGAGGTAAAAGTGCCGCAAACACTTGCCAGAGTCCCTGGTGGATCCGATACAGGCCACTACTTCCAGTGGGTGGAGGCTTGTATCGCAGGGTATGGCAAAATGGAGGTGAGCTCACCGTTTGATATTGCAGGCCCTATGACAGAGAGTATCCTGATGGGTAACCTGGCCATAAGAAGCTACGATATTCAGAAGAAGAGACCAGGTGGCAGAGACGACCAGTTCGACTACCCAGGTCGCTTTATCAAGTTGGTGTGGGATGGTCCCAACATGAAAATCACCAACTTTGATGATGCCAATCAGTTTGTCCGCAGAGACTACAGAGATGGCTGGAAAATGCAAGGATTGTAACCTACTCTAAATCATATATTGACGAAGTCACTGTCGCAAGGCAGTGACTTTTTTTTTACTCAACAATTCAGCTCATTTTTGAAGAAAAAAAGGCTACGAGAAAGCTCTGATTTGCTGAATTTGACAATCCCCTAATGAAAAATACGTTTGCTATGAAAAACCTTACACATTTAGTTTAATGCGTCCTCCTTACTCCAGCAGGTATTTTCGCTCAAACTACCAGGGAGGTAACCGACAATCAGTTGATAAAACTTTACGCTGGCCTGCGGGTTGCCGACGTTTCCGATGGCATGGACATGTTGGGCATGCCAGATGTAGGACTGATGGACCCAAAAATAGCCCCTCTTTGGAAAGACATTGAAGGGTTCAAACACCAATTCGTTGGCATCGCCTTTACGGTAAGGTATGTTCCTACTACAAGACGTCCGCATCCTGGCAATGTGAGCCGTGACGACTATAAACATTGGAGAGATATGTGGTATACCAACGTGTCGGCAGAGCCATTTATTAAAGACATAAAAGAAGGCCATGTGATAGTGATAGATAATGCCAATGATGGTGATACCGGATCGACCGGATCGAACAACAGCATGATTTGGAAATCGAAAGGCGCAATCGGCATTGTTTCGGCAGGCGGTGTCAGAGATACGGACGAAGTGATAAAACAAGGCATCCCTGTTTACATGAACTACGAAAAGAGAGGACGAGGTATCCGCCCGGGACGGAATGAGCTTGATTCTTATAACGAGCCAGTCGTTGTTGGCGGTGTTTACGTCAGGCCGGGTGATGTGATTGTAGCTGATGGAGATGGTGTAATAGTCGTTCCAAGGGATATCGCTATTGA
This sequence comes from Imperialibacter sp., assembly GCF_040222815.1. Classification (GTDB taxonomy): domain Bacteria; phylum Bacteroidota; class Bacteroidia; order Cytophagales; family Cyclobacteriaceae; genus Imperialibacter. The sequence continues at coordinate 277,288 of NZ_JAVKCH010000022.1, read as the reverse complement.
CGTAGCTGATGCGGCCAGAGAAGAATTGCTGATCGATAAAGAGCAAAGGAGAAAACTCTACAAAGAACTTGGCATCCCATACGATTTCACCGTGGAAAATAAATAGTAACAACATTTATTAACCCGTAATGAGGAAGAGTTGTTCATTTGATAAGCCTTCGGCGATTGGGCAATATTCTGTATTATTATCCAATAATAGATTGTAGCTATGAAATCATTCCCACCCATCGTGTTCCTCATGTTACTTTTTGTTGCTACCTCACTACAAGGCCAGGTTTCCAAAACAGAGATTCGCCTTACAAAATACATCGACCAACACAACAACGAGGCCCTTCAGCTACTTGAGGAAATCATTAACATCAACAGCGGTACGATGAATTTCGATGGTGTGAAAGCCGTTGCTGACGTACTCATGCCCAAGTTCAAAGCCCTCGGCATGGAAGTAGAATGGAAAGACGGAAGCGCCTGGAACAGGGCAGGTCATCTGGTAGCCAAAACTACGGCAGGAAAAGGAAAGAAAATTCTACTCATCGGCCACCTCGATACGGTATTTGAGCTGGAAAGCCCATTTCAAAAGTACAAAGTGCTCAACGACTCGACAGCCAGTGGGCCAGGCATTGCTGACATGAAAGGTGGCGACGTGATCATTCTCCAGGCATTGTCAGCACTTAACAATGCTGGCCTGCTAAAAGACATGAGCATTACTGTGGTGATGACTGGCGACGAGGAACTGAGTGGTGACCCGCTTTCCCTTTCGAAACAGGAACTGGTAGAAGCAGCCAAATGGGCTGACATCGCTCTTGGTTTTGAAAATGGGGACGGCAATCCAGGCACAGCGAATGTTGCCCGCAGAAGCTCATCAGGTTGGACGCTAAAAGTAACAGGCAATGCCGCCCATTCTTCTCAGGTGTTCAAACCTGAGGTAGGTGCTGGGGCCATTTATGAAACCGCCAGAATCCTGACAGGGTTTTACGAAGCGCTAAGCACAGAAGAGTACCTCACTTTCAATCCGGGAATGATTCTTGGCGGCACCAACGTCGCCTACGAGGAATCTATAGACGGAGGAAGAGCTACCGGCAAAAGCAACGTGGTAGCCAAGGATGCCGTGGTAACAGGTGATATTCGCACCATTTCACCTGAGCAACTTCAGCGCACTCAAAAAACCATGACAGAGATTGTGGCGAAACACCTGCCCAAGACCAATGCTACCATCAGTTTTGATGAAGGCTACCCACCCTTTGCCCCTACCGAAGGCAACTATGAGTTATTGAAACAACTCAGCAAAGTAAGCACCGATCTGGGTTTTATGCCTGTGGAGCCCGTAAACCCAAGCAATGCTGGTGCGGCCGACATTTCATTTACCTCCCCGTATATTGAAATGGGCCTTGACGGCCTGGGAATGGGTGGTAAAAACGACCATACGGTAAATGAAACCGGAGATTTGAAAGTATTGCCGATGCAGACAAAAAGGGCTGCAGTGCTCCTTTACAGGTTAACAAGGTAACCTGCCGGGAATGGTTGCGTATCCATTCTGTCTTGAAGGAGACTTTTAATGAATGGCTTTTTTTGAAACTTATAGGCTAGTTATCAAGTTACTACCACCATGAGACACACACTTGCCAAGTCAGTATTATTCATTGCCATCATCGGTTTCTATTCGTGCGATGCCCAAACGTCAAAAAAAGATGGAGGCGTACGTCAGGTTGACCTTAAGGCTCCTGCCGGAAAAGCCATCGCTGCTTTTGCAGAAGGCTGCTTCTGGTGTTCTGAGCATATATTTGAAGCTGTGGTAGGCGTCGACTCGGCAGTATCAGGCTATGCAGGCGGCCATACCAAAAACCCAACCTACGAGCTGGTGAATACTGAAACGACAGGCCATGCCGAGACAGTATTGGTTTACTACGACCCGTCCAAAATAAACTACGAAGAGCTGACCAAAGTCTTCTTTACGTCGCAGGACCCCACCACCAAAGATCGTCAGGGACCAGACGTGGGTAGCTCCTACCGCTCCATTTTGTTCTATATGACACCGGAGGAGAAAGTCATAGCAGAAAAGTCGCTAAAGACTTTTGATAGTTCAGGAATGTTTAGCAAGCCCATCGTGTCTGAAGTTATGGAACTGAAAGCTTTTTACAGAGCTGAAGAATATCATCAGGATTATATCGAGCACAACCCGGGCAGTGGTTATGTACGGGGAGTATCAATTCCCAGGTACGAGAAGTTTAAACGCACTTACAAAGGGAAGTTAAAATAGCCCCAGGGCAGGCAAATACAAAACGAAAAAAGCCCAGATTCGAATAACCCGGGCTCCCTTCATACGACTTGGAACTGCTAAACGAAAATAATCTGCGTGCCATCTTCGTCGGCTCTATTGTAAAAATCACCGACAGTTAACACGTCATCCAGTTCATCCCAAAGATCTTTTTTCTCCAGGTGGAACATTTCCATCGCTAGTTTGCACGCAAACACTTTGCCACCAGACGCCTTATAGATTTCCAGGAATTCGCTCACAGGAGGAATATCCAGCTTGTCCATTTCTTTACGCATCATTGTACTGGCCAGTGTCTCCATACCAGGCAGCCCACCTATCATAGTAGGTATGTGCAACCCGGGGTTGCCCACGGTGGCCACATGCAAATGATCCATCTTATCTTTTTGCAACATTTCCAGCCCAAAGAATGTGCAGAAAATCTCTGACTCGATACCTTCCATCCTTGCGCCGTTGGCCAGGATAAGGGCAGCATACACAGAGTCGATAGTTGCCTTAGAATTGATGATCATTATCTTCCTCAGCTTCTTTTCCTTTTTTGCCGGGGCTTTTACGGGTGCTTCTACAGTTTCCATGGTTCAGATTTTTAAGTGATCAAATACAGCTTGCTGGCTTGGGAATACCGGCTATACGGGAGGCTTTTTTTAATGGCCCTTCCGGAAACAGAGCGTAGAATTCTTTGATATCTACCACTCCTGATTTACCGATTCTGCGAATAGACAACGCTGTGCCATTCTCCTGTTCCTTCCTCAAATAATTGAGTACTTCAAAATGACGATCGGTCAACTCAATATCCTCTTCGACAGCAATACCACGTGCTATTTCTTTATCCCACTGGTTCATATCCAGCAAATAACCTTGCTCATTCACTTCTACGGGACGGTTTGCAATTACAGCTTCCATGATCTTTTTTGGTTTTATGATGATTATACAGTTTCTAATTTTTCTTCTTCCAGCTCTTTTCCTGCTTTTTGCATCTGAGCGGTAATGAAAGGGATACTATACCCTTTCATCAACATGTTCCAGTAAACCCAGCGGAATCCTAGTTTTCCCCAATGGTTGACCTTGTTTTCCTTAAGGAGCTTCATTGGCCCGACTCCAGCGAAAGGAAAATTTCCGGGAACTGGCTGGGTAGTATAGTTGAAGTCTATCAGCATAGCTTTGCCGTAGCCTGTTTCCACAAAACAGTTGGCGTGACCATCGAAGTCCTCTTTGAGCGGCTCGCCTTCTAAATACCTAAGGATATTGTCGGTGAGAACCTCAGCCTGGAAGTGGGCAACAGAACCCGCTTTTGACGCCGGCACATTGGTTGCATCTCCAATCACAAACACATTTTCAAAATTGCTGGACTGTAGCGTGTGTTTGTTTGTTGGTACAAAATTGAGATCATCTCCCATACCTGACCTGGCAATTACATCGTCGCCCATGTTGGTAGGAACAGTCACCAGCAAGTCGAAGGCAACCTCTTTATCGTCCCAGGATACAATCTTTTTATTTTCGTTGTCTACCTTGGCTATGGCAAAATCGGGCACGATGTTGATGCCTTTTTCTTCAAGCAAATGACCTAGTTTGGAAGACGCCACCGGCTTTGTGAAGGCACCGTCGAGCGGTGTCACATAATAAATGTTCACCTTGTCTCGTATTCCCTTTTCGTGGAAATACCAATCGGCAAGGAAGGCAAACTCAAGAGGTGCCACCGGGCATTTAATGGGCATTTCTGTAATATGGATGACCATATCCCCACCCTTCCAGTCACGTAGTTTGTCACGTAAGTTGCGGGATCCTTCGAAAGTATAAAAGTCGAAGACAGACTTATACCACTCGCTGCCCAGCATTCCTTCTACCTCACCAGGTGCAATCTGTGACCCCGTGGCTACAATCAATAGGTCATAGGGAAGAACGGTACCGTCTGCCAGTAGTACCTGATTGTTTTCAGGCTTGATAACGTCAATTGCTTTCTGAATATAGCTGACGCTGGCAGGCAAATAGTCTGTTCTCTCTCTGTATACGTCCTCTTCTTTGTAAATATCAAAAGGAAGAAATAAGAAGCCTGGCTGGTAGTAGTGCTTGTCGAATTGATCCACAATTGTAATGGTCCAATTCTTTAAAGACATTTTCTTCGACAAGTGATTAGCCATCATTGTGCCAGCAGATCCTGCGCCGAGTATGAGAAGATTTTTCATGACTTACTCTTTTTTGGTGGTCAGTGATGCTAAGGTACTGCCAGCGAGATTGGTGTGTGATGACTATTGTCAGCCAAAAAGCTGACATTTGTACCTGGCGTACTTCTAGGTGATGAAAGCCACGAGTCAAAAAAGGCGTACAAGGCGGAAAAAATAGCAATTGGTGTTTCACCAACGTTGCCCCACTTATTAAATGCACACCAAAAAAATCGATCTACTACCCTACTTGTTTAACAGCCTGCTACTTGCTATCAAAATCATGCAAGCACCAGGAAAATACCTATTATCTGGCAATAAACATAAACTCACTCCCCTGGTCATCTGCTCCAAAAGAGCCAAACCTTGGTGTGGTTTGCAGTTTCTGCATGTACACATTTACTTCCGAAATAGTCAGCAGCCGGTCGCCTCCCCCGCTGGTCTTCAGCGCCTCAAGCATCCTCACAGCAAAGGGTGAGTGGCTGCCGGGTGTGCCGTCGGGCACGTACTCCTTACTGCCACTGGTCAGGTACTTTCTGGTTCTTAGCGATAGCTTTTTGACGATGAATTCGGAGTTGTCCATTTCCTCGTAAATACTTCTTGATGAGGCCAGCACCGGATCGAACGTGCCACCAAAGCACACATCCATTACCAGCATAATGTGCTGACACTTCACATTGTCGATGATATTTCGGAGTCGGCTATGGCTGATATAACTGTTCTTGCCTGGGTCGTTGGCCATTGAATTACGGGCCACCACAAATCCTTCACCGAAGGTTTCGTCGTACTGCCCGTGGCCTGCAAAAAACACAAAAAGCTGGTCCTGGGGCTTGTAGCTCTTCTGGGCGTATTCCCTCAATGTATTGAACACAAGATCCTGACTGGCGTTTTCGACAATTCTTACTTCAAAGCCGTAGCGTTCCTCGAGCTCCTGACCGATCGCCTTGGCATCATATATCGGATTGGTCAGGTCGCTCCAGTTATCGTACTTGTCGGTAGCAAAAAGCACTGCGTAGTCCTTCCTGTCGATGGCGATGGCATCTTTGAGCGCATCCATGCCCACAATCACCGACCTGTCGTCCGACACAATGCCTCCATCCACGTTTTCCGCAGTGATTCTGACATAGTTTTGACCATCGGCGAGGTACATGTTCTTCTCAAATTCAGCTGAAGTCGGGCTAAGCAATGGAATATCCATGGTAGCCATAGGGGCTTCATCCAGCGAAGTTAGTACCGAAAGCGTCACCCTTTTCAAAGGCACTTTGCTTTGAACGTTGGCCTTGATATCCACCTTGTTCGCCTCACTGTTGGTGTACTCCAGGCGGGGCAGTACCCAATTTACCTCGGGCAGTACCGTGGCCTTGACGGGTTTTGTAAAATCCAGCGATACTTTGTTGGTTCTGTCAACCACCACCTGGCCATTGACTTGCGCTACAGCAAAAAGAACAAATCCAACTACAGCCACAATTTGCTTTATCTTCCTCATCGCAGAATTAGTTTTTTGTAAAGTGGTGCTCTGTTGTTGTCGTTAAAGCTCAATCGGTAAAAGAACATACCACTAACTGATCTCTTTTGCTCAACTCCGGCGTTCCAGGTAAATTCATACACACCTGGTTTGTACTTGCCGCTGGCCAGGGTGCTAATACGATTGCCATTGATATCGAAAACAGAAAGATCAATATCCACCAACTCGTTGGCATCACCTGGCAGCAGTACGGGAATCGTCGCCTGCGTGCTGGCGGGGTTAGGATACGCATCGCCCAGCAGTAGCCGGTGAGGGATGACCTGATCGCCGCCAGAAACGAAGTAGACCTCAAACTTAAAGTCACCTTTGGTCAGGTCAACAGTATGGCTATTTGTAGTTTTCATGTCCACCAGCTTGCCGCTTTGCTGGTCGAGCAGGTAGAGACCGGAGGCTTTGTTTTGCAAAGCCCCCATGTCCCAGGTCAGGTTGGTTGGTCCTACTACTTTGTTTGATGATAAGGTGAAGTTCCAGGTGTGGTCGCCTTTGGTGGGCACGACGTCAGTGGCGAAGTATGGGTAGAAATAGGCCTGGTGTGTGGTATACATCTCGCTGTAGTGGATAAAACGAGGGGGTACCATGCCGTCGAATTGGTCTTTCAACTCCAGGGCATCCGGGTGCATGCCCACACCGCCTAACACCGTAGTGGTTTGTCCATCACTTAGTTGTAGCGGAAAGAGCCAGGCCATCTCGTCGATATCTGTACTTTCGATCCTGCCCTTACCGGCCAGAATTCTACCATTGGGCTTAGAAGCGATGGGGTCAATGTCCACTGAAGTGGCTTCTTCGGCGAAGACAAAGCCGCCAGAAAATGGCTGAACAACGTCTCCAATGACCAGGGCGGTGCCATTAAAAAGCCGGATGGGATCAATGCCCGTTTTGTCTGGATTGTCAGCTAACACCTGTTCCCATGAAATGGGCACGGTGTATGGATTGCCGATCAGGTTCCAGCCTTTCAGGAGGCTCATGGAAAACGGTATTGAAGCCGTAGTTTGGCCAGCCCCTACGTTGATGCTCACTGCGGTTTTGGAATTGAACCAATAGGCTTCTCCTACCCTGACCTGCCCTGTGTTGAAGTTGACATAATCATTGGTGGAATTGCGGTAGCGCACTATTCTCCAGTCGAATTCATGGCGACTCTGGTCAAGGTCGGCAAAGATATTGCTCACCAGTTTATTATCGAGATCATAAGGAATAGTGAATAAGTTCCAGGTCAGGGTGGTGCCTCCAAAGCGTTCAAAAGGAAGGGCAGGGCTGGCTGCCTCCCCAAAGGATCGTGCAATACTTCCGGCCCTCGACTGCTTATCGTTTTTGGCATCGGTGGCGGTGATTTCAAACTGCACACCCATTTCATCCAGCATTTCAGGACTGACCGTGAAGGAGTAGTTACCAGGCGTTATTTCCGTGAGTGTTGCTGTCGTATATTCACTTTGAAGCAATCCCCGATGACTTGCTATCACAACATAAGGCGCTGCACCTCCTGTGACCGAAATGTTCAACGTCTGAGAAGTAGTATTAACTTGGCGATTCTCAAAAGTTAATGTACCGATAGTCAAAGCACTACTTGTGGCATCATTAGAAGTTGTAACGCTAACTATATTGGAATATCCAGATACTCCTAGTGCACTCTTGGCCCGAACTCTGAATTGGTAGCCGGTGGTTGCCTGTAGTCCTGTAACAACCACCTCGGTAGTGGTTAAAACAAAAGGATTATAGCCTGGAAGCAGGTTTACGAAATCGTTGGATGTCACCTCCAATTGATATTCGGTGGCACCCGCCACCGCCCCCCAGCTTGCTTTGAAAGTGCCCGGGGTAATGTCTGCACTCGTCGGCTCAAACGCTAACGGATTATCAGGAATATCATTTACTGTAATAGTAATTGTTTCAGAATCAGTCACCAAACCATCCGATACAGTGAAAATTACGGTATAAGTTCCATCCTGTGACTCACCTGGTGTCCAGCTGAAAGCACCTGTAGCTGCATCCAGGGCCATTCCAGCATCCAGCGAAGGCTGATCCAAACTGAAAGTTAAAACCTGGACAGGTACATCCGTATCTGTTGCCGCCGCCGTGAAAGACAATGTCAAAAGTTCGTCGACACTTTTCGCACCAATAACTCCCAACATAGGGGCCACGTTCACATCAGCAACTGCAACGGTGATTGTTTCCGAGTCGGCTACCAGCCCGTCGCTAACTGTGAAAATAACGTCGTGATCTCCATCCTGAGTTTCAGATGGCGTCCAGCTAAACGCCCCAGTCGAGGCATTTATGGTCATGCCCTTGTCCAACGAGGGCTGATCCAAGCTGTATGTCAGCGCCTGAGCAGGCAAATCAGAGTCTGTGGCAGCTACCGTAAAGGCGAGCGACACCAGTTCGTCCACACTTTTTTCACCGATGGTTTGAAGTACGGGTGCCACGTTGATGTTGGCCACGGTGATCGTAATTGTTTCAACATCGGTGGCAACTCCGTCGCTCACGACCACGTCCACTGTGTATTGTCCATCCTGTGATTCTGAAGGTGTCCAACTGAAAATCCCGGTGCTGGCATCAATTGTCATTCCATGACCAAGCGATGTAGCATCCAGGGAATAGCTTAATGCCTGAGCTGGCAAATCTGCATCCGTTGCCGAAACGGTAAAAGACAAGGGCACTAGCTCATCTACAGCTTTGGAAGTCAAAGCTGCTAATACTGGCGCTTTGTTTATATCCGCTACGGTAATCATAAATGTCTCAGAGATAGAAAAAGTACCATCAGAAACCGAAATCAAGACGCTATGGCTGCCATCCTGGTCTTCCGCAGGCGTCCAGCTAAAAACTCCGGTGGTGGGGTTGATGCTCATTCCTTTCCCAGTCGAAGTGGCATCCAGGCTGTAATCCAAGGCTTGCAGGTCAACATCGGAGCCGACAGCAGTAAAAATAAGTTCAATTTCTTCGTCAATACTTTTTGCGCCTATAGATGCAAGTTGGGGAGAGAAATTAACAGGAACGACTATGCCTTCATTGGCTTTTCCTCCAACGCCAGAAATAGAAGTGTAGATGGACAGCCCAACGGCATCAGACACTATTCCACCTGACCCGGTTAGTGTGCCTCCGGTTGAGGTAGTAGATTGTTGTGCATAGTTTTGATCCATTCCCAGCATGACCAGGAGAAAAGTACAGATAGCTATATTCCTTATGCGTATCATTCTTGTTCCTTACGTCTATTTGTTAATTCCTGCTTATTGAAATTCATAATTTTTCTTTTAAAAAGACCTCACAGCTCGCACAGCTTCAGGAGAACTTGCAAAAATCGTCTTCATTGTAGAAAGCTGATCCCCGTTAGACATATTTTGAATCCATGCTTCAGAGCTATTTTTCTCAGTCGAACTCCAGTAGCGTCTATTATTTACAAAGGCAGTTCCTCCGTTGGCTAAAGCCGAAGCATTAATTGAAGATTTACTCAGGTACAGTAGGTTGAGTTCATCTTTACTCGGCAGATACCAGTCAGTATAGCCATTCAAATTCAAGTCATGGCAAAGCCTGGCGGCAATTCCAGCAGTCGCACAACCGGCTACAATATCTAGTGTATTTTGCATACCTGTTCCAATAGCGGCACCGTCGGCTCCTGCAATAGTTGTTTCTAAGCAACCCCACAAAGCAAGATTGGACTGGTCAGTCACAGCTACAATAATGCCATGCTGCTGATTGGCATCATAGCCTGGATCACCTGACTGGAGAACATAGGCCACCACACCTCCAAAGACGTAATCTCCTATTTGAATAGGAATTGACCCTGCCTCCTTTAAGCTCTTAATAAGATAATTAAGTTGATCTTCCAGGTCATCCACATAGGCCTTGGTGGCGGCATCCATGTCTAGGTTGGGATCAGCCACATTTGAGAGGAGCTGTCCATTTGCGCCTGTATCGTTTTGCGGAACCGCAAATCCGCTGACGGTAATATTTACTTTGTCCAGATCTGTATCCATAATCGAACCATTGGCTATTTCATCACTGCCAACAGCGCTTGTGGCCAGATCAGATGCTGATAAGCTATTATCCAAAATCTCTGCGCTTCCTACTGCATCGGAAGAAATAGTGACCATTCCACTATTGGAAATAGTTAAATCATCACCCACAGTTTTGCCGGAAGATTTTCCGGAAGATTCTCCAACCAATACTTTACCGTCATCCAGCAACACACTTTCTGCAGTATTGGCATAAAGGGCGTAAGGTACACTCAGAAACTGCGTCGTGCCGGAAATGGTATAATTGCTGCCTCCTGCAGGGTCAATTTCTCTTTTAAGGAAATACTTATCAGATAGCCAATTGATTGCTGCGAAATTATCAGAACTGCTTCCTTCGCCTATTTTAACAGTAAAAATACCGTTGCCGTCTGTTGTTGTACTATGGGTTTCGACATAGACGATGCTACCGGTGGCTGTGGTCTTGATTATGCTGACACGCAAGCTTACGGTGCTATTGGCAACAACTACGTTGTTTGCGTTACGTACCAAACCCTGATAACTAATTGCATAGGGCACCTGAGCCTGTATCGCAACGGAAAGAAGCATTAGGAACACGTTGACAGATATTTTTTTCATCGATAAAAACTTAGAATTCGTCAATTCTTTAAACACCTTACCGAGTTGCCGTAAGTTCTTGCTATGCTAGCAGAAGCAGAAAAACCAGTGCTAGTCAAAGAGATGGCCTTTACAAATCCACCTAAATCATCGGACATACTAAAATTGCCACTGCTGCCAATCCCAGAAAAGGATCCATTGCTATTTCTTGACCCACCAGGCAACCCTCTGAATCTAAACTCATCGGTAGCGCCAGTGTTAGGAGCTGGCCAATAACTCGTACCCTTCTGCCTTAGTTTATTTGAGCGCTCAACTTCGGTACCTCCCAGGAAAGAAATAAGTGTGTTCCAATCGGACAAACTCGGAACATGCCAACCAGTTGGGCAGACGTTCTTGTTACCATTGCTGGAAGGATCGATGGCAAACCAATTGTAAAGTGCCCCATAATTTGCAAAGGATACCTGGTCATTTTCATACCAGCTATATCCCGGAGAGTTTAAATTCTGCCAAGCGTTATTTTCGGAAACTAAGGTGATTTCAGTCCCATCGTTGTATTTTGTAGTGGCGAGATTTCGATCAAACCAGGTTTGTGTACCTATGGTAACACTACTATAAACGTTGCCATCAATGTCTTTGGTAGCATACCCCTGTGCCAACTTCAATGAAATTAACTTTTCCTCTAAGGCACCTACATATGCTTTAGTTGCAACTTCCTGATCGCCAACCGGCTCTCTCAAATTGCTGATCTGCTGATTACCAAAATCCATTGAGGCTGTTGGATCACCGAAACCACTTAGAGGAATAGCACTTTTGTTTAGGTCTTCGTCACGTATTGTACCGTCTAAAATTTCGTCACTTGCCACGGATCCGGTAGCCAGATCATCTGCCAAAAGGCTATTGTCTATCACCTGAGCACTGCTTACTTTATCACTCCCAATGACTACGCTGCCCGTATTGGCTATGGTTACATCCCCTGTCATTGCTACGGAGTTTGCTTGATTTGAACTGTTGCCAACGAGCAAATAGCCTTCGGGCAATACTAACGTTTCGGTTGTTTTCGCATGCAAAGCAAAGGGCACACTTTGTAATTCATTAATGCTGGTGAACGAGTAACTGGTTGCACCGGTTGGATCAATCTCTGCCTTCACAAAAAAGGGTGCCATTGACCAATCAATATCAGAGAAATTATCCGTTGTGGCCCCAGCCCCTATAACCACAGATACAAAACCACTTTTACTAGTCGACGTCGAATGTGTTTCAGAATAGGTTATGCTTCCTGATTCATTGCCTTGCACAATGCTTACTCTCAAACCAATGTTGGCATTACTGAGAATGTTATTTTCAGCATCCCGTACCAGCATTTGATAGGAAAATTTTTCAGGTGTTTGCGCCTGAAGGCTCATGCTGATTAAAAAAATTGCAAAATATAAAACCCCTTTTTTCATAATGTTCATAATCTCTAATCCTTTAAGCAGCGAACAGAAAAACCTGCTTTCTTACCGTATGTGCCATTATCGACCCCGAACGAATCGTGATAAATAAAGCTGTACCAAGCATCTGTAGTATTAGATGAGGTCGTTAGCCACCACCCACCACTCCTATCAAGGCTTTTAAAAGAAGCATCGCTGTCACGGTAGCCCTCAGGGACTGTAGAAAATCCAGTGGCATTTTGTTTGCTCGCAAAATCAGTATTGCCTACTGCTCCCACAACTGAGGATGCTAACCAACCAGAAGCTGTTGCTAATGACTTGGAGAGTTTATTTCCACTGGTGGTACCATCATAATTATATCCATTGGCAATCAGGTAGCTTTCAAAAGTGCTCCACTCACTATTGCTTGGCACGTGCCAGCCTCCCGGGCACACATTTTTTCCTCCATTGCTTGTATTATCAACTGTATACCAATTGTACAAAGCACCAAATGTCGCAGAATACGTTGTAGGGTTATTATTCATCCAAGTGTATCCCGGACTTGTCATGTTAGTCCAGGTTGTGTTGTCGGTCACTTCTGGTATGGAGGTTCCATCATTATACTTGGTAGTTTTCAGGTTCTCTGTCATCCATGTTTGAGTACCTATCGTTGCATAAGAATAAACATTGTCGACTGCATCAGTCAGAATAAAAGTATAACCTGAACGATTTGCGGTACCGCCAGGTGTAGTCACAGAAACATTTCCAGAGGAGGTGCTTACTGCCACAACAGCTGTAATTGTACCCGAATTGACAACATTGAAAGACGAAGCAGAAGTACCGCCAAAGCTAACTACAGTAGCTCCTGCTAAATTGGTTCCGGAGATAGTCACTGTATTTCCGGCAGCTACAGATGTAGGTGAAAATGAAAGTATTTTTGGTATTGTAAGTTCGAGTGAAAGTGCATCAAACCGTTGCTGAAGTGCATCCACATAGGCTTTGGTAGCAGCATCCTGGGCAGAAACGGGGTCTTGTACATTGGTGAAAGTTTTACCCCCGAGATCTACTGCCGATGTTGCAGGGCCAAAACCACTCAAAGGGATCGCCGTTTTGTTTAAATCTTCGTCAGAAATAGATCCATTAGCAATTTCGTCGCTTGTCACAGAGCCGGTTGCCAGGTCGTCAGCTGTCAGGCTGTTGTCACTGACTTCGTCGCTTCCAATAGCCTCGTCGCTAATGGTTAAGACTCCCGCATTTGTGACGGTGGCATCGCCAGAAAGCGTGACTTCTGCACCTTTCCCGCTGGTGTTTCCAATAAATAATTTCCCATTTGTGAGAGGAATATTTTTGGCTACTTTGGAATGTAATGCGTATGGAACACTCAGTAGCTGGTCTACACCAGACATGGAATAAGTGGTGCCACCATCTGGATCAATCTCTCTTTCCAGAAAAAATGGGCCAACGCCCCAATTTATTAAAGAGAAGTCATCAGAGCTGCTGCCACCACCAACTTTTAAACTAATCAACCCGTTGGCATCGGTGTTTAAAGTGTGGGTTTCAGCATAAACAACCGTACCCGTGGCTGTCCCTTGCAAAATCTTCATTCGGACTCCCACTTGAGAATTGGCGATAATCTCGTTTGATGAATTTCGCACGACTGCCTGATAACTAAAATTTTCGGGCGCCTGTCCAAAAGAGGAGCCGAAGGCAAGAAACAAAAGAAGTGATACAGTGTACTTTATTTTGGTCATTGGTTAGTAAACTATTTTATCTCGTTGGCGTTATTGGATCCCCTATTTTCTCCTCATCAGGATCAGCGCCACCCAGCGAAACGACATACCCCACACCTCCCAGCAAAACAAGGCCAAGACCTGCTTTCGCAATCAATGGCACTTTACGCTTCACAATGAAATCCATAGTATACACCACTTCATCCCTGTTCCTGCTATCGCTGATTTTAAAGCGGTAGCGCCCAGGCTTCACGTCGTTGGGAATGATGATGGTGGTGTTGCCCACATTGGGGCGTTCGTCAAACACCTTGATCTTGTTATCCTCTTCGTAGAGTTCGAACAGCAGCACATTGTCGCCACGCCCGCCTGTCCAGGTGACATCGTAGGGCTTGCCCCGCTTCAGCACTTTGTAATCGTCGAAGTTGTCGAGAGCAATGAAAGGCACATAGATATTGCCCTTTAGCTCCAGGCTTACATCACCTGCAAAGGTATCTCCCAGCTCTTCTTTGGCATTCCAGGTAATGGTTTTGTTGCCGCCTACGGCAATGTCTACGCCAATATCGCCACTCACCTGCGCCAGTGGCTGTATGTAGTTATCGGAAGAAGCGTACAGGTAAAGGGAATACTTCCTATCCAGCCGGTCGTCGTTCAGGTTGTACCTGAGCACCACTTTGCCATCGGGCTGCAGGGCCATTTGAGTGATGACAACGTCCTGAGCGTATGAAGTAAAAACAGTGAATAAGTTACCCAACAAGAAACTGACCACCCGCTTTGCGGATGAACCAGTCATCATGCCAGACATATGAGGCGGTTGACAACGCTTGAATGACTTTGGAAGTTGTTGGATCATAGCTATTGAAGGTGATAATTCAAAACTAGTCCCATAGCTGTTGTCAGAAATCGAACGCCTGTTACCAGTGACATTCGTCAGACATCCAAAAGTGCTCAATACTAGCCACTTCTACTGTCGATTTTGCGTCATCTTCTGTCGATATTCAGTCAAGACCAGGTTATTGAGGCGAAAAAAGAGAAAGGCAGGGGGTGGGTTTGCGGAGACAGGCTAGCCTGGCTGGTAAAAGTGAAACCGGTAAATGAAGTCTCTTATGGTGGTTACGACAGGCTCAAATGCTTCTTGATCTGTCCTACCCTCGAAACAGCCACCGGCAGTTTCATGCCGCCAGTGAGCACCACTTCGGGTGTGTCGGAGAAAAGAAACTCGTCCACATCATTGAGATTCACGATGCACTTCCTGTGGATACGGATAAACTTCTTTCCAGGCAGGGCCTGTTCCATCGCCTTCATGGAACCTCTGAGCACGTACGATTCCTGGGTTCTCGTGTGGAGCCTCACGCAGTAGTCGTTGGCCTCTACCCAGCGAATATCGTCGAGTGCCACTACCCTGCTGCGGTTGCCAGTTTTGACAATAATGAACTGAGTAGCATCGTCGTACTGTTGGGCTTTCAGCTCCTCATACAACGACTGATTGCTAACCTTCATGGAGCTTAGCTCTTTCACCGTTAGCTCCAGCGTCTGTATGTTCACAAAAAAATGAAGCGTTATAATCAGGGAGGTGTAAGCCAAAAGAAAAATGGGGCCTTTTTGGAAAGTGTAGAACGTAAGCCCGCCAATAAATCGATCGATTGTGGCGGCCCCACCTTGAAAGAACACTTCTTCCAGCGCTATGAGAACAATGCAGACCAAAAGAATACCAAACACCCACCCAAGATAGATAAGTGTCTGACTTTTGTAGTCTCCCCCTTTGTCAAATGGATGCCGCAGGGCGAATACAATCAATGGGATTCCAGCCAGCACCCAGATCAGCCAGCTTTTAAGGTGGCCAATGGTCAAATCAAGAAGCGTAATATTAGCGTTAGGGAAAAGGTTATACCTCTGAAGGTAATAATATTGCTGCGCACCCTCGAAAACGATAAGCGCAGCTATAATTCCAGCGATTATCAATACCGGCTTTATCCAGTTACTTCCTGAAATGGCATTATCGTATGACACCATATCTTCTTTTGAGACTTGTCAGGTTCGGTTTCAATGATCTTCTAAACTAGTCAATTGGATTTAAAAAAAATTGCGAAGCCTGACATTACGACCCCACGCCGAAAGTCACAAACCGCATTTTCTGTTTATTTTTGAGTATGGAGCAAATTTGCCTGGCACCTCTGCCGATAACAGTATCATTGCTTGTGTTAGCTATTTGGTTGATAGCTCAATTTCCAAAAAGCTTAACGCTTCAAAAATGGTCTAATAAGCCTCCTTCATTTATCGATCACAGCCTTATCGCCACACCAAAAGTAGGATAAGCCTTCTTTTCTGATGGCGAATAGTTCATCGTGACATTGTAAAACACAGACCTATCTTTGTCCAAATTTTTTCGAATCACCCCAAACCCCAAATGTACAAGGTGTGCATCAAATCGGTCGTCATATACTGTGTCGCCTGAGATTTTCACTTTGTAAAAATCGTGGCTGTACAACGGCTGGATCACAAGTGTATTTGTTTCAGTAACATCAAAACTAAAGGGAATACCGCCTATTAGTTGGGCAAAGGTAGCGGTGCCATTTTCTACTTTGTCGGTGGAGGCTGCAAAGCCCGCACCTCCATAAAGTGACACGTGAAAAGTACCGTCGTTGGGTAAAAGTGCATACTTAGCGAAACCGCTGAGTCCCAAACTAAAAAGCCCAAGCCCAAAAGATCCGCCCACATCCAGCCGCTCTGCCAGGCCATACTGTGCCTGAATACTGATCCACGGCGCAGGCACTTTGAAGGGATTTAGCTTAACTGTTTGTGAGGCTGAGTCGGTGGTGTAAGAGGGAACCACATTGTAGGAAATGCCAATGGCACCATCGAATTCTTTCTTCCCAGCCGTTTTCCCATCCTGAAAGAGCACACCTGTACTCACACATCCGGTGCATAGCGCAACAAATAGCAGCATTAAAAAATGAGTTTTCATAAGTCTAAAAAGTTAGTTGCAACAGGATGTAAATAACACTATTCATGCCAAATTAGCTAGAGAGCATTGACCGCATACCAGGTTGGTTTAAATGTTTATTGCGGTATATTGAGCTGGCTTTTACTAACTACCTAAACACCCTCCAATGAAATCTATTCTCACCTTTATCGCCTTTCTTGCCATCACATCAGCTCCCCTGTTCAGCCAAACGGCCGACGAAATTGTGGACGTAACCAAAATCTTCCTGAAGACGCTGAGCGCAGAAGAGCTGGAGCAGATTAGCTTACCGTTCGACGATCCGGGCCGGGAAAAATGGACGAATCTGCCTGTTGGCCTGGTGCCGAGGCCAGGCAAGCGATATGGCGACCTCTCAGAGGCAAGTATGCTTCAGTTTCACCGGGTGCTTACCACGCTGTTTAGCTCGCAGGGCTACCTGAAGATCACCAGCATCATGCTGCTGGACGACATTTTGAATGTTGTGTACGACTCCACCTTTAGAAGAGGAAAAATTTCCAAAGAAGGGCTGGCTCAAATCAAGAAGCTAGATTGGGAGTATGGCAATTACTATATTTCTGTGTGGGGCACGCCCGACATGAAAGAGCCCTGGGGGCTTAATTTGGGTGGTCATCATATGGCCATCAGCTTGTCGATGGCGGATGGTATTTATTCGCTCACTCCATTATTTATTGGTACCGATCCTGCCGAAGTACGTATTACCAAATACGCCGGTTTGCGGGTATTGAGCAAAGAAGAAGACTATGGCTTTCTGCTTATCAATGCATTGACTGAGCAGCAAAAGAAGGTGGCTACTTTGAGCCAGAAAGTGCCAGGCGACATCATCACCAACCCCAATGGGCCGAAAAGAATTGACGACTATTATGGCATAAAAGCCGCTGATATGAACAAGGAGCAAAAAGGGCTGCTGGAATGGCTTATTAAAGAGTATGTCGACAACCTGGAACATGAGGGTGCGAAGAGGTCTTACGATCAACTACTTCGGACAGGGATCGACAATATCTATTTTGCCTGGATTGGAAGCTATGAGGCGAGAAACCCGCATTACTATATCATCAATGGCCCTGACTTCATGATCGAGTACGACAACGTGGGTTTTGACAACGACGGCAACCATATCCATGCCATCTGGAGGGAAAAAGGAGCCGATTTTGGGGAGGACATTCTCAAGGCGCACTATTTGGGCCACAAGCATTAACCGATAGCCAGCGATAGGGATGAATAAACGGTTGGCCTTATTGATTGGCTTCGCAGTGGCTACGATCCTGACGTTTGGTGGCTTGCTTTACCACGCCCTTCGAACGACGGTAACTGATGTCTCATTGCTTGCTCCGTACACCCAAATCACTGATAAGTCTGTAGTACTACAGCGCCAGGCAGTTGTTGCGAAAAACCTCGACGCCTTTGCCAACGAAAACCCCTACCTGCTTGCCGAGACAGGGACAACATTGTTTGACGGCATGGAAATCGTCGACACCCTTGAGGCAGGTGCCACGCTGCAAATTTACGCAGCAAAACACTTCAAAAACGGAACGAGCGGTTTTACACATGCCTTCGTACTCGGCTCGGTGAAGTTGCCTGGTACCGGAGAAGCGGTTCTGTTCGAATATGCATGGGGAGAGCAGCACATTTCTCTTTATGGCGAAGAGGAAGAATACTGGACGTACCCGATAGCATTGTGGCAGAAAAATGCGAATGCAGGAAAGTTTTACATGAAAAAAACTGGCTTGCAGTGACGCTGGCTGTTGACTTAAAATGCCCTTGCCTTGCGTCGGAAGCTAAAACAGCACCTCCAGTCAATGAAAACAGTAAAAAAGTTTCACCAGGCGTGTACCAAAGCCGTCTGAAGGGTACTTATAACTGAAGGGCAACATCGTCTCTGATATTAAAAAATCTGTAACTCACCAAAAATATAAAAACTATGAGCCTGCTTCGCTTTGAACTACCTTCTCGTTTTCATGACTATGGATTGCTTGTGTTGCGGCTTGCTTTCGGCTTCTCCCTTATGTACGGCCATGGCTGGGGCAAAATGATGCGGCTATTCGGCCCGGACGAAATTAAGTTTGCCGACCCCTTCGGCTTTGGCCCAGCTTTCACACTGAGTTTCGCAGTATTCGCTGAGGTAATCTGTGCCGTATTAGTGATGGCGGGCCTATTTACAAGAGCAGCGTTGATCCCGCCCTTTATCACCGTAGCAACGGCCTTCTTCACCGTTCACTTCAGTCAGGAATTTGGCCAACAGGAAAAAGTAGTACTGTTTGCCTTCGCTTTTCTGGCAATGTTTTTTACTGGCCCGGGGAAAATCTCACTTGATGGATATCTCAAAAGGAGTAAATAATCGGAGGCAATACCTCACCTTTTTTCTACCTACTCATCAATACTATTCTCATGAAAGAACTCAAAAAAGAAGATGTTAGCCAGGAGGTATTTGACCTTTATGACGACTACGCACATAGCCGAATTGACAGACGACAGTTTTTGAACAAACTATCTACGTATGCGATTGGTGGCGTAACGGTGATGTCTCTCATGAGTTTTCTGATGCCTGACTATAAAAGCAAGGTGCAAATACCTCAAAATGACTCCCGACTGGTGTCCGAGTATATCACCTATCAATCTGCGAAAGGGGGAGGTGAGATAAAGGCACTGCTAAGCCGACCTGCCAACGCCAATGGCAAGTTGCCTGGCATCGTGGTCGTACACGAAAACAGAGGACTGAATCCACACATTGAAGACGTAGGGAGAAGGGCTGCTCTGGCTGGCTTTGTTTCGATAGCGCCTGATGCTCTTACGCCACTTGGGGGCTATCCTGGAAATGACGACGACGGTCGTGCCTTGCAAAGCAAAAGAGACCGTGATGAAATGCTGCAAGACTTTATCGCAGCATATGAGTACCTGACTGCAAGTCCGCAGTGTACAGGTAAAATAGGGGTGGTGGGCTTTTGCTTCGGAGGAAGTATTTCAAATCTGATGGCAGTAAAAGTTCCCGGTTTGTCAGCAGCGGTTCCTTTTTATGGGGGACAGCCCCCCATCGACTTGGTTCCAAACATCAAGGCACCACTGATGTTGCACTATGCCGGTCTGGACACGAGAGTAAATGAAGGCTGGCCCGCTTACGAAGCTGCGCTTAAGACGAACGGAAAGCCGTACAAAGCCTACATTTATCCTGATGTGAATCATGGATTTCATAACGATACCACACCGAGATATGACAAAGAAGCAGCTGAGTTGGCCTGGGAGCGGACTACAGCTTTCTTTAAAGAAAATCTACTGTAAAGGATAGAAATAGGCCTCAAGTTTTATATCCAGATTCTATGATCATCAAAGTTTCAACGGGTGCAGCCGTTCTGCTCTTGACTCAATTAATGACGTTGTCGTCTACAGAAATAGCAGAACGACAGCCTGTAGCGGACGGCATCTCTTTCTACGTAGGCACTTATACCCGTGGAGAAAGCAAGGGCATCTATCGATACCAGCTTCACCCTGACGGCACGCTGAAGAGCTTCGGGTTAGCCGCTGAGTCGGAAAACCCGTCATTTTTGGCAAAAAGCCCTGATGGCAAGTACTTGTTGGCGGCCAACGAAAACAGAGATGATGCCGGTGGTGGTGGTACTATTACCTCATTTACGATAAATGGTGGAGCGTTGGAGTATGTTGACCAAAAACCTTCGGGAGGAGCTTCCCCATGCTTTGTAACCATCGACCAGTCTGGTTATGTGTTTGCGGCCAACTACAGCAGTGGGAATGTCGGGTTGCTGAAGCTAAGTTCTTCAGGCAAGCTAGATGGCCCATTGCACGTGCTACAACACGAGGGCGAAGGGTCTCACGCAAGGCAAAAAGGGCCGCATGCGCATTCTGTTTGGTTCGAACCAAAGGGAAACACAGTCATCTCAGTCGATTTGGGCAGCAACGAACTCTGGTTTTCGACCCTGGATAAAAGCAATGAAAAATTGGTTTCGACAGCCCCTTACAAACTGGCTATGGCTACGGAAGCTGGCCCACGACACATGGCCTTCCATCCAAAAGGCAGCTGGGCATATGTAGTTAATGAACTATCGTCCACGATAACTCAAATAAAGAAAAATAATGTGGGGCATTACGAAATTGCCAGCTCCATTAGTACACTGCCCGCCGGATATGAAGAAACCAGCAGTTGCGCCGACATCCATATTTCCGATGACGGAAAGTTCCTTTATGCCTCCAACAGGGGGCACAACAGCATAGTGATTTATCAGATCAATTCATCGAACGGTAGCCTGGCACTTGTGGGGCATGAGGGTGTGCGGGGCGACTGGCCCAGAAATTTTACGCTATCCCCCGGCGGCGACTACTTGCTTGTGGCTAATCAAAAATCTAATAATATCATTTCGTTTAAGCGTGACAAGAAGAGCGGCAAGCTGGAATTTGTCAGTGAGATACAGGCTCCCAGTCCTGTTTGCTTGTTGTTCTAATACAGTCTTATAATCACTGGTTAAAAAAAGGGAAATCATATGACTGACATATGATTTCCCCACTTTGCTTTGGGCGTTACCGTGCTACTCTGCCTGAGGCATCTCCCGCCATCAACTTCTTCACTTCATCAAGCGTTGCCAGGTTAGCATCTCCTACAATCGTGTGCTTGAGGCAAGAGGCGGCCACAGCAAAATTGAGTGCATGCTGATCATCGTCCGGATAAGTGAGCAAACCATAAATGAGGCCTCCCATGAAGGAGTCACCCCCACCTACCCTATCCACAATATGTGTAATCTGATATTCAGGGGATTTGAACATGGTCGTTCCATCATAGAGGACACCTGCCCAGGTATTGTGTGACGCAGAAATGGAGCCTCTTAGCGTGGTGATTACTTTCCTCGCATTCGGAAATTTCTTCATCATTTGCTGGCAAACCGATAGAAATGCCTCGGCCTTTACGTGCTCTCCTTGCTTGGTGATGTCCAGGCCGTCTGGCTTGATGCCGAAGTGTTTTTCGGCGTCCTCTTCGTTGCCTAAAATGATGTCGCAATAAGAGGTTAGCTCTGTCATGGTTTCCTCAGGTTCAACTCCATACTTCCAAAGCTTTGCCCTATAATTCAGATCCGTCGAGATTGTAAGACCCATTTTGCGGGCGGTTTGCACGGCCTCCAGGCAAGCATCAGCTGAACCCTGTGATATGGCCGGTGTGATGCCAGTCCAGTGAAACCACCGAGCACCCGCAAATACGCTCTCCCAATCAACCATTCCCTTTTTTATTTCGGCTATCGCAGAATGAGCCCGGTCGTAAACCACTTTACTGCCTCTGCTCACCGCACCGGTTTCCAGAAAGTATATGCCGAGTCGGTCTCCTCCAAAAATAATTTTATCTGTTCCAACGCCTCTTTTGCGCATCTCCATTAACGCACACTCGCCGAGGTCATTTTTTGGCAGCCGGGTAACAAAGTCTACCGGAATCCCATAATTGGCAAGTGATACAGCCACGTTTGACTCACCTCCGCCATAAACTACATCAAAACTCGATGCTTGCGAAAACCTTAAAACTCCAGGGGTTCCAAGGCGCAACATGATCTCACCAAAGGTTACTACTTTTTTCATTGTCAATTCTTTTTCAAGGTGTTATCGGTTAATTATTTACTGGGATCTGCTCTGGTTCCTCATATCCCTTTGGGGCTCGTTTGTGCCAGTAGGAAGCCAGTATAGAGCCCGTGATGTTCATGAGTGGGCCAAATACCGCCGGTGCCAGTCCCATGGTGCCAATTTTCCCAAGCGTATTGGCTATGCCTGACGCTAGACCTCCGTTCTGCATCCCCACTTCTATGGCTATCGTTCTTGAGTCCTGTTCATTGAGCTTTAGCAGCTTTGCATAAAAATACCCAAGCGTATACCCAAATAAATTGTGAATGAGCACAAGCACCATCAATATCCCACCAATATCGAGAAGGCTATCCCGGCCTGCCGCTGTAATAATCACAATGATGACCCCAATAGCCAGCATGGAAAGCAACGGCATTAATTTGTCCATCCATTTAGTTTTATCACCCAACAATTTGTTAAAAAGCAGGCCAGCTCCTATCGGAAGAATGATCATCTTCACAATGCTCCACATCATTGTCAGCACCTCAATTTCGATAAATTCACCGGCGAGCAACTTCATCATCAGTGGCGTCGTAAATGGTGCCAGCAGCGTTGCGATGGATGTAATGGTGATAGAAAGTGCAAGGTTGGCCTTTGCCAAATAGGCCATCACATTGGACGCTACTCCGCTGGGTGAGCACCCAATGAGCACTATTCCAGCAGCAATTTCAGGAGGAAAGTTGCTGAGCTTGGCCAGCGTGAAGCCAATTAAGGGCATGATCAACAATTGCGCACTTACACCAACTACCACACCTTTCGGGGACTTAAAAATGGAACCAAAATCGCCGAGACTCATCGAGGTACCCATGCCGAACATGATAATCTGGATCAGCGGTATGATCAGGTTGGTGAGTTTGAAACCTTCTATTACCAGAAAATACTCCGGGTAATATAAGGCTATGGTTACACCAGCAAAGATCATAGTGGTAAACACATAGCCTCTTAGCTGCTCGTGGCCACTGAAGCCGAAAGCAAGTAATGTAAAAAACGCTATTATGAGTGAGCCAGCCTGCGACAGCCCACCAGTGAATATGGTAAAGAGTATCAGTAAAAGAAGAAGCAAAGTAGCCCCGAGGGCTGTTGAGTAGATGTTGAATTTTTTCAAAACTTCGTGGTTTAGGGTGATTTATTGATTTACCATTGCGGCCTGACCCGTCATAACTTAAAAGCCTGGCGCAAGACCAGGCGAAGATGGCCGTTAGGGTACAACTTGTAAAGCTGTGCGTTGCCAATGCGCACATCAACCGTGTCTCCGTTGTTGAGTCCCTTAGCCTGAAAGACATGCCTTACAATCGCCATGTCTTCAGTAGTGGTTATTTTTTGGTTTTCTGTTTCGATAAACAGGAAAGCAAATGGCCCATTCACCACGTCATCGACAAAGGTTTGTCTGTCCTGAACAGCGCCACTCGAATGCCCGTAACTAAGCTCTGCTGCGCATATGCTTATCAACGTCTTTCGGTCTCTGTTAAGCAGGGCCATGTTCAGACTATCAACAGTCAGTTTCACCAGGTCAGCATTAATCTTCTGGAGAGGGGCGCCACCTGCTCCCCTTACCGCTGACTGACTGTTTTGCTCGCCGCAACTTAAAAAAACGACAAAGAGAGTAAATATTAAACTGTATAAGGCTTTTTTCATTCTATAAGATGTTTTTGTAACTTATTAAAGAAGATGAAATGTGATAGTAATGACCGCCTCCGTGCATAGTGACTGCTATAAATTGAACATGTAATTGAGCTTAAGAAGTATGGCTCTGTTTCGGTTATTTTGAAGAAACGGCGACGTAGTATAGTTGTCGCTGTACACAAGAAAGATATCCGACATGGTACTGTAGCGCCACTGCAGCCTGCTGTTCACATTGAAATTCTCCCGCTGTGTATTGTATTGCAAGAAAGTTGTCCAAAATACCTTCGTGCTAAAATTGACTTCAGCTCGGGCGTTTACCAGCCTGAGGTTTGACTCCCCGTATGGATCAGGCAGTTTGAGATTGTTTTGTTCCCAGCCCACGGAAAAGGTACCCCAGGGCTGCCTCCTGTAGTTCAGCTGAAGCAAGTATCTCGTTAGGGTGCCATTGTAGTATTGCCCCACACCTACTTCAGTTTGCCATGAGAATAATTTCCTGGCATCGGACTGGTAGGTGACATTGAACCGTCCGTAGTCGAATGAGCCAGGCAGCAGCGGAGCAGCATCGGTAAAGTCTGTAGGAAATCTTAGGTTCGTCTTAAGTAGCTGAGGTTGTAGCTGGAGTTCGGCAGTGTTTTGGAATTTGATCTTATAGTCAATCCTGTTCTCCAGGTCGCTGATGGTGCCGTCCGGGTAAAGATCGTTATAGGTTCTCAACTCTATGTCGTGCGCCACTATCTTGCTGCCCTTTGCCGGACGAAACACATAGCCGAACCTGCCGTAAATACGCTCCCAACCAAGATGAATCAATGTGTCTCTCACCGCATCGTAGTTTTCAAGGCGGGGGAAAAAGCCCATGTCGGCGAAGTAGTCGGACGATATGTTCCAGTAATTTATGCGTGCCTTCCATTTTCTTCCCGCATATTCAATACCCAGGTTCGTAAACGACCCATAACCAGCGTCAGGCTTCGCTGAAAGGTGATAAGCCGCAAAATAATTCCAGGTACCAGAGTTGTTCAGGTAGTTAAACTCCAATCCGGTATTTCTCCCATAATTATTCGCATGCCAACCATCATCTTGTGTGTAAGCCTGGCGGTTTGTAACGTAGCCTCTCAAAACGGAGCGACTCCAAATTCTCTGATTAAAAACGGCTATGGAATAGTTTTGTCCTGGCACTGTATCATTTGATTTGGTTTGAAGATGCAACAGACCAATCCTGGTGTTGGGAGTCAAATTTCCACTCAATCGGGCTCCGTAGTTAATTGCAACCGGTCTGTTGTCCATGTCGAGTCCCATTCGTCTGGTAAAAATGGGCTTGGCGTCGTTGGGGCCAAACTCGGTAAAGAGGTCATTGTTTTCGAGAAAAAAACCACGTTTTTCAGGAAACCTGAGGTTGAATCTGGTCAGGTTTGTTTGCTGCACATCCACATCAACTGTCGAAAAATCGGGATTAACCGTAAGGTCTAGGTTGAGTGAAGAAGTGAGCGCAATTTTCGCATCTCCTCCCACACGCACGCTCGTCTCCGAGCGAGGCGATTCGGCCTCGTTGTCTCTTGTTACGCCGCCTGTAACATAGGGCAGCACCGAGATATTGGTTCCATTTTTTGTCGGGGCAATGTCCCATTTCAGATCACCAGTGTACCCAAGATCATAAAGTTCAAAATTGACAGGCAGCGGAGTCCAGCTATACTTTTGGTTCCTCGACATATCATTTCGAAAGAAATTGACGCCCCAGGTGCCGTTTTGGCTGTTGAACCGCAGGGTTTTGAATGGGATCGCCATCTCAACAACGTACCTGTCCTGATAGCGGATAACGGCAGAGTACCACCGGTTGTCCCAGCTAAAAGTCATCCTGTCGGGTTGGGTAGCATTGGGCCCAAGCAGCTCTTCCGTCTGCACATTGTAGGGACTCACACCAAAAAGAAAACCATTGGTATTGCTATTTACCGGATCGATAATTATTCCAAAGGCATCACTGGTGAAAAGTCCGTTGTCTCTCTTTAAAGTTTGAACAACATAATCCTCCACATCATAGCAAATAGCAGCGATGTACAAGTTATCGGCATCATAAGTCATTCTAACTTCAGTGCGGACATCCGTCTTTATGTTATCCTTGGGGTATTGCTGCCAGAAATCACTGGCAACGTTTGGCGTAGACCATGAGTCCTCATCTAGCATACCATCAACTTTAATCGGATCATTATTCCTCTTTATCTGCAGTTGATAGTTTGACAAATCACCCTGTAACTGCCTCGCCGACAATGAGGAGACTGAAATAATGGCAACAACGAATAGAAAAAGGGTCAGGTGTCTCATTTCTCAATGATTTCTATATTTTTTTGTAAATGAATAGAGCATAGAACCCCTTGGCTCCGCCTTTTGGCTAAGCCTCCTACGCCCTATTCAACAAATGAAGTTGCTAGGTAGAAGCTAGTTGGCTTTTTGGTTGAGCGCAATGTATTCGTCCATAAGCTGGACAAATGCATCTATCATCGCTGGTTCAGCACAGCCTGGCTTCAAACTATTGCCAAGGGCTTTTTCCGAAGGCATCAGGTAAGCTGCATCGGTGGGTATATATCCAATAGCATTTGCCATCACTGTCACCATCATCGTCCTGTCAAATCGTGAGGTTTCCTTCAAATGCACCCCAATTTCGGTAAACACTTCAGCAGCTACTCCGGCCAGTGCGATATCGTTGATCATCAATAAATGCAATGGAATGGTTACCGGGTCTCCATCAACCATTTCGACCTTGGTTGGTGCGAGGTACCCACCTCTTGGCTCATCAGGGTTTCTCGGATATTTCCTTTCTTGCCCTTCACAGGTTACTGAGGTTCTTTTACTCCAGATTTGCACTGTTTGATCAGTATTTTTAATCGATTTAACGAGTCGAACAATCTCTTCTCCCAATCTCCTGGCCTGCACATCAAGTATGGCATATCCCCCAATACCTTCGTCCTGCGTGTCCGGATGATCCTGGTTGTAGGTCGACATAAACATAGGGTTTTGATCCCCAGCTGCACCACTCGTCCAAACTGTCACAGCGTTTTTGAAATGCCTGTCAACATACTTGGCAGTTGCCCCTGGCAAGTCGGCCGATATTTCGGGAAGTCCATCCTTTGTGGTAGCCCGATACATCACAACGGCATGCACGGCGTAGTTGGCATAAATGGCAATTGGTTCACCCGAAAGCGTAGTAAATGAAACAACAGCCACCGTCTTATCAGAAGGGCCGTCCGGGTTATAGCCCATGTGGTAGCCTTCACCAATTTTCTCGTCCCGGTTGGTATTGACATAGGCTTTACCTTTTGCAAATCCCACTTTAGCAGGCTGTAGTTTAGCATTGGCTTCATTAATAGATTTTATCGTGGCATTCTTAATGATGTTGTAGTACTCATCAGCATAATCATTTGCTGGCAGCTGTATGGTGTTATGATCATGTGTAGCCGCTATGAACAAATCCTCTTGCGGAATCTTTGTACCAGCAGCCACTTCCTGAATAAAGCGAGCTCCCCCCGGCACTTTGCTTATGTCCATAGATACCAACGCCACCTTTTTGAATCCATTATCTAATACAATGGAGCGAACAAGCAGCGAATCGTGAATGCCACTAAACCTCCGAAATTGATCAGCAGAAGCGGTGAAAATGCTTGCTGGCGGGTTCATTATTTCTCTCGCCGCACCTACCTTCAGTGCACCCGATGGTATTCCCTGACCTCTTACAATGCCAACTGCTGCTGACAGCAGTATAATTAGCATAACTTTTTTTGATGATTTCATTTCTCTTGACGATCTGATTTGTTCAATAAAGCTTTCCTATTTTTTCCTTGATTACATACAGCTGACCATGGATCGGCTATGATTATTTCAATTATTGCACTTAACGGTTTGTTACCTCAAAGGCATGTTCCTCCCCGATCGTTATTTAAAAAGCTTGAAAAAAGTGCGCCAAGGCTGGCGCATCTTTTCACCTACTTAAACAACGTATACAACCTACAAACTCAATGTCTTATGTGAGCCCTACGGCCTTATGATGGTACCGTCAGCGTTTCGTATCTGATTATAGCCCCTTAGCCTGATAGGATATTTAGCGGCCAGCTTCTCATCAATGTCCACCCCGATACCAGGCTTGTCGTTCAGGTGCATATAACCATTTGTGGTGGTCGGAGATCCCGGAAACACTTCCTGTTCTGCCTCTGGAAATATCCGGCCTTCCTGCACACCAAAATTCCAGATGGCCATGTCCACATGCGCATGGGCTGCGTGACCAACCGGAGACACATCGCCAGGGCCATGCCATGCGGTGCGAACGCCAAAGAATTCACCCAGTCTGGCGATTTTCATTGCAGGGGTGATTCCGCCGATCTGCGACACATGGCACCTGATGTAATCAAAATAGCGATTGGAGATCGGCTCGAGGAACTCGTTGATGTTGTTAAAGAGTTCTCCCATTGAAATAGGCACATTGGTGCTTTCTCTGAGCTGTGGCCACCAGCCCTGGTTTTCCGGAGACAAAGGATCCTCCATAAAGAAGGGCCGGTATTGCTCCACCGAATTGATGAGCTGAATCGCCTCCATGGGCTGAATCTTCTCATGAATGTCATGCATGAGGTCAATCTCGTCGC
This sequence comes from Imperialibacter sp., assembly GCF_040222815.1. Lineage (GTDB taxonomy): Bacteria > Bacteroidota > Bacteroidia > Cytophagales > Cyclobacteriaceae > Imperialibacter. Next base: position 248,811 of record NZ_JAVKCH010000022.1, on the reverse strand, counting down.
CACATTGCTTTCTAACAGTATCAAAGAGATCGACTACTGACTTAATGTATTTCTGAGGATGAAAGTAACGATCTCCCGCATAGCCATATCCCGCTTTTTTAAAGTCTGGAACGTAAGAATCGTCAGTCAATGACGGAGAGCTCATCCGAACGTACTGATAGCCCTCTTCCTTAAAACGATTGACGTTGTCAGCCACTTCCTGAATGGATCCCCCCGTGCGGGCATAAACTGGAATGGCAAAACGTGACTTACCACCGAGCAGCTGGTACACAGGCATGCCTGCTCTTTTCCCTTTGATATCCCAAAGTGCCTGATCAAGCCCGCTCAACACATTGTTCAGCACAGGGCCATTGCGCCAATAGGAGTCGATGTAGAACGAGTTCCACATGTCTTCTATGTTATCCACATCCTTGCCCTTGCAAAACGGGGCGAGGTAGTCATTGATGGCAGTAACAACCACTGACGCACGCTGTGTGAACGTGGAGCAGCCCAAACCATATAAACCGGGTTCGCTAGTCTCAATTTTCACCACGATGAGATTGGCGTTGCTTGGCGAGGTAGCAATCGCCTTTACGTTCTTGATCGTTACTGGTGCAGCTCCCTTTGCATACGCTGGCGTTTCCTTGTCTTTCGCATTGGCGCTGCTAAAACCAAAGAGCCCAAGCGTACCGGCTGCCGATCCAATTCCCAATGTCCTGAGGACATTTCTACGGCTTTCTATATTTTCATTTTCTTTCATGTTATTAGTGTTTAAGTGTATGTTCTGGTCTTTTTTTAGGTCAACTTGAATAGTATCAATCAGGTAGTTTGAAGGCCACATAGTAGTCTCCGGCTTTTTGCCCTCTTGCTCCACCTGCTGCGATGGCTATGTACTGCTTACCATCCACTTCGTAAATCGCCGGCGTAGCAAAACCCGCAGCTGGTAGTTGATATTCCCACACCACTTTTCCAGTGTTTTTATCAAAGGCTCTGATCCTTTCGTCTTTGGTGCCAGCGATAAAGACGAGGCCTCCGGCAGTGACCACCGGGCCGCCGTAGCTTTCTGTGCCGGTTATTGAAATACCCTTCTCAGTCAACTCCGGGAATTCTCCCAAAGGAACTGTCCACAGGTAGTCCCCTGTGTTGAGATCAATGGCGTTAAGTGTCCCCCACGGCGGCTTGATTCCGGGATAACCCTGCTCATCAAAAAGCTTCGTCCAGGCCTTTTTGACATAAGCCGGCTGAAAGCCAAAAGCGTTACTTTCCAAAGAAGGGGTCGGCTCGCTTCGCTCGTCTGCTGTGCCATCTCCCTGCGTTTTTGTTTCCTCCAGCAAGTAGCTGACAATTGTCTGCCGATCCCTTTCTGCCAGGTGTTGGAAAGACGGCATTCTACCTATGCCGCCCCCAAGGATGTTTAGTAGCTGAGTGCTATTGTATTGATTCTTAACATTGCTTATGTCGGGAAAATCGGTTCCATTACCCTTCTTGTCCTTGCCATGGCATGCTGCACAATTGAGCGAAAACAGTTGCTCACCCGACAATACCTCATCACCAGCGCCCCCTTGCTGGATATTTTCAGTCATCTCAAGAATCCACGGGTTGTCGTTGGCGTTCTGATATAATATTCCGTCGGGGTCGATTGCATTTCCACCCCACTCTGCTCCGCCGCTATAGCCGAACAATAGCGTTCCTTCTTTGCTTGGAGGAGCGAACTTGTTGTCGGTTTTGTACCGCTCATAGATTTGCCTGGTATAAGCTTCTGCTTCGGGTGAAATGTCGGAAATATCATCCTCGGTATACACCTGCCTTGAGAATGGAGCTGGCTTCAACGGAAACTTTTGGGTGGGCCATGGTGACTCCCCGGGTAAGCCATTGGTTGGCACCGGTCTTTCCTCAACCGGAAATACCGACTCCCCTGTTTTGCTATTGAGCACATACACCATCCCATCTTTCGTCGCCTGAACAACTACCTCAAGCTTTTGTCCGTTGTGCTCAATAGTAGCAAGATTAGGCTGCAATGGATGATCTCTGTCCCAGAGGTCGTGGCTGATGGTTTGGTAATACCAAACGAGGCTGCCGTCGCTCGCATTCAAAGCCACTATACTGTTGGCAAAGAGATTTTGTCCTGCTCTGCTTCCACCATAGAAGTCCGCTGCAGGCGAACCAGTACCAAAAAACACCACTCCATTTCTCTCATCCAGGATCATTCCAGACCAGGTGTTTGCGCCACCAACTTCCTTGTAGGCACCCTCAGGCCATGTTTCGTAACCAACCTCTCCGGGATGTGGAATGGTGTGAAACACCCATTCCAGCTCTCCGGTGACAACATTGAATGCCCGCACGTGGCCAGGAGCACCATCGCCGGCTTCAGACACAGCTGAGCCGATCACTAGCGTATTTTTGTAAATCACACCTGGTGAAGTAGCTCTTACTCGTGTTTTTGTGATATCGGCGTCGATACCGTCCGAAAGCCCCTGCCGAAGATCAACCACCCCGCCGTTTCCAAAACCCGGAATCAGTTTACCAGTGGCAGCGTTTACCGCATAAAGATTTGATTCGACGGTATACAAAATGCGCTTGTCGTCTCCATTCTCCCAGTACATGACGCCACGGTTGCGAAAGCCCTCTTCAGGCGGCGAAAACTTCCAAAGGTCTTCCCCGGTTGCGGCATTGACGGCAAATAGCTGGAGAAGCGGCGTTGTCGCATATAGCACACCATCTATCACAATTGGCTGACACTGGATTTCCCGCACTCTGGCGCTACTCCCCGGCTCTTGTGATTCTCTCGCTTTGTACATCCACGCCACTTCAAGTTGGCTTACATTCTCAATAGTAATCTGATCGAGCGGTGAATACCTGTTTCCGGCACTATTACCCCCGTAAACAGGCCAGTTCACACCTGTATCAAACCTTGAGACTGTTTTATTTGGCTCGCTCTGCTGGCAACCAGACACAAATGCCAGCAGTATGGCAACACTTTTAAGTCTAAATTTCATCTTTGGCATGTCAATCAAAGTGTGTAGTAATCGTAAGTAATTGTCCATGAGAATGACTCCGAAGCAGCGACTTTGACGCTGATATAGGGCTCCGGACAAACCGTCTTCATGGCTGACCAAAAAATCAATCTCGATAGCGGCCTATCGCAGGTAATTCTGACTCCGGCACCGGTGTTTCTGTTCTCTATCGCTATATCATAGTCTGACGCAGAGCCGCCATAACCACCAATCGAGCGAAGTCGGGCATGGTCGTTTTTGCCCAACACCCCCGTGTAGCTAATTTCCCCACCACTCACCTCGGCAAAGTCGCCAAGCCCACCTGCATCCCCTTCCACCTCAAAGGGGAATCGAATGTGGAAACCAGGACCTACGGTGTCATTGTCGATGACAAAAAAGTTGTGATCAAACACCTGCGTATCGATGACCTGACCTCCCTTATTCGTCAGTGTGTGGTCAATTATCATTTTGTTTCCACTTATCCTTACAACTTTTTTGTAGCTGTAGCTATAATCCTCACTTACTAAATCGTGGACAAATTCTACCTTGTCAGCACTGTGCTTAATACTCCATATACCGTGGTCAACAATTTTGTAAGGTTTTGCAAAATGGTAAGGGGCGGTGTCCAGCCTTTCCAGCACTCCTATTCCGACCTTAACAAACGTCTGGCCTACTTTGGCCTGGTCGTATCCCAGCGGGTCAAAAGCCTCCACAGGGCCGGTTATTGCATCGTGTAAAAAGGGGTCGTACTTCTCGAACCATTGCCCGAAGTAGCTGTGTCCTTTGTAGTTAAGTTGTGAAACCACGCCTGACCAGTCAAACCTTGCTCCCCTGTAGTAACCATTTACAGCATCGGGCAAGTAGATTTCTGCACTTATAGTTCCGTTAGAAATTTTTGCTTTTGGGACTTCCTGAGCCCTTGTGGGAACATGCGAAATCACTAAAAGGGTTGCAGTCAAAAATGCTTTGTTCATAACACTTATCGTTCGTAACAGGTAATAGTTATCCAGCCCAGCCATTTCGAAAAAGGGTGTTGTCAATTTTGCATCAAAAAACTTTAATTTATTTCAGTACACCTGGCGCAATGATTTGATCTAGAAAGCGGGCCAAAGCAGCTGAGAGTCTGCACATTTTCCAGCAACTTCATTCTGCTGCTTTAGCCCATTTTCCATTTAGTAGCCGGGGTTTTGATCGGAAAAGTTGATAGCGACATTGTTCTCTATCTCCAGGGTAGGAATTGGCTGAGCGTAGTCAGTATCTTCCCAGTTGATCGTACCTCCCCGTACGGTCTGATAAATAGCTGCCTCTGCGCTACCATTTTTCCACCTTCTGGTGTCAGTCCATTTTTGTCCCTCGCCAAAAAGCTCAACAAAACGCTCGTATCTCAGCACATTGTTGCCGAGTTCAGGGTCGCCAACAGCTTTAGTGGCATCAGTGAGCGTGACATAGTCGCTTGGATGAGGCACATCCACAGGAAGGTTGTAGGCACGTCTATGCACCTTATTGATGTACTCAAGACCAGTAGCGATGTCGCCTGTTTCAATCGAGGCTTCGGCATAGAGTAAGTACACATCGGCCAGGCGCAGAAGGTAGAAATTGGCACCGCTGTCTCTGATTAGCCTTTGTCTTTCAGTTACATTCACATACTTCCGGAAGCTCCAGGCAGGCCTGTTTACCTCAACACCATCGGCAAAATGTGAGATGGCAGTCTTTTTGCCATCTGCCATAATTGAATCAGCGTAGGGCTGAAATCCCGCAATATATAATCTCGGATCAACCGGGCTGTTCAGTGGGTCAGCACGAAGTGCCAGGGCCTCAGTCACATACCCAGGCCTCACGTTAGATGCCCGTGGTTCCACCACACCATCCTGAAAGTAGTGAGCCTGAGTAAAACCAAAGCGAGCCAGGTTCTTCTCATGAATGAACTCATTGGACCAGCTTGAGGCCAAAGGAAGGTCGTTGATAACGATCGACGGCGCCACGATGCTGGCATACCACGATCCCAGCGACGTTTCATCATTTGATCTACCCACGTTGTCATCCTCAAGGGCTATTTCAATAAGTGATTCGGAATTAAATTCATTGGCCGGGTCAGAGTTGTACATGTTCTTATAAACATTGAAGGGAACGAGCGACTTGCCACTGTTGTCAATCACATCCTTCAGGTAACCTTTTGCCGTTTCCCAGTCGCCTGTCAAAGCATACACCTTTCCAAGCAGGCCTTTGAGTCCCCACTGATTTATCTTAAAACGATCCGCACCTGACCAGGTAGTGGTGCCCATCAATGCAAGTGACTTCTGGAGATCGTCCTTGATCTGATCCCACACTTCTCCCACTGAAGCCCTGCCAACAAATGTTTCAGAAACGCTGTTAGCGGTTTTTAAAACGATGGGTACGCCCATGGCATCACGTCCTTGTCCGTTGATGATCATGTCCTCACCAAAAATGATGATCAGGTTATAGTAGAACCATGCACGCAGATAAAGTGCCTGTCCCTCAAATTTATCCAGTTGATCGCCCGTGACGGTCGTCGCTGGCTTTACCTCACCCGACCGAAACCCTTCCACGGATTCCAGGAGGCTGTTGGCACGAATCACACCCTTATAGGAATCCTTCCAAATATCTTTCAGAAATTCGTCGGACGGTCTGGTGTCATTTTGTGCCTGGTTGATCCAGGTTTGGGTTCCCTGCCACGCCAGGTTCATAGTATGATCCCACACATGATATCCCTTAGCTAAAATAGTGTGGCCATACAACCCATAACCATGTTGGGTTCCATAAACCCCAATTAAGATCGATTCCAGGTCGGCGGCCGATGTTGGAAAAGCAGAAGGTGTCAGGGCGTTCGGGTTGTCTACGGACAAAAACTCTTCTGAACAGCCCATCAAAAACGCAAACGATAGTATTACAATATATTTTTTCATGATTTTCTACATTTAGTCTTCGTGAAAAACCTTAGAAGCTTAGGTTAAAACCAGCTGAAACAAATGTTGTCTGAGGGTATCTGGAGTTAAAGTCTATACCCCTGCTGCCCACTGTTCCCTCCCCGAGGACTTCCGGATCAACTCCCTTGTACTTAGTAAAAGTGAGGAAATTGTCGGCCATCAGGTAAATTCTTAGGGCAGACACTTTGATATTCGATAGCGCCGCTGTTGGGAAACTATACCCAAACTGAAGATTCCTAAGCTTCAGGTATGATCCATTCTCAACGAAATAGCTTGAAATGTTCGTGTAGTTTGCATTGGGATCTCTTTGGTAATTTCCGTTAACGTCGGTAAAGCCTAGCCTTGGCACACTGGTAAGGCCATTTCCATCAAAGAATGAAGCTTTGAACACCTCAGGAGAAGAATTATAATCGCCAGCCAGAAAATCTGAATAATGACGGTTGGCATTGTAAAGATCCACGCCAGATACACCCTGGAAGGCCAATGCAAGGTCGAAGCCTCTGTACTTCATGTTGATATTTATCCCGAAGTTGAGTTTTGGCCATGGGTTTCCGATAAAATCTCTGTCGTCCTGAGTGATCACGCCATCCCCGTTCACATCCTTATAAATCAGGTCACCGGCCCCAGCTCCGTCCTGCACCACTCCTCTTTCCTGAGCTTCCTGGTCGGTGGCGAATATCCCTTCCACCACATAGCCAAAGAACTGGCTCATTGGCTGGCCATCAACCGTCCTGGAAATCGAATTTGACAAATACTGCCCACCTACACCGTCATTAATGGACTTAGTGCCTGAACCATCAAGACTCACCACCTTGTTTTTGTTAAAAGCGCCGGTTAAGCCAAAATTCATCTGAAGATCGCCAACTGATTGTTCATAGTTAGCCCCAATTTCTAGACCTGTGTTGCTGAGTTCGCCGATGTTTGTGAACACTGGGTTAGACGCCAGTAAACGCCCGGCAACATAGCCCGATGACATAGGAAGCGGAAGCTGATAAATCATATCTGAGGTCAACCTCTTATACCAATCCATGGTCACTGTCAATCGCTGATCCAATAAGCCAAAATCAACACCAAAATCAGTAGTTTTCACTTCTTCCCACTTTATCTCAGTGTTGGCAAGGCTAAGTGCTCTGGAGTAAGATTGTACCGCTCTGCCATCGCCTAAAGCGTGAAAATTTTGTGGAGAGTACGATACCTGATACAGGTATTGAGGAATTGCCCCTATGTTTCCCAGTGCACCATAGCTGGCCCGCAATTGCATAGATGAAATAAATCCGCCCTGGTCAAAGAATCCCTCTTCGCTAATCCTCCATCCGGCGGAGAATGCAGGAAAAACGCCCCATTTATTAGCAGGCCCAAACCTATCCGAGCCGTCTCGTCTGATGGTGGCAGATGCCAGGTATTTACCAGCATACGAGTAGTTAATACGACCAAACTGCGAAAGCAATCTTTGATCAGGTGAAGGCCCACCTGTTACACGCTGGGATGTCACGTCGTTATTTAAGAAAAATGATTCTGTTACATCAGCAACAAAGTTTGTGGCGTTGACAGTCACATATTTTCTATCCTCCTTGTACATCTCGTAACCAGCCAATGCTTTGAAGCTGTGGTCTCCAACCATCTTTTCATAGCTAGCCACCAGGTTGGCAGTATAATTCTCCCAATCGGTGTAAGTCTCGGTGAAAATAGCAGGAGCTGACTGCGAGCCGATGTTGTATGCCTCCGAGAAAATACTGTTTACACTGCTGCCGATGTTAGCGCCCAACGTGCCACGAAGGTTAAGTCCTTCCATTATTTTAATATCAACATAGGCATTGCTCTGAATAGCAAATTCATCCTGCCCGCCATGGTTGGTTAGGGCTACAAGTGCCGGATTATTACCATTAAAGTATCCGGCAGAAGGTGCCTGTCCCCAGCTTCCGTCGGGCTCATACACGGGCATGGTGGGTACTGTCCTCCAATAGTTTCCTCCCTGATCCGGGTTTAAAGAGCTTTTGTAGAGATAAACCGTTTCACCTACTGTCACATTTTTAGACAAGTGAAAATCGGAGTTGGTTCTGAAGGAATAACGCTCAAAAGAGTTATCCAGCTTGATTCCTTTTTGTTTAAATATGTTCCCCGACAAATAGTAGTTGGCCTTCTGCGAAGATCCTGCCAGAGAGACCGTGTAGTTATTATCGTTTCCCGGGTTATAGAGTTCGTCCACCCAGTCCACATCGGGCAAAGTGTTGGGATCGCCCCAGGCCGACACGTCGTAGCCAAATGCTTTTCGTGCAGCAAACATTTGCTGTGTGTTCATCAATGGTACCAGCGGGCGTGTATTTCTGATCCCGCTATAGCCACTTACGTTGATATTGATCTTCTCATTGTTTCCAGAGCCTCTCTTGGTCTGGATCAAAACAACGCCGCCTGCTGCCTGCGCTCCATAAATCGCAGCAGCACTAGCATCTTTCAGGATTTCCATTGACTCAATGTCCTCACTGTTGAAAGAATAGTTAGTGCCCATTCGCACGCCGTCGACAATGAACAACGGAGACATCCCGTTCACGGAGCCTCCACCACGAACTACGATATCAGATGTGGCACCTGGCGCCCCTGAAGACTTAACCACCTGCACACCTGCAACCCTGCCCTGCAAAAGTTCAGCAGCACTGGTAACCGGCAAATTCTTGATATCTTCTGACTTCAAGCTAGACACTGCACCGGTAAGATCCTCCTTACTTTGAGAAGCATAGCCCAGTACCACAATCTCATTCAAAGACTGTATATCTTCAACCATCGAGACATTGAGAGAGCTGACAGCCCCAACACGAATTTCTTGTGTGATATAGCCAATTGATGAAAACACCAGCGTAGAATTGGGGCCAGCCACTTCAATGCTGTAGCCACCCTCAACGTCTGTTGCCACACCATTGGATGTCCCCTTTTCGATCACAGACACGCCAGGAATGCCAACACCTTGCTCATCTGACACCTTACCGCTTACCGAAACAGCAGGATTAGCCTCCTGCGTTTCTTTCCTACTATCAGGCTTAATGGTTTTTGCAGGCTTAGGTTCAGCCTTTTTCAGGACAATCTGATTTTTGATTGTGCTGAATGAAACCGTTCCGTCGTCAAAGACCTGCTCAAGAATTTTATCAACGGGCATTCGATCCACATTAATAGAAACCTTTCTTTCCAGGTCAATCTCATCCGTCTTATAAAAGAATTTGAACTGACTTTTGGATTCAATTTCTACCAAGACCTGTTTGATCGTCTTGTTCTCAATGTGCAGCGTAATCTCCTCGAATTGCGAATAGGCATTGGCCTGAATTTTCGGCAAACCAACAACCATCAGGAAGAGAAAGAGCTTCAAACCACTGTGCTTGTAAAAATTACTTTCCACAAGCATGGAAAACCAACTTGATTTTTTCATAACTTTGGGTGATTTTTTTAAATAGGTATGTTTATTAAGATCCAACTACATCGGGGAGCGTGCCAGCGTTTCCCGATCTTTTTTTTAAGTGTGTTTCATTTCATAGGCTGTTTCGTTTGTTTTGGTTGATAATTACTTTGTTATCCGAAATGTGGTAGTCAAAACCAGCACTAGCTCTGAATGTCTCCAGCAAGTCGATGACCGTTTCGTTATCAAACTTTCCATTGAATCGGACAGGTGCTAGCTCTTTATAGTCGTTTTTGATTTCCACGTTGTATCTTCTTTCTATTTTCTTCACTATCTCAGAAAAAGGCTCGTCGTTGAATATCAAAACATTTCGCATCCAGCCCATGTAGTCTTCCACATCCACTTCCTGTACTTCGATATTGCCAGAAACCAAAGAAGCCTTTTGACCAGGCACGATCACTTTCTCGGTGCCAACGATATTACCGCCATCTTTCTCCTGAACAGCCACGCTGCCTTCAATTAACACAGCGTGAGCCACTGACCCTTCATAAGAACTGACGTTGAAATGTGTTCCTAAAACCCTTACATCCATGCCACTGGTGTTTACCAAAAAAGGGTGATCTGGATCCTTCGCCACTTCAAAATATGCCTCTCCGGTTAAAAAGACTTTTCTTTCCTCACCCTGAATAAAATTGACTGGAAACTTAAAAATTGTACCGGAATTGAGATGCACAGATGTGCCATCAGAAAGCACCACCTTGAAGGTTTTCCCTCTCGGCACTTCTATCTCGTTAAATACCAGTTGCTTAATGTCACTCTTCGGCTTGTAAACAATCACATCACCTTCCTGGGAAGCAATTACGCTCCCTTCATCATCATTAATTTGGCTGATACTTCCAATGACAATTTCGTTGGACGTGCCCTTGCTTGTTCTCAGCACTACTTTGTCATCGCCGATAACTAGCGATTGATCATTAGTATTGTGCAGGTTGGCCCATATTGCGACGCCGATCGCAATTCCTGCAATAACAGCTGCATACTTCAGCAAGCTGGAAAATGAGAGGACTCTAACCACTGGCTGCTTCTCTTTTGTTGTCTCCGACATAATCTTCGACCACATCTTTGGCTTGATTTCCTCATCAAAGTTCAAATCTGAAAGTTCCAAGCTATCATCCTGAAATGAATCTAAATACTTTTCCAAAAGCTCACGCTCTTCAGGAGAGCATTCATTGTTTACATATTTATTAAAAAGTGCTCGTGCCTGTTTAGCATCCATCTGGTACTCTTTTGTTTTTGTATAGTGTTAAGTACCATAAGTGACCAGCAGGTACACGTCCACTCAAAAAAATAAATAGTTTATCTGAGAGGGGGAGCTTTGAAAGACTTACGCCATTAAAGTAACGGCATAGTAGCATCACTTGATTTAACTTAGAGGAAATTCGCTATCGTAACAGAGGAGGAGGTCTAAACGAGCCTTATAGTTCCAGCAGCAAAGCGAGTGCTGCAATTTTATGGGGGTGAAGTTCTTGTTTCAACGATTTCAATGCTTTGCTTATTTGATTCTTCACCGCCTGCATCGAAATTTTTAACTCTATGGCAATTTCCTGATTTGACTTATTCTGAAACCGACTCATGACAAATATCTCCTGGCACCTGGGAGGCAGGGAGCTCACCACGTCTTTTATCAGCTCCTCAAGCTCTTCAAACTCCAGCTTTTGCAATATATCAACCGACACATCAACAATATTCAACCTGGTTAGGTCCTCGTCAGAGATTTTGGTATCACGCATGTGCTTGAAAACCTGGAATTTCACCGATTGAAACAAGTATGGTTTTACACTGACAATGTTGACTGTTTTTCGTTTGGACCAAAAATCAATGAAAACATTTTGGACAATATCTTCGCAGGCCTCTTTCTTTTTGAAAATATTCAATGCATAAACAAACAGACCTTTTGAATACCGATTATACAGCTCCTCAAATGCAGCTGCATCATCCTGTGCTATCATTTGCCACAGCTCCAGATCGGTTCGGTCAGATTTCATTACTAATAAAATTTGCCTAAATCTATAAAGATTTATCAAAAAGAAAAGTCGCTAAAGGGTTAGTGGTATGAAAATGCCAAAATACGCTGACTTCGAAGTTTTGCGTAGTTTTAGTATTTAAAAGCCAATCCATGAACATGACCACCTACATCTCCATCCTCAGAGGCATTAACGTCAGCGGGCACAAGCCGGTGCCCATGAAAGAGCTGCAGACGCTGTATGAGTCATTGGGATACGAACAAGTGAAGACCTATATACAGAGCGGCAACGTGGCTTTTGCAACAAGCGAACAACAACAAACGCTGGTCAAAGGAAATATCGAAAAAGCCATCAGCCAACACTTTGGTTTCGATGTACCCGTCCTTGTTCGAACCAAAGCGGACGTACAAAAAGTGATTGAAGAAAATCCTTTTCTTAATGAGAAAGGCATCGAACTTGACAAACTACATGTGACCTTCCTTGACCAGTTGCCAAAGCAGGAGAACGTGGATAAACTGCTGACCTACGACTACGCCCCGGATCGCTTCGTGTTGACGGGAAAAGAAGTGTACGTATACTGCCCCAACGGCTATGGCCGAACAAAGATCAACAATACCTTTTTTGAATCTAAACTGAAGGTTGGGGCTACTACCAGAAACTGGAAGACAGTGGATGTGCTGGCTGAAATGGTCGGGATTAAAAAAGCTTAACAGACTTTGCCAGCTATTCCATTTCCCTGACCGTTACCGGTTCGCCGTTGGGCAAAGCCTCATACATCACATACTTCTTCCCATCTTCCTCCGTCATTCGCACAGCGAGTATAGTGTCGCCCTGTTTCACCTGCACCTTTTTCCAGTCAGGCACCAGTGTTTTGAGAGTCAGGTTATGCCCATACCACTTCGGATCAAGGGTATGTGTAAGGTTCACTACGATAGTGCTGCCATCAATCTTTGTGCTCACTTTCGCAGCCATGCGTTCTCTTATGTATTGCGTTACCTCCACAAACGGAGCCACCCATACGTAGTCTTTTTTAGCCGCCACGTACTCAAAGTATTCCCGTAGCTGCTCTTTAGGTTTGGCCTCCCAGCCAACACCCTCTACGCCGTGAAACACCAGCACCAGCCAGGTGTCATTGCGGGCGGCGGTAGTGTCTACCCACGACTTCATCAGCTCCATAGGTGTTTTGGATAAAGGCCCCCGCTGCCACTGCACATACTCCTTCCCGTCTTTTCCTTCAGCCGGCCACTCCTTCGCACCCCTGTTGAGCTCAGCCAGAAAGGGTTCTGGCATCCTGTTGCGGGCCGACTTATACACCTTGAGTACATACTCCACCGAATGCTCATTCTCAGTACCATAAGGACCTTCGGCTGAAAATATGTAGTCTTCACCTATCTGATTTTCAATTTCTTCCTTACTCTTTTCCAGCTCGTACAGTATGTTGGGCTCATCGAGGATGGCCAACCGGGGATGGGTAACCGTATGACTGGCAATCTCATGCCCATTGGCGGCGTATTGGCGGTACAGCTCCCAGGTAGTGGTGTCGTTGGCCTCTCTATAGCTGCTGGGTGGTCCTACCCTTCTAAGTTTACCAGCCCTGATCTTCGCATACCCCTCTTCGATGATTTCAATGGCCTTGTCTACGTTTTCGGCGTCGACTGCCGCTCCAGCTCTGGTGTGATAATCCAGGCCGCCTTCATAACCCAGAAAGCCAATGGCAGAGGCTCGTTCAAGCAGATTGTCCTTGTTGGTTGGTATTTTGGCAGTTTCTGCAATGATCTCCTCTCCCGGCTTGCCGATAAAGGTGCCCCGGTACTGCGACTCAGGTATTTTGCCCGTGATGATGTAAAACGTGCCCTTCATGCCTAGCGAGTCGAGCATGGGCATGGCTATAGTGAACTGGTGGACGGTGCCATCATCGAATGTGAGAGAAACAGCTCCGGTTTTGTCTTGGTACCATTTGGCAACTTCTGTCTTTCCGATATCGGCATCAAACGATGGCTGACAAGAAGTTAAAATCGATACAATTGTAAAGGTAGCGAGGATGTGGTTCAGGTGTATTCTTTTCATCATAACATCAAATAACTACAAACTATGCCCCTTCTCCAACCAAGGTTACACCACTGGAAAACATTGAAGCCTGACCTAACAAATTACTCCAAAATCGCCTGATACACCAGCGCTCTCAGCTTGGCCTGATCGTCCAGTCCAGCAGTCGGAATAAGTTGCTTGAAGTAAACCACTACCAACTCCTCTTTGGGGTCGACCCAGTAAGTTGAACCATAGGCACCACCCCAACCATATTCGCCTACCGACCCGGGGATACCTCTTTCGCCTAAATCCTCCACGACGTAAAACCCGAGACCAAACCCTTGTCCGTCCCGAAACTCAATATCGCCTGTATGGCTGACCGTCATCAATTCAACGGTTTTTGGTGAAAGAATTCGTGTGCCATCGAGCTCACCTCCATTCAGCGTCATTTGAAGAAACTTCGCATAGTTGTCGGCTGTGCTCAACAAACCGGCTCCTCCGGAAAAGCTTGTTCTGGGCCCGTCCACATAGGCTCCCTGGCTCACCATGGTGCCCGTTACCGGCGCCTTCTCTATCGGCTTGTCCTGAGATGCCGAATAAACCGTTGCGAGCTTGGCCACCTTGTTCTTCGGTACATAAAAGTGCGTATCATTCATTCCCAGCGGATCGGTAATCCTTGTCTTGATAAACTGATCCAGCGGCATTCCCGAAGCCTTTTCCACCACCGCACCAAGGATATCTGTGTTGTAGCCGTAAACAAATTTCTCCCCTGGCTGAGCATCCATAGGCAGTGAAGCCATTTTGGCAATAGTGGCACCAACAGGCTCTTCCCTGTGGGCAAAATACCATCCCGTGATGCCTGCCTCTTCCCATTTATCTTTGGCAGGCCCGCCACCATAACCAATGCCTGCTGTGTGAGTGAGCAGGTCTCTCAGCGTGATTTGCCTTTTTGCCGGTACAATCTCATAAACTCCATCTTCCTTGGCCACAGCAACTACCGTCTCTTCAAATTCGGGTATGTATTTGCTTACGTTATCGGTTATCAAAAGCTTTCCTTCCTCCTGAAGCATCATGATCGAAACGCTAACAAGAGCCTTAGTTTGCGATGCGATTCGAAAAATAGCATCCTTAGGCATCACAGATTTGGACTCGATGTCCCTCAAGCCAAACGCTTCATGGTACACCACTTTTCCCTTACGCATCACCAAAACGACATTACCAGACATCTTTTTATCGTCGGCATACTGCTTGAACACAGCACTAATGCGCTGGAGTCTGTCCGATGACATGCCCACCTCTTCGGGTTTGGCAGTCGGCAGCGTTTGCGCATGGAGGTGGTGAAGTCCGACAAAAAGGACTAGCAGGGCAATAGAAATGCGTAAGAGTAATTTATTTTTCATGGAAAAGTAGGTTTTAAAAGGGGTGATTATAACTATTATTCGAATGAATTCAAACGAGTAAATGGGTGAAGTCCCGCCACGCACAGGATAAAGTCAGTGATATTCCTTATTTTTATAAAACACCCTCAATGGTATGAAAAGGAAAAGTTTGTTCATCGGTTTTGTTGTCCTGGTTACCAGCGTCGGCTGCGACAGAACGGAGGAACCACCAAAAGACCCATTGGCTGGCTATACGTCGACCTACGAAATTATTCAGGGAGAAATCTGGGACGCATCCTGCGTAAGCTGTCACTCGCCCGGCACCACCTTTGCCAAGCAATCGGATCTGATCCTTTCGGCAGAGGAGTCGTACGAACAGCTCATCAACCGAGCCCCTAACAATGCAGCTGCTAAAGCCGATGGTTTGCAACTAGTTGGCGACAAAGGCATTGAAAGCCTTTACAAGAGCTTCCTTTGGGAAAAAATCAATGTGCATGATCAGGAGCATTTTTATCAAGATCACCCGCAATACGGCTCGCTCATGCCCCTTGGAGGTGTGCTGACCAACGGTGAGCTTGAATTCATCAGGCAGTGGATCATTAATGGCGCTCCGAAAGACGGAGAAATCGTTGACCGGTCGATTCTGGAAGACACCACTACTTTTGAAGTGCTTCCTTTTGAGCAGCTGGCAGTGCCTACGGAAGGCATTCAGTTCCATCTCGGGCCTTTTGATGTGCCAGCTAATAGAGACAGGGAAATGTTCTCTTATAAGCTACTCAACAACCCGGAACCCATTTTCATCAAAGAGGTGGAGTTCAGCATGCGGCCGGGCAGCCACCATTTTATCCTTTACAACTACACGAACAACATCCCGGAGCTCTTCGTGCCAAAATCTGACTATATCAGAGACGTGTATGATGCCAAAGGAGAATATGTTATCTCAACTTTGCTGGTCATGGCCTATCATCAGTTCGTCACCGGCACGCAGTGGCCACGCATGCGCTACGCATTTCCGGAGGGAGTGGCATTGAAAGTGCCCGCCAACTCCGGCTTCGATATGAACAGCCACTACGCCAACAAAACAAATGACGTGGTTGTTGGCGAGGTGTATGCCAATATTCATACAACAAAAGAGGAAGAGGTGGTGCACATAGCCGAAATCCTCAACCTGAACAACGACAACATCAATATACCTGCAAAGACAAAAACAAGCCTCACCAAGGAGTTTCGCTTTGATGAGGAGAGGACGATCTTCCAGCTTTGGTCGCACGCACACAGCCACATGACCGAGTTCCGGGTGTATGCCATAGGCGGCGAAAACGACGGCAAGCTGGTTTACATCTCCTACGACTGGGAGCATCCACCGATTCTGCAACTAGATCCGCCATTGCTGATCCCGGCTAAAGGTGGTCTGAAACTTGTAACTACTTATGATAACCAGGAAAATCGCAGCCTGCATTTCGGACTCAGAAGCTCCGATGAAATGATGATTCTGTTTGGAGCTTACTACAAAGAATAGACTGTGCCTTTAAAAGTATATCTTCTCATCTTATTACTACCCTTTTCGCATTTATGCCGGGGGCAGATTGAAGTCGATACTTCTTTTAGATCCATTTCACTGAAGCTAACATTGGGTGATGGATACAGGTCCTTGACCTTTCGGAAAAACGGTGAGTCAGACACGGCAATTTTTCTAAATTACTTCGTTAGTAAAAACACCCAGGGCAAGACAAACCTGTCCGACGAAATACCTAACATCCGCACACTTTGGGACAGTGCCGCACAGCTCGTCCCTATTCGCTTAACATCGGCAAACATTGGCTATCCGCTGGAATACGACGACGTGCTCCAAAACCAAATAGCCGCCTTCAATGCTTCCAGTGAGTGGAAAGCCCATGTGAACAAAAATGGAAAGAAGCTGGATTATAAATTGATCAGACAGGTCATGATCGATCATCATGTTTATGGCCCGTTTGAAGATTTACTTTCCGACTACGGCTATACGCTGACTGATCTTTCGACGGAAAAGCACGGCTTCGTGACTAACGAAAAACTAAAAGAGCTGGGCAGAAGCCCCGATGAGCTAATCCCTGTGCCTTATATGGTTTGGCTGGCCATTTCAATCCAATAGATTTATTTACACGAAAAGGAATATGTTCGGTAGCGAAATACTATATTTCTCTAAAAGATATAGTGTGCTGAATAATTAATTTACAACAAGGTCACTCTCAAATTGATTTTCAGTAGCTAATTTACCAACCGAAAAACTTCATCATTATGCAACGTGTATTAAAACAATTTTTTGCTTGCTCTGCTATTTTTTACCTTTTGAGTGCCTGCGGGGGCTCAGACCCAGCCGCAAGAAAAGACGACTTTAGCAGCCCCAAGAATCTCTATGTAGATTATATTTCCTCTTTCACGGGCGGGGTGGTTTCACGCACCTCATCTATCCGAATCCGACTCGCTAAATCTGCCGGAGACTCGCTGGCAGGCAAAGCAGTGGAGGACTCTTTTTTCAAGTTTTCCCCATCAATGAAGGGGACAGCGCTTTGGGAAGATAACCGTACTATTGTGTACACTCCATCTGAATATCTTCCCAGTAACACCAAATACGAAGCTATTTTCAGTCTGGGCAAGGTGCTCAAGGATGTGCCCGGCGACCGAAGTGAGTTCAAATTCACCTTTCAAACACTCATCCAAAATTTTGATGGAATAGTTAACAACCTCCAGCCCTACGACAAAAAAGATCTTAAGAGAATGAGGATCGACGGCCAGGTGCAAACCGCTGATTTTGCCGATATTGAGAACGTAGAGAAAGTGTTGAAAGCCACCCAGAGTGGTAAAGACCTGAAGATTACCTGGAAACACGGCGACAACAACACACACAGTTTTGTTGTAGAAGAAGTTGTCCGATCTGAAAAGGAAAGTGCTGTAACCCTGGCTTTCAATGGTGCCTCGATTGGTGCTGAAAAGTCGGAAGAACAGGAGGTGAAGGTGCCTTCGCTGAGCGATTTCTCAGTACAGTCGAGTAAATTTGTGACCGGAGCTGAGGACTACATCTCCATCTTGTTTTCGGATCCACTGGATGACAAGCAAGCACTTCAGGGGCTCATCCAGCTAGCTGGCAACAGCAACAGGCATCGCACAGTTATCAGCTTGAATGAATTAAAAATTTACCCTACCTCTACTCTTCAGGGGTCAGTAGAAGTCACTATTCACAATTCCCTCAAAAACATAGCTGGCTACAACCTGAAACAAGATTACAGCACCAGCCTGGAAATGGTGCAGGTCAAGCCTGAGATACGTTTGGTTGACACATCAGGGAAATCCATCCTGCCCAGCACAAACGGGGTTATCCTGCCTTTTGAAGCAGTTGGGCTTAGCGCAGTCGACGTTACAGTCACCAGGGTGTTTGAGGACAACATGCTGCAATACCTGCAAACAAACAACATGGGCGGCCGCTATGAGCTTCGAAGAGTAGGTCGCCCCGTCACACAAACTGTTATACAGCTCAACAACTCCGGTGTAACGAATCTCAATAAATGGAATCGCTTCACACTTAATCTTGAGGAAATTATTAAAACTGCTCCCGGGGCGGTTTATGAAATAAAGATAGGCTTCCGTAAGAAATATTCTCTCTACTTCTGCACTGCTGAAGGCGGCGCTATTGAAGAAATGGATGATATAGAGGAAGACTGGGGAGCGGAAGAGGAAGAATCGTATTGGGACGGCTATGAAGACTATTACAACGACGACTACAGCTATGAAGATCGGGACAATCCATGTACCAGTTCGTATTATGGAGACCGCCGCTCTATCAGAAAGGTTCTTTTCTCCTCAGACCTGGGGCTTATTGCGAAGAAAAGAGACGATGGCAACCTGCATGTGTTTGCCACTAACCTGGTGAACGTTCAGCCCATGTCGGGCGTCGAAGTAAAAGCCTATGATTACCAGCAGCAGTTGCTAAGCTCCGGTCAGACTGATGGAGATGGCAAAGTGGTCTTACAAGGCAAGGGAAATCCTTTCGTTATTATCGCCAAAAAAGACAATCAGGTAGGCTACCTGAAAATTGACGATGGCAGCTCCCTGTCACTTAGCAATTTTGACGTCACTGGGGAGCGGATTCAAAACGGACTCAAAGGTTTCATATACGGCGAACGTGGCGTTTGGCGGCCAGCCGACACCCTGCACCTTGGATTCATTCTGGAAGACATTGAGGAGACTCTCCCCTCGGCGCATCCGGTGATCATGGAGCTGTGGAATCCCATGGGGCAGCTCTACTCCCGCAAGGTGAGCTCTCAGCCGGTGGGTGACATGTATCGCTTTGACCTGCTCACAGACAAGGACGCCCCTACGGGAAACTGGTTAGCCAAAGCCAAAGTAGGCGGCGCCACCTTCAGCAAACAGATAAAAATAGAAACCATCAAGCCCAACAGGCTTAAAATAGAGCTTAATTTCAACAAAAGCGTGTTCACCTCCTCCGACCAGCAAGCATCCGGCGACCTGAACGTGCGCTGGTTGAGCGGTGCCAAGGCAGGCAACCTGAAGGCGGAATTCGAACTGGTTTTGTCTCCTATTAAAACCACTTTCAAAAAATACCCTAACTACAGCTTCGACGACCTCTCCAAGGATTTCTATTCCGAGCGGGAAATGGTGTACGAAGGCAGGGTGAATGCTGAAGGATATTCCCGGATCAACATCAATTTGGGAGAGCCGAACAATGCACCTGGCGCTCTCAATGCCAGGTTCCTCGGCAAGGTGTATGAAGAAGGTGGCGATTTCAGCATCAGCAATGTCAGCATGCCTTACTATCCGTACTCAACCTTTGTGGGCGTGAAAACTCCTGAAGGCGACAAAAGAGGCATTATCCTTACCGACAAAGACCATGCTATCCGAATCGCATCAGTCGACGCCGATGGCAACCCCATCAACCGCCGCAATGTGAAGGTGCAGCTCTTTAAGCTGGACTGGAAATGGTGGTGGGACAATTCCTATGACGCTATCAGCAACTATGTGGGCCGTTCGTACCGTGACCCAGTCTCGGAAGGCTTTGTGGACACCAACAACGGTGAGGGCTCCTGGAACCTTCGGATAGACTATCCACAATGGGGCCGGTATTTCGTTCGGGTGGAAGATCCTATCTCAGGGCACTCGGCTGGTCAGGTGGTGTACATCGACTGGCCTGGCTGGGCTGGCAAAGGCAAAAGAGGCGAGCTGGGTGGCTCGTCCATGCTCGACTTTGGCATCGAAAAAGAAGAATATAAGGTAGGGGAAAAAATCGCTTTGTCTATACCCACTACAGCTGGCAATCGCATACTTGTCAGCCTGGAGTCGGGGAGCAAAGTACTTCAAACCTTTTGGGTGGAAGCCAAGGAAGGCAACACGGCCATTGACTTTGAAGCCACCAGCGACATGGCACCCAACTTTTACGTGAGCCTCACCATGCTGCAACCTCACGGGCAAACTTCTAATGACTTGCCGATCAGGCTGTACGGTGTCCAATCTGTAAAAGTGGTTGACCCCGGCACCAGGCTTGAGCCAGTGATAGCCATGCCGGACGATTTACGCCCTGAGCAGTCTTTCACCATCGGAGTATCAGAAAAGGGTGGCAAAGCCATGGCCTATTCCATTGCCGTTGTCGATGAAGGGTTGCTGGATATTACGAACTTCAAAACCCCTGACCCCTGGAACTCCTTTTACGCCAGAGAGGCATTGGGCATCAAAACCTGGGACGTGTATGACGACGTGATGGGCGCTTTTGCAGGCAAAATTGAGCGCCTGCTGGCTGTAGGCGGTGACGGGGAGATTGAAGCCAAAGAAGAAACGGAAGCCAACAGGTTCAAACCGGTAGTTATGTACCTGGGGCCGTTTTACCTTGAAGCTGGTAAGTCGGCCAAGCATAACCTCAAGCTGCCCCAATACATTGGAAGTGTAAAAACCATGGTCATCGCTGCGAACAACGGAGCATATGGTTTTGCTGATAAGGCAACGCCTGTAAAGCAGCCACTGATGATATTGGCTACCTTACCCAGAGTAGCCGGGCCAACAGAAACAATGAAATTGCCTGTCAATGTTTTTGCGCTGGACAATAACGTAAAAAATGCCAAAGTGAAAGTGGAAGCCACGGGCACTTTAGCGCTCAACGGAGCCGCCGAGCAGTCTGTGACTTTCACAGGACAAGGCGACAAGGTCATCTACTTTGACCTGAAAGCGAAAGAAGTGTTGGGTGTGGGCAAGGTAAAGGTTACAGCCACTTCAGGCAACCTCACTGCCAGCTACGATATTGAGATGAACATCATTCCTCGTAACCCGCCAGTAACACAGGTGGTGGAAAAAGTGCTGGGTGCGACCGAAAACTGGAGTCTCGACTATGTGCCTATTGGCCTGGCAGGAAGAAACGAAGGAGCCATCGAGCTAAGCACACTACCACCATTGAATATCGAACAGCGCCTGGGTTACCTGATCCGGTACCCGCATGGCTGTATCGAACAAACCACCTCCGCTGTATTTGCGCAGCTTTATCTTGATAACCTGACCACCCTGCCGGACGATAAGAAAATGCAGGTGCAAAAAAATATTGATGCTGCCATCAACAGACTGAAAAGCTTCCAGTTGAGCAGCGGCGGCTTCTCCTACTGGCCTGGTAACAGCTATGCCAACTTCTGGGGCACCAACTATGCCGGTCACTTTCTGGTTGAAGCCCGTAAAAAAGGCTACAGTGTACCAGAAGGTATGCTGGCTTCCTGGATCAACTTCCAGACGCAGAAGGCAGACGCATGGGGAAGCCTGAGTGGCGAAGACGACAACGACCTCATCCAGGCCTACAGGCTGTATACGCTGGCACTGGCTGGCAGCCCGGCAGTGGGCGCCATGAACAGGATGAAGGAGAAAACAACCCTGCAAAGAGAAGCACGCTGGAGACTAGCGCTGACATATGCACTGGCTGGATTTGATCAGCAGGCAACCGGGCTTGTCGAAGGGCTTTCGTCAGATGTTGAACCTGACAATAACAGGCGATACTACTACACCTATGGCTCACCCATGCGTGATCAGGCGATGATCATGGAAACACTCCTACAGCTCAAAAGGAAAGAAGATGCCTTTGGGATACTACAGAAAATAGCCAAAGAAATGGGAGATAAAGACAAATGGATGAGCACACAAACAACGGCTTATTGCTTTATTTCCATTGCCAAATATGTGCAGGACTTTCCTTTGGATGAATCGCTCACTGTCTCTTTGGAGGTAGGCGGAAAGCTTTCTCCAGCGGGAGGAAAGGACTATGTGACCCAGGTATACCTTCAAACACCCGACAAACAGCAGCCCATCAAGATAACCAACAACGGAAGTGCTCCCATCTTCGCTAGGGTCATTCGCAAGGGTGTTCCGATTGAAGGTGGCGAAATTGCAGGTGAGAAAAACCTGAGTATGATCGTTAGCTACAAAACCATGGACGGCGACGGGCTCGACGTTAGCAGGCTAAAGCAAGGAACCAACTTCATGGCAGAGGTTGTCGTTCGAAACCCGGGAGAAAAGGGACTCTACAAAGACATGGCGCTCACTCAACTGTTCCCTTCAGGTTGGGAGATCATTAATACCCGACTGGAAGGCACAGAAGATGCGAGCAACGGGCAAAAACCGGACTATACAGACATTCGTGATGACAGGGTCATGAATTACTTTGACTTGCAGGCAAGCAAACAAATAGTAATCAGGGTGTTGCTTAATGCCTCTTACCAGGGCAAATTCTATATGCCTGCCACCTCTGTCGAAGCCATGTATGACGACACTATCTACGCTCACAAGGCCGGAAGGTGGGTAGAGGTGATCACAGATAAATAGGAGAAACGAGTAGCAAACAGATGGCCTCTTTTATTTTGGTAGAGGCCATCTGTTTTTCTTATATCTGCTAAACTTTGCTTTATTTGACCTACCTCAATTCAAATAATTCTATTAATCGCTCTGACTTTTAGTGACAAACGTGGCTGGTTCAGTCCTCATAAATTTACTTCAAAGGAAGTGGTTCAAATGGATGGTGGCTTTGTTCACCCTTCCTTTATCGCTCATCCTGTTTTACCCCCTGCCGTCTCCCCTTTTTCCTAAGAAATACGCCACACTTCTTCAATCTTCCGATGGACAGTTGCTGGGGGCACGCATTTCTTCGGATGGTCAATGGCGCTTCCCTCCGGCTGATTCGGTGCCACAAAAGTTCGAAGCAGCCATTCTCCTCTTCGAAGATGAGTACTTCCACTACCATCCGGGGATCAATCCTGTATCACTTGGCAGGGCAGTTTGGCAAAACATTCGGTCTGGGAAAATAGTAAGCGGTGGCAGCACCCTGACCATGCAAACTGTGAGAATGGCCCTGGAGAATCAGGAGAGAACCTACAGTCAAAAAATCTGGGAGCTCCTGCTTTCCATCAAGTTGGAGCTCTTCTATTCAAAAGAAGAAATACTCCAGTTGTATACTTACCACGCACCCTTTGGCGGCAATGTAGTTGGTCTGTCCGCAGCTTCCTGGCGGTATTTCGGTCGCCCGCCTTATCAGCTTTCGTGGGCAGAAACTGCGGCGCTGGCAGTACTGCCCAACAGCCCCTCCTCAGTATTCCCGGGGAAAAATGAAATCACCTTCAGACACAAAAGAGATGCCCTTTTAGATAAACTAAGCGCAAAGGGCTGCCTCACCAGCGACGAGGCCCTGCTGGCAAAAGCTGAACCTCTGCCCGGCAAAGTAAAGCCCCTGCCAAACGATGCTTTCCACCTTTTGCAACGAGCTGAAAAAGACGGTCTGGCCGGTACCATTGTGCAATCGACGCTGGACTTTGCTCTGCAACGCCATGTGAAAGAAAAAACGGATCGCTATTCAGAGCAACTGGCCTACAACGAGATCCACAACGCAGCTGCCATTGTTATCGATATTGCTTCAGGAGAAACCCTCGCCTACGTAGGTAATTCCTTTCCCAATGGTGACGAAACCAATAACCATGGTCAGTTTGTGGACGTGATCACCGCCCGCAGAAGCCCCGGAAGTCTGCTAAAGCCATTTTTGTACGCCGCAGCGCTGGATGATGGCATTCTCTTACCAAAGGAACTATTGCCCGACATCCCACTCTTCTATCGGGGTTTTGCTCCACAAAACTTTGATAAAAAATACCGGGGGGCTGTTGCAGCCGATGAAGCGCTTGCCAGCAGCCTCAATGTCCCTTTCGTTTTTCTATTGCGGGAATATGGCTACGAAAAGCTGCATCAAAAGCTGCAACAAATAGGGATGCGTTCCCTCGACAAGCCCGCCAATCATTATGGCCTTTCTTTGATTCTTGGCGGCGCTGAATCGACGCTTTGGGAACTGTCCGGCATGTTTGCCGGCATGGCAAGAGCGCTCAACAACTTTCAGGATCGCCCTTACAACAAAGGGTACTCAACGGCGGACTATCGGCCGAACAGCTACCTTCCACTAAAAACGACCAAACAAGAAGGTGACCTCGAAACCAATGGATTCCTGGCGGCGCCCTCCATTCTCTACGCCTTTCAGGCAATGCAGCAGTTGAGGCGTCCTGAAGAAATGTCAGGTGCCGAAATGTATGGCTCGTACCGCCCCATTGCCTGGAAAACCGGCACCAGCCACGGCTTTCGTGATGCCTGGGCCATTGGCCTCAACGACCGCTATTTAGTAGGTGTTTGGGTAGGTAACGCCGATAGTGAGGGCAGACCAGGACTCACTGGCATACGCTCTGCCTCACCGCTGATGTTCAGCATATTCGAACTGCTGGGTGGCGACGCCACCTTCGATGAGCCGTTCGGAAAGATGGTCAGCATCTGCAAAGAAAGCGGACTTTTGGCAGGCGAGTATTGCACGGAAACAACTGGCTCAAATTTACCTGACTATATGCTTCAGGGCAAACGCTGTACCTACCACCACCTTCTCCATCTGGATCAAGCTGAAAAACACCAGGTAAGCAGCGCCTGCTACGCTGTCGACAAAATGCATTCCAAACCCTGGTTTGTACTACCGGCTGTGCAGGCATGGTACTACAAGCAGTATCATGCCAACTACAAAGAGCCACCACCTTTTCTGTCCTCATGCGCAGAGCAAAACACCAATGGCTTCATGGAATTAATTTATCCCAGAGAGTTCACCAAAGTATATGTGCCCGTTGAGCAGGATGGCAAACCAGGCTTGGCCATATTTGAAGCGGCACATCGTAACCCGGCTTCAACCATCTACTGGCACCTGGATGAAGTCTACGTTGGCTCAACGAATTTCATCCATCAAATGGGCTTCCACCCGGAACCTGGCCCCCACATGCTTACACTTGTGGATGAGGAGGGCAATGAGTTAAAGCAGGGATTTGAGGTCCTGCGATGAGCTTCAGGCTCTTCGGCGGTAGTCATTTCACCTTTGCTTCCAAGTAAAGGAATCGGTACTTTTAACCATTTAAAATGCTGCGTTTTTGATGAAACAACTCCTTTGCTTTTTATTGATATCACTGGCCTTTGTGTCCTGCGATACGGACACCAAACCAACCAGCCTTCTGGTCAGCCTGGACAGCGTAGAACATATCAGCGGTAAACCGGAGTACCTGGGCAGCCCATTTGTGACGGCCGGCGACCGGGTGTATATGATTGGCCATCAGGACGGTAGTTTTCCTGATCTTGGCTGGCATGTTGAAGGAGAAATGGGAGGTATCTGGGATCATCCGATTAAATTAATGGATGGATTTTCAATGAATATCGGAGAGGTTGGCAAAGAGGCTCCCTGGTGTCTGGATAAGGCCGATGAATTCATCAACTACCCTTTTGCCAACAAGCATATTTTTCGAAAGGGTGATTTACTTGTGCAAAGAACTCAGTTTGTGCCTGACGGCGGCATGGAAGGGCTCATTGTAGAATATGCTATCACCAACCAAAGCGAAGAGGAAAAGTCGCTGGAGCTGGCGTTCACAGGCATGATAGACCTCAGGCCCGTGTGGTTGGCGGAAAGAAAAAACATTGAGGACGGCAGAGATACCCTCTTTTTGCAGGAGCTTTCCGAGACATATTTGGGAAAAGACCTGAACAACGACTGGTATACCATATTTGGCAGCAGCGAGCCTGTTGTCGGATACAGAATCGATGAAAGCCCCTGCCCTCAGGAAAGAAAGGGGCTGGGCACCGACGGCACCATTGTTTCGAGGGTGACTTTACAGCCCAACGAAACCTACCCGGTTCAGTACTATATCGCCGGCTCATACACATCAGCCGACGAGGCCCATGCCACCTATGATCAGCTAAAAGGAACAGCCTCGGTTACGCTGAAGAACAAAATGAATCGGTATGAGCAAATAGCTCAGGCATCATCCATCTCCATCCCCGACAAAGACATTGAAACCATGTACCGATGGGTGAAGTACAATACCGCCTGGCTTATCAGAGATGTGCCGGAAATAGGGAGGGGCGTTTCCGCCGGGCTACCCGACTATCCGTGGTGGTTTGGTGCCGACAACTGCTATACCCTGCAGGGCATGCTGGCTACTAGCTCCCCGGCTGAAGTGAACTCGACCATCAACCTGATCGAAAAGCTTTCAATGGAACTCAATGGCAATGGCCGGATCATCCATGAAACATCGACCAACGGCGAAACCTATAATCCAGGTAACCTGAACGAAACGCCTCAATTTATTTCCCTTCTCTGGACTTTCTACCAATGGACTGGGCACAAGGAAACACTCGAAAAGTACTACCCGGAAGTGAAGAAGGGCATCAAGTGGATCGAAGAACAGGACAAAGATGGCAACGGCTATCCGGACGGCCCCGGCATGATGGAAATTCATGGGCTACATAGCGAGATGGTGGATGTGGTGGTGTACACGCAACAAGCTTATGAAGCTGCTGCGCAAATGGCAATGGAAATGGACGAGCCTGATCTTGGCGCTGAATACCAGAAGAAGGCCGATGCACTGAAAAAGAAAATCAATGGTGAATGGTGGGTGGAAAGCGCCCAATCGTTCGCTGACTTCCGCTCCACAAAGGCGCAGGCACTTGAGCTGATTGATGCGGCGATTGTGCGAGCTGACACCATCAATAAACCATGGTCGATCAAAGAGCTGGAGCAAACAAAAAAAGAACTGATCGGCAAGGCTGCGAACACCACCAGCGGCTACGTGGTTTATCACAACTGGGTCGTGAATACGCCAACAGAAATGGGTATTGCAGATTCACTAAAAGCGGAAAAGGCGTTGGCTACTGCCAGAAAGTACAGCAACCGTTTCGGCATGTACGTAACTGGGATGGACAGAGATGAAGCCAATGACGCCTCCAGCAAATGGAAGTCGTTCAGCTATGTGGGCGCTGTTATGACGCTGCCCACAGGAGTGCAAGCGATATCTGAAGCCAGATACGGGCACCTCAACGAGGCACTTGGCTACCTGAAAAAGCTGCACAACTCATTTAGCTACGCCCTGCCTGGCTCTATGTACGAAGTGAGCCCTGATTATGGCATGATTGTGCAGGCATGGAACATCTATGCCGTTGCTGTCCCGATTGTTAGTTACTTTTTCGGAATTCAACCAGAGACGCACAAAAAACAGGTGACGATAGCACCCGACATGCCCGAGGGCTGGGACAATGTTTCTATCAGCGATGTGTTGATGGGGGACAACGTCATTGGCTTCACAAAAAATACAAAAGACAGCTTGATCACTTATCAGATAACACAACGAAACCCTGGCTGGACAGTATTATTGAAACTAAAGGGTGAAAAAACCTCCACAATTCAAGTTAATGGAAAGGTATTTTCTTCAATGGCGGAAAATGAAAATATTATTGTCCGTTTAACAGGTGTTGACAATTTGATATCAATTCAGCGGTAGCGGAATCAAAATGCTGATACACTGCAAATCCTGCCATTTGCATCCTATCCACTCTCTTCATTCCTGCAAATAGCGTTCGGTTTATGAGAAAGGGTGAGGCATATGAAGACAAAAGTCGATCTTTCACAACCGATATTACAGAAATTGGCTTGCCAAACCATTTTAAGTTGTATCTTGTTAATAGCAAAAGATCACAACGTGCGCAAACCAAAGGACATACTCAAATTGCCCTTTTCGCCAGATGGCGGAATCGATAGCTGTGTGTTGCTTTGTACGCACAACAAAGCCTTTGTAAAATAGGCCTCCCATTTCATCAAAGAAGTAAGGAGGCCGGTAGTACTGTTCCTGCAGATTTCTTGCTCTGACTACCCGGAGAACGTTATTCAACCTACCTAGCATTTCACTTTCCGGCATAATATCACCATGCGGATGCCCTATTCACTCAGTGGCATTCGCTTGGTGTCATGTTCAATTTAAATACGACGTAACGATGAATCCAATTATAACAAAAGCAGACCACAATACAATTAAATCCCTGATAGCTAATCTGCCGGATCATTTAAAGACTGCTGAGATAAGACAACTGACGAATGAGCTTAATCGTGCTCAGGTTGTTGCAAACGACAAAATACCGAAAGATGTTATTAGACTAAACTCCTATTTTGAAATTGAGGAGATCAATTCAAAACAACAAATCAACTTCACAGTCACTCTTCCGAACAAAGCAAATATTGCTGAGAAAAGGGTATCCATACTGTCGCCACTTGGCATTGCGCTAATTGGCTTCAGGAAAGGCATGACTGTTCAGTGGACGCTACCTGGCGGCCCAAAAAAACTCAAGATATTGAAAGTTGAACAAGCCATGGAAGAGGCTAAAATTCAGACGCCATGAAATGGACATACAGCATTCGAAACAAAACAACTGCGGCAGCACTACTCCTGACTGTTTTTTTGATAGTGTTATTCAATAACCTGAAAGAAAGGAAAAACTCGGTGAAAATCAGCGAAACGATCCATTCGATATTTCAGGATCGGTTGGTGGTGGAGAGCTATATTTTTCAGCATGCAGAGCACCTCCACTTGATCGAGAGAATTATTGATTCCGAGAACATTGAACATGCCGACAAACAACAGCAGGTGGAGGCGGCCTTCCAGCAAATAATGGTATTGAACGAGTCGTACCTGGAAACAGTGCTCACAGAGGAAGAAGAAAGAGTCTTTGGCGGGTTCAACGACCTCAGCAAAAAAATGGGTGCAAAGGCAGCACAGGGTGACCTGACGGCTGCAAAAGCATACGCAAAGGAGGCAGCTTTGTCCCTGAAAACACTTTCTTCCATCCAGGTAACAGAAGGAGCATCTCTAATGACAGACGCTAAAGCACTGTTTAGTGCAAGCACTTTGTCGTCCCAACTGGAAAGTGCCATTTTACTTGTCATTGCACTGATCATCCAGGCACTGATTTTTGCTTCTAGCACCCTCAAAGTGAATAGGCATCCTCAAAACCCAATACTTAATTGAGCGACTAAGCACAGGAAGTCCATTTGCCCAAGTGATGGACTTCCTGAAAAAAACACTTCTTTCACTGCCCCATTCATTTCCCCTAAAAGGTCAATTCCCCAATTTTTCTACCGCTTTCGGCCTGCTGTGCCAGCGGAAAAAAACTAATATTGTAATTACTTACGCAACCCCAACACTGATTATTACATCTAGGCTACAAGGTCAATCAAAACTCAATTTTTTTAGATGCGTTGTTTTTACTCTTTATCCCTGCTACTGCTGGTGTCTTTCACCGCTTTAGCCCAAAACACCGGTATTAAAGGCAAAGTGCTTGGAGAGAATAATGAGCCTCTCCCCTTCGCTACCATTTTTATCCGCAACATCAACACCGGCACTACTTCCAATGTCGAAGGTGACTATGAGGTACGGCTTGCTCCCGGCAAATACGATGTTGTGTTTCAGTACATTGGCTACGAATCGAACGTGCATTTCTTTGAAGTGACTACCGGCTTCGAAACGTACAACCTCACCCTTAAGCCCAGAATATTTCTCCTCAAAGAAGTGGAAGTACGCAGCGGCAAAGAAGATCCTGCCTACACCATCATGAGAAAAGCAATCGGCAAGGCCAGCTTCCATGCCAACCAGCTCGATGCCTACGATGCCAAAGTCTACATGAAGGGATCCGGCCGACTGCTCGACTCCCCCTTTTTCCTCCGCAACAAAATAGCCGAAGAGGGCATTGACAGTACTATGGCATTTACTTCCGAGTCGGTGAGTGAGCTGCACTACGAACGGCCGAGTACCTACTCGCAAAAGGTGGTGGCGGTGTTTTCGCAAGGGGACGACAACGGAACAGGCCCTGGTGAGTTCCTCACGGCCAGTTTCTACGAGCCAAAGGTTGTGGATGCCATTTCTCCGCTTTCACCCAAGGCATTCGCCTACTACCGGTTTACCTACGATGGCTATTTTAGAGAAGATGGCTATGTGATCAATAAGATCCTTGTCACGCCCCGAAGCAAAGGAGACGACATTTTTGAGGGAACAATCTACATCGTTGACGACCTCTGGAGCATCCACAGCCTCGATCTTACGATGTATAAGCTGGGTATCAAATTCGACATTGAACAGGTATACAATCCCATTGAGGACAAAGCCTGGCTTCCGGTAAGCCATAAGTTTGTCATCAACGGCTCTTTCTTCGGGTTCGACTTTCAGTACGATTACCTGGCCACACTCAGCGAATACAAAATCACCCTCAACCCGGATCTCGATATTCCGGTGACAGTGATTGATGAAAAAATAGACAAAGAAGTCGCTGCTGAAGTGAAGCAAAAAACGAAAGGCGAGGAAACACTGGAAAAGCTGGCTCAGAACAAGGAAGTAACCAGAAAAGACCTGCGCAAGCTGGTGAAGGAATACGAAAAGGAGGAAATGGAGGATCTTGAGTTCCCTGAGATTGTTTCTAACATCTCCATACAACGAGACTCAACCACAAGCTACAACAACGACTCCACCTTCTGGACAAGCATGAGACCTGTGCCGCTTACTGCCTATGAAATAAGAGGCTATACAAAGATCGACAGCCTCGACAAGGCGGAAGAAGCCGAATACAAGTCGGATACCACAAAAAAGGGAAAAAACAAAAGAGACAGGAAGGTAAGGATCACCGACCCGATCCTGGGCAACTCCTACAAACTGGGAGAGAAAAGCCGACTCAACATTGAGTCGCCACTTGAAACCATCGGTTTCAACACAGTGGAGGGCTTCAACTTCTTTTATGACATCAATTACTCCAGACGGTTTGAGAACGGCAATAAGCTCCAGTTTGGCCCTGTGCTGCGCTATTCGTTTGCCAGAGAAAAGCTCTTGCCGAAGGGTTATGTTGATTTCCAATACGGGGAAAGTGGCACAAGAGGCACCGCCCGGCTTGAAGCGGGCAGTTACGTGCAGCAGCTAAGTGCCCTTGAGCCCATCCACCCCTATATCAACACTGCCTACGCCCTCCTCTTCAAAGAGAGCTACTTAAAACTGTACGAGAAGGATTTTGTGCGATTTCAAAACGAGAAGCGGTACAGTGACAAGTTTTCAGCAAAAGCAGGGCTGGAATATGCGCAGCGAAGAAGCCTGGCCAACAATTCCGACTTTACTTTTTTCAAACACCCTGGCAAAGAGTATTCAGCTAACAACCCTCTCAATGCCAATACTGATGTGACGGGCTTTTTTGAGCACCAGGCATTTACCTTCAACGTTTCGGGAGAGTATAAGCCATTTTTAAAGTATCGAATGAAAAATGGCTCAAAAGAAGAGATCAGGAAGTCGACGCCCACCTTCACTCTTGAGTACAGGAAAGGCATGCCCTGGGCTGAAAGCGATGTTAACTACGACTTGTTAGACGTAGGGGTAAAACACAGCTTTGAGTGGGGCATCCGCTCCAAGCTGGATGTGCGGGTGAACGCTGGCAAGTTCCTTAACGACAAGGCCATTTACTTTCCGGACTTTAAGCACTTCCCAGGCAACCAAACACTATTTGCTACGCTCGATCCGGTGGAGAACTTCCGTTTGCTTGATTACTACTACTACAGCACCAATGATGAATACGTAACCGCCTTTGTGCATAATCAATGGCGCAAGCTAGTGGTAACACAACTTGCTTTTGTGCGGATGATGGGGATTAAAGAAAACATGTTTATCAATTACCTCGGCACACCCAATTCTAATAACTACACAGAAGTGGGCTATGGTCTCGACTATATCATGAGGGTCTTCCGGCTGGAGGCCATTGCGGCTTTTGAAGACGGGCAATACAAGAATTTTGGGGTAAGAATCGGCATTGCTACGAACCTTGAGGACTTGTTTGATTTCTGAAGTTAATGGTGCTCATTATGGAGAGCTGATCAACATACTGCAAAAGTCTTATATTTATGAAGCATTAGCATTATGTCAGATGCCGACAATTTTAAGACACAAAGGTTATCGATTCTTCTTTTATGCAAATGATCATACCCCAATGCATATTCATGTGTATATAATTGCCTTTTAGTGGTCACATGGAATGTCTTGGTACCCTAATGCTCCACCAAGCCTCTATTTTGCGCCTATATCCATGCTCGGTAGGCATAGCAGCCTTTATGGACATTTCATGTTGAAAAAGGTGACGGCACAGCAAAATTTAACCTTGAGCCAATTGAACTCGTTAAATCGAAAAGATTCAACGCCGCTGAAATCAATGAGATTCGTAAATTGGTGATTGAGATTTTGGAACTGTTTAAGAACAAATGGGATGAGTATTTTAACAAGCTATAAATCCAGTAATGCAGTTGATATTTGGTTTGATGACTTAAAAATGTTTGTCAGATTAGATGATGGCCGTGAAGTCGCCATACCTCTCGATTGGTTCCCAAAACTTAGAGATGCTACAGAAAAACAAAAAAATAACTGGAGACTGATCGGTAGCGGAGAAGGGATCCACTGGGAGAGTTTGGACGAAGACATACTGGTAGCGGGCTTGCTCTGATAATTAGTACGTGGTTCCTTGTTACTAATCTTTTCGAAAAAACTAGGTATCTTTAATGTCACATGTCTCATTTAGCAAACCAAATAGCCCAATCCATTACAAGAGTGGCAATATTTGCCTTCTCCATGCTGTTAGTGCCCTTTGGTTTAAGCTCTGCCCCGGCATTTGCTAATCAGAACCTTCCAGACGCTCCAAAAACCGAGCTGGTATCGCATACTTCAGCCACCCGCTACCATTCCTACAAACAAGCGGTAGTCGATTACCATCAAAGCTTTTTGCGATCCAATTGCTACAAAATTAACTTGTTGGCTATTTCCAGACTAGACGATAGGACATCCAACAACCGGTTCATCCAGGCAACCTACCACGCCCTGGAAATAAAAGCTAGCCATCTTTCGTTGGATCGCTACCATTCCTATTTCACTTACAATCAGGAAGTAATCGCTCATTCCTGAGAATTCCCTCCACGGCCTCTGTGCCACCCTTTCTCTATTATTTACTAACTGATTGAGCCCTTACGGCCTTTCATTTTATTACTACGCTTCATGAAGAAGTTTAAAAAATACCTGCGAACAGCCGGGCTGGTGCTGTTCATATTGCTCAGCGGATTTGGCATGGGCATAGATCCCAATATTTTCAAACCGAAAAGGATAGAAAATGAAGAGGGCGTAAAAACCGAACAAGTAGTTAAGAAAGAAGAGGACGAGGACACCAGACTTCAGGAAGTGAAGTGATTCACCTTCGATGTGTCAAGCCCGATAAAGGAGCGGGAAAAACTTCCCCTCCATCTTTTGCCCTTGTGGAACAACGTCGGCTCCGGTAAGCAACGGCGTGTCGGCATCCGATCTTGTGCCGTCTTTGAAAACATTTGTGACGTATGCTCTGCGCTGCCTGTCGGTTTTGTTTTCGTAGGATCCATGCACCAGCAAGGGGTGATGGAAAGTACCATGCCCCATTTTCATTTCAATGGGAATCGGATTGAACTGCGCCTTCTGCTCTTCGGTGAGGTACTGATCCAAACCGTTCATATCCCCTGCCAGGTCAGGCTTGTCGAGCAAACCCCACCTATGGCTGCCGGGCACATAGTACAGGCAGCCGTTGTCCACATCGGCATCGTCGAGTCCTACCCAGCAAGTGAGGTGCTCCATGGGTTTGGTACGTGTCCAGTACGAGTAGTCTTGATGCCAGGCAACGACGCCCCCATGTTTGGCTGGTTTGCAAAAAAGCTGGTCGTGCCAGAAGCGAACTGACCCACCCAGTAGCTGACTGGCGGCCATCACGAAAGCGGGGTTCCACAGCACGTCGTGAAAACCAGGGGTCACCCGCCATGCACCCAGCGCATGGAAAAGTACCTTCGAAGGGTCGGCGGATTCGTTGGAATGGAATTCGTAGAACAGATGGTGGCCGGGGTGGTTGGGATCGGCAATCTCCTCAAGTTCATTGCGGAGTGACTCTACCTGCATACTGTTGAGTAATTTTACGTTGGCCAAATAGCCATTCTCCTTAAAAAAGGCTACCTGTTCGTCGCTGAGTTTGTATTGTTCCCACTCCTTTTCAGTTTCGGGCCACTCAAACAGACGACTTACCAATTCATGAACCCCGGCCAAATCTGCAACACTACTCATATACTATAAATTACTAATGCTCATCTAAAAGTACCACCTTTTCCGACAGCCCTCTACGTCAATTTTTGCATTTACTTAACTTATTTTAACCTATATATTGATACAGAGTCGTATTATTGGTAATATAAACAAGCATTGCATCGATAACGGATGAAAGCCATCTTTGAAAAAGTAGACCTGGAAGAAGGTCAGTCACTGATAATTCGTGCGCTGAACCTCCCGGAGTTCGATGCTCCCTGGCACTTTCACCCTGAAATGGAGCTCACTTATATTATCAAAAGCCGGGGAACGAGATTTGTGGGCAACAGTATTGAGGAGTTCGTAGAAAACGATCTGGTGCTGCTGGGGTCGAACCTTCCACATATTTGGCAGAACCCTTCTAATCAGTCCGGCAGAAGTGAGGCAATAGTCGTACATTTTTCCGAAGGGATGCTCAACAACAGCTTGCTCAGCTCTCCTGAGTTTGCCACCATCCGGCAACTTTTCGAAAAAGCTAGCTACGGTGTGGTATTTCCATTGGAGCTCTCCAAAAGGGTTGGACAAAAATTGGCACACATGGTAAATGCCGACCCATTTAGCAAAGTACTTGGCCTCATGGAAACACTTCAGCTCCTCGCCACGTCCGATGAGGCGAGAACCCTTGCCAGTGCTGGCTATGCGCACCATACAACGGCAAAGGATGCGGAAAAAATGACCATCGTATTTGAATATGTAAGGCAACATTTCAGGGACGTGATTCGACTCGATCCTGTCGCCAACTTACTTCACCAAACACCTCAGGCTTTTTGTCGGTATTTTAAAAAAAGAGCCAAGAAGACCTTCTTCGAGTTTGTGAACGAGTTCAGGATAGGCCACGCCAGCAGGCTTTTGATCGATACTGAACTCAGCATCACCGAAGTATGTCTGCAGTCGGGCTACAGCACCATTCCCCATTTTAACAAGCAGTTCAAGCGAATCACCGGACTGAGTCCGACCGGGTTCAGGAAGAAGCATGTTGGTTAGCCAGCAAGGCGGGCAGAGTTCCTCATCCGGCTTATGTCGCAGGATAAGACCTGCTCCTCGTCTTTCGATAACCTGTCAACTCCAAATCTCCATTATCAAACCCTTCAATGATGGCATAAGCATTGTTCTCCGGCCCGCTGTTGTCGACCATAGCAGGCAGAAGGGTGTAGTGAATACCATTAATATTGGAATACTCCTCCCTGTGGCAATGGCCATGAAAGACTGCCGCCACTTTGCCCGAATGCTCTAACATGCTCCTCACCGCTGCTGAATTCTCTACATGCATGGTCTCATCGGGTAGCTCATAAAGTGAGTGGTGCACAAACACCACCGTGGGCAGCTTGGTTGCTGCGAGGTCAGCCTTCAACCAATCCATCTGAGGTTGGGGAACGGTCGACTCGAACCATTCAAAATCGCCTTTGTTGTGGTCAGTGCCGTCAGGATGGAAGTTGGGGTCGAGCACTATAAAGTGGAACCCCTTCTTGTCAAACGAATAGTAGCCAAGGCCCGAGTCGATGCCTGTATTCTCCACATTGGCTATAAACTGTGCTTTGCTGATGCTGTCCACATCATGGTTGCCTATGACATGGAAGCGGGGGCCTTTGAATTGTGCATACACCGCCTCCAGGTTCTGTAGGTATTTCAAAGTGTCAGCTTCCCTCCTGTTGGTGTCCTCATCCTTAAAGTCGCCTAAATGAATCACAAAGTCGACCTTTTCCCTGTTCATCACCTCGGTAAACTCGGCCATCTTTTCCAGCGACTCCCGGTAGTACCGAATACCTCCTGGCTCACGGTCGGCATAATGGGAGTCGGTGACTACGCCAAAACGGACTTTGGGCTTTTTGGCAGCCATGGCATTGCCAATAATTCCGATGGTTGGCAAAGTGATAAGAGTGGATTTGAGAAAAAGGCGACGGGTGATCATAAGACTGACGGTCGGTGACTAAACGTTACGTCAAATTAACAGAAATTACCTACAGCGACAACAGGGATTCAATATGAAACACTTCCCATCGTTTCCCACTAAGCGCTTAACGGATTCTCACTAAGCGCTTCATGGAATTCAGCAAAGCGCTTAACGAAAGCTCACTAAGGCCTTAACGGAAATCGGTAAAGCGCTTTACCGAAAACAAAACAGCGCATTGCAAGAAGCCGCTGAAGCTAAAGTAGAATACCGGGGCGTTTCACTAGCCAATAGTCAATGTCTTTTTTCTGAGCGTTGTGCCAACAATCAGCAGCCAAAGACAGATGCCTATCTCCCCTATACTGCTTGGGATACTGATGATGCTGGCTATGGCCAGGTCGTGGTAACCGGCGTAGAAAAAACTACCCACGGCCTCTATCACATAACCAAAGCAGCCCAGCATAAGAAACACACCAAAAAACTTTGGCAGAAAACCAGACTTGTACACCAGGTAGCCAAAAGGAAAAAGCCATAGCCCCCAGAAGATGGAAGCGAGCTGGGTGCCGTTGTTGTAATAGTCGAGGTAGAGCATGACCTGCGCTTGAAGCTGGCTGGTGTCGAGCGCACTCAGATAAGGAGAATCGCCCAGCAACGTCAGCACACTCCACTTGTTGAGCAGGTTCACCAATGAGATGGGTACACTCACTACCGACAAAGCCACCATGAGCACGGCGTGGGTTTTGTTTACGGGGCTGAGCAGCCGGTACAAAACCAGGGGCAAAATCAGAAAGCAGCTAAAGCAAACGACATTGGCCATCATGCCCAGCTTGAACAGCATTTCGGAGTTTTTTATATTGACCACGGTAGTGGCTGGGTCGGCGTTGCTAACAATTTGCGACGGCACATACATCAGGCTGAAAATGCCAGTGAGTACAAGAATGAGATAGATCAGGCCTGCCAGCCGGGCATCCTGCCTTTGGGTAAGTTTGCTTGCTTCCATTGGATGGGGTTAGTTACTCCTTCATGATGCTGGAATATGCGGTGGGGTTGCACGGCAAATCAAACTAATGCCTGCGTTTGCCAAAGGCAAGCCTCACCGGTGCACACGGAGGTGTATTCATGTTAGTAATCGGCTATCAAAGATTCATAAGGTATATTGAGTTTCTCATGCAGGTTCCTTATCATCTTCAGGGTCAGCTTTCTCTTTCTGCTAAAAATCTCCGACACACGGCTTTTGTATCCGATGATCTCAGCCAGGTCCTGGTTATCCATGCCCATCTGTTCCATTCGGAATTTAATAGCCTCGATTGGGTCAGGTGCCCCAATAGGGTAATGTTCGTCCTCGTACATTTCAATCAGGATGGACAGTATTTCAGCTTCATCTCCTTCCTTTGAATCGGCTGGTGCATGAAATATAACCTCCAGGCGTTTGAGTGCTAACTGATAGTCACCTTCTGTCTTTATTACTCTAATATCCATAAGTCAAATGCTATCGGCGTCTACTTGATCGCACTCACTAGCTGTACCAATTAAACAACAAAGTTATCAAAATTGGTAATCACCATTGATTCCAGCACCACTAAATAGGGTCAAGTTTTACTCCATCCTCTGCGCCTCCACCGGATTGGCTTGCGCTTTTGGGATGGCCTCAGCCACCACTATAGCCAGGGCCAGCAATATAAGTCCCGCCCCTGGCAGCGTAAATAGCCACCACTCCAAGCCCATAGCGTAGGCGTAGTTTTGCAGCCATTCATTTACCAGCCAAAAGGTGATGGGCAATGTGACAACTACAGCCAACGCAACGAGCCTGACAAAGCGGCTGGACAGCAAAAGCAGAAGATCAGCAACGGAAGCACCCAGCACCTTTCGGATGCCAATTTCTTTGGTTCGTTGAGCAATGGTGAGCGACACCAGGGCAAAGAGCCCAAGGCAAGAAATGAAAATAGAGAGGCCGGAGAAAACCCCCAGCAGTGTTGACAGCCGGTCTTCAGAGGAACCCATACTGCCCAATGAGAAGGGCGGCCGCCAATGCCAGTCCGAGACCAAAAATGGCAATGGCCGAGGTCGTCTTATGCCGGAGCAGGTTACGGAGGGCGATTTTGAAGTAGTTAGTGAGCATGAGTTGATAGTTTATTCCGTCCGTAAAGCTTCTACAGGATTGGCTCGGGCGGTTTTCCAGGTTTGGAGAACCATGATCACCGACGAAATTACTACCAGTAAAATACCTGGGGCCAGCATCACCCAGGCATCCAATGTGGTAGCGTAAGCATAGCCTGCCAACCACTCCGTACCATAGTAGTACACCACCAGCATTGAAAGGCCGGTGGCCGCCAAAATCCAGATCGCATACCCTGTGTTTACCTGACGAATAACCTGCTCTACTGTGGCGCCCAGCACTTTACGAATAGCAATTTCCTTGAACCGCTTTCGTACAAAGAAGCCTGTGAGGGAAGCCAGTCCTATGCAGGAGATAAAAACAGCCAGCAAAGACAGCACTTTTAATACGGTTGCCAGCTCACTGGCCTCGTGGTGTTTCTGGAGGTACGCATCGTGAAGGGATAGGAGTTCGAAAGGGCGACTGGGATATAACCGATCCCAC
Organism: Imperialibacter sp.; assembly: GCF_040222815.1. Taxonomy (GTDB): domain Bacteria; phylum Bacteroidota; class Bacteroidia; order Cytophagales; family Cyclobacteriaceae; genus Imperialibacter. Next base: position 210,092 of record NZ_JAVKCH010000022.1, on the reverse strand, counting down.
TCAGTTTTAATCTTTGCCTCCGCAGTTGCTTTAACTTGAGCATCAATTCGCATAGTAAAGTACCCAGAAGAAGGATCGCCAAGAGAAAGAAGCAAGGTGCCAATCGGTGCGTTTAATCTGCTGAAATGAAAGTCAGCTACCTGGCCGACCACCTGGCCTTGAAACTCTCTCTCCACCTCAATATCTTGCCGTACAGCAAGACGTTCGTTCACAATATACCCAGTATCAGGAAGGAAGTCGGGCTGGTCTAAATAAGGGATTTGCAAAACATCTATGAAGTTTTTATCCATATTAACATACGCCACAAACTCCAATTTTCCGTCTGACTGATGGACAATGCCACCCGTGCCAACGAAAGGCAATCCACTTGAAATAGTGGCACTTTGTATCTCAGGAATAGATGGCAGCTGGTCTCGCAACAGTCGTAGGTCAGTGTCCTCCGATGGGCTGGGGATATACCAGAGGTTGTCAATGCCAAATCCCAACGGTTTGGACATAATGAAGTCCAGTTGCTTGTCGACAAGAAAAGTGCCCCCTATTAGTGTGCAGGCAACCAGAAACTGGAGTCCAACCATCGACTTGAGCAACCATTTGCGCTCGCCCAACTTAAACTTGCCTGCGATAACATCCCTGGGCATTACTTTGCTAAACAGGGCGCTCTGAATGGCTGCCAACAAGCTGGTTATGCCCAGCATGAGTGCCAGGAGAAAAGCAGCGCTCATTTTAAAGGGAAATTCGCCAATGTGAAGGTAAGACAAGACCCATCCGCCAGTGAATTGAATGAACGAGATACTCAATAATGTCGCAAAGAACACTACCATGGCAGACTCAACCAGAAACTGTAGCGACATTTGGCCAGGCGTAATGCCAAGCACCTTTTTAACACCCATTTCCCTACCCCGGAAAAGCGTTTTCACCTGGGTAAGATTGATGATGTTGAAAATCGAAATAAACAAGATCACCAGAGAGATCATGGCCATCATGCTGATCATTTCTTTATTGGCACTCTTTAAAATACCTCCCTGGTCGTTCTGAACTCGGTAAATATCTTTTACGCTGACCAGCGTATAGCGAATCTCATCAATAAAGGTATCCATCTCCTCCGATGCTTCGTCCACCTTTTTGTTCAAAGCGACTATGTTGGCATTAGGCCTGACATTCACATAGACCAGGCCCTGACTGTATTTCATCTTTTTGGATGGAAGCGGAATAGCCAGGGCATCGACCACCAGGTGTGAGTTAGTGGGGAAGTCTTTGAATGTTCCTGCTACAGAATATGCACCTTCTTTCAATTCCACCTTCTCTCCTACGGGGTCTTTGTGCCCGAACCACCTAGCCGCCGTTGACTCACTGATCAGCACCGTGCCCACAATGAAGCTACTTCTCACATCAAAGTAGCTGGCATCAAAAATAGCAATGCCTTGAGGCTCGGTGTAAGCCCACTGTTTTTCCAGGAATATTTTACCATCAACTGTTACTTCCTCCTCGCTGCCTTCCTGATAAACCGGCACACTAAAATTCACCTCTGGAAAATGATCTTCCATGTACTGTGCATTAGAAGTTGGCAGCACGGGAAACCTTATGGGAGCATCGAGCGCATCATTACTTTTGAGCCGATAGGTGTGTTCGGGGTCGGCAAAATGCGAATCGGCCGTGTACTCATGCCAAATAAAACTGAAAGTAAAAAAGCACGCTGTAAATGCCAGGGCCAGCCCCACAATGCTTGACAGTGTATACCCCTTTTCCTTTTTCAAATGGCGGAAAGCCAAGAGTATATGGTTTTTTAGCATAGTTGGTTGGTTTAACAGTTGGTCAACTTATTCATTCCTCAAGGAGTCCACCGGATTGGCCGAAGCTGCTTTGATTGACTGATAGCCTACGGAAAGTAATGTGACAGCTAACATGAAAAGTGATATGGCGATATAAGTGCCCCCACCTACCTGCGTCCGGAAGGCATAATCCGATAAATACTCGTTGACTAAAAACCAGGCAATCGGGATACCAGCGAGTAAGCTAAAGCTGAAGAGGGCCACAAAATCATTGCCCAGCATAATAACGAGCCCCCAAACGGAAGCTCCCATCACTTTTCGGATGCCCAATTCTTTGGTTCTTCTTTCAGCGGTGAAAGACGCCAGGCCCACAAGGCCCAAACAGGAAATCAGGATAGCAATGACGGTAAAACTCAATGACAGCTTTCCCACAACTGCCTCCGTTCGGTATTCCCTGTCGAAAACTTCGTCGAGAAAAGTGTATTCGAAAGGGTAATCCGGGTTGTGCTGCTCAAAGATATTTTGAATCTGGGCAACGGTTTCCACCACTGGCCCCTGCCCGCCCAACTTTATAAAGTAGTGAGAACCGTTATTTTCAGTATACATGAAAATCATCGGCTCGATGCCAAACTTCAAATTGTTGTTGTGAAAATCATCTGTCACTCCAACTACTTTCCCTTTTCCATTCCACATTTCGAGGTCTGCTCCTACGGCATGTTCAAGGTCTAACCCCATTACCTCGGCGGCTTTCCTGTTGATAATGTAATTGGACGCATCCTGACCCCCGATGAAATTCCGGCCATTTAGCATTTGGATGTTCATCGTGGGAATGAACTCAGCATCGCAGCGGTATATTTTGAAAAAGATGGAAGAGTTCGCAGGCTTTCCAGACCATACAGGATCTGTAGTAGTGATGGGTACTGTAAATATATTATTGCCCCCAAAGGCTATACTTTTCACCGCAGCCAGCTGATTCAAATCATTTTTAATGGCCGAATAGTTTCTGTCCGTGCCTTCGTTCCGATCCACTACTATGATATTCTCTTTATCAAAACCAAGGTTTCTTTCGCTGATGAACATTATCTGCTTGTATACTGCAATACTTCCCACGACAAGTATTAATGACGTAGTAAATTGAACGATGACAAGTGCTTTACGAAGCGTGTTTCCGGTCAGGCCTGGTTGTGCATTTCCCTTTAAAACCCTGGCTGGATGGAATCTAGACAAAATAAAAGCCGGGTAACTTCCTGCCAACAATCCACAAGTAGCCGCCACTCCCAACACGCCAAAAGCAAGCACAGGATTGGTAAAGTCTAATTCAATAGATTTGCCAGTGATGTCGTTAAAGAAGGGTAGCAGCAGCTGAACAACCCCCATGGCAAAAAGCAGCGCAATGAAAGATAACAGCAACGATTCGGTCATAAACTGAATAACCAGGTCGGATTTGTGAGCACCTATCGATTTTCTCACGCCTACTTCACGACTTCTATTGGCCGATCGGGCCGTTGAAAGGTTCATGAAATTAATACACGCCATAACAAGGATTAAGAGGGCTACAGCGCCAAAAAGGAAAACCTGCTGTATTCTTCCACCGGTGTTTTTCCCATTCTCAAATTCAGCGTACAGCCTCGACTTCAGGTAGGGAAACAAAAGGGGTGTTGTTGAGCAATCGGAGCAGTTCTTTTTGATTATGCCAGCCAGTTTCTGGTTGGCGGCGTCAGTAAAGTCAGCGGATTTCAGCATCACCACTGTTTTTGTCCCGCCACTTTTCCAGTGCTGTGTCCACGGATTCTCCTTTGTGAAAAGCTCGAAAGGAACAACAAAGTCAAATTGAAGGGTTGAGTTTGGCGGAATATTAGCAAAAACGCTGGTGACGGTAAGTTCACTGGATGCTCCCAGGTGCAAGGTTTTACCAATTGGATCTTCCTTTTCAAACAGTTTTTTGGCAAGATTTTCAGAAATAGCAATTGCTTCAATGCCGGTCAGGGGTTGGACGGCATTACCACTTACGATGGGGAAACTAAATACCTTGAAAAGTGCAGGGTCGGCATAGATTCCACTTTCATTGAAAGCATTGGCTTCATATTTCACCAACAGCTCCGTTTCCATGCTGTGCTGGGTGGCCAATTCCACTTCCGGTATTTCACTTACGATGACGTCTTTCAATAATGCAGGAGTGGCAGCATAAGTCTTAATACTCCCGTCCGGATATTCGCCATTGATCAGTACCTGGAAAATTCGGTCACCATTGGCATGAAACCGGTCAAATGACAATTCATCAGTCACCCACAGGAGAATAAAGACATTGGCGGCAATGCCAACCGTCAGTCCAAGGATATTAATAAACGAATAACCCTTGTGGCGAAGCAAATTGCGCCAGGCGATTAAAAAGTAGTTTCGGAGCATAATAAAAGTCATTTCTTGTCATTTAACTTAGTAAATTATTCTGTTCGAAGTGAATCCACTGGGTTGGCTCTGGCTGCTCTTATGGACTCCGCAGCCACTGTTGTCACAGCAATAAGCACCACAAATGTCAGCGCCAGCCCAAACTGCCACCATGCGACATTGGCCCGATAAGCAAAGCCTTCCAGCCAGGCCCGCACCGACCACACAGCCAATGGCACAGCAATTACCTGAGCGACCAGCACGAGCACGACAAATTCTGTGGTCAGCAACCGAAGCAGGGAACTGACTGTCGCTCCCAGCACCTTTCTTATACCGATTTCCTTTGTTCGCAACTGGATGAGGAATCCAGAGAGGCCAAACAAACCCAAGCCAGCCACTGCCAGTGACAATATGGTGAGGTATGAAAACAAGGACATGGCCGATTCCTCCGTTTTGTAGAGTGACTCCATTCGCTTGTCGAGGTAGTGGTATTCCATCGGCTCGCTTGGAAAAAGCTTCTTCCATATCTCAGCAACCTGGCCCCGCATGTCAGTTTGCGATTTGATCAACACAATGTCTGTTTCAAACTGCTCGTCAGGCTTTGTATTGCCCAGCCAATACATAACGATGGGGTCAATGGGATTGTGCATGGAATTATAGTGGTAGTCTTCCAGCACTCCGGTAATTTCATCCTTACCGTCATCCAAAAGGAACGAGCCCAGGTCTGCACCTATGGGGTCATCTGACACGCCTGCTGTTCTGGTAAAGCTTTCGTTTACCACAACTCCTCTCAGTTTTGAGCTGCCGTCGTTGGCGATAAATCCCTCGCCTGACTTCATTTTCATACCCATCAAATCAAAATAGTCTTCATCGACCCGTATGATATTCAGCCAGTATTCATCTTCTCTGCCCCCTTCCAGCACCGTCACATTACCCTGAGGCATGAACGAGCCCGGTGACGCACCGAAATCAGCCAGACTCACTTTTTCGACACCAGCCATGTTCATCAAGTCATGCTTCAGCGCTGGGCCAGCGGTTTGCAGCTTTCTGTTGCGGGGCATCTCCAACACCATGATCCCTTCCTGGTTGAAGCCGACATCCTTGTTGTGTAAAAAATCAAGCTGTAGGTAAATGGCCACCATGCCACACATTAGCACGCTGGAAATAGTGAATTGCAAGACAACGAGCACCTTCCGAAGAGAAAAGCGACGAGGACTGACTCCCAACTTCCCTTTGATCACGTCGACGGTAGGGCGTTTTGAGAGTAGTATGGCGGGGTAAACTGATGAAGCCACAACCAATAAAGCGAGCGAACCAAGTGCAGTGACCGTTAGATAAAAAGTTACTTGATCTGTGAAAGTGAAGTCTTTTCCCAAGATACTATTGAGCGGATACAGACCCACCTGCACAAGCGTGTATGCCAGCAAGCCTGACACACTAACGATTAGCCAAGCCTCAGTAACGAATTGAAAAATTAACTGATTTCGGGTGGCGCCAATGGTTTTTCTTATGCCCACTTCCCTGGCTCTTTCCAGTGTGCGGATAGTAGTCAGGTTAACGTAATTGAAGAGTGCTAAAAAGAAAAGCATAGCGCCTGAAAGGGCAAAAATGATTGGATACGCTTTGTTACCCTTGGCAGTATCTGCTTGTATGCCCTCAGTAAAATGCAGGTCACGCAATCGTTGAGTTTCCAGGCTGATGCTCATACCCTCCATTTCGCCACCTTCCTTCGACTCGGCATAGTGCTTACTGGCAAATTGTTTTACTTTCTCTTCAAATGCGGGCCTGTCGACATGCTCACCCAGCAGCACATAGGTCGTGAAACCTATCATCAAAAAGTCTTTCCGGTCAGGTCGTCCATCTCTGATCAGGGCCCGAATGGGCAAATCAACGTTAGAGGGCAGGTCAGCCATCACGGCCGTTACCTGATAGTCCTGGCCATTGATCTCAATTGTTTTTCCAATAGGAGAAGTGCTCTCAAAGTACTTGTTCGCCAAACTTTGGTCAAGCACTACAGTATTTAACTCCCTCAAAGGATCTTCCTGATCACCCTGGATCAGGTGGAAAGTGAAAACGTCAAACACCTGAGGGTCTGTCACGATAATATCTTCTTCCCTGATAAGCTCCTCGTTCCTTTTGAAATAAAACCTTTCCCTGATGGTGCCCGACACCCTGACAAACTCCTTTACCTCAGGAAGTTCTTCTTTCATGACGGGCCCGACACCCTGACCAGAATAGACTGCCCGTTGGGTTCCTTCAGGTGTTTCAAAAATAGAGGTAACACGTACAATCCGATCCGCTTTTTCATGGTAAGCGTCAAAGGTCAGCTCGCTGTGTACATACAACAATATCAGCACACACGCAGCCAGCGACACCGCCAATCCAAAAATATTGATCAGTGAAAAGGTTTTGTTTTTCAGCAGGCTGCGCCAGGCTATTAACAAGTAGTTTTTGAGCATAATCAGCTTCGTTTCTGGTAACTTAAACTATTCACTTCTTAAGGCTTCCACCGGGTTAATTCTGACCGTCTTTAAAGTGTGATAAAGCAAAGTGATCATGGCTATACCCAAAAGTATGCCGAGCGGCAGTGCAAATTCCCTCCAGCCCAGCTCCATTCGGTAGGCATAGCCATTGAGCCATTCTTCCATCAGGAAGTAACACACAGGAAGGGCTACCGCTGCGCTTATCAGCAGCAACGCAAGAAAGCGACTTGAGAACAGCACCGCAAGCCCTGAGAAAGATGCTCCCAATACTTTCCTGATCCCTATTTCTTTCGTTCGCTGAATAGCTTCAAAAGACGCCAGGCCAAATAGCCCCAAACAGGCGATAACAATGGCAATGAAAGAAAAACCGCTAAAAGCCTGCTGAATTTGCTGGTCGGCGGCATACTGCTGCTCGAACGACTCATCAAGAAAATAGTGGTCGAAAGGATTGCCGGGAAAAAACTCTTGATAAGCTTCCCGGATTTCGGCCACTGCCTGCTGGGTGGTGCCAGGCGATATTTTGAAAAGAAAGTACGAAGGTGCCTGTTGTTCCAGGTAGTAGATCATTGCCTCAATCTCGCTACCCAAGCCATACTGATGGTGGTCCTTCACCACACCCACAATAGTCCAGGCGCCAAAGTCGCCATCCATGTAGCGAATCGTTTCTCCCAATGCTTCTTCGGCATCGGCATACTGGAGCAGCTTCAGCGCCGATTCGTTGACAACCACGGCCCGCTTGTCAGTCTCAAGGACAGGGTTAAAATCACGCCCGGCTACGAACTCCATATCTACAAGTGAAAGAAAATAAGGATCAATAGCGCCCTGCCCATATTTGTCGCTGGCACCTTTCCCCTCCGCTAACTGCCTTGCATAGTTGTAAAATATTGATTCTCCCGGCACCACTACACTCCTGGAAGCATTCACAATACTTCTGCCCGCCATCAGTTCGTTACGAAACAATCGAAACTTCTCCTCCTGGTCACCAGAAACAGCGTCGGGGGCAAGTGCCACCACTACCTGATCCAGGTTGATACCCAGGTCCTGCGAAAACATGAAATCTACCTGGTTCTTGACGGTAAACGTGGTCACCAAAAGCGACAACGACAGCCCAAACTGCACAGCCACCATGATCCTGCGAAGAAGCACGCCTCCGCTAGAATGCGCCACCCGGCCTTTTAGAATGGCCACTGGCTGGTAGGATGAGATGACCCTGGCAGGATAGTAACCTGCCAGAAACGATCCGAAGACGATGACAGCCGCCATGGGAAGCAACAGGTCGCTATCGAGGATCACCTTCCAACTTACAGTGGTGGGCATCACCGACTGAAGCAACGGCTGGGCAAACTGAAACAAAGTAACTGCAAGGATAAGCCCCATCAGGTTAATAAGCAGCGCCTCTAACAAAAACTGCCCCATGAGCTGGTGCTTGCCAGCCCCCACCACTTTCTTGATGCCCACTTCACGGGCCCGTTCCAGGCCCTTGGCAGTGCTCAGGTTGATATAGTTGAGCCAGGCGATGACCAATATCACCAGCGCAGCCACCATTAAGATGGAAACCACCAGGTAGCTGCCGTTGGGCGTCATTTCCTGTGTGTAGTGCGAGTACAGGTGAATATCCTCCAGTGGCATCACGCTTGCGGTGGGCTTGTCTCCTTCGCTCCAGTCGTTGAAGGCCTCGTTGGCAGCCAGCCATGGGTTCAGTTTGGTATTCAGTTGCTCTTTTGTAGTGCCCGGAGCCGTGAGCAGGTAGGTGTAAAAGTTCACCCAGTAAAAGCTTCCGTCGGCATAAGAACCCGGCTTGATATAGGTGTCAAAGGAAATAACCAGGTCTCCCTCCATATGGGTATTGGCCGGCATATCTTCCATAACGCCTGTCACTTGCAGGCTCATGTCCCAATCGTCGCCCTCCTTGAGGCGGAGAATTTTGCCCAGTGGGTCGGCGTCTGGAAAATAGCGATCAGCTGCCGACCGGCTCAGCACTACCTTGTTGGGTGCGTCCAGCACACTTTCCCTTACACCAGACGTCAGCGGCAATGAAAACACTTGAAAGAAGTCCTGGCTGGCGAATAGGATTTTGGCCTCATTAAAAACCTTGTCCTGATAGCTGACATTTACAGGGCTAAAGGTTTTGTAAATCCTGGTCATTGTTTCCACTTCCGGAAAATCGGTAACAAGCTTAGGACCCGCACCTGATGCTGCCTTTGGGAGTGCCAACGCCGTCTCACCTTCCTGATTGAAGCTCCAGTCTACCCTGAATATCCGCTCTTTGTTGTCTAAAAACTGGTCGTAGCTTTGCTCAAAAGCTACATATTGCATGATCAGCAAACTGGTGGCGATGCCCACTGCCAATCCGCCGACGTTGATGAAGGTGAGTAGCTTGTTTCTGGAAATATTGCGCCAGGCTATTTTGAGGTAGTTGAAAAGCATGGAACTTCTTTTAGTGTTTTGATCCTATGACTCTTACATGCCACAAGATGTGCCAAACATCAAAATACTAAAAATCAGGTAATTACAACGAAAACCAGCAGCAAAGTGCACCAAAATGAAACAATGAAGTGTTTCATTTTGAAACGATTGGTATTCATCTTTCAAGGGCTTGACCGGACTCCTGGGTATTCAGGGTTTGCACATAGTTCAAGCGTTCGTGAGGTGATTAACAGTTTATCCTATTGCCCAGTTTTCGAGTTCAATCCCCTCGAGTCTTTCAAATTCCCTCGTGTTTTGGGTAACCATTAGATATTTCATTCAAATCTCTCAATTTCACGATGTTGAACCCCTGATTCTCTGATGTCAGAAACCATCTCCTCGGCAGTTCGGGTATCTTCCCATGCCCCAAACAAATGGTCAATACCCCTTTTTGTATCTCTCTTTGGTTCAATTGAATTGGTCAATTCAATAATCAGCCTTTTCTTAGATTGGGTATCCATATTCTTAAGAAAGCCAAAATATCGGGATATTGATTTATCGCTTATTTTCAAAGTTGCCATAGCATAAAGTTACTTGATCTTACCAATTATAACAGTTTTACCAGCTTTTTAGCTTTTGATCAAGAATTAATTTTGTGGTTGCCCCTGTTAAAACGGAAGGGAGATTCAGGGTTCGCACATAGTTCAAGCATCAGCCTGGATGGAACCTCAAAACCTTTTCGATTCGTCTTGAAAACAGCGCCAACGGGGGCGTGGGCGCATCCTGGAGACTATCCTAAATATAATTCTCATTACTAATACTAGTATATTATTAATTAGTATATTTATCAATTAATTAATATAATAATGTTACTTATATCTATTCCTAAAGCGCAACAAAAGCTTGCTGCGAACATCAAGGCGCTGCGGTTGGCCCAGGGACTGACCCAGGAAGGTTTAGCGGAAAGAGCCGACGTAAGTTTGCCAACACTTCGAAAGTTTGAGCAAAAAGGGGTGCTCTCCCTCCTTTCATTTGTAAAGCTTTGCATGGCCCTTGGCTGTCTGGAGAAAGTATTGGAAGCAACAACCAGCAGACAGGCTCAATTTTCTTCCATTGATGATGTGCTGAAGGGCCAAAAGGCTGCAACACCAAAACGAGGCTGGAAAAAATGAGTAGGCACACACCAGTGAAGGAAATCAAAGTTGGCCTTCTGTTTGCCAGCGACACGATTCCGGTAGGGCGACTGGCCAGCCGGGACAATAGAATTTACTTCGGGTACGACCAGTCGTTTCTTGGGCTTGACTTGCCCATTTCTCCTTTCAAACTACCACTTCAAACAGGGCTTCACAGCTTCGACCCATTTCTTTTTGAGGGATTGCCCGGCGTGTTTGACGACAGCCTGCCTGACGGCTGGGGGCGCCTGCTTATCGATCGCTTTTTAAAAAGCCAGGGAATACTACCGGCTGAATTTTCACCTTTAGACCGACTGGCCCTGGTTGGCTCAACCGGTCCTGGCGCTTTAGTGTATGCCCCAGATCACAGCAGCCAGGCTTCCGGTAGCCATCTTGACCTGAATAAACTGGCCAACCAGACCCGAGACGTTCTGAATGGGGAAGCCAGTGAGGTTTTAAAGGAATTGATTGACTTAGGTGGCTCCTCAGCAGGTGCACGGCCAAAAGTATTGGTGGGCTTGGATGGGGAGAAAAAAAATATCATCCATGGAAAACACCAGCTGCCTGAAGGCTACGAGCACTGGATGGTGAAGTTTCCCAACGCCAATGATGGTGATGACGCCGGAGCCATTGAGTTCGTCTATTCCCTGATGGCACGACAGGCAGGGCTGATCATTCCCCCCACTCACCTTTTTCCTGCTGATAAAGGCCCGGGATATTTTGCTATCAAACGTTTCGACTGCTCGCCAGGCAGGCGCTGGCATATGCACACCGCCGGCGGACTGCTGCATGCCAATTTCAGGGTGCCGGCGCTGGATTATGAAAACCTGCTTGAGCTAACGCTGGCACTCACAAAAGACGCCAGAGAAGTGGAGAAAATGTACAGGCTGGCTGTTTTCAATGTGCTTGCTCACAACAGAGATGACCATGGGAAAAATTTCTCGTTTTTGATGGATCAACATGGAGACTGGACGCTCGCCCCTGCCTATGACCTAACCTTCTCTTCCGGCCCCGGAGGGCAGCAAAGCACAATGGTGATGGGTGAAGGCCAGTTCCCTACCATTGCTCATTTAATGCAGCTTGGTAAACAAACCCACCTTTCCGGTAAAGACGTAACCGCCATCATCGATCAGACAGCTGAAGCACTTTCTCATTGGGAAGAGTTGGCAGGAACCTTCGGAGTAAGGAGAAACAATATAAAGCTGATTAGATCCAGAATGCTAATCTGAGAGTTACTTCATCTTTCAGCCTGACTGCTAACGAACAGCTAAAATCGGTAGACGGACATCGGTAAACAAACCTAGCTGACAAACCTTGACAAGCATATCAGTAAGCCAGGTTTTTTTTAATATCTCCGTTAGCTTTTTGTCTTTCGTCACCCATTGCACCGTTCGTATTTGTTCGTCCATGCGGTGGGAGTAGCCGCTCTCTTTGACAGGTTTTAGTTGCGGGTTGGATTGTGCAACCTGCCAATGGTAATGGCGTTGGGTGCTAGATCGCACCAAATAGAGTTCGTTTGTCCTTAAGAGATGCCAAGTTTACAGACTTGATGTTTGAGAGATCGGATTTGAATTTCACTTCGCTAACATTCAACGGAATGTTTATTTCTTCGATTTTCTCAATATCTGATGTGTCATAAAATTGCAAAGATTGCTTGGCAATTTCATAATCGAATTTTATTGCAATAGAATGTTCCAAAGAATTCCCAAGCGTTCTGAAAACAACAAATGTGAGTTTGTCAATTGTTTCAAAGTCAGAGTCAAGTTTCTCGCTAATTCTTTCAACCAATTGTTGAATATTATGACCTGAATTGTGCTGCTTTAGAAACACCGAGGCAATTAAAACTCGAGAATCATGTGGTGGATTTAATTGCTCGGCCGAGAAGATATGTTTTCTCTCAAAGTTCGAACTGCTCTTGACTTCAATCCTTTCCAGCCCTGTATTAAAATCGAATTTTTCCTCAGGCACATTGTGCCAGTAGTTTAGCAAAACTTTAGGGTCGGTAGCATTTTCAATCACGAAAAGTTCGGCCCATAAACCGTTGACGGTGTTGGCGGGTGATTCTGTGAGCGTTTTGAATACCTCTAAGAATTTCTTCATAGATTCTACAACTTCCTGCTGAGTGGGATTTTGGCCGATTGTTTTTACAAGTGATTCAGATATTCGTAAGAAGTACTCTTGAAGATTAGGATCAATGCACCGAAAGGTTAAAGCAGTTAAGGTCTGAATTTTGGAAGATTCATTTTCGAAAATCTTGCACTCCAGGTTTTGTTCGAGTTGCAAGTACTTTAAGCGGAAATTTTTTAATCTCAAATCCTTAATCCTCTTTGCGACTGAAAGCAATAAAACAGGGTTACCTTCAAAATCAATTCCCATTCGAAAATTAGGAAAATCGGGGATAGGCACTGCATTGAAAACCTTACTATCATTTTCGGGTATATCTAGTGAATTGAATAGCTCAATTAGATTCATGCTTGCCTGATTATATCTGTTCCCATATGCTCAGGTATCCAAATCGCAAGCGTAGGAGTATTTACATATTCAGTATCTCGTATGTTCAAAAGATGAACCTGAATTGTCAAGAGATTCTCTTCTTTGATTTCTGAATCCCCAGGATAAGTTACTTCCCCTGTTCTTGGGTTACGACCTTGAAATAATTGTTGGATTTCATCATTTCTATTCAGTCGACGAGTTCTCGGTGCCCAGTTTTCGATTGAATTGGCACTCATTAGATAGAGCAGGCATTCGTCACTAGGGTGTTCTTCTTGGTATCCCTTTAGGATACCTCTCAAGCTTGAATAAGTTGCTGAATCACTTTCACGTGTGAAACGGAGTTTGTTTAGTAAATGCTCCAAACATTCACCTATTGGTAAGCGAGCAACCAAATGTTTCTGATCCTCCGTCCGTGCAGGATGCCCCGCATCTTGACTGAAAGAGTTTGATCGGGGTTGGAGGAATGCAAAGAGAGCATTCCGATTGTACTCTATAAGTTCATCTGTATCATGTGGAGCATTTATCCTAAACCAATCACTTCCGAATGTATCTCTATTTAGATCATCGTAAATAATGTTACGTCTAGTCAAATTAAGCATCTGATTTAGCACCGCTTCTCTACCCCAATCGTTCAGGTGCCTATCGTTCAAGTGAAACTCTTGCAGTCTGTTTCTTACATCCTCTTCGTGTTCAATAATGAAATTGTAGGAGTCAATTGTTACCTGGTCGAGGAATACCCTACAATATCCCAAGTAACCTCTCTTATATCCAAAGAACCTTGCCCGCTGTTGAATAGTGTCAACATTACCCGTACCTATATTTCTAGGCATGTAGGTAACTGTTAATCCTTCAACTGTAAAGCCTCGATCCATGGATTGACCACCTACCAAAATCCATGAATAAAAGACATTCCAAGGAATTTGAGGAGTTTCACCACTTCTTGAGTTCACCTCAACGATTCTTGTATAACGTAAAGCATGAATCAAATCATTTCCAGTAAGCACCTCAAAACCAGGCAGGTCAGGAACAGTCTCTGATAACTGTTGATACGATTCTCTAAACTCGTCTAATAGTTCCCTCTTTTCATCTTCATCTGTTCCTGAAAGCAGTCTTTGCCAACTATTGCAAGTATTTCTTATCCAATTGGTAAATTCAACATGGTCGCCTTGTAGTCTAGATGGGTGCACAAGCATAGTTCTATTTCGTGGCGGCTGCTTCGGCTCTCCGGCTACAACACCCAAAAAGAAAATACGCAATGCCGACTTCAGGCTGTCAGGTATTTCATGAAGTGGATTGTTGATGCCTGGAATTTCAGCCGGTGGAATTTCTTGAATCAAATTTGGATTATTTCTAAAAAAATCAATCCCACCAGTATACTCCAAACCTGGGGTTAATAGCTTAATAAAGTTTGGTGACAACCTGTCCATAATATTAATGAACAAATTGGCCTGTGGTGTTGCTGTGTATTGTAGAAAAGTATGGTGAGGAAATACATTTCTAAGGACAGTAATTCTTCGATAAATCGTCGAAACTTGAGTTTCTGTTAGACTTTCAATGTCTAAGTTCTGCCGAGCAGCCCATCTAGCTCTGGTGTTTAAACTGGCTTGGTCTCCCTCATCATCGATTATTAAGGTTGGAACCCCTGAAAGATTATGACCTGATAAGGTATTGACAAGATTATTTAGGTGAGATTGATTCTTCATTACTGTAATGAGCAACGTTTGACACCTATCATTCGATAAAGTTGGATCAGCCCATTGAGCGAGGGTTGCTTCTATTGCTTCCGAATCTTGTCTTCCATTCGGATTTTGAAGCATGGTCCATTTTCTATCAAAACGAGAATTGTACCTTAAATCCTCAGCCAATCTTTGAGTTGACTGGTTAACTAGATTTGTCGAAACGCCAGCAATAACGATTACGATTTGATAGTTATTATCCCTTGCCAAGGCTGTAAGAGTAGTAAAGGAAAGGGTTTTACCACTCTGGACATAACCTATAATAATTCCAGTCTCATTATTTGTTGGATTATTTGGGTTACCACAAACCTGCATAATCCTATAGGTCTCATCAAGAATTCTTTCACCACCTTCGGTTAATGTTCCATCTTGGGAGGTAAAACCTTTGCTTCTCAGCAGATCGTTAGTTTCTTCACCGACAAATGGCTGCCAATCACCATTCGACTCTTGGTTATGAATTTCAATAATCTCTGTCATTCGTGAAATTATTTTGAGAGATTGGAAATAAGTTCATTAAAATTTCTTCTTACTTCACCCTGATTCTTGTAACTGTCTTTAGCAATTATTTCCGATAATCCGAATGCTGCTGCAATTCTTAGCACAGGCTCAACCTTATTTGGGTCAGAACCAACATGCTCTACCATAAATGGATGAGTGAGAGAAAGACGGATACCAATTTGCCTTATGCCTTCTTCAAACAAACCATCTTTTATAAAGCTGTCTCCTATTTCAATTAATTCAGTCAGCGATGGGTCATATGATAGCTCGATGGACACTTTCCAATCGATTTTGTTAAACCGTATCTCAAAACTTCTGTGTATAGTCTTTTCAGTTTGAGTAAGTGTTTTTTTATCAGAAGCTTCCTTGCCAATTGTAGTGTTTACAACCTCGGTTACTGCTTGTGTTCCTTTATTCTGTAAATCGTCAGCAGTTCGATTGAGGGCTTTAATGGATGCTTTATATTCTTTCTCTGTTGCTCTTACTCGATATTGCTCAGCTTGCTGAAGCAATGGGAAGTTTTGAGAGCTAATATCATCTTTTAGTAATCTCAGAAAGACGTCCAAATTTTCATCCCATTGAATCCCCTTTTTTGTAAACGAAACATCAAAACCCTCAAGGTGGAGTTCACCAAATACTCTCTGATATCTGTAGCTATTTGGCGCCCCGAAGATGAAATCTGGCCTAAATCCATTATCAAAACTTCCTTCGATAACTCTACCCCTTCGAAATAATGCGAAACCAGCCTCAGCTGTTGACCCAGTTTCTCGAATTGCTACAAAACCTCGAACCCTGAGGCCTTTCTCAACTGGAAAATCAATATCCTTTTTCCATAGAATTGGTTCCCCCTTTGGGTCGTCGTATTTGGGGACATCCAAGATTTTTGGATCTTGATATTGCAGTACCATTGAATCAACAGTTAATTTCAATTCCCCACTTCGTATGAACTCTCGGTAAATGCTAGTAAGGTGTGATTTCACTTTGCCAAGTCCTTTGCGTCTTGGCATTTTGTTTACACTAAGAAGTTCAATAATCGTGTAATGATATTCTTCCTTAGTTGGCTCTGATATGAATTCCAGTTCTTCAATCTTGTCCTCGAAGATTTTATTCATATCAAATTTCACCGTCTTCTCAACTGGTTCACCAATCGCAGTTGTTCTTACCGTCCATTCATCAGAAAACCAGCAAGAAGCAGACTTCATTCCCATTCCAAATTCGGATAAACCTGTTGTGTCAGACGGGATCTCAGCCGCTCTAAAAGCTCGTGGATAGTTGTGTTCTTCAATCCCCGCAGCGTTATCACGGATTGTTATTTTATTTTCAGGATCATTTATTTCAATGCTAACGCTAAGCTGGAAATTGCCTCCATGTAATTGGTTGAGCCGTTCCTTATTGTTTTGATAGCTCGCAATTGCATTATCAACATATTCTGCTAACGCAAACCACGTTTCATACTCAAGGAACTTGAGAACGGATAACATAGAAACATTGGGTCGAATATTGATTTTACCGCTCATGATTCCACAGCCTTAGAAATTGGGACTTGATTGGTCTGCATTATTCCATTAATGTTTTTATTGTGCTTTAAAGATGTGGGACTTGATTCCTTAATTAACTCCTCAGCAATAAGGCTGACAATTCTAGCATTAACAGCATTTCCCAAGGCCTTAAATGCTGTTCCAAATTGATTTGGCATTTTCAACCTTTCTAATGATTGAAGTTTTGAAGCTTCTTTGATAGAGATATATCTGTTTTCCCATCCAATAATTGGGATCTGGGTCGACGTACTTGCAACCAATGCTGGTGAATAATTCCTTCTTTTCACCCTTATTCCTGACCCTCGGAATTGTACAATATGACTCCTAATATTTCTAGATTCACCTTTACAATTCCATTCGAATTTTTGCCAACTAGGAGGCATTTTCTGAATTTCTGGTAGAACAGGATCGACGTATTTTTTTATCCGATTGTAGTACTCTCGGTTCTGTAGAATAAACCTTTGCTTCCACTTTGGAAATTCTTCATTTTCTTGCTCCGTTCTAGCATATTTGGGTAATCTCTCTAGTTGATCATGTTTTGTCATACCGTGCAAAGATTGTCCAAACGAACCAAGGTAGTCATCGAGTTCTTCTCGTTTAAGATGGTATGGGGCTTTTTGATCAATAGGATAGTCGGCTCCAAACTCCATCGTCCAGATTGGGAACGAAGGTAATTCAATGTTAGCAGGTACTCTGTCTACAAATTCTTGCCACAAATCAAGACAAGTAGATTCTCTTGCAGGTAGGTATTTTGTGGTTGTTGAAATTGGTTCTAATATGTTGTCAATACTCAACTTTGAGTTCTCGAGTGGTTCCGGCCAAGAAAAATGAGTCAAGCCGTCTCGTGCACCTACAATAAATATCCTTTCTCTAATTTGTGGAATTCCAAATAAATGAGGCGAAAGCTTTCGGTTATCTATTTCATACCCTAAAATGTCTTCTAATGTATGCGAAATGATATCCCAAGTTCTTCCCCTATCGTGATTTTTTAGATTGGCAACATTTTCTAAAATAAAATACTTTGGTTTGTGAAATTTGATGATTCTTGAGATATCGTCAAAAAGAGTTCCACGATGAAGATCATTCATCCCGTTTTGAGATCCCGCTTTTGAAAAAGGCTGACACGGAAAACCGGCACATAGGAGATCATGTTCAGGAATATCTTCTGCATTAATCTCACGAATATCTCCAGCAGGTTCGATTTTGAAGTTATCTGCGTAAAGAGACCGAAGTGATAAATCTATTTCTGAGGCAAAAACACATTCGAAATTTAATGAACTTAAACCTTCATGAAAACCACCCAAGCCTGAAAATAAATCTATAAACTTTAATTGTTCGGCTTCATCAATCATTCAATTAATTTGTTTTTCGAAATACATCCAAATCTATCGTTATTAGTCCATGTTAGCAAGACTCAGGTTATTTTGGTTTTTGTGATTTGGTGTTGCGCTGAAAAGAGCCAAACGTGCCTGAATGTACGGCTAGTCTACGTCACGGCATAAAACGATTGTATAAACCACACCCTACCCCAATTAGCGTTTATAGTCCAGTTAGTCATAAGGTCTCCAGCGCCAACACTTGGCTCATACCAACCATATAAACATATATTTTGAATGATTCTTACAATGCCCCCTGGAGAAAAGAGCGTCGGTGACATTGCCTACTGCGAAACCCAATCGAGACATTGCCGCAACTCATTCATCTCTCAGCGACTCAACAGGATTGATCCTTATCACTTTCAAAATATGCCACCCACTAACGGACAAGGCAAATAGGACAATGCCTGCCAGCGGTGCAACCAAAGCCCAGATGGGCAGGGCAATTCTGTACGGATAGCTTTGCAGCCATTCGCTCATTCCGTAATAAACCATTGGAATACAAATGACAGCAGCGATCAGCAGCATGAACACCACTCCTTTTGAAAGCATAATAAACAACCCAACGCCCTCAGCACCCAATACCTTCCTGATGCCTATCTCCTTGGTTCGCTGGTGGGTGTTAAAGGCTGTCATGGCAAAAAGCCCCATGCCTGAAAGAATAACGGCCAAAGTTGTGAACATCTCGAACAGACTACCTATCTTTTTTTCTTCTTCAAAAGTCTTCAGAAAAAACTCATTGAGGTAAGACTTATTGGCGGGCTTTTCAGAAAACTGCTTCCACATGTCAGGAAATGCTGCATTCAACGCCGGGAGCTCATTAGTATTGAAGCGGATCACAGCAACGAAGCCCTCCTTTGAGTACCGAAAAAAGAACGGAATGATAGGATCCTGCATGTTGAAAACATGAAAGTCATCGACGATGCCGATAACGGTGAAGCCCCGGTTAAAATCAACGTCTGTGACGGTCTTTCCGATGGCCTCTCCGGTTGCTACGTCCCAGCCAAAAGCACGACTCATGGCAGCATTGATAATCACATTGGAGGACTCATCGCCGTAGGCCTCAGAGAAATTTCTTCCGTACAAAAGCTTCATTTGCATCGCTTCCAGGAAGTGTTCGTCCACGGCAGCGTGAGTCACTCTAAAGGTTTCCGGTGCTTCAGCAGTCAGGTCCTGCATGGCGTTTCGGTCAAAATCGCTGGGGCCGGAAGGCACGTAACTGGCAATTGATACCGCCTCCACACCTGGCAGTGCCTCAAGTTCCTGGCGAACTGCGCTTCTGCTGGCAGACAAGTGGTCGATACTATTGATCAGCATTACCTGATCTTTGTTGTATCCCAATGGTTTTGTCTGGAGGTAATGCACCTGAGCCATGATCACCATTACACACGACAGCAATCCAATCGTAATAGCAAACTGAACCACCATCAGGGCATTTCGGGTGCTGCTCTTCTTGCTGCTAACTGATGTCTGCCCTTTAAGTGCATTTATTGTTTTAGCATTAGAAAGTAAAAAAGCCGGATAGATACCCGCAGCAGCGCCAATGACAATGCTACCGGCGAGCGCAACAGACACATACCAGCCAACTGACACCACGCCATCTCCCATATTAACGCCAAAATACTGCCCTACAAGAGGTGTCACTCCCTGCTGAAGGGTTAGCGCCAGGCCAAAGGCCACTACCGTGATCAGGATAGCTTCTGTCATGAACTGCAGGACAAGCCCTTCTCTCCTGGCACCCATCACTTTCCTTACGCCCACTTCTTTCAGTCTTTGGATATTGGAAGCTGCAGAAAGATTGATAAAATTAATGACTGCGAGTAGCAGGATGAGTACCCCTACGCCAAAGAAAATATTGACATAAGTACCATTGGCGTTGACAGCGATTTCGGTTTCGGCGTGAGATTTTAAATGTATATCCTCTATAGGCGTAGTTGTAAACTCGAATTCGCCCCCGGTCGCCAAAAACTCTGATAGGTTGACACCGAGGAATTCTTTTATTTCGGGGCCGATGTACTTTTCTGTTAATGCCGGGAATATGTCGTGCAATTGCTCAGCCGTTTGTCCCTTTGCCAGCTTCACATAGGTGAATACACCTTCTCCCAACCAATATTGTCTGCCACGAGGATTTAGATCAGAGGAAATTAAAACATTGAAGGTAAAATGCGTTTGCTGAGGCACATCGGCGCATACCGCAGTTACCCGCACAACTGCCTGATCCTCTATTTCCACCAATTCTCCTATCACAGACTCAGGTGATGCCTGATCGCCAAAATACTTTTTTACCATACTTTCAGTAAGCACAATCGATTTTGGCTCCGTGAGGGCAGTGGAAGGGTTTCCGGCTACAACAGGTATGGAGAACATGCTGAAAAAGAGAGAATCGGCATACACACCTTGCTCGCTGGGAAAACTCTTATCGCCAACGGAAATGTTGAACCTGAAATAGGGGCGGCTGAATATTGTCGCAATTTCGTCGATTCCGGGAAGCTCTTCTTTAAAAGCCTTTGCAGCCGGAGCACCTACTGTGGGAGAAATGATCACTTCACCTCCAAGCTTTATCCTGGTACCTACCCTAACGATCCTGTCTGCATCTGCGTGGTAGGTGTCAAATCCTCTGTGGAAAGACACAAACGTGAAAATAACAAGAAAAGTAGCCAGACCTATTGAAAGACCTGCCAGATTGATAAGCGAGAAAACCTTGTTTCTGCTCAGGTGGCGAAGGGCGATGATGAAATAGTTTCTTAGCATAGTTTGATCGTTAAAATTCAGCAACCCATTCAAGGAGGGTTATTCATATCTCAATGCCTTCACCGGGTTGTCCGTTGCAGCTTTGAATGCCTGCTGCGCCACGGTAAGAAAGGCGATCAAGAGCGCAAAGCCTCCGGTAAGGATGAACAGCAAAAGCCCTGGCTCAACACTGTAAGCAAAATCCTCCAACCACATCAAGCCTAGCCAGTAAGCGATGGGAGCAGCCACCACGGAGGCGATCAACACCAGTCCAAGGAAGTCTCTCGACATGAGCGACACAATATTGCCCACCGTGGCTCCCAGCACTTTCCTGATGCCAATTTCTTTGGTTCGCTGAATCGTGCTAAATGACACCAATCCGAACAGCCCGAGACAAGAGATCAAAATGGCAATAAGGGTCGCTGTAGAGGCGAGCTTCACCGTCCGGCGGTCAGATTCATAGGTTTTATTGATCGATTCATCAAGAAACTCATATCGGATGGGGTGGTTCGGATATACTTCATCCCACGCAGCTTTCACTTTGTCAACCACTGCGTCGGCACTGGCATGGCTACCACCTTCCAGGTTCAGCTTCACCCCTATATCGCTGCCCTCTTCGTCGTATACAAGAACCAACGGGTCAATTTCACTATGCAGTGACCTGTTGTGGAAGTCGCTGACAACACCCACAATCGTATGCTTTTCTGTTCCCCAATTTACTTGTTCGCTAATGGCATCATTGGGGGTTTCGTAGCCCAATTCCCTGGCAAATTTTTCATTAATCACCACTTCCTTAAGCGAATCGTTAGGCAGAAATGATCGGCCAGCCAGGAAATCAATCTCATAGAAGGAGAAATAGTCCACCTTGCCCCTTTTTATATGCACATCATGAATGACCTCATTTCCACTTTCGTCATAAGACTTAAGCAAATCTGAGCTCCAGTTGTTACTGGACGGCGGATTATCGTGCAAGGAGATGGCAGAAATTTCAGGTATTGAAGCCAGTTCAGCGGCAAGTCGCTCTCTTTTCTGGGCAGTTTCCCGCCAGGGAGTCCCTACCACCAGTATCTCGTCTTTCTTAAAACCCAGGTCTCTTTTCGTTAAAAAATCAACCTGCCAAATCATAAGCAGGCAGCATGCAATAAGTATTTGAGAAAAAGTAAACTGAAAAATGGTCAAACCTCTGCGGAGCAGCGCAGAGAAATTCTTCCCTTTTTCGGTATAAATCTGGCTCTTCAATGCCTTTACTGGCAAAAACTTACTTAGCACCAATGCCGGATACATGCCTGCCAGCGTTCCCACGAAAAGCACCAGCGCAATCAAATACCCCATTGTGGTAGGGTCGCCCAGATTTAGCGACATATCAGGAGACAGGAATTCATCAAAATAGATCAGCGCAAACTGACACAGGGGCAAGGCGAATGCCGTGGCTATTGATGTGAGCAAGATGCTTTCCGCCAGAAATTGAAAGACCAGTGTCGACCTCGAGCTGCCCAGCACCTTTCTGATGCCTATTTCCTTCGCCCTTCTGGTGGCCTGTGCGGTTTCCAGGTTAATATAGTTAATGGCAGCAATAAGAAGAATCAGCACAGCAACAAGGGCCAAAATCTTCAGGGTGGACCTGTTGGCCACGTCGCCAACGGAATTGAAAATCCCCAGCTCCGGATTAAAGTGAAGCTCCGACAACGGCTGAAGCATAAAATCCGCCACGAAGTCACCGTCCGTATGCTCTTCCATGTATTTCTCCTTCAGCAGTGCCACCTGGCTTTCGAAGTCTTCAACCTTGGTGCCTGGCGTCAGCACCACAAATGTTTGAGAGCCACTGTTTGTACTCCTCCAATCATTGAGGTTCACCCCAAAACGCTTTGCGGTAGCCACCGACACAAACTCGGTAAAACGAAAATCAGTTCTGAATGGAATTTCATTGACAACCCCCGTTAGCGTGGTCTGGATCGAGTCACGGTAGGAGATCGTTGTTCCCAGCATGTCCTGAAGAGAGGCCTTATCTCCAAAGTATTTTCTGAAAGTGCCTTCAGTCAAAACAACTTGATTGATGCCGGAAAGAGAAAAGGAAGGATCTCCGGCGATCCATTTGTAGGCCGGAAACATTTGAAAGTAGGAACTGTCCGTCAATATAGCGTGCAACCCCTCTCTGAACACAGCAGGGTCGGCGTCTGGTTGCGGCACTGCCACTTTGTTGCCCCCAACTTCAAAAAACTGAGCCACAGTTTCTACATTGGCAAAGCTCTCTCTGATGGCTGGACCAGAGCCGTTCGCCACCCCTCTGTTGGAGCCGGTAAAGGCACCGGTGAAGGTGGTATAGAGCCGGTAGATCCTGTCTCCATTGCTGTGCTGCGTATCAAAACCATTTTCGAACTCAATCATCAGCAGCATAACGAAACAGGTGCTGATGCCTATAGCCAAACCGAGCACGTTGATAAAAGCGAACATCTTTTTGCGAAGGATGTTGCGCCAGGCGATTTTGATGTAGTTAAAAAACATATTTTGATGTTTCTGTTTAGTAAAAGTCAATTGTTATCAATCAGCCCTTTGCATTACTATTCAACCCACAAATCGATCACGCAAAGGAGCAAAGCCCGCTAAGGTTCGATTTCATCTTCCGGCGGCTGACGGTTTCCTAGCACTGCCCCACGCTACTGTACCGACGCCTATCGCTCTCCTTTGCCCGCCGTAGCCTCAAGCGTTGGTGGGCCACTCTCCAACTTCTTACTGTTTACTCCACTACTCATACCTCAAGCTCTCCACCGGATTCAGCCTAACTGCCTTCAACACCTGAAACAGGATAGTTAAAAAGGTCAGCACCAGCAGGCTGGCTACCGGGATGGCAACAAACCACCAGCCGATCTCAATTCTGTAGGCATATCCCTCCAGCCAGTTGCTCACCAGCCACCAGCCCGCAGGTATGGCTACCAGGTTTCCCATAAGAACCAGCAATAGAAATTCCTTTGATACCAGTACCATGATGTCGCCGTACCTGGCGCCCAACACTTTCCTGATACCAATCTCTTTGGTCTTTTGGTAAAGCGTGTAGGAAGCCAGACCAAAAAGGCCCATACATCCAATGAAGATCGCAAAGGCAGAGAAAAGAGTAAACAGGGCTCCGAATTGCTGGTCGGCTTTATATTGTTGGTTGAACTGTTCGTCTAAAAAAGAATAGTCGAAGGTGCTCTCGGGAAATGCCTCTTTCCAGGACGATTCCAGGCTGGACAGCACTGGTGCCAGCGCAGTTGTTTTTTCTTCAGCGGTTCCCTTAAGGTTCAGCTTTACCAGGTAGTAGTTGCTCCAGTTGGAGAGGACATAGATCACCGGCTCAATGGAAGACTGCAAAGCCTGGTGATGGTAATCGTCGGTCACGCCAATAATCCTAAGGTCGGCACCGCCAAAAACCGGGCACGCCAGGTGCTGATACAGTGCCTCCTCTGGCGACTGATATCCCAACATTTCGGCTGCCCGTTTATTGATCACAATTTCTCCGGTAACCCAGGGCTGCTCGTGTCCCTGGAAGAACTCCCCTGCCATCAGGCTAATTGACAAAGCTTTCAGATAATCTTTGTCGCAAGCAATCAAACTGAACGACGCTCCCTCGCCTTCGGCCTCACCCTTTCTCCTCACCTTTGTTGATGTCCAGCCAATTTTATGTCCGGGCATGGTGCTGGCTGTTGTCATCGCCGCAAACTGCGGATTTCTCAGCAGCTCCGTTTTAAAATAGTTGACCTTCTTGTTGAACTCTACACTGCTCAAGGCAGAAGGAGGTGACTTTAACACCACCACATCGTTGATATTGATCCCCAAATCCTGGCTGC
Organism: Imperialibacter sp.; assembly: GCF_040222815.1. GTDB lineage: Bacteria > Bacteroidota > Bacteroidia > Cytophagales > Cyclobacteriaceae > Imperialibacter. The sequence goes on along the minus strand of NZ_JAVKCH010000022.1, from coordinate 185,682 downwards.
GCATATAGCTGATCTGCCTGTATACTGTGATAGTGCCCGCTATGAGCAAAGCGGATACAGCAAATTGAAAAATCACCAGCGACCTGCGCAGAAAAACACCTTTGCTATCGCTTTTAAACCTGCCGCCGAGCACTCTTGAAGGCCTGTAGCCTGACAATATAAAGGCAGGATAAAACCCGGCAAAAAATGAGGCGGTTAGCCAAAACAACACGACGCAGACCCAAAACAGCGGCTCCGCAATCAGGGTCGAGTGGATTTCTATGCCCGTCCAGTTGCCAATCCTCCCGAGCAGGCTTTGGGCCAGCGTGAGTGCCAGCACAACGCTGATAGCATTGACCAACATTGACTCAAAAAGGAATTGGCTGATTAGCTGCCTCTTTAATGAACCAAACACCTTTCTAATTCCTACTTCTCTTGCCCGCTCCACCGACTGCGCAGTGGCAAGGTTTACATAGTTGACCCAGGATATGATCAGCACCAGCGCACCAACTATACTTATAAACACCACATAGGTAAAGTTGCCAGTTTTGGCCGATTCGAATTCGAAAGAAGAGTGAAGATATACGTCAGCCATTGGCTGAAGCGAATACTCGTAATCGACGCCCTGATTCTTCTGGCTCTCCGGGCGGTGCTCCTGATAAATAGAGTTGTATGCACTTGTAACAAGGTCTAACGACTGCGGGCTGTTAAGTACCACATAGCTACCCAGGTAGCTATTCTCCCAGTCGTTGATCTTCACATTGATCTTGTCATAAAACGTCAGCGGGATAAGTACTTGTGGAGAGAGGTGGCTATTGAATGGTGGGTCTTTCATCACTCCTGACACCTGAAAGGTGTATTTTCCCCAATTGTTTCCCATTTCAACCTCTCTGCCCATAGGATCCTGAGCGCCAAAAAGCTTCTTTGCCACGCTCTCGGTCACTACCATATTTTCCGGTTTCGTAAGGGCAGAGCGTTTGTCGCCACTTACCAGCTCGAAGCTTAGCACCTCAAAAAAAGTAGAATCTACAATATAAAAGTTACCCTGAAATACCTGACGGGGAGTGGTTTCAGACTTGGTTGTTAACGAAACATTGGTATAATCAATCCGGTCAAACCTGACGTAAGTCTCAATCTCAGGCACCTGAGCTGCCACCGCCACCGAAAGCGGGGCCTGGCTGCCGGGATTCGCTGCCGACTCTTTTCCGGCCTGGGTCACAGTACTAACAACACGATATGTTCTGTCGAGCTTTTCATGAAAGCTGTCGTAGCTTGTTTCCTGCACCACATATTGCAGAATGACCAGTACCACAGTCAGGCTAACACCCATGCCAGCGATATTGATGAAAGCAAAGCCCTTTTTTCTTTTTAGATGCCTAAAGGCTAGAATGATGTAGTTGCGAAGCATATCAAATGATTTTATTGTTCTGGTCACTTTTTGGTACTACCTGTCCCATTCGTTTTCTACTCATACCTCAAATTTTCCGTCGGATTGCCTTTTGCGGCCTGAAGTGTTTTATAACCAACCGTAACAAAAGCAATCATCATTACGGCTATCAACGGCAACACATAAAACCACCAACCCAGCTCGATTCGATTGGCAAAACCCGACAACCACTCACTATTGAAATACCATACCGCCGGCAGAGCAAGTACACTGGCAATCAGCACCAGCTTCAGATACCCCTGAGAAAGAAGATAGAAAATGTTAGAAACAGAAGCGCCTATCACCTTGCGAATCGCTATTTCTTTACTCTTTAAAGTATTTTGATACGACACCAAACCGAACAACCCCAGGCACGCAACAAACAAAGCCAGAAAGGTAAATGTGGTAAAGACTGTCTCGAACCGTTCCTCCGCAGCATACTGTTTGTTAAAGGAATCCTCAAGAAAGAAGTATTCCATCGGATTGCCAGGAAATGAGGTTTCCCACGCTTCGGTCAGCTTTGGAAGCAATGTCTGCAAATTGTCGCCTTGTAGCCTCAGAGAAGCAAGACCTCTTGCCCATGGATAATTATACAGGGCAATATTCGGGTATTCGCTTTTCAGCGACTCATGTGAATAGTTTTTGAATACGCCTATAACCTTCATCCGATCCTCTCCGCTGCTGATAAAGGAGTTGACAGCCTCCTCTGGCGTAGTGAAACCCAGCGCCTTTGCCGACGCCTCGCTTAACAGCAATTCGGAATAGTCGGTGCCTTCAGCAGGCTTTTCGCTAAAATTGTTTCCGGCGAGGATTTCAATTTTGTAGGTCTCCACATAGGACTTGTCTGTCACAATCACGTGGTGCCTGGATCGCTGATCTTCTGGCGCTCCCTCTTTTCGCCATCCTCCCGACGTCCACTGATATCCTTCCCCGGGCACAGCCGAAGAGTTGGAATAGCTTACCACCTCGGGAATAGCAGCCATTTGAGTCCGGAATTTCTCAACGTTGTTTCTGAAATCACTCCCTCTCAGCAACGGGGCTTTTAGCACGAGCACATCACTAATATCAACTCCAAGCGGCTGATTGCGGAGGTACTGTAGTTGTAAAAAAACCACGAGAATAGAGGCCACTAGTCCGGCGGAAACCATAAACTGAAAAACGACCAGCCCCTTTTTTAGAAAATTGCCTTTTGCAGAATTGCCAAACTTGCCCTTGAGCACCACCACCGGCTGGTAGGAAGATAGCACCATAGCCGGATATATGCCCGACAGCAATGTGCCCACCACAAGCATCCCACCAACGAGTAGCCAGAATAATGGTACCGACCAAACGCTAAGCGACTCCGGAATTCCGGCCACCTCAGCCATGTAAGGCAGTGAAACCTGAAAAAGGGTGATTCCTATTACCAGCGCTATCAGGTTGACCAGAAAAGCCTCAAAGAGAAACTGGCGTACGAGCCAACCCCTGGAGGCTCCTGTCACCTTGCGAACACCCACTTCTTTGGCCCTCGATACTGCCCTGGCCGTGGAAAGATTAAGAAAGTTGATACAGGCGATCACAAAAATGAACAAGGCCAGCAAAGAAAGAAATCGCACCGTTTCCATACTTCCATTGGTTTCCAACTCAGCAAAGAGGTTTGACCTCAGGTGGATGTCCGCTAATGGTTGCAGGAACAATATTTCTTTTACATTTCTTTGCCTAAGCTCCTCCCCCTGGTGTTTTTCCACAAAACCAGGTAGCTGTGCACTTAAAGCCAGTGCATCGGCCGATTCCTTAAGCTCGACATAGGTATAAAAGTTGGTCCAGCCCCAGGGTGCATCTTTGTAAGTGGCAATGATGTTCGCCATCGGCATGAGAAAATCGAAATGAAAATGCGAGTTGTCCGGCATATCGTCTATCACCCCCGTCACAGTATAGCTTTGCCTGTTGCCAATTCTCAGCACTTTACCAATTGGGTTGTCGCCCTGTAAATATTTTTCAGCAATTGTTTTCGTAATCACCAGGGTGTTGGGGCCCTCCAGCTGATGATCGGGGTCACCAATAACGACCGGAAATGAGAAAACCTTCAGAAACGAAGGGTCAACAAAAGCTAAATGCTCCTCCCGAAAGGATATTTCCTGTCCGCCTCCCAGCGCTGCCTGCTCTGGTGCTGCAATATGGATGATGGAAGCGTCCCCATCTTCGTTGGTCTCTTCTATGCCCGGATCGACGATGGTGGTGTCACCTATGGCAAATTGGTACATGTAATCGCCAGGCAACAGCATCACTGTAGCCTGCCATTTGTTGTCTTTTTTCTTTAGCTGAACTCCTTCGCACCAGCCACAGAAGTTTCCGGTTACGGCAACCAATTGTATGGTGTCATTGGTCGGTAAACTAAATGTGTGCGCAATCTGCCTTTTTTCAAAATCAGTGAAGTAAGTAACGAGCGCAGAGCCATACTCCGGATGAATTCTGGCAAAGTTGGCAACGTCAGGAAAATCAGCCTTCAAAGCTGGCCCCATTTCCCGCCCTGAAACGACAGCCTTCTCAGATAATATGTCGCCATTGTAGGTCTCAGTCGTCACACGATATATCTGGTCTTTCCTTGCATGAAACTTGTCGTAGCTGGTTTCATGCCTCACATAATACAGAATAGCCAGCGTAGCGGCCATTCCAAGAGCGAGGCCAAGTATGTTGATGGCAGAAAAACCTTTGTTTTTCAGGAGGTTCCTCAGTGCGATGGTAAAGTAGTTCTTAAACATGCTTCAAAGTTTAAAGCGCCCGTGTTGCCCCTTTAGTTTCCAAACCGAATGCCACATTTCATTATTTGTTGATTATCAATTAATTACAACCTAATACATCTGTATTGAAGCCCACAATTGTTTCATTTTGGAACAATTTTTCGTTTCATTGTGGAACAGTTGATATATTTCTGCTTTAAACCTTCCAAGGGCTCTTGCTATGCTGAAGATCAGCCCTTGGAGGGTTATCTACAAACGAATTACTGGTAATGCCGAAGCTCAACGCCAATATACTCATCATTGAAGACGACGAGGACGTGCTCTACACCGCAAAGCTGGTGCTTAAGCAAAGATTCGGTGAAGTGCATACCGAGACCGACCCAAAACGACTGCCAAGGCTATTGGAGAAAACTGCCTTCGACGTGATTCTGCTCGATATGAACTTCTCCCATGGGCAAACAAGCGGGAACGAAGGACTCTTTTGGCTGAGAGAAATACTTAAGCTTGATCCGCAGGCGCACGTCATTATGAACACCGCCTACGGCGACATCCAGCTGGCGGTTGAAGCCATGAAAATTGGTGCCATCGATTTTCTGGTGAAGCCCTGGGAAAGGGAAAAGCTGATAGCTACCGTCGAAAACGTCTTTCAGCTTTCCCGCTCCAAAAAAGAGGTGCTTAAGTTAAAATCGAGGGAAAAGGTAATAACTGGTGACATTGACAAGGCGTTTCCCGACATGATCAGTCGTTCCGATGTGATGGCTCCTGTGTTTGAAGCGATAGAAAAAGTAGCAAAAACAGACGCCAACGTGCTCATTCTCGGCGAAAACGGAACAGGCAAAGAGTTGGTAGCGAGGGAGATCTACCGTCAGTCGCTCCGGGCAAAAGAGCCTTTCATTAAAGTAGACCTTGGTTCATTGGCAGAAAGCCTCTTTGAATCGGAGCTGTTTGGGCACAAAAAGGGTGCTTTTACTGATGCCAAAGAAGACAGGCAGGGGCGGCTGGAAATAGCGTCGGGAGGCACGCTGTTTTTAGATGAAATTGGCAACCTGACCACCACCCAGCAGTCCAAGCTACTCACGGTGCTTCAAGCCCGGCAGGTGACACCTATCGGCTCGAATCGTCCGGTCGATATTGACATCCGGCTGATTTCAGCCACCAATAGCCGAATAGATGAAATGATTGAAAGTGGTGATTTCCGACAAGATCTGTTGTATCGGATCAACACGGTAGAGATTACGCTGCCTCCTCTTCGGTCACGGATCGGCGACGTGGCATTACTGGCGGAGCATTATCTTAACTTGTACGCTGCCAAATACAACAAGCGACAGCTGTCACTGAACAAATCAGCGCTAAAAAAGCTAGACCAGTACCCCTGGCCTGGCAACATCCGTGAGCTGCAACATACGATGGAAAGAGCAGTGATCATGGCTGATACCACTGAGCTGACTGCCGATGATTTCCCGCTCGACAAAAAGCCTCAGCCCGCCATGATCAACGAAGTGCTTCAGAAAGATGAAATGGAAAAGCAGCTTATCCAAAAAGCCATCAAAAAATGGGAAGGTAACCTGACCAAAGCCGCTGACGAAATGGGCATGGGCCGCACCACGCTGTACCGCAAAATGAAGAAGTATGGTTTTTGACAGGTTTCGCTGGCAGGTCATCGTCCGTATTGCACTGATCCTGGTGCTGGGCTACGCAGGCATGTACATCATTATCAGCACCGATTTCTGGCTGGCTGGCTGCTGGCTGATGTTGTTTACTGCCATTGCCACGGTATCCTTGTTCCGCTATGTGGAAATCTACCGGAGGGAGCTCTACAATTTCCTTTCTGCTATCAAACAGGGAGATTTTACCAATTCTTTTTCCGGCCACACCGCCCGCTTCCGGGTCGACGACCTGAAGTTTGCCTATTCCGAAATCATCAGGGTCTTCCATCAGCTAAGCTCCGAGCGTGAGTCGCAATACCTGTTCCTTCAGACCATTGTGGAACATGTGAGGGTGGCCCTTGTTGTAGCCGACCCAAAAGGCGAAGTGCTGATCTACAATCGGTCGTTTACAGAGCTCACGGGCAAGAAGTTTATTAAAAACATGGGCTCTCTTCGCAATGTTGACGAAGCCTTTTATAACACCATCGACGCTTTGGAGCCGGGCCAGCGCATTCTCACCAAGCTGCTGCACAAGGAGCTTTACAACCTGTCCGTTCAGTGCTCATCGATTACCGTAAAGAACACTCAGTACCGGATCATTTCCTTTCAGGACATTAGAAACGAGCTGGAGGAAAGAGAACTAGACTCATGGCAGAAACTAATTAGGGTATTGACCCACGAAATCATGAATTCAGCGATTCCCATCTCCACGCTTACATCGGTTATCAGGGAAATGCTCGAAGACGAGGCAGGTCAGCCTCTGCCTCTTTCAGCGTTGGATGACGAATCGGCGAAAGATGTTGTGGACAGCCTCAAAACGATAGAAAACCGCAGTAAAGGCCTCGTCAGGTTTGTAGAGGCCTACCGCAGTTTGACAAATATTCAGCCTCCCAGGTTTGAAAAAATAAAAGTATCAACGCTGTTTGGCGAGGTTGAAAAACTCTTTTTGAAGGACTTTGATAAAAAGAAAATCAAGCTGGAGACAGAAACCTCCCCAGCCGGGCTGGAAATTACCATCGACAAAGACCTGTTTGAGCAGGTATTGATCAACCTCGTAAAAAACGCTGGTGAAGCAGTGGAAGCCACCGCTTCTCCCCTTATCAAAATGAGCGCAACGCAAGATAATGGAAATGTTATCATCTCAATCTCAGACAATGGGCATGGAATACCGTCTGATGTACTTGATAACATTTTCGTGCCTTTCTACACAACAAAAAAGCAGGGCTCAGGCATTGGCCTCAGCCTTAGTCGGCAGATAATCAGGCTGCACAAAGGGACGTTAACTGTGAATACTGAATTGGGGAAAGGGACTAGCTTTGTGGTGAGGGTATAGGCTTACTTGTAATGTCCCCTTAAAGAATAAATGTAAATGAGGTCATTCTCGATTGTATAAACAAGCCGGTGCTCCGCATTGATTCTTCTCGACCATTTTCCAGAAAGATTGTGCCTCAATGGTTCTGGCTTACCAATTCCTTGAAATGGATCAACCTGGATAGCTTTAACCAAAATAGTTATTCGCTGCTGGATTTTCTTGTTTCCAGATTTCTTCCAAAAAGCGAGATCAAGAATGGCCTCTGGAAGGTAAATTACTTCCATAAATCATCTGTGTCGATCTTGACACCCTTTCCTTCTTTCAAGTCATTGTCTCCTTTCATGATTTTGGAAACGAATTCAGGGTTAAACTGCCCAGCGTCCTTTTCTTCAAAGGAAATCTTCAAAGCCTTCATGAAAGCTTTTAAGGCAACTAATTTCTCCTTGTTATCTGGATATGCTATTACTTGACTCATGTTACAAAGATAAGAAATTCGGAAATCAATATTCCAAGCCGAATCATTCAAAGAAAGGAAGCTTGCTGCATACCCAGCCGTGGGGCCAGAAGTAACTATCGCTCCAGAACATTCCAGTGGACGGCGCTCATGTCGGCGGCAATCTGGTAACAGCTCCTGCCTGGCTTGCTCCCCTACTGTCATTAGAGGTTTTCTAAAGGTAAACGGTGCTAAGACTGACATCTAAGGAAGACCGACTAAAGAAAAGGAGATGACTAAATAGCCACCTACTTTTTTTATGACTTTGTGTCTTCAGGCAACAGTTTTCAGACAAAGGAAAAAGTTAGCCATGAGCGTGGCGGGCTAAAAGTTTTATTTAGTTTTGTCCCCCATTTTTAAACTTTCTTCACCCAATGAGCTCGCTCTTCCCAACCAGTTATTCTACCCTTTCGGCCTCTGCTTTGGAGCAATACATTGCAAAAGCTTATCACTGGTCGGTGGTGCGATGTGAGTTGCTGCTGAGAGGTGTAGGCGACACTTATCTGATTCAAGTCTCGAACCAAAAGTATATCCTAAGAATTTACCGTCACGATATCCGTTCTTATGAACATGTGGCTGCTGAAGTCGAATTGCTTTTGCAGTTAAAAGCTGCCGGAGTGCCTGTTTCAGTTCCGATAGCAGATACCGAAGGACGCCACATCCATACCTTTGAGGCTGCTGAGGGAAAGAAGTATGGTGTTTTGTTTTCCTACGCTGCCGGTCAATTTGTGTCGGTGTTGGATGACAACCAGCTCAAGACATTAGGCTTTGAAATGGCAAGGTTCCATGAGGTATCGACTGACCTGGTGCTTACCTACCCCCGCTGGACATTCGATATTGAAACGACATTGCAGCAACCCATAAAAGCCATCCAACCCTACCTTGGGGCCGAAAGCGAAGATTGCCGCTGGCTCGAACAGGCAGCAAATAAAGCGTCAACAGCAATCAAAAATGTAGACGACACCTCATTCTCCAAAGGCTACTGCCACTACGATTTCATGCCCAAGAACTTCCATATCGACGACAACGGACAGTTTACCTTTTTCGATTTCGACTTTATGGGCTATGGATGGCTGGTTAACGATATCATGACCTTCAAAATCAGCCTCGACCTGGATGTTCAATATGGCAAGTTAAAAAGAGAGGTAGCCGATAAGGCCTTTGCTACCTTCCTGAAAGCCTATCAGTCGCACAAAACCGTGAGCGACGCAGAGATTGGTATGATCCCTCCGCTTTCGTTAGGCTTCTGGCTTTTCTACCTTGGCTTTTACACCACCCATGACCAGTTCCTGCCCTTGCTGCAGCCACCTCATCTGGGCAAAAGAGTGCAGATGATGAGACAAATGATGCAGCCGTACGGCTACTAACCAGTTGCTATAGCGGCCATTTAATCTCTTTCCCTTCTTTCATCGAGCGGTAGATGGCCGTAAATATCTCCACCGTCTTCCTGCCTTCTTTGCCATCGACCATGGGTGGTCTGTCATTGATGATCGCATCCACGAAGTCCTGGTTCTGGGCCCGGATGAAGTATTCAATCGGATCCTCTCTGTGAAACAAGTCAACGTCTTCTTTTTCCCACTTCGCCACCAGGCCTTCTTCCCCCGGCACTGTCCACAGGTCTGTTTTCGGTGGTTCCTGAACTTTCGATATGCCTGCGATGAACATGGCCCCACCGTCTGTTTGCACACCTACTGAAGCACCATTGGAGCCATGAACATGCACTTTGCCATAGAGGCCTGGCTTTTGCGAATTGCTCAAAATGAGGTTAGCAATACCGCCTCCCTTGAACTTAATGATAGCCACCGCTGTGTCGTCCACTTCAATGTAAGGATGGTTGATATTGTTCCATACACCGTACAGCGATTCCATTTCTCCGCCCATATACCATTGCAGCAGGTCGATTTGGTGCGGGGCCTGGTTCACCAGCACACCACCACCCTCATGCTCCCAGCTGCCTCTCCAGGGGTCGCTTCTATAGTATTCTTCGCCACGCCAGCCCAGCAACTGAGCAATGCCAAGCGCAGGCGTGCCAATCTTCCCGGCGTCTATCGCTTTTCTTATCCTTTGTGAGGCTGGCAGGATACGCCGCTGGCTCACCATGCCCAGCTTTTTGCCATATTTCTTTGAGGCGGCAATCATGGCGTCGCAATCTTCCAGCGTAGAAGCCAGCGGTTTTTCTACCAGCACATGAGCACCCTCGCTCATGGCCGCTTCCACCGCCTCAAGGTGGTTAGGGTGAGGCGAACAAACGGTAACCATCTCCAGCTTTTCAGCCGCAACCATGTCGGCAATATCCTGATAGGATTTGGCTCCATACTTCCCGGCAAAAGCCTCGCCCCTTTCCTTGCTTCGGCTATGAATCGCCATAAGACTGGCATTTTTGATATTCATAATGCCATCAGCATGCATGCCTGCGGCTTTTCCACTTCCAACTACTCCTACTCTAATTTTCTCCATTTTTCTTAGGGCTTTAGCATCACTTTCATGAGGCCTTTTTCTTTATTGTATAATCGATCAAACCAGGTGGCGCCCTCGGACAGCGGCGCCTCTACCGACAAGATGCTGCTTACATCCAGGCGACCCGAAGCGATCAAATCCAGCACCGCCGGGTATTCACCATTAATAGCGCACGATCCCTGCACTCTTATTTCCCGGGTAACTACCGACTGCACAGGAAAATTGATGGTAGGCGTTACGTTGCCGATCAGTGTTACTTTGCCTCCTTTGCGAACAGCCGAGATGCAGGTATTCACACTGTCCTCCTCTCCTACCACCTCAAAAACTACATCTGCCCCACGTCCGTCGGTCAAGCCTTTCACTGTTTCCATCAACTTTGGATCATTCGGCAGAAAGGCGTGGTCGGCGCCAAGCTTCCTGGCCAGATCCAGCTTAATGTCGTCGATATCGACAGCAATCACCTTCCGGCAGCCTCTGATTTTCAGCAACTGAAGCACAAACGTGCCCACCATGCCTACTCCCACTACCACCACGATATCGGTCATGGAGGGTTGGGTAATTTCGATGCCATGAAGCGCTACCCCCGCCGGCTCCACAAAAGCAGCCTGCGTGTATGAAATGGTATCAGGAAGTTTATAAAGAATGTGCTCAGGCAAGACGACATATTCTGCAAAGGCACCATCTTTTCGGAAATCTGGTGTAGATACGCCCACCACCATTTTGTCATCACTGAGCTGGTAATGACCCCGTTGTGTAAACCAATCGTCTTTTTTAAAAATAGTCGAATCAAACGTAACCCTGTCGCCTGCCTTCCAGTCGGTAACATCGCTCCCCACCGCTGCTATTTCGCCCGCAGCCTCATGCCCCATAATAACGGGTGGAAGCCTTCTTCCGGAGCTGCCATCCATTCCATGCACATCGCTGCCACATATTCCCGCAGCTTTTACTCTCACCAGCACTTCGTTATCAGCGATCTTCGGGTCGGGTACTTCTTTATAAATAAATTGATTGTAAGCTTCCAGCACAAGGGCTTTCATTGTAAGGGGTGTTTAATGAGTTCATAAGTTAAGGCAATTACCCATCAAGAGGCAATCCGTGTGTCATATTTTGTCTGGTCGATAGCTCAAGTTTGCGCAATAGTTATATCTTTATTATTGCCAGCCAAAACAAGCCTGCTGATCAGGCTCTATTTAAATATCCCATACAGAGATTCGCTTTGCCAAATTCTCAAAAAAAGATTTAGATTTAAGGATTAGCTAAACATGACCCTATGAATAAGACTACTACTTACTTAAACTTACTATTTCTGTTTTTATTCGCTGCCTCCACGGCGATAGCTCAAACCAGCATTTCGGGCAAAATAACTGATGCCGCTAATGGCGACGGACTTGCCGGAGTCAACATCCTTGTGAAGGGCAAGGTGTTGGGTACGGTAACCGACATCAACGGTAACTTCAAACTCAGCGTCGGCGATGCCCCTCCTTTCACACTTCAAATATCCTATATAGGGTATACCACACAGGAGTTTGTGGTGAGCAATGCCGCCATGAGCAATATTGACATCAAAATGGAGGAGCAAACGATGCTTGGGCAAGAGGTGGTCATTTCAGCCTCCAGGGTAGAGGAAAGCATTTTGGAGTCTCCTGTGTCCATTGAGAAAATGGATATCCTGGCTGTGCAGTCCACTGCATCTGACAACTACTACAAGGGCATTGCAGCCCTGAAGGGCGTGGACGTTACCAGCAGTAGTATCAACTTCCAAATCATCAATACCAGAGGATTTGCCAACACAGGCAACACCCGGTTTGTGCAGCTTACAGACGGGATGGACACACAGGCTCCTGCCCTCAATTTTCCGATAGGGAACCTCAACGGCCCCTCAGAACTCGACGTAGAAAGTGTGGAGCTGATTCCGGGTGCCTCCTCTGCGCTATATGGCCCCAATGCTTTTAACGGCATTCTACTGGTCAACAGCAAGAGTCCTTTTGAGTACCAGGGATTGAGTGCCTTCTCAAAAGTGGGTGTCAACCACCTTGGTGGCGGGGAAAAATCAGGTCATGACGCCGCTCCCCTTTATGAAGGTGCTCTTCGTTACGCAAAGTCATTCAATAACAAGTTCGCATTCAAGGTAAACCTCGCCTACAGCAAGGCCGAGGACTGGCACGGCACCAGCGACGTTGACCGGGAAATAGCAAGAACACCTGAGGGATTCAGCTCCAACCCAGGGTCAGACAGGTTGCATTATATGGGCGATGAGGCTTCCATCAACCTCGCTATTTTCCCTCTCAGCGCCAACTGGAATGTACTGGCTAGAAATGCCGTATTTGAGCCTGGTGTTTCTGCCCAGACCTATGCAGCCGCTGGCGACCTTCCGAGCAACGTGGTTTCAGTCACCCCATACAAGGAGGTTGATCTCATCGATTACGGTGCTGAAAACAAGAAAGCAAGCGTGGGGCTTTTCTACCGTCCCAATGATAGAATGGAATTGAGTTACCTGTTCAATGGAGGCTGGGGAACGAGTATCTATACTGGTGCCCAAAGATATTCGCTAAACAACTTCGGCATTATGCAGCACCGCCTGCAGTTGAGAGGCGACAATTTCTATGTAAGAGCTTATACCACCAGGGAAAACTCAGGAGATTCATATATCACGGAGTTTTTGGCCAAAAGGGTCAACGACCTGGCTGCCGCAAGGGTCAACCCCAATTTTGATGTTTCAAGTGCTTTAGGCAATTACGGCATCGAATACCTCAGGTATCTGTACAATTCAGGATACGCTCCGGGCGACGTCAATGCGTTATCTGATGCTGAAAGAATTCAGGTACAGCAGGCTGGTCATGCTTACGCAAGGGGTGTTTTCAATGACCTGTTCGTACTTGACCCCAAGTCAAAGGAATTTCAGGACATAAAGAAAAGGGCTTTGGTCGGTGTGGTTCCAAAAGGGCCGGGATTCAACGACCGCACCAACCTGTATCATGCAGAAGCTCAGTACGACTTCAAAAACGAGATCGATTTCATGGAACTACAGGTCGGTGCCAGCTACAGGTTGTATGAGCTCAATTCTGGCGGAACCATTTTTGATGATGCAGATGCGCCTATTACCATTGCAGAGCAGGGCATTTACACGCAGTTTGGCAAGTGGATAGGTGAACGCAAAGTGAAACTATCAGGCTCTGTTCGCTACGACAAAAACCAGAACTTTAAAGGGCGGGTTAACCCAAGGCTTTCTGCGGTTTGGAAAGTAAAAGAGAATCATAATCTGAGAGCTTCCTTCCAGACTGGGTTTAGAATTCCTACAACCCAGGGGCAGCATATCGACCTTAGCATCATTAGTGCCAGGTTATTGGGAGGACTTCCACAGTACGCCGAGAAGTACAATCTTACCGAACTGTCAAGTACTGGTGTTCCACTGGGTTATGAAGGCTTTTCTGTTCAAAACTACGGGACAGCGGTATTCAATCAGGGGGCGACTTCAGCAGCGATCTTCAACCCTGCCAACATTGCCCTGTTAACGCCGGTAACAACATTCAACCCTGTAAAGCCAGAGCAGGTAAAGTCGTTTGAGATTGGCTACAAAACCCTGATTCAGAATAAGCTGATGATTGATGCGGGCTTCTACTACAATATTTACGATGATTTTATTTCTCAAATACGAGTAAGAAAGGCCACGGCATTTACTGAGGCAACAGCACCTAGTCCAGACCTTGTGGGCACACCCAATTATGCTACAATTCTAAACGGGACTGACCTGAACACTTTCCAGATTTATACCAATATTGATCAAACCGTAACGTCCCAGGGCACTGCTATTGGGCTTACTTACAATCTGAGCCGTGGATACACCATTTCGGCCAATCATAGCTGGAATGTACTGAACGACGTGCCGGAAAATTTTCTGGCGGAGTACAACACGCCAGAGCACAAAGTGAACGTGTCGTTTGCCAACCGCAAGCTTACTGACGTAATTGGCTTCAACGTGGCCATGAGATGGCAAACTGAGTTCGAATGGCAGTCCTCTTTCGTAGCGCCAGCGTTTGGAATGGTGCCTGCTTACACAACAGTAGATGCCCAAATGAGCTTTAAATTGCCCAATATCAAATCAATGCTTAAGGTGGGCGGTTCCAACATTCTCAACACCTACTATATCCAGAGCTTAGGCGGCCCCAATATTGGCGCCATCTACTATGTATCGCTCACTTTTGATGAACTAATGAATTAACGTAACAACAATTTGCCCATGAAGGCTGTCTTTAATTTGACAGCCTTTTTTATTTAAGCCCACGACTATGAAAAAGAATTACCTACTCAGTTTCCTGTTTATTCTGTTGCTCGGCATCACCTCTTGCCAAAAAGACGACGACGGAGGGCCATCGGTAAAGTATACCAATCTAAAGGAGGCAACCCCCTTCTTAAGCAGATCCGCTGGAGAGTTGAAGACTTTTGTTGCCGCCGCTGGTATTGACATCCCAACTGACCGGTTTATTTACAGTGTAGACATCTACAAGATCACATACGAAACAACTTATAAGGGGCAAACGATTACCGCTTCAGGAGTGGTCATTTTGCCTGACACCGAGGAGCAAGTTAGTATGATAAGCTTTCAGCATGGCACCATAGCCTCCAATGCCGAAGCCCCTTCTTCTTCATCTCTTCAAAGCACCTCTCTCATTCTTTACGCCGCCATGGCGAGTCCAGGATTCATTACGGTCGTTCCTGATTTCATTGGCTTCGGAGCATCGAAGGAGGTTCTACACCCATATTATGTAAAAGAAACAACGGCAACGGCGGTTGTAGATGCGCTGAAAGCGGCTCACCAGCTGGCACAACAGGAAGGTATTAAGTTCGACACCCAACTTTTTCTTGCAGGTTACTCTCAGGGAGGATATGCAACTATGGCAGCGCAACAGTCCATTGAAAATAATCCCCTCGACGGATTCGATCTACTGGCATCGTTCCCTTCGTCGGGTGGCTACGACGTCAAAGGCATGCAGGAATATTTCTTCGGTCTTGAAACCTACGACAACCCGTTTTTCCTGGCTTATGTGGCGCTGGCTTACCAAACCTACTACGACTGGACAGAACCTTTGTCCAACTTCTTCAACGAGCCTTATGCTGCCAAAATTCCGGCGGTATTCGATGGAAGCAAAAGCGGCGGACAAATCAACGAAGAATTAAGCTATACTATTTCTGAATTGGTACAGCCTGATTTACTTGAAAACATTGATACCAACCCAGATTACCAATACCTGGTGGATGGCTTTAACGACAATGGTCTCACCGACTGGATACCAACTGTTAAAACTTACATGTTTCACGGCACAGCTGATGTAACCGTACCTTATCAAAACTCCGTGGATAGCTATAATAAGCTGATAGAAAATGGAACGCCAACGTCTGTACTCACTCTGACTCCATTAGAAGGATTTACCCATTACACAGGCGTGGTTCCTTATGTAGAAGCTTTTGTCCCCTTGTTACTGGAATATCAATAAGAGAAAAATAAAAAGGCCGGATGATCCGGCCTTTTCTTTTTGTGCTAATGTTGTTTCCAAAATTATTGCGGTGGAGAAAGTACCCCGGCAATCACATGTACTCGGCCGTTTGAGTTTGTAGCAGCATCCGGTACAACAATCTCAGCATTGAAGCCACTTCCAGTAGCAGGATTGAAATCACTGTTGCTGTCGATGAAAATACCAACTCCTACCTGCTTGTTAGCTGAATTGTAGTAAAAATACAATGGGTTATAATTGACTCCGTCCTTGGTCAAAGCACTATTATATTTTTTCCCTGTCGTAGAAGCAGTTGCATCTGTCAATGCCGCTGGAGTCACATCTGAAAGAACCACATGATTAGCAATAATTCCATACCATTGTTGGCCTGTAAACGTATTGGCAGTAATCTGTCCTGCAGTAAAAGTTTCATTGGTTGGCGCAAAAACTGTGTGAACAGTGCCTCCAGCCAGAATAGATGTAAGAGTAGGTAATTCATTTGCAGCTGCATACACATCAGCAAGGGTAATTCCTGCCGCCAAAGTGCTGAAAGGAGCACCGAGCAGCAAAGTTCCGGCGTTAGTACCCAAAATTGGTGTCAGCGAAGCACCCACAGAAGGTGGAATCAGCACTGTAGCTACCAAATGCACGACACCATTGGTCGCCTTCAGATCCGCCGATACGATCTCAATAGCCTGATTAGTCGAGCCCGTTTTCAGCGTACCATCGGCATTCACAACAATTGCCTCTGTTTCTGCTGTTGTTACTGAGGTTCCCGCAGTCAAATCGGCTTTCAGCTTGGTGCCGGACACAACATGGTAAGACAATACACCTTTTACAATTTCAGGGTTAATGTCTGTGATGTCTTTTGGGAACCCTGGCGTAGCAAGAAGGCTTTTGAAAGCGGTGTTACTTGGCGCAAAAAGCGTGTACTCAGTAGAGCCGCCCAGCAACTCAATCAGATCAGGATATACGCCTAAATATTTGACAAGGGAGTCAAGTGACTCTTCTTCATCGGCTCCAGAGGCCTGCTTGTATTTATCAGAGCTAATCAGCTCTACAATGTCCATTGTTGGCTTCGCTTCTTCATCATCGCCACCGCAACCGGTGAAAACAAGGAGACCAAGCGCCATGGCTGGCAGGCTAAATATCTTCGCCCATTTAAGAATGTTCATTTTCATAACGTGTAGTTTTTTGGTTCAAATCGAGATCGAAATATAGCAAGATTATTCAAACAAACGTTTGAAATGTGATAAAATAGTATGCATGACGAGTAGTTGACTAATGCATTTAGTGTATAACCTCCGTTACAACCATTTGTTTACGGACAAGGTGACTTGAGGGTGTAAAAACGGATCGGCAGGAAGGCCAATCCAATTTCCTCAAAAGTAAGTATTCCGCTGGGGCCGCTAATTCCCTATCTTGAGCAGAAACTAACACTAATCATTATGTCAACTATCAAGCTTTACGCCAAAAAGGATGACTTCACATCGCTGCCCCCCAAGTCAACTGCTATCTCTGTTACGGAAACTGCGGCAGTAATCCCAGCTTACGACATCCATGAGTACAACCTGGCCGGGCTGTCCATTTACGGCTTTTCTTATCAGGTAAACTGTGTCGATTCCAACTTAGCCCTCGCTTCAATGACCATCCCTGCCTACTTTGAAGAGGCTCGTGTTGTCAACGGAAAACGAGTGGACATGCACGGTCTCTTCCTTGTGAACATGGGGGACAGCGCCGGTTACCTGAAAGAATTTTTCGAAGATAAGCGAATATTTGGGCCGTTTGGTTGCCCAAAACGAGTGCTGGCAAAAGCAGGCAATGGGACGGGTGTATCCAAAGAATACTTTACTTTTAATAACATGCGCTTCTATCCATTCATACTACCCGACTTCACAGTTGGCTACTACGTATGCGACGGTGCTGTACCTCCCCGGGGTGGGGAACCAAGGGGTGCCTGGCGCCCCTACTCACCGGATGAAGACGGCGTGGCGCTTGATGCCCCCGTTACTTACGACCCTACGCTTGGACTATACATCACCAGAGCTGCACATATAGAACCACGGCTCTGAGACCTTGCTCAGCTATTGCCCCTGACAAACAAGCCCTGACCAAAAATGCGGATGAGCCATAAGCTCGTCCGCCTCTTTCAGGTATTTTCGTTTGGCAAGTGAAAGGCTTGAAGCGGCACTTTTCCCCTGACTTAGCCCTTCATAAAAACTCCCAACCAAAGTGGAAGTAGTGCCATCGGAAAGGTTCCACAAAGACGCTACGACGTTGGCTACACCAGCCTGTTTAAATGCCCTGGCCAGGCTGTACGTGCCTTCTCCTTCCACCACGGGCCCAAAGGCCGACTGACAGGCCGTGAGCACTACCGTATGTGCTTTCACAGGCAAGGGTGCAATCTCGTAGCCATACAGGGCATCCTGATCAAGGCCTGTGGGAGAATAGCAGTCAATCTTATTCTCCAATTTATCAGCCAAACTGGACGATGCATGTAAACCCAGGTGGAGAATATCGCCTCCCGAAACCAAATCCTCCAGCAATCTTTCCCTGGTCACTTCCTCATTTGTTCTCAACTGAACATCACTCCCTGAAAACACTTTACCGAGCAATGCGACTTCCCGCTTTGTGCCGGGCAGTGCATCAAGCTCACCCAGTGGTTTTGTAAACGAATAGGCAACAACCTCATCTGTAGGAAGTCCTTTTTTACCTTGATTAAGAGCATAAATTTGCAAGCTCGGCGCATAATTCACCTCACAGGTCTTGATCAGATAGGGTGCATCCCGAAATGAAACCGCCACCTCCTTTGCGAGCACTTCAAATGGAAGATAAGCCAACGCACCGTCGGGAATGACCAGAAGAGACTTTTGGATATTGCCCAGCGGCCTTAATAACTTGTTGTACAACAGTGCCGAGGATTCCATAAAGGCTTCTTTTGCTGCCCCACCCTGTCGATTGGGCAGCTTCGCCAGTTGCGTTTCCAACACATTAAGAGCTGTCGTAAAAGGCGCATCCACCTCAACTCGCTCAAATCGGCCCTCGCCGCCGTAACTTAAGGCATACACATAGTCGTCATTCACAAAATACTGCACAAAGGTGGCTTCACGGGCGTCGGCCATGTCGGCATAATGAGTGTAAGAATCCGGGTTTATCTGATATTTGGCTTTGTAGTAGTTCGGGTATTTGTCCTGCATGTCGGCATAGTAGTCGTCGGCCTTTCTTAGCAGTGCAGTCATTTCCCTTGAATCGTAAGCGTAGCTCCTCTTCATGGCGGCTATCTGGGCTTTCAGTTGAAGCTCCGTTGTCCTGAATTCCTCCGGTACTTCCGAAAAATATTCCTGGTTCCTGGCAAGCAAGTCCTGGTAGGTAATCAGTCCTTTGCTCCTTTCCATGTACATATGTGCCTGGTTCAGGTAAGCTGTGTCTTGCGTAAGCTGGTGCAAATGAAAGCTCGCCTCAATAGCCCCGGAATAAACCATCCGGCCAATGCGCAAAAACATCAGCAGCGCATCCTCTTCAACAGCCCTGATTTGTTGGAACATCAGCGAATCGATCAACTGATATATTTCAAATGATCGCCTTAGGCTCTCCTGATCAGAAGACCTGTCTTTATAGCGTTTCAACTCGATTTCCGCCAGTTGCTGATAGTTCACGAAATTAAAACCCCGGTTGGAGACTTCGGGCGATATCACAACCTCCCAGGAGAAAGGGGCATTTTTGTAGGGTGAAAAGTAGACGATGCCTGCAAAAATATTCTTCTCCGCTTTGTCATACTGTCCTAATTGCCGGTACAAGTATGACAGCACCCAAAACGCCTCTGTTGTTTGAACAATATCAGGAAGCTTTTGTCTGGAAAAATGTGCCACAGCCCTCTCATAGGCATCGATACTTGCCTGAGCATCTCCCCTTAGAAAGTGATAAAAGCCGTACAAACGGTCGGTGCTAATCCAGGCATTGCTTGCAAAGTGCGCAGGCAAACTTTCCAGACGCATCATTTGGAGGAGGAACAAAGAGTCGTTATTCACGATCATTTCATGAAGCGCTCTTTCCCTCAAAAGCTTGGCCAGGCTAGCGGTGTCTGCTTGCAATTGGACTTTTTCGTCCGCCAACTGATAGTAGTAAGTGGCCGAATCGAATTTCTCCATTCGTCGCATCAGTGTTGCCTTCAGAATCAGCAACTCATGAAGATCTTTGTTGTGAGGCTTTTGTCTTAAGCCATCTTCTGTGTAGCCAAGGGCTGCTACAAAATCCCTATTGGTAATGGCCACTTCCGAAAGTTGCACGAGAAGTCGTGGAATATGGGGCGACAGCACTTCAAAATCGCCAGCCATATCCAGCGCTCTTTTGTAATAGAAATAAGATGAATCAGTTTCGCCGTGCACCATCTGATGACACCAGGCAAGCTGCTCCAACATGGCAAAATACTCGAAAGTCTCCTTTTTATCGTCAGACCGAAGTAATGCACCGGCTTGGTAAAAGCTCTTGAGGCCAGAGCGGCCATTTCTGGTTTCAAAAATGCCTTGGAGGAGGCTTTCTGATACTCTTTGACTTACAGTGATGGCAAGTGGCAAACGCCCCGGGGAAAGTACGCTAAGCGTGTCATTCCACAAGAAACGGCATAGTTCCCCGTTGATGGAAGCATACACTTTTTCTTCCGGCCCTAATACTTTTGCCAGGCTATCGTACAGTTCATAAGCTTGCTGGTATTCTCCTGCATTTCTTTCTTGATCTGCTAACGAAACGGATGGCGACAAACTGTGGGTTGCCGATAGATTATGGTCAAGATCTCTGTTTTCCTTAGGGCCGCAAGCTGCCATAAGAGTAAAGACCAGCACCGCCAAAGCTTGCTTGCAAAGCAGGCTCAACAAGCTCTTTTTTGCCAAAAAAATAAATACATTGAGCACACCTGTAATGGGCCTGCCGCCGGTGTCCTTCATAGAACCGATCCTCTGAGTTGTTTAGTTGGGTATAATAGCGCAGTTGCTACCGGAAAGTAAAGTTTACTCATCGTGAAAGCAAAAGGTGCCATTGGAAATTGTGAAACAACACCGTTTGCCGCAGATAAAAACGTGTTTAAAAAATGCTTACCTTCCAATAGCAAAAAACAAGCGTATGCTTCATGCCCGAAGAACATTCATTAAGAAATCTGTAGCTGCTTCGTTGGCCGGAATGCTGCCGCTTGATCAATTCGTTCTATCTATGCCCCTTCAAAACACATCTTACGCCGACTACCAGGCTTCTCAGCGCAAAAAACTACTCGGGCTGTTGGGAGACTTGCCCACCCGGCATGCGCCCAAGCCTCCACAACTAATTCGAAAAGAAAAGCACAACGGCTTTACGCTGGAACACCTGGAGTTCGATTTCAATGGACAGGAAAAAGTGCCTGGCATCCTACTTGTGCCGGACAACCTGAAAGGCAAGGCGCCCTGTATGCTCTACTGCCATGCCCACTTTGGCACTTATGAAGTAGGGAAAGAGGAATTGCTTAACGGCCGAACTGTGATGCCGGCCTATGCAGAAGTATATGCACAAAAGGGCATCATGACCCTGGCCGTCGACAGTTGGTGCTTTGGCGAAAGGAACCGATTGAAAAATGGAGCGTTTGGCGAAGCCGACACTTTCAAGGAAATGCTATGGAAAGGGCAAACACTTTTTGGTATGATGCTGTGGGACGAAATGAAAGCCCTCGACTACCTGCTGGCCCGGCCGGAAGCCGACACCAGCCGGGTGGGCGTGTTCGGGCTCTCGATGGGGGCCACCAAAGCCTGGTGGCTGGCGGCGCTCGATACCCGCATCACTACCTGCCTCGACCTTTGCTGCCTCACCGACTTTGACGAGCTGATGAAAATCGGCAATCTCAGTGGCCATGGTATCTACTATTATGTGCCTTCAATACTCAAACATTTTTCTGCCAGCACCATTAACGAGCTGATAGTTCCCCGGCCCCACCTCAGCTTGAATGGACGGTTGGATTTGCTGACGCCGCCTGCCGGTGTGGAGAAAATCAGAGACTATCTGCTGGCGCTGTACAAGCAACATGGCCGGGAAGAAGATTGCCTCATCGAGCTGTTCGACTGCCCGCATGAAGAGCTGCCTGAGATGCGAAAGCTGGTGGTAGGATGGCTGGATAAGTATTTGGTGAAGGGGTGAAAGTTCACAAAATGTGAACTATTTCATTTATCTTTACTGTTGCAGATATGAGGGTTCACCTAATCAAGAAACGGACAATTGAAAACTACGCAGCTGTTCACTCGCAGTTCAGATCTAGTTTTACAAATTGGCTGGAAAAGTTAAAGTTTGCCGATTGGAATGAACCAGGAGACATTAAGAGCACATTCAATACAGCAGATTTGTTAGGCAATGGCAGTTGCAGAGTAATATTTGATATAGTCGGCAACAATTGCAGGATGATATGCAAATATGCTTTTGGAAGTAGCACAACCCACCTGTTTGTATGCTGGATTGGCACTCATGCCGAATATGACAAGCTCTGCAAAAGCAATTTACAATACACTGTTAGCAGCTTTTAACGATATGGAAACTTTAAAATACACGGTAATCAAGAGTGACGGCCAGTACAATAAATACTGTGCACAACTAGAAGATCTTCTGGATTCAAATCAAAATGCCAATGTTGCCGACGAGATAGATTTACTCACACTGTTGATAGAAAAGTATGACGAAGAGAACAACACCTTTGATGATAGTGACCCGGTAAGCCTCCTTCGCTCCTTCATGGAAGAACACGAAATGAAATCAAAAGACCTTGTTGATCTTTTGGGTATAAGTAAAGGCTATGTCTCTGATATTTTAAACTATAAAAAAGGGATGTCGAAAGAAGTGATCCGCAAGCTCTCTACTCATTTCAAAGTAATGCAAGAGGCTTTTAACCGGCCCTATCCTTTGTTCGACGCAAAGGCAAGTGTGCAAAAGCGTGCCAGCCTCGCCAACTAATCCTCCTCCCTGAATTCCAAAATATCCCCCGGCTGGCATTCCAGTATTTTACAAATAGCTTCCAGCGTAGAAAATCGCACTGCTTTGGCCTTCCCTGTCTTCAGTATCGACAGGTTGGCTTCGGTGATGCCCAGCCTGTCGGCCAGGTCTTTGGAACGGATCTTCCGCTTCGCCATCATTACATCAAGGTTGACTATAATCGGCATCAGATAGTGAGTTCGTTTTCCTGCTGAATTTCCTGCCCCTGTTCAAAGGCTACGCCCAGCACCATGATGATGAGGCCCATTAGAAACACGGTAAAGTCAAAAGACGAGTCTGAAACAACCTTTAGCCCATCAAACAGGTAATTGTATTCAAGCCACCATACCATGGCCTTCGCCACCAGCCAATTGGCAAATGGGCCAATAACAATCAGCAAACCGAGCAATTTCACTCTTTGTATATTCTCCTTATTGAACGAGTTGCTTCTTCTCACGTCGTTGATAATGCTTTTGAAAACAAAGAGCACATAGGTCAGGTATCCAACAGACAAATACACAATCGAAAGTAGTAGTGCTTTCAAGCCTCCGTCAATGGGTTGGCTTAATTTCATAGTGTCTACCCTGATTTTGAACGATTCGGGAATGCTGTTTGCCAGGGTTTCGCCAAGGCTTTTGTGTAATACGTCCGACTGCACCCTGAGATGGGGTTCGCTCATCTCGTAATACCTGCCTTCCTTCATAGTCACGAGAGAAACAGTGCCTACAGCCACGCCCAGCCACAGCGACAATATAAGGAAGGTGATGACACCCTGAGCGATATTGAGTTTTTTCATATCATCAATTTTACAACTACAAGCTATTTAAGAATTGAACAGAACCGTCTCGAAAGTGCTCTTCCTAAATTGTCAGTTCGTTTTCCTCCTGTATTTTTTGGCCCTGCTCGAAGGCTACGCCCAGCACCACAATCAACAACCCAAGTATGAACACCGGCCAGCCCAGACTGGCGTCTGTTTCCAGGGTCATTCCTTCGAAATGAAATCGATTATCGATCCAAAACGAGAAAAAGACATTGAGTATCCACTCGCCCAAAGGAGCCAGCACAACCAGCGTGCCGATAAGCTTCACTCTCTTGCTACTGCTCAGGTTGAACGGTGTGCCCTTCATCACATCATGAATGATTGTTGCTATGAGCCAGAGTATCCAGAGCATATAGCCCGACACCATGAACATCATTGCGATCACAATCAACCTTAGATTGAGATGTACCGGTAGTCGCATTTCCAGTGTTTCCACAGAAAGTAACATGGGTTTATCCGGAACAGGCAACTGTGTTCTCAACACTTCCTGTAATTGATCCGATTTGATTACCCAATGCGGCTGTTCGATCTCGATAAACACACCTTCCTTCATCGACGCAAAGAAGATGGTAACGAACACCATCCCTAAAATCAGCAAGCCCATACTGGCTTTAATAATGATGCGAATGATACGAAGCTTATTCATGTTATGCGGAAAATAATTATTGATAAACAATAATAATATACCTTTTATTAATATCAAAAAATATTGAAGAAATTCATTCTTCGCCAAATGTGGTGTAAGGGATTCAAATGAACAACTGCATTCCGGGGAAACAAAAAAAGGCCTGCCCCAAAGAGCAGACCTGAAACCATAAATCGAGTAAAAACCAGTTTCTACTTAAACAGCACCGGCGCAAACTGCGACAGGTAAATACGCCAGTTGGTCCAGGTGTGGCCTCCAGTGCTTTCTACATACTTGTATTTGAAACCATGCTCGTCGAGCGTGTTTCTTAGGTTGACTACGCTGTCGTACAGAAAGTCGTCTTTACCGCAGGCAATCCAGTATACTTTCGGATTGGCCTTTTTCAGTGCGTCAATGTCTTTGCCCCTGCCTTCACCGTTGTTGGGCAGTCCGAAAGGGCTATCCTTCACAAAGCCCATGCTCATCACGCAGATGTAATCGAACATGTCAGGATTGTCGAACGTGGTGTTGAGGGTTTGCCAGCCACCCATACTGAGGCCAGACAAAGCACGGTTTTCTTTACCTTTTTTCACCCTGTAATGGCTTTCGATGTACGGAACCACATCTTTCACCAGGCTCTCCTCAAATTTCTTATTGGCCATACCGAAAGGCCCCGGAACCTCCTGGCCCGGAAGTTTGGCTGGTGCTTCAATGCTGGCCGCTGTTTGATCGGGGTTGCCATTGGTCATTACCACAATCATGGGCTTGGCCTGGCCGGAGTTGATCAGGTTGTCCATGATCGCCGGAGTCAGACCCAGCTCTGTCCAGGCATCCTCGTCGCCACCGCCGCCATGCAGCAGGTAGAAGACAGGATAGGTCTCTTTGCTGTTGTTCTCGTATCCCGGTGGGGTATACACATACATGCGGCGGGTGAGGCCAAGTGTTGGCGACTCGTACCACACCTTGCTCACCATGCCTTTGGCACCGTGCTTGGGTTCGTACAGGTCGGATCCTTTGCCCCTGATCATAAAGAAGCTGATGTTGCGCACGCCGTCCCGCTTTACGAGGGCATTGGAGGCATCGAGGGTGTACACGCCATCGACCGTGAAGCTGTAGCCATACAGCTCAGCCTCCAGCGGGCCGACAGTAACCGCCCACAGTCCGGTATCTCCTTTGACAAGGGGCTCGGTTTTGCCCTGCCCCATCCAATCACCCGACAGGGTAATCTCGTTGGCATTGGGTGCATACACCCTGAAAGTTATTTTATTGTCGGCATGTATTTCCGGCGACACCACCGGATTGCGGCGAAATTGCGCTGAGGCAGTATTGGCCAGGCTCACCGTGACCCCAAGCACCAGCAGAAAGCCAAGGGCCCTCCTATTCAGTAAGTGTTTCTTCATTGGTATGTAGTTTAAGTGTGGGAGGGTTGCTCCCGTTACTTAAAGGTAGTGGTTTCATTGTGTCGATACAACACAATTTGTTTACGGAGTTGCAAATAATTAATTGTGATCAACACTGGCAGCTTTTGGAGCAATTTGCCGAGATTATGTTGCAAAAGTGTTACAGGTCCTGTGATGCTAGTTCCTGGCAAGAATAATCATTGATAAACAACCAGATTATGCCTCAAAAGGCTCGCAGTGAATTCGCTATCTATTATGGATTGGGCTGTATCCTGATAGCCATTGGAGGCATCGGAGTTAGTGGCTATTGGGGCTATCAAATCGCCACTAACCAGGCCGACTTTTCCTGGGGCATCCTGGCCATGCTGCTTGCGATGATCGCTACGACCGAATCTTTGGGCTGGGTACTTATTCGGAGGGGAGATGGTGGGTAATTTGTGCTGTGATAAACTCGGGGATAAAATCGAAATAATTACCATTCAATTACAATACTCGGAAATAAATCCATAAGCTCCATCTGCACCGAGTTCTCCAGCCCTGCTCAAATCTAAACAACCCTCATTGTCCTGCCCGATCTTTACTTTCGCATACCCCCTAATGTGGTAGGCGTGTGCATATTTGTCTGACAAAAGAATAGCATCATCGCAATCTCGAATCGCTCCTTGATAGTCCGACAAACTAGTTTTTGCAAGCGCTCTCGACACTAGCGATTCGGGCAAGGATTTTCCAAAAAACGGATAAACAGAGTTATGTTTTTGTAAGAAGCTAATATATTTTGAATAGTCGATAATTGCACCTCTATTGTCTTTCAAAATCATTTTTGCTTCCGCTCTTTCTATATAATAGAAAATCCGAGTCGAGTCTAATTCAATCGCACGTGTAAAATCCTGTATCGCTCCAATTGCGTCGTTTAGTGCCTCTCTTAATACTCCTCGCTGAAAAAATAAATCTGCGTCAGAATCAATCTCAATAATCTTTTCATAATTTATTAAAACCTCGTCAAAATCCTCCAATTGTCGATAAACTCCGGCCTTACCGTAGTAGGCACGAAGACCAGTTGGATTCAAAGCAATTGCACTGTCATAATAAAGAATTGCCTGGCTAAAATTATCCTCTAAGTTATGATTACTTGCTAACTCACAGTAATTGTCATAGCGTGTTAATTCTTGCCCCACTGCTTGGACGGCACACAAGAGCAAAATGGTCAAAATCTTTAGTTTTCCTTTCATTCAAAAATTTGGTTTTCTGCTTTTTATGTCAAAAAAGTAAATTATCCCCAACCCACTTAAAGAGACTATTAGGCTTAAGAAAAAGGTCTTTCCTTCCTCCAATCTACAATTTTAGGTGTTATATTCATTTTATTCCCAACTCCCGCAAGTTTAGCTCTTGTGTAACTTTTGGGTTGTTGAGTTAAGCTTTCAGCTTACAATCTCAAATTATTGAATAAAAATTATAGGCAAAAGCCACTCGAACCGGCGCAAGCTTACTCCTATTCTATACTATTTGCCACCTCATTGGCTTTAACAGCCTTTACTTGACTTGTGTTGAGGGTTTCAACACTTCGGGTTTTGCCCATCAGCGTGAAAAATTCAACTTCATACCCTTTCTTGTTATCATGAATCATTACGACCGTACCAATATCACCTTTCACCAGGCCACGCTCCGGCAAATCTTCGGTCAAAACTACTCTGTCAAAATTCTCTATCATCGCTAAAAAGGATATGCAGTGACTAATTTAAGAAAATCAGTTTCCTTTTCCTTGAACCAAACACTTGATTCCTCTCCCTGGTCTGTCCCCCGACAGACCTGCACCTGCATTCGTTTCTTTTACACCCCTTCAGAGAACAGGACATGGGCGCCGATGTAACCGTTGTCGCAGAGAAAAAATGTTACCCCTCACCTATCAATAATTCCCCAACTATCTACCATATTCACACCGAAATTTGATCAACTGTTCCTCACTTCTAACCTGAACCTTGTCATGAGAACTTTTCTCACTAAAATCGCAGCAGCGGCCATTACATCAATTGTCTCGCTTTCAGCAGTCAATGCCCAAATGATCATGGAAATTGATCCTTCCCTGAGTGCCAAAGCACAGCCTCAGCAAGTCAAGTATAAAGGAATGAAAGCAGTCCCCTATTACTACTTCGATGAATACAAAATCGTCTATGCCAAGGCTGGCTGGCTTACCACCAACAGCAGAAGCAATATACAGGGCACGATTTCTTCTTCAAGCCAACAGCTAGCTTTCACCATGATCAACGGGGTCGGTGACACGGCCATCGTTAACATGTCGAAAGACGGACTGGTACAAAGCTCACAAAACTCCTGGTTCCCGAACATTACCATGTCGCAGGGTTCGCAGAATGTAACAGCACTCATCACCTCCAGTGCTGACACGCTCACCTGGGGACTGGCGGCTTCGGTAGCCAATGGTGTTTTTACCGGCGCTATCAAAACCGATACGGAGGAATACAAGCTGGTGCCTGTGAAGCGAATGGACAATGGCAGAGTAGCTCCTTTCACCCTCTGGGTAGGCTTCGCTATCTACAGGGGAGACGTTGAAATTGGTGCCGTGCAGGCTACTCCCAAGCGAAATATCTGGATATCGTCTGATTTGCCAGCTGATCAAAAGCTTAAGATGGCTGCATTCTGCCTTGCCATGATCATTGAGGAGCAGAATGAATGGCTGGTGAACTAGCAGTAACAATGAGAGGCTCCCGGGCTGAAATTCTCCTATTTAAATAGTGGCTTTTAGTCGAGGCCACTCCCTCCGCAGATTCCTGCCAATTTGCGGTGTAGTGTTGGGCTGTCTGGGGACAGCCCAAGGGGGTAGAAGATACTGATATTGTCTCCAATCATACTGTGTACAGACTATCCCCTTATTATTCAAAATTTTCCCTGAACTTGCGTAACTTTGACGCATTAAACACTAAACATAGTATGAAACGTTATTTCACCTTAGGCTTTGTCATTTTACTGGCGCTGGTCATCGGCTTTACGGCCTGTAGCACCAAAACCAGCTCAACTGAAGAAACTGCCGACTCAATCGCCACTGTACAGGCTGAGCCCACCTCTTTCGGAGGCCTGGCACTCTACACCGTGCGTGATTCTATGGCCACCGACCCCAAGGCCACTCTGCAAGCCGTCGCCGATGCCGGTTACGCCTATGTAGAAGCTGCCAATTATGAAGAAGGCAAGTTCTACGGCATGGCACCAGCCGATTTCAAAGCTTACCTTGCCAACCTTGGTTTGACAGCAAAAAGCGCTCACATGGGCATGGTGACGATGGAAAATG
The DNA here is from genome assembly GCF_040222815.1 of Imperialibacter sp. Taxonomy (GTDB): domain Bacteria; phylum Bacteroidota; class Bacteroidia; order Cytophagales; family Cyclobacteriaceae; genus Imperialibacter. The sequence goes on along the minus strand of NZ_JAVKCH010000022.1, from coordinate 157,042 downwards.
CAGACCAGCTGATCGCCGACTGCAAAGCCGCTGGCATTGAATACTTCGTGATTCCTGTTCCGCCTATGGGTATGTTTACTTTCAACAGAGAAACCATGACAATGGGTATGAAAGGCACACCTGCTGACATAGCAGAGATCCTGAATACCCTTGGAGAAAAATGTAAGGCAGCAGGCCTGAAGCTGTTGTACCACAACCACAACTTTGAGTTTATGCCAGGAGAAGATGGCACTGTGCTGATCGACTACCTGCTGGAAAATTGCAACGCCGACGTTGTGAACTTCCAAATGGACCTGTTCTGGGTAGCCAAAGCAGGTGCTGACCCGCTTGCTTACTTCGAGAAGTATCCAGGGCGTTTCAAAGCATGGCACGTAAAGGACATGAATGCTGAAGGCAATTTTGCTCCTGTAGGCACAGGAAGCATCGACTTTAAGAAAATACTGGCCGCCAAAGCTCAGTCAGGTATGGAGTTCTACATGGTGGAGCAAGATGCCACCTTCGGTCTGCCTCCCTTTGAGGCTATTAACATCAGCCACAAAGGCCTGGCTGAAATCGGATTCAAATAAAACATGACCAGCTCAGCGTCCTCTTCGAGAGACGCTGAGTGAAAGCCAAATATCAGAAGCGAAAAGCCAGCCGCAAGGTTGGCTTTTCTATTTACCCGAATGCATCCTTAAAAGAGCCTTACCCAATGAACATCTACAAACAAATTGAAGCCGAAATACTTGCCTCTTCTTCTATCGTTATCACCTCCCACAAATCTGCCGATGGCGACTCAGTAGGCTGTTCGCTGGGGCTATTGCACTTTATAGAAAAGCTGGGCAAAAAGGCTACGATTTGCCATCCTGATGCGGCGCCCGACTTTTTATATTGGCTGGACACCTCTCCTATTGTGCTCATGAGCGACGAGCCGGAGAAGGTAACAAATGCCTTTGAAAAATCTGATCTAATCTTTTGTTTAGACTACAATAGCACTGATCGGGTAGGCTCTGACATGCAAATACTGCTGGAGTCCGCTAATTGCCAAAAGATCATGATTGATCACCATCTAAACCCGCAAGGGTTTCCTACAATTACTGTATCGGAGACCTCTGCTTCTTCTACCTCACAATTGATCGTGGAACTGATCGAGCAATCAGGACATGGCGACTTACTCGATGAAAAAATAGGCACTCCGATGTACCTCGGCATTCTGACAGATACGGGAAGTTTTCGGTTTTCGTCCGTACAGCCCCGCACCCATGAAATACTGGCAAAACTATTGGCCGCAGGCGTGCAACATCACCTGGTACATGAGATGCTCAGCGACAACAATACAGCGAGCCGGTTGCGCCTGCAAGGATATGCCATGGCTGAAAAACTGGAAATCATGGAAGACTATCAAGTCTCTGTCATTTCTTTATCAAAAGAAGAGCTTGAGAAATACCATTATAAAAAAGGAGACACAGACAGCCTGGCCAACCTTGCCTTATCTATCAAAGGCATGAAAGCCGCTATTGTATTTACCGAGCGTGATGGGATCATGAAGATATCGTTTCGGTCTAAAGGGAAGGAAAACCCTGTCAACGTAATGGCTTCCGAGCATTTCAATGGCGGTGGCCATGCCAACGCCGCCGGCGGAATGAGTGAGTTGTCGGTTGATGAAACGCTGGCTAAAATCAAAGATTTGATTCCCGGGTATTTCTCACTGGCTCATTAGGTCAACCACAATGGATTCGGAGAGGTTGGCTATTCTGCTGGGCTAATAATCCTCATTGTTACTCCAGCAACAATCCATCGGCTTTTGCTTTTTGCACGGGCTTCAGATGATGGATGGTGTTTTGAAGCTTGCCTTTGAGTTCGTTGCCCTGCACGTCAGTCACCGCATAGGTAATAGTCATGATGTCGACCGGCTTGATCTCCTCCAGGAAAAGTTTGACCGTCTTGCCATCCCTACTTAGCTGCACACCCTGAATAGGCAAGGTTTGCATGTTGTATCGTTTTGAACCGTACTTTCTGCTTCTGACGATGTCCCAGGTTTGCACTTCATAATTGGTCGGCTGCATCGCCTTGTTGCGGTCCATTTCGCTGGCAAAGCTGAGCCTTACTCCATCGTCTTCCACTGCCAGCGCCACAGGAACCGATAGCGGTGCTCCGGTGTAGCGAACCCTGTAGAATTCCCCTCCTCTCATCATCTGCGAAGTGCCCCACGCCGACATGCCACAAGCATACAACTGTCCATCTTCAGAATTAAAGCGCCCTCTCATCACTCCACTCAAAAACTTTACACCCGGCAGGTCGATCACCCCCGCCTGTCGCTGCCCATCCACCTTTTCGGTTAGCACAAGCTGAATTTTCCCATAACCATAAGAAAAGCTGAGCAGGCTGCCGTCGAGCGCCCCCCACTTCTTGCTATCTACCCATAGTAGCTCCGACGGCGACCGGTCAAATTCCATATCTATCCAAACCATTGGAGGCTCCATACCTGCACGACTACTATCTTTTGGGGGATTATAGCCCCACATATTGCCATAGAATTTACCTTTTCCTTCAATCCAGTTCACCCGGTTCATCGGATTCCAATACCCCTGTTGATCGGTGACAATAAAGCTGCCATCGGGATTGATACATACGCCGTTAGCAGCCCTAAACCCTGTGGCAATGATCTCAGTTTTGGATCCATCTTTACTCACTTTCAGTAAGGTGCCATGCTGGGGAATAAGTGATTCCCGGGCATGGCGACCACTCTTGGCATAGTATAAATTCCCTTCCTTATCAGCCTGAAGCCCCATGGCAAACTCATGGAAGTGATCAGTGACCTGATGGTCATGATTAAAGCTTTCATAAAAGTCGGTTTCTTCGTCGCCATTCAAATCCCTAAGCAGAACAAGCTGGTCACGGCAGGTAACGTAAATCTTCTCCTCCAGCACTTTGATGCCAAGCGGCTGAAACAGTCCTGATGCGATCCTTTTCCAAACAAGGGCCCCCTTCTTATCCAGAAGGCCAGTGACTTTCCACACGTCGCCATCGGTAGTACACAAAACGGCCACGTCAGGGTCCCGCATAAAATCAATGCCGCTAAACTTCATTCTCGACTTCCAGAGATTGTCGAAAGGAGGTGTCATATTATCTACCGCAAATTGGCCCTCCTCTCTGCCTTTTGTTACGGTTGTGCGTATCACTTGCGAATAGTGCGCCGGACCTCCGTGGGTGTATTGATCCAATGATTCCGGTGGGCTAGCACTGGCTACATAATCGCCAAGTGCTTTGCTTCCAGTGCCTGCAATAAAAAGCTTGATTTTAGACAGAGTGCCAGGAGCCACGTTGAGGATCACATAACCATCTTCCTCCGCCAGTGAAGCGCCGTTTCCCGACATGGCAACAGCAGTTCCGGCTACGGCCACCCTCAGCTTAAGTGCCTGTTTGGAAGGACTCATGTTCAAGGTTCTGATAAAGATCGTCTGCTCGTCATGCTGTTCCACACCAAGGCTTTCCAGAATATCCGCATTACCAACCGAATAGGAGATCACCACTTTGTCTTCAAAATAATAGAGCCCCTTGTAGTTGGCCCATTTTTTCGGTAGCGGCCCAAATTGCCTCCCATCCCTCGCTGTAAAACGGGGATCTTCAAAAGAGCCAGTCGCCGGATTCGCCCAACCCGGCCCAACCGGTGTTTCAAAGTGGAGTTTCCCAATGGTTCTGGGATAGGTCTCGTGTCGGTCATTCAACAGGATGCCATTCCAGTCAATGAACTCTTCACCTGTCCATCCGCCTGCAACACGCATCACATCGTGGTCAAAAATCATCCAACTGTTGCCCTTCGACACTCCCCCAGCTCCTTCGTCGAGCCTGATCGCAATGCCCTTGTAGGCAAAATTGTTTTTGCTGTAGTCTTCATCGGGAAACGGCGACGGTCCCGGCGAGTGATACCTGGGAACAGCGGTTTTTTCATCTGCCAATTCATAGGTGTTGATGAAAAAATTACCATAATCCATATCGGACCAGGGATGATAAGGCATAGCGGCCGGCCCTCTCGATGTACCCTTTGGTAGACCGGCCAGGTAGCCAGGAGTCACCTTGAAGTACTGATCAGTATTGTTATTTTTTACGAACTCCTCCCTGATGTATGAAATGACATCATACTTTTCCTGTGGTGTGAGTATGAGCTGTGCTGGCATCGCCCCATAGCCCCTGGTGATCGTTTGATACATGGAAAAAGGATCAAACCCTGCCTTAAAAGGCTGCGCCCAAAACTGCAGCGACATAGGGATTGATCCCTCCACATCCTTGTTACCGTGACAATTGATACAATTCGCATTATAGACCCTTCCTCCACGGACATATCCCTCCCTGCTGAAGTCTTCTATTAACCCGGCATGATCGATATTGGACTCCGCATCTGCCACATCGCTTTCAGATAACACGTAGTCTACTTTGGCAGGTTCGTAAGCCCTGGTAGGTTCGGACTGCCTTGTTGCAGTAATCGGGTATTCTTTCTGGTCGAGTGTAACGACGCCTGAAAAACGATCTCCCTCAAATTCCCCGGTTACGGTCGCCTGATCTTCCTGCCACATCAGGATGTTACCCGTTATTCGTTGCCCATCTACCTGCAAATTCCCGATGTCCATCGTGCCGAGATCAAAAGACCTCATCACTCCCTTGTAAGTATCGCCTGCCTGATTCAACTGCAACGTTCCTGTAAGTTCCTCGTCCCCAAACGAAATAGTGAAATCCCATGTACCTGTAAGGGGGTGAGTGCTGCAACTGACAAAACACATCGCTGCTATCACCAGCAGCATCAAATGGGAACGAATCTGTTTCATGACTAAAGTATTGAGGTCAAATGGAAGGATTAATGATCAAACACTGTTGCCCGAACCGACAGATCCCGCTGCGCATGTGTAACCAGACCTATTGTAAAGATTTCACACTCAAGTTTTTGTCCAGCCAATACTGGTCGTCGTGAAAACCGAACTGACTGGGTTGATAAACTCCTACCGTGTCTACATTGGCTTTTTCAGGAACCGGGAGGTCAAGGCTCCAAAAAACACTGTTGACCATCATCCGGCGTGTGCCCTCGGTCAAAAGGTCGGTGGCAGCCCCCATAGTAGTGGCAAATACTTTTCCTGTCCGCCCTCCCGGAATCTGGTAGCTTTTCACCCATGCTACAGGCATCATTGGGGCGTTTTTGGTGATTGTCTTTTCGTTCCCCTCTTTGTCTTTTTCCACCTCAACGCCAGCTACTTCATTGTCGGTAAAGCGCATCCCGTACAGGACATCATCTTCTGCATACTCACCTGCCCTATTGACCACCTGCCCCAGCACAATAGGTTGTGAATCACCCGGCAGAGGCAACCGCACGCCATATACATCGGTTGGCCCCCATACTTCTCCTTCCCCGATGTCACTGAGAATGGGATGCCCCACGGTATCCGAGGCTACCACCCCACGGGTACTTTGATGTTTGTGGTTGCCATGGTGTGAAATCCATTTTTCTCCCAGCACCAGGCGACCAAAGCCACCCTGCCATTCACCTTCGGCATCGTAGTAATTTCCGTAATGCTTCCAGTTCGAGGCAGAATCTGCCGCCGTAAAATTGAATGCATGGGTAGCCGTTCTCATGCCAATCACCGGCTTTCCACTTTTTAAATAGTTGTCGATGTACTGCATTTGCTGATCTGGCAAAGCACGAAAGCGGGTGAAAATGACCATCAGATCGGCGGTATCAAGGGCCGCCATCCCTGGTATGTTGCGCACATAGTTGGGGTTAACTATTCCAGGCATGGCTGGATCCTGTGCGAACAGAACTGTACAGTTGAATCCATGGCGTGAAGAAAGAATTTTCGCCAGTTGAGACAAAGCCTCCTCCGAACGGTACTCTTCATCACCAGAAATTAGCACCACCTTTGGCATGTCGGTTCGGCCTTCATAGGTCAACCACTCTTTCGTTTGTTCAGCCTGGTCAGGCTCGGTATTGGTTTTGCATTTAGCACATAGGAAAAGGATAACAAGCGCAAAAGCATAACGGGAAAATTTCATCTTCAAACAGTTTAGGTATTGCAACAAAGAAAACAGAACGTTCAAAGTAGCACTTTTCTCCGAACACTTCACTGCCGTTCATAGCAGTTTTTGAGATAAAAACCGACCGCATCAAATCACAGGAGGGAGACTACTACCCGGCTTGATACAATCAAATCTCTTTTATAACCACCTTGATCTTTGCGGCAGCTACCCTCGCCCTTCCCACAGCATCTTTGCCAGTAGCCAGCACCACCGCCATGCGTCGATAAGGTCTGGTAGTGGGCTTGCCGAAAATGCGCACATCGATGTCAGGCTCGGCCATGGCTACCTCCACACCTGTATACGTCGGTGCCACTCCATCTTTCGAGGCTAGCACCACCGCACTGGCACCCTCTGTCACTTTGATGTTGGGGATGGGCAAACCCAGAATTGCCCTGGCATGTAAGTCAAACTCACTGAGGTTTTGACTGATGAGCGTTACCATGCCTGTGTCGTGAGGCCTGGGACTGAGCTCACTGAAGATCACCTCGTCTTTGGTAACGAAAAACTCCACGCCAAAGATGCCCACTCCACCCAGGTCGTCGGTCACTGCTTTGGCCATGGCTTCAGCGTCTTTTCGGAATTTATCTGTCATGGGCTGAGGCTGCCAGCTATACTGATAGTCGCCCCGCTCCTGCACATGGCCGATAGGGTCGCAGAATAACGTCGGGCCATTCTTCTGCTTTACCGTAAGCAATGTTATCTCGTAGTCGAACTTGATAAACTCCTCCACAATCACCCGCTGGCGGTCGCCTCGCATGCCAGCGCAGGCATAGTCCCAGCTGTTTTGGATGTCATCAGCGGTTTGAGCTACACTCTGCCCCTTGCCACTGCTGCTCATCACCGGCTTGATCACCACTGGAAATCCAATTGTTTTAGCTTCTTCCATCAGTTGCTCAGCAGACTCCGCATAGGCGAAGTGAGCGGTGCGAATGCCGAGACCTGCTGCCAGGTCACGGATGCGGTCACGGTTCATGGTCATGTTCACTGCACGGGCACTTGGCACAATGTTTCTGCCCTCTTTTTCCATTTCCACCAGCACCTCCGTGCGGATGGCTTCAATTTCCGGCACGATCAGGTCCGGTTGATGACGTTCAACGGCTTCTCTGAGTTTGTCAGCATCCAGCATGCTGAATACTTCGTTTTCATCGGCCACCTGCATGGCTGGCGCTCCTGCATAGCTATCGCAGGCCACCACGTAGCAGCCCAGCCTTTTAGCGCTGATGACGAATTCTTTACCGAGCTCTCCAGAGCCGAGAAGGAGTATTTTTTTCATGGGTTCAGACTAATCAAGATCAGGCTTATATTCCAAAATGTCATATTCAGCAACACCTGAGAGCTTTTGGCAACCATGGAAACCACCCACAATTCCGCCAATCAGCATGTATTCAACACCATGTTTGTTTAGAGCAGAGCAAGTGTGCTGGAGTGACTCTCTGATTTCATTAGAAATCATTTGGCTTCTTTTAGTTCAATCCATAGGATGTCTGAGGAGTCATCTTTCAAGTCTTTATTGGCGGCCTTTAAAGCAGCATAAAAATCCATCAGATCAAGTACTCTTGCCATGGCTTCATCGTCTGATAGAGACTCTAATTTTGATTGAGCCTTCTTCCTGGTAATGTCCCTGTATGTTATCACCTCATCCATATTCAAATATACTGAGAATTCTCTTATACAAGACTTTGGTACTTTCCCCTACCCACTGTTGCAAAATCTTTTTTGATCAGCATCCCAGCCTTTTGGCACTGATCACAAATTCTTTTCCGAGTTCTCCAGAGCCGAGAAGGAGTATTTTTTTCATGAGGGGTGTAGTGTTTATTTGTCCGTGTCTCTCTAAACTTCGTGGAATTCGAACTTCTGAATCTTATCAAACTCCGACTGTTTCTCGGCATGCTCCTTCCTTAAATCATACTCTCGCTGCAAATTCATCCAGAACTCTTCTGTGGTGCCAAAAAATCTACTTAGACGAATGGCAGTGTCTGCGGTAATTGACCTCTTACCACCCATAATCTGGCTAATTCTCGTTTGCTGAACACCTATTTCTTTCGCCAGGCGGTAAGCCGTGAGCCCCATTGGCTCAAGAAATTCCAGTTGCAAGATTTCACCTGGGTGAATATTGTTAATTGTTTTCATACCTGACACTTCTTTGTCAATCAGTTTCAAATTTATTAATAATCTTGAGGCTCCGAACTTTTCACCCCCTCTTCTTCCTTATCATTCATCAACTTTTACTCCGTACAAAACCATACATCCCCATGAACCAACAAGAACTTTTTATCAAAATGGCCCTGGACGCCTGGAATATTCAAATTGAACGCACTAACAAACTTTTTGATAGCCTGAGCGACGAACAAATTGCCTCAGAAGTAGCTCCAGGCAGAAATACCGGCACTTACCTGCTTGGCCACCTCGCAGCCGTGCATGACAATATGCTTCCACTGTTAAGTATCGGAGAAAAGCTCTATCCCGAACTCTATGAGCCCTATGTAAGAACCCCGGATAAGTCAGGTCAGAAGACACCTATTCCAGAATTAAGAGCAGCCTGGAATAAAATAAACTCAGCGCTTTCCACAGCATTTGAAAAGTTTTCAGCCGACGATTGGTTTACCAGACATACGGCTGTGACTGAAGAAGATTTTGCCAAAGAACCACACAGAAACAAGCTAAACCTGGTGATGAACCGGACAGCTCACTTAGCCAACCATTTAGGGCAGCTGGCATTTTTGAAACCGAGAGGATAATCCTTCAACTATTCCTGAGCCCCCCTTGGGAGGCTCTTGGATCAGTCATTGGAAAAGGTGAGGAAAAGATTAAATTTGATATATGAAACAGCTGGTGATCAACATCCCTGACTTTGTTAACCTCGATGAAAAGGAGGTAGCAATGACTCTTGCCTCTAAATTGTACGAAGAAGGAAAGCTTTCTCTAGGTCAAGCAGCTGAATTGGTTGGTATATCAAAAAGAGCTTTTGCCGAAATGTTGGGCAAGTACAATGTTTCTCTTTTCAACTACCCTCCCTCTGACCTGTCAAGGGATGTGAAAAATGCCTAAAGTAGTCGTATCTGATACAAGTTGTTTTATTGCTCTATCAAATATTGGTAAGTTAGAAATCCTCCAAAAGCTTTACGGGCAAATTTATTCCTCTGAAGAAGTAGAAGCTGAGTTTGGCGAGAAGCTTCCTCCCTGGATCAATATATTAGCTGTGTCTGACAAACAAAAGCAACAAATGCTTGAGTTTCAGGTAGACAAGGGTGAAGCCAGCGCTATTACGCTGGCATTAGAAATAGATGCAAACCTTATAATCCTGGATGACTACAAAGGCAGGCTTGCGGCGGAAAAACTAGGACTGGAGATAACGGGAACTCTTGGAGTGATTATTAAAGCAAAGAAAAAAGGCATCATTTCAACTATTAAGCCTTTGTTGGAATTATTGAAAAAGAGTGCCTTTCGGCTTTCTGACAGCCTCATTGAAGAAGCTTTAAAGGAAGCTGGAGAACAGTAACAAAACTCACTTCACTAGCTCTGCAAAACTCCAAACATTAATATACATGGAAACGCATTAGCTAATTGCTAATTATATTGGTTTTTAGTATGTTTGAAAACTAAAATAATTAGCTTTTATAAGCAAATGAGACTCCATGCAACAGAGCAGGGCTGACATACTTTCCTCTTTACAATCCGACATTCTCCGGCTACAGGGGTTCAAGTCGCCGGGGAATACCACCGCCCGACTGAACCTGGGGCTAATGGATGCGGCATTCCCTCATGGTGTCTTCCCTTTGGGAGCTATCCACGAATTTCTTCCTGCAGGTGAAGAAGACATTGCAGCGACCAGCGGTTTTGTAGCTTCTCTCCTGAGCAATGTTACAGGTGCTAATGGAATAGCTTTATGGATTAGCACTTCCCGAGCACTCTTCCCGCCTGCCCTGAAGACCTTCGGAATCTCTCCTGAAAGGTTCATCTTTATTGACCTGAAGAAAGAAAAGGATGTGTGGTGGGCGGTGGAAGAAGGTTTGAAATGTACTTCCGTTGCCGCTGTCGTAGGTGAAATGCCCACCCTTGACTTCACCTCCTCCCGCAGGTTGCAGCTCGCAGTAGAAGAAAGCTGCGTCACTGGTTTTGTGATCCGGCCTTATAGTCAAAAATTAACAACAACAGCTTGTGTATCCCGCTGGAAAATAGCCTCTCTGCCCGGCGAGGTTGTTGACGACCTTCCCGGTGTGGGATACCCACAATGGAGAGTGGAGTTGCAGCGGGTGCGAAATGGCAAGCCGGGTGCCTGGGATGTAAAATGGATGGAAGGCCAGCTAAAAACAGTAACTGAGAAAGTGCTACACCGTTTTGAACTGGAAGAACGAAAAGCAGGGTGACCATGGGCAAGAGATTTGTTTCTATATGGTTCCGTTACCTTTCCACGGACTGGTTCTCCCTCCGTCGGCCAGAGCTGAGAAAGATGCCGTTCGTTTTGCGCACACCTTCCCATGGGAGAATGGTGATTTCAGCTTCGAATCCGATGGCCAGGGCCAAAGGCATCAGTGATGGCATGGTGCTTGCCGATGCCAGAGCCGCAGTACCTTCTGTGGTAGCACTGGATGACCGACCGGAACTTACACTCAAACTACTCAGGCGCCTGGGCGAATGGAGCATTCGCTATGCTCCCATTGTGGCTATTGACCCACCCGACGGGCTTCTGCTTGATGCCTCAGGATGCTCCCATCTTTGGGGAGGTGACGCAAATTATCTAACTGACATTGAGCAGAAGCTTGAAACCCATGGCTACCGGGTGCGGGCGGCCATGGCTGACACCATCGGAGCAGCATGGGGTATCGCCAGGTACAGTCGTGGGCCGGGTATCATAGAAAGTGGGGAACACCATGGAGTACTTATGGACTTACCTCCTGAGGCTCTCCGGCTGGAGCCTGAAGCCCTTGAAAGACTACACAAGCTGGGTTTACATCAGCTGCATCAATTCATAAGCATGCCACGTGCCACTCTGCGAAGGCGTTTTGGGGCACAAATGCTGCTGCGTATCGACCAGGCAACCGGTGCCATAGAGGAAAAGATGGAGCCTATACAGCCTGTAGAGCCCTACCAGGAACGACTGCCATGTATGGAGCCTATCGTTACTGCTAAAGGCATAGAGATCGCACTGGAGCGACTATTGGAAACCCTCTGCCACCGGCTAAGACAGGAGCAGAAAGGGCTAAGAACGGCAGTATTCAAAGGCTACCGGGTAGATGGTAAGGTGGTGCAACTAGATATTGGCACCAGCAGGCCAACCCATCATGTCGATCATCTTTTTAAGCTCTTTGAGGTGAAAATATCGACGCTGGAGCCAGCATTGGGCATTGAGCTATTCATTCTGGAAGCTCCTAAGGTAGAAGAACTTCTGCCTGAACAAGAACAGTTGTGGGAAGAAACTGGTGGGCTGGACGATATGCGGCTGTCGGAGCTGGTGGATAAGCTGGCCGGCAAATTTGGTTCTGCTGCGGTGCGCCGTTATTTACCCGACGAGCATTACTGGCCCGAAAGGTCATTCAGGCCTGCTATCTCCTTGCAGGAAAAAGTCAGCACACTTTGGCGGGTGGATAAGTTACGGCCTCTCCAGCTATTGAGCAGACCGGAAAAAATTGAGGTCAGTGCGCCAATTCCTGATTATCCTCCCATGCTTTTCCGCTATAAAGGCAAAGTGCATGAAGTAGCCCGGGCCGATGGTCCGGAACGCATTGAGCAAGAATGGTGGCTTCAGCAAGGTCAACACCGAGACTACTATAGGGTAGAGGACAAAGAAGGGCACAGGTTTTGGCTGTTTCGATCCGGGCACTATGATGACGAAAGTTTTCAGTGGTATGTGCATGGCTTTTTTGCTTGAAATGAGAGCTGCTGAATCCTCTGTTTAACCCCGATCCTAAAGGGAGCCAGAGGGTTCGGAAGCTTCCCTTAAGATCACGAAAAGTGTTTTGAAAAATATGTAAAATCTTAACGTGCCCTACACCGAGCTACAAGTCACCTCCAATTTCAGTTTTCTACGGGGAGCCTCGCACCCGGAAGAGCTGGTGACACAGGCAGCAGCCTATGGCTATTCTGCTATTGCCATCACCGACCGCAACACCCTGGCTGGCATCGTTCGGGCCCACACCGCCACCAGAGGTCTTGCTATTCGCATCATCCCTGCATGCCGTCTCGACTTAAAGGATGGCCCCAGCTTGCTGGCTTTCCCCACTGATATCGATGCCTATGCCCGCTTGTCAGGCCTGCTTACCAAAGGCAACCTCCGCACAGAAAAGGGTAAGTGCGAGCTGTACAAGGCCGATGTTTACGAACATGCTGATGGAATTGAATTAGTGGCCATCCCTCCTTTACAATTGAACGAGTCGTTTGATTTTGACTCGGTTTTTAAATCACAACTAGAGGAATACAGGGAAATCTTTGGTGCCCGGCTCCACCTTGCCGCCAGCAGGCCCTACGATGGCAACGATCTCAAACTGCTTCACCGCCTCAATCAGCTTTCACAAAGACTTGGCATCTCATTAGTTGCCACTAACGATGTGCATTACCACCACCCCACCAGAAGGGAATTGCAGGATGTGGTGACCTGCACCCGAGAAAAATGCACCATTCAGGAGGCTGGCTTTCGCCTTCACCCCAATGCCGAACGTTACCTGAAACCAGCGGATGAAATGCAGCGGCTGTTCCGGGCCTACCCGGAAGCCATTCAGCAAAGCCAGGCGATTGCCGGGAAGTGTCAGTTTTCCCTGGATCAACTAAAATACAGGTATCCAAAAGAAATCACCAGCGAAGGACGCACTCCCCAGGAAGAGCTTATTTATCTGACATGGAAAGGAGCGCAAAACAGGTACCCCGAGGGTGTACCTGCTGAGGTAAAAGGCAATATTGACTATGAGCTGAAATTCATTGACCAGATGAATTACGCAGAGTATTTCCTCACAGTTTACGATATCGTGCGCTATGCCAGAGAGCAACACATCCTCTGCCAGGGAAGAGGGTCTGCCGCCAACTCCACCGTCTGCTACTGCCTGGGCATTACTTCGGTAGATCCCTCCAAGTTCAACCTGCTTTTCGAGCGATTCATCTCCGCCGCCCGCAATGAGCCGCCAGATATCGATGTAGACTTTGAACACGAACGACGGGAGGAAGTGATGCAGTATATTTACAATAAATACGGCCGGGACAGAGCTGCCGTCGTGGCTACGGTTACCCAGTTGCACCACAAAGGAGCCATTCGTGATGTAGGCAAGGTGATGGGGCTTTCTGTGGACACCATCACACGCCTTTCCAGCCTGATTTGGGACTTCAAAGACGAAGGCTTCGACAAAAACCGCATCATCAGTCAGGGTATCAACCCCGATGACCCGACTATTAGAAAAGTACTCGAGCTTACCCAGCAATATATCAGCTTCCCAAGGCAGCTGGGGCAGCATACGGGTGGATTTGTGATCACGGAAGGCAGACTATCTGACCTTTGTCCGGTGCTTAATGCCCGTATGGAAGACCGCACCAATATTGAGTGGAACAAAGACGATATTGAGGCACTTGGCTTTCTTAAAATCGACGTACTGGCCCTTGGTATGCTTACCTGTATCCGTAAAGCTTTCGACCTGGCAAAAAGACATTATGACAAAGACTTTACCCTGGCCAATATCCCGCAGGATGACCCTAAAGTGTATGATATGATTTGCCATGCCGATACAATCGGTGTGTTTCAGATCGAAAGTCGTGCACAGATGTCGATGTTACCCAGACTCAAACCCAGGTGCTTTTATGACCTGGTGATAGAAGTGGCTATCGTTCGTCCTGGGCCTATTCAGGGTGATATGGTGCACCCTTATCTGCGCAGGCGCAACGGTGAGGAGAAAGTGGACTACCCATCCGAAGAGCTCAAAGAAATCCTTGGACGAACGCTTGGAGTACCCCTCTTTCAGGAGCAGGCAATGAGCATTGCCATTGTAGCCGCTGGCTTTACCCCTGCCGAAGCGGATGAGCTACGGAGAAGTATGGCTACGTTTAAAGCAAAGGGCAAAGTGTCGTATTTCCACGACAAGCTGGTCAATGGAATGACAGCTAAAGGGTATACGAAAGAATATGCTGAACGTGTATTCAAGCAGCTCGAGGGCTTCGGCAGCTATGGCTTCCCTGAAAGTCACGCAGTGAGCTTTGCATTACTGGTTTATGTTTCTTCATGGCTCAAATGCTACTACCCCGATGTGTTTGCCTGCGCCATTCTCAATAGCTTGCCAATGGGGTTTTACCAACCTGCGCAATTAGTCACCGATGCGAGAAATCATGGCGTTAAAGTGAAGCCGCTCGATATTAATCATTCGGAATGGGACTATGCACTGGAAGAAAAAGAAGGTAAATTTTGTGCTTTAAGGCTTGGTTTTCGACAGGTAAAAGGGCTGAAAGAGGAAGACATCCAGCTCCTGGCGGCTGGCCGGGAACAAGCTTACACCAGCGTGCACGAACTACGGGAGCTAGGCCTCTCAGAAAGCGCCCTGGAACGGCTGGCCGATGCCGATGCTTTCCGATCCATTGGGCTGAACCGGCGACACGCATTGTGGGAAGTTTCTACCAAAGATCACCTACACAAAGCTTTGTTCTCCGCACAACAACAAAATGAGCACGAGCAAAAGGTTGACCTTCCTGAAATGCAACTGTCCGAACATGTAATACAGGACTACGCCTCCACTTCTCTTTCCATTAAAGCTCACCCAGTCAGCTTTCTACGGGAACAACTCAAACGATTGGGCATTACCCCCAACCGTGACCTCTCCGGCGCAAAGGACCGTGATTTGGTAAAAGTAGCAGGGTTGGTATTGGTACGTCAGCGACCCGGCACGGCCAGCGGCATTTGCTTTATTACCATTGAGGACGAAACTGGCATAGCCAATCTGGTGGTATTCAAAAAGCTTTTCGATAAGTATAGAAAAGAAATCATTCAATCGAAGTTGCTAATGGTGGAAGGCCAGCTACAGAAAGAAGGTGAAGTAATTCATGTGATTGCCAAACGACTTTTCAATCTTTCAGGAATACTACAGCAGCTAACGGCAAGACAAAAGCAAGAATTGTCGTTGAAGCCGATGTCCCGTTCTGATGAAACGACGGTTCCGTATTCGCAAATAAAGCCAGCGCCAAAGCAAGAAGTGGTGCAGGGGAAAATCTTTCCTGAGGGGAGGAATTTTAGATAGTGGAGAAAGAATAGGCTTGCCTCAGAGTTCCTTTCAGGAGACCATGAGAAAATCAAATTCAAATGCCTGTCAGACAAGTTTACTTATTGATTGTCGATTATCCGCTGTGGATCCATCCTGGTTGGGAAAAAGTCCGTGACATAAACTGTCGACTCTTTCTCTTTGATGTAGTAGATGATCTTTATCTCGAAATACCTGGTTTCCTTATAAAGTATAAATCTAAAATCTTCTTCAGCCCCAAGGAGGTATTTCTCTCTTCGGCCTCTGGCGGGTTTACTGGATAATGTACTGGCAGTCTTTATGATATTTTCATCAATTCTACTAGCCCGCTCAAAAGTAAAGTTATCGTACAAGTAGGATAAAACATGCTCCTGATAACGGATAGTGGCAGGTCTGGCGATGACTATTTTGTATAGTTTTCCTTCGCCCATTCCTTATTTTTCTGGCTAAACTCATCTAAAGACAATACATTTCCTTTGCTTATTGCTTCAAGAGATTCTTGCGCCCTGGTCTCCATCTCTGCTTGTGTGATCAACTGATCCATGCGCTCCAAAGTAGATTTTTTTTGCACTTGCATCACACGTTCAATAAGACCTAATTTAAGCGTTTCTGCTTTCATGATGTGTGGTTCTCTTATGACCTATTGTAAAACTACCATTTTGCATTCAGTTTATCATCGCCATAACCAATAGAACTGTGAATTTCTGAAAAAAGAATGTTGGTGACTCCATTTCGTCATGTCTGGGGATATTTAAAAATCTGATTCTCAGAAACAAAAGCGAGAAATGGTACAAGGGAAGATTTTTCCGGAGGGGAGAAATTTTAAGTGATGGAGAAAGAATAAGGCTCATAATCCGTCTATGGAAGTGACACTTCAACTATTCAGTAAACTTACCCTGTTATACGCCAGTCTGACACATCAATTGAAGCAAGAAGAACCGACCTGATCAATTTTTGGCATTTTTACACTATGCGACACTTTATAGAAATAAACGATTCTTTACCCGGTGCAAGGCAGCTTTTAGAACTCATAAAGACCCTCAAAATTGAGGGGATTTCCTTTATTGACCTGGAAGAACAGGAAGACAAAGTGTTACTTTCAATGATGGAAGAAGACAAGCAAAGTGGACTTGCTGACAAAACCAAAGTTCTTAACAAACTTGGGTTGGAGTGAATCTGGAGTTTAGCAAATCATTTGAAAAGCAGCTTAAAGGAATTCCTGACAATATATCAAAAAAGGAGTTGCTGGTGCCATCAAAGAAATAATGGAAGCAAAGACTATCAGCCAGATACCCAGCGCTAAAAAAATGAAGGGGCATTAAAGCGCTTATAGGATTAGAATAGGTGATTATAGGCTAGGGTTTTCTATTGACAAGAGAGTAGCTCTTATAACAACAATCGCTCATCGAAAGGATATCTACAAAAAGTTTCCATAAAGTGATTTAAAAGCTTTTAAGACGTTTAACCTGATACCTGGTTGTTCCGGATTTGCAACCCAGAACCTCTATCGTAGGATCTATGATCCGGCAAAAAATGTGATGCTTAGTCAGCAGAAATTGAACGCACCAAAGTCAACACTTACCCTCAACTGCATCTGCTCAGCGTCAGAGCATAGAAGTTTTTCTTACCTACACCAACACCACCCCCTCCTCCAGCGCCTTTTCATACACCTCGTCGTTGAAGGTGTAGAAGGTGGGTGAGCGATGAGCCCCGATCTTTAGCTTTTCATCGGTCTTTTTGATCAGGCCGATAGAAATCAGCTTGTTGGGGAAATTGGACGCATTGAGGGTCTTGCCCGACATTACCTCATAAAAAAGCCTGATCTCCTTCAGGGTAAACATTTGCTGCAAAAGGTTTTTTCCTATCGGGAAATGATACAGGTGTATCCGCATGTTGAAGAGCGCCTCCCGCACGATCTCGTTGTGGTCGAAAGCCATGCGGGGCAACTCGTCGATAGAAAACCATTGGCTTTCACTCGAAAATATGTCGGCTTTGGGCTGGGCATGAACAATGTCGGTAATGGCATAAAATCCGATGGTGACAGCCTGTCCAGCCAGCCAGCTGTCTTCGTTCAGCCGGACGCCCGTCATCTCATAGAGCTTCTCTGGGTCAAAACCGTCCAGCCTGTTTCTGTCAGGGTTTCCGAACGCCTTGAACTGCTTCAAAAAAAGATTTTGGATGCCGGTTCTTTCTGCCGTTACCCTGGCGGCAGCTTCATCCAGGTTTTCGGCATGCTTCACATAGCCGCCCGGAAGGCTCCATTGAGACAACAGCTTGTTTTTAAGCAGCAGCACCTGAAGCTTGCCTTCGTGGTAACCGAAAATAGTGCAATCCACCGACACATTAGACCGGTAGTCCTGGTACCCCTTCTCCAAAAAATGTCTTATTTCCTGCAAGCCGTCCATAGTTTTTAGCAGAGCAAAATTTATTTATTAAATTTTAATAAATGTTAACAATAAAGCAGTTATCTTTATTTATTAGATTTTAACAAATGTAACAAAAAAGCTGATCGGGTCTTCATACCTATCGGCTTTAATTATTAGTTTTCATTATGAAAAAACGCTACATCATCCTAATCGCACTGGTCGTGCTTGCCGCCGCCGCTTACTTTTATTTTACCCGGGATACCCGAGACATCAAAGTACTGGTGTTTTCCAAAACCGCCGAGTTTCGACATGAATCCATACCCGCCGGCAAGGCTGCAATAATGGCCCTCGGTAAGGAGCACGGCTTCCTGGTCGACACCACTGAAAACAGCGAAGACTTCAATGAAGCCAACCTGCAGCATTACAATGTGATCGTGTTTTTGCACACCACAGGCGACGTGCTCAACGACGCCCAGCAGCTGGAAATGAACCGCTGGATACAGGCGGGTGGCGGATTTGTAGGCATCCATGCCGCAGCCGACACTGAATATGACTGGCCCTGGTATGGCGAGCTGGTTGGAGCTTATTTCAACGGCCACCCTAACAATCCAAATGTGAGAGATGCAGTGGTAAAGGTGGTGAACAAAACGCACCTTTCCATACAGCACCTGCCCGAAAGCTGGCCCCGCACCGATGAGTGGTATAATTACAAAGAGATCAAGTCAGATATCAACATATTGTTGAACCTCGATGAACTGTCGTACGAAGGAGGCACCAACGGAGAAAGCCACCCCATCACCTGGTACCGTGACTTCGACGGGGGCCGGTCGTGGTACACAGGCCTGGGACATACTGATGAGGCGTGGATCGACAAGGACTTCATTCAAATGCTTTGGGGCGGCATCCAGTATGCAGCCGGCCCAGGCACACCTGTTGATTACAATAATTCGAGAGTAGCTCCGGAGGAAAACAGGTTCCAGAAAAATGTGTTTGCTTTCAACTTAAATGAGCCAATGGAACTCGATATTTTCCCCAATAAAGATATCCTCTTCATAGAGCGAAAAGGGGCTATTAAGCTATTCAAAAAAGGAGCAGATAGTGTGAAGCTTGTCACCATTTTCCCGGTACATAGTGAGCTGGAAGATGGCCTTTTAGGATTTGCCATCGACCCTGACTACGCCAGCAACCATTGGATCTACCTGTTCTACTCTCCGGTGGGTGACGAACCGAAGCAGCACCTTTCCCGCTTTACTTTTGAAGGTGACTCTTTGCATTATGCGTCCGAAAAAGTGCTACTGACAGTTCCTACTCAACGGCAGGAATGTTGCCACTCGGCCGGTTCGGTGGAATTTGGCCCCGACAGGTTGCTTTATGTGTCGCTGGGTGACAATACCAGCCCCCGTGCCACGGGTTACGGCCCAATTGACGAAGGCGAAGGCCGGTCACCATGGGACGCACAGAAGTCGTCGGCCAACACCAACGATCTGAGAGGAAAAATACTACGCATTAAACCTGAAGACGACGGCACCTACTCAATTCCTGATGGCAATCTTTTCACTGATTCTGCAAAAGGAAGACCCGAGATTTATGTAATGGGATTACGGAACCCGTTCAGAATATCAATTGACCCTAAAAATGGCTACCTCTATTGGGGTGACGTGGGGCCCGACGCAGCAAAAGACAGCGCTGGTTTCGGCTCAAGGGGTTATGACGAGCTCAATCAGGCCAAAAAGGCAGGCAACTTTGGCTGGCCCTATTTTGTTGGTAACAACTTTCCTTATAATCACTACGACTACACCAACAACAAGACCGGCCCGCTGTTTGATCCAAAAAAGCCTGCCAACACCTCCCCCAACAATACCGGAGCGAAGGATTTACCGCCTGCCACTCCTCCGTTGTATTACTACCCTTATGCGGAATCCACCGAGTACCCGTTGGTAGGTGAAGGTGGCAGGAACGCCATGGCAGGCCCTGTTTTCTACAAAGACCGATACCCTGAGTCAGACCAGCGACTGCCTGAGTACTACGACAAAAAGCTGTTCACCTACGATTGGATGCGTGGCTGGGTGATGGCGGTAACACTGGATGACAATGGAGACTTTGTGAGAATGGAGCGTTTTCTACCCAATATGTTGTTCAACAACATGGTCGACCTGGTGATTAGTCCCACGGGTGATTTCTACGCCCTGGAGTATGGCACCAACTGGTTCACGCAAAATATGGACGCCAGGTTGATCCACATCACTTACTCATCGGGCAACAGGGTGCCCCTTGCGGTTATTGAAGCTGACAAAATGATAGGGTCTATTCCCTTGACAGTGACGTTCAATGGAGACGCTTCAAAAGACTTCGACGGTGACCAGCTGACCTACTCGTGGGCCTTTGGTGACGGTGGCATGTCAGCAGAAAAGAATCCAAAATACGAATACAAAACACCGGGAGAATACAAGGTACGTCTTGTGGTGACTGACCCTTCGGGTGAAAGTGCCAGTGCCGAAGAGGCAGTGCTTGCAGGTAATGACCTGCCACAAATTGCCATTAACTTCACGGGCAATCAGTCGTTTTACTGGAGCAACTCGACATTCAATTATGAGGTATCCCTTACCGATGCAGAAGACGGCTCCATCAACAAGGGCATCGATCCATCGTCGGTTACGTTCACGGCTGATTACCTCGAAAGAGGTCACGACCTGACAGAAGTGATGCAGGGCCATCAGGCCAATATGGAAGCGTCGGCTCACCTCGTAGGCCAGGCGCTGGTAGAAGCTTCAGACTGCAAGGCCTGCCACCAACTGAAGGACAAGTCAGTGGGCCCAACTTTCACTGACATTGCCAATAAATATGAAGGACAGCAGGGAGCTGTAGAAAACCTCGTGGAGAAGGTAATCAAAGGTGGCTCCGGCGTTTGGGGCGACTTGATGATGTCGCCACACCCACAGTTAAGCAATGCCGACACAGAGAAAATGATTGCCTATATCCTGTCGCTGAACGGAAAATCTGTTAAGGGAGGCCTCCCCTACAAAGGCTCCTATCCACTCAACAAGCATAAGCCGACTGAAAAAGAAGGCACCTATATCTTCACTGCCTCCTATACCGATAAAGGTGCCAACGGCATGAAGCCACTGACGGCTACTAAGGTGCTGTCACTCTCCTATCCCATGATAGGAGGTGATAAGTTCAGCCGCAAAAAGAATGTGATGACTTTCAATGTGACCGCAGGCATGATGCCTGGGATTGAAAAAGATATGACCATGACTTTACCCAGCGATAATGCTGTTCTCCAGTATGATGACGTCGACCTGACGGGCGTAGGCAAGCTGAGGCTAAACCTGGTGGTCGCCCCAACCTATTTCTCAGGCGGCTCAATGAATGTGTTGATTGACGGCGTTGATGGACAAAAGATAGGCTCAGGTACCTTCGAGACAGGTCTGACTGACCTTGGCTTCAAAGAGATGGTGGTAGATATCGACCAGGTTGACGGCTCACACACGCTCGTTTTTACATTCAAATGTGCGGACGCCACGAAGATATTTGCCGGCCTGGCCAGCATAGAATTTATTCAAAAATAAAAGAAAGATCCTAACCCTACACCCATGAAAAAGTTTTTAAAAATAGCCGTTTTGTCGGTGCTTGGAGTAGTTGTCGTGCTATGTGGGCTCATGGCGGGCTTTATATACAAAATAAAGAATGGCTTTCCGGTGTCGTACGAAACTGAAGCACCAAACATCAACATTCCGTCAGACAAAACTACTGTGCTTCTCTTCTCCAAGGCCACTGGCTTCAGGCATGGAGAATCTATTGAAGCTGGCAAGAAGGTGTTCGCTGGATTAGCAATCAAGAACAACTGGTTTGTCTACGACACAGAGGAGGGTGGCGTCTTTAACCCAGACCAGCTAGCACAGTTCGATGCAGTTATCTTCAACAATTCCACAGGCCGTGTGCTGAACGACGAACAGCAGCAGCATTTAGAAGACTATGTTACCAATGGCGGCAGCCTGATAGGCATCCATGGTGCTGGCGACAATTCGCATCACTGGGATTGGTATACTGAAAACCTGATGGGAGCTACTTTCTCCCACCACTCGCTTGACCCTCACTTGCAGGAAACAAAGGTGATACTGGAGGGCGGTGCTGACAGCCTGCTCGCTGCCGGTCTGGCACCTGAGTTTACTCACACAGATGAGTGGTATGTGTTCCTTGATAACCCACGAAAGAAAGGCTTCAATATACTTTACTCCATTGATGGTGAATCGATCAGTCCAAGCGGCAATATGCTATGGATGACCGACAAAGACTTTGGCATGGGACAAGATCACCCCGTGGCCTGGTGGCGTGCCAGTGGCAATGGCCGAACCTTCTATACCTCTATGGGTCACGATGCCACTGCCTGGCAGCAGCCGACGTTTGTGAAGATGCTGGAGAATACGGTTGGGAGATGACATTGCGAACCCATTGTTGACGCAAGTTGTCACAAACGACAAAAGCCGCTTTTCAGCGGCTTTTTTGTAGTCCGTAGGGGAATCGAACCCCTGTTACCAGGATGAAAACCTGGCGTCCTAACCCCTAGACGAACGGACCATTTTGGGGACAATTAAAGAAGAATTAAGCGTGATTCGCTACCCCTTTCCTGAATTGTGGTGCAAAGATATATGGCCTCATTTTAATTGCAAAGCATTGCGGAAAAATTTTCTAAAAATGATTAAAAAACTACTGAACCTTAACGGCTAACTTCTTTGTTTTTAGTGGGTACGGGTGTTAGATTTGCACTCTCTCGTAATAACCATAAACTTTTTTGAAAATGACAAAAGTAAAAGTAGGTATCAATGGTTTCGGTCGTATAGGTCGCCTGGTGTTCAGGGCGGCAATCAACAACCCCTCGATCGAAATCGTAGGAATCAATGACCTGATCGAACCAGATTATATGGCATATATGCTCAAGTACGACTCTACTCATGGCCTGTTCAAGGGTGAGGTGTCGGTAAAGGGCGGTAACCTGGTTGTGAATGGTCAAACGATCCGGGTAACTGCAGAAAGGGATCCTGCCAATTTGAAATGGAATGAAGTAAGCGCTGAGTATGTAGTTGAGTCTACTGGTCTCTTCCTTACCAAAGAAACTGCTGAGAAGCACATTGCTGCAGGTGCCAAGAAGGTGGTAATGTCTGCTCCTTCTAAAGATGATACCCCTATGTTTGTTATGGGTGTAAATCACACTGAATACAAGAGCAATATCAATATCGTTTCAAACGCTTCATGTACCACTAACTGTCTGGCTCCACTTGCTAAAGTGCTTCACGACAAGTTTGGTATCGTGGAAGGTCTGATGACCACAGTACACGCTACCACTGCAACACAGAAAACTGTCGACGGTCCTTCTATGAAAGACTGGAGAGGCGGACGTGGCGCTGGACAGAACATCATCCCATCATCTACTGGCGCTGCAAAAGCCGTAGGCAAAGTAATCCCATCATTGAATGGTAAATTGACCGGTATGTCTTTCCGTGTTCCTACACCTGACGTATCTGTAGTCGACCTTACCTGCCGTCTTGAAAAAGGTGCTTCTTATGAAGACATCAAGAAGGCGATGAAAGATGCTGCTGATGGACCAATGAAAGGCATCATGGGCTACACTGAAGATGCAGTAGTAAGTACTGACTTCGTTGGTGACGCTCGTTCATCTATCTTCGATGCTGACGCAGGTATCATGCTGAACGCTAACTTCGTGAAGGTTGTATCATGGTACGACAACGAGTGGGGCTATAGCAACCGGGTGGTTGATTTGGTGCTTCACATGGCGTCGGTTAAGTAATCAGTGAGTAGTAAATGGTAATCAGTTACTTTTTACTGATTACCATTTACTGATTACTTCTTACCTCCTCTCACCTCCACCCCTGCCCTCTCCAATTCCTCCAGGGCCTTTTCAAAATCATCTTGCTGTAAGTTAACAGCCCTGGTACCTGCCTTTGGTAGCACTACCTCAAAGCCAAACTCCTTCGCATCCAAAGCGGTGAACTTCACGCAGTAGTCGGCGGCAAGACCAACCACCGTGACTTTTTCTACTCCTTCCGCTTTCAGGTATTCGCCAAGACCAGTTGACTTCCTTTTTCCGTTATCAAACAAGCCGCTATAGCTGTCGATGGTGGCGTCAGTGCCTTTTCGAAAAACCTTTTTGAATTTGGAAGTATCCAAATCTGAAGCAAACTCTGCTCCTTTACTCCCCTGCACGCAATGGACTGGCCACATAATCTGAGGCAGCCCGTTCAGGTCAATCACCTCACCGGGTTTCTTCCCTTTGTGGTTGGCAGCAAAGCTGCCGTGGTCAGCCGGGTGCCAGTCCTGAGTAGCTACAACAAGGTCAAAGCTATCCATTAGCTCGTTTACAAATGGGACGATTTCATCACCTTGATTAACTGCCAATGCGCCACCAGGAAGAAAGTCGTTTTGTATGTCTACAACGATCAAGGCCTCTCTATTCATTGTTTGTCAATCTTCTAAGTTTTAGTATTAATTCTGTCTTGGCTTTGTGAAGGCTCTCTTCAAGCCCAACCGGATACACGTGAGGGTTCACAAAGCGTTTTACACTTCTGTCGAGCATAGCAAGCTGCTCAATATGCCGCTGTTTGATGCCCCTTATGTCCGGAAGGTCATATATACACCGTCCATTTTTAAAAACCGGCACCAGCAAGTCTTCACTGCTTAGCTTCTCCTCATTCAACGTTTTTCTCTTTGTAGCATCCATCGGGTCAATGATGAGGCTCTTTTTCTTTAGCTCGGAGTTGACGTCAAAAATCATATCTCCCACGTACTGCTTGCCATCGTTAAACCTCTTAACCTGCTGTATGCCAGGGTTATTCATTTTAACCGTCTGCTCAGAAAGCTTCAGCTTGTACTCCCACTTGCCGTTGTTCTCAATAGCCGACAGCTTGTACACCGCCCCCAGCGCAGGCTGATCATAGGCAGTTACCAGTTTGGTACCGATACCCCAGACATCAATTTTTGCCTCCTGCAGCTTCAAACTCTGGATCAGATTTTCATCCAGATCGTTGCTGGCAACTACTTTTACATGCTTCAGGCCGGCTTCGTCAAGCATCTCTCTGGCCATTTGCGAGAAATAGGCCAGGTCACCGCTGTCTATCCTAATACCCATCAACTGCTGACCTTTGGCCTGCATCACCTTTCCCACAGCGATAGCCTGCCGGATGCCTTCCTCCGTGTCGTAGGTATCGACCAACAGTACCGTATTGTTGGGCATAGCTTCGGCATAGGTTTCAAAAGCCTCCTGCTCACTATCGAACGACATCACCCAGCTATGAGCATGAGTGCCACTTACCGGAATTCCGAAGAGCTTACCAGCCATCACGTTGCTCGTGGAAGTACAGCCTCCGATAAAAGCGGAGCGACTAGCCGCCAGCGCTCCGTCGATACCTTGTGCTCTTCTCAGCCCGAACTCCATGACGGGATCACCGCCGGCAGCCTGGTAGATGCGGGATGCTTTGGTAGCCACCAGTGTCTGGAAATTGATAAGGTTCAAAAGAGGCGTTTCTATGAGCTGGCATTGCAGAATAGAGCCAGTCACCCGCACCATAGGTTCATGCGGAAAAACAATGGTTCCTTCGGGCACCGCTTCGATATCACAGGTAAACTTCAGGTTGGCCAGATACTCGAGAAATGCAGGCTCAAACAGCGGTTGCCCGTCGTTGCCTGTCGTTTCAGCCAGGTAGTTGAGATCCTGCTTTGAAAAATGGAAGTTGTTAAGATAGTCGACGACATATTCCAAGCCGCAGGCGACTGTATAGCCTCCACCGAAAGGGTTGTTTCTGAAAAACAGATTAAAAACGGCATTTTGATCGGCTTTACCAGACTTCCAATAGCCGTAGGCCATCGTTAACTGGTAAAGGTCGGTAAGCAGCGCCATAGAAGCACTGTACAAGTCTTTCGTGATCTTCATAAATAAAAAAGGATTGATTTATTAGTGTCAATCCTTATCCGAAAGTAACATTAAATGAGCTCAAATCAATTCCATTTGTGCCTCAGTAATTTCAAAGTTATGGAATACCTTCTGCACATCGTCATCATCCTCCAGTGCGTCGATGAGCTTCATTACTTTTACAAACTCTTCATCCCCCAAGCTTAGGCGGTTGGCTGGCACTCTCTGTAGCTCTGCATTCTCCACCTGCACATTCATCTCATCAAGCTTCTTCTGCATTTTACCGAAATCTTCGAATGCACAAGTCACCGTCACATACTCCTCCTCCACCTCCAGGTCTTCCGCTCCTCCATCGATCACTTCCAGTGTAAACTCATCCTCGTCAAAGCCTTCCGGTTTCACTACTTGAAAGCTCCCCTTTCTTTCGAACAGAAACTCAAGCGAGCCATTGGTACCCAAACTTCCGCCATGCTTTGTAAAAGCGTGTCTTACATTTTGTACTGTGCGGTTCTGGTTGTCTGTGGTGCACTCCACGTATATAGCAATGCCGTGCGGGCCGTATCCCTCGTAGGTCAGCTCCTGATAGCTGTCAGCATCGTCGCCAGAGGCTTTTTTTATCGCCCTATCGATGTTATCCTTGGGCATATTAGCCCCTTTAGCGTTCTGAATAGCAATCTTCAGCCTGGTATTCGCCTCCTGGTTAGGGCCACCTTCTTTGATAGCGACGGTTATTTCCCTGTTCAGTTTGGTAAATATCTTTCCCCGCTTGGCGTCCAAAGCTCCTTTCTTCCGTTTGATTGTTGACCACTTACTATGTCCTGACATTGATAGTTATCGGTATTTAGTGTTCAGTAATTTAGTGAGTTGTGATCAGTGATTGGTATTCAGTGATCGGTTTCGTTTTGACTGCCACCGCAAAACATTTTTGATTTAGCTATCATAGAGTAGAGCATCTTTCCTACGTAATTGCACTGATCAATCAGAGTATTCCTTTCATCCACAGATATATACTGGCAGTTCAGATCAACTTCTATCCAGTGCTGGGTTTCAAGTTGGTCGGCATCAGCATCTGTAAGTTTACTAATAAAATGCTTTTCATACCTTCTCTTTCCCCAGGCTTCAGCTATCTGTGCTCCGACGGATCTTGAAGGTCTTCTAATTTGATCAGTAAGCGAATAAATTTCTTCTTTTGGAAACCTCTTAGTAATAGCAAAAATATCATCAGAGAGTTTAATTGAAGTCTTGTAAACATCCAAATCCCGGAAGCTTCTAACATACCTTTTATTACTTTCCATTTGGCAAAACTAAAAAAATCACCAATACTAAAGCCACCTATTTGCCTTCCGATAATTTCATCAAGCCATCGATCTTCATCACTCCTCACTGATTACCGATTACTGCTTACAGATCACTGATTACTATTTACTGGTCACTGACTGCTCTTCACTATTGATCTCCTCCTCTTCAACACCTCTCCTTTTTTCTTCCACCAAATATTGCTGACCACCCCCATCACAACACAAGCCATACCGATGTAGGTCAACAGGTTAAAGGTTTCGCCAAATAAAAACCCAAACCCAAGGCCATATACAATACCCAGATAGCTCAGACTGGAAATAACAGACAGCTCGCCGTGCTGGTAGGCTCGGGTCATGAAATACTGAGCAAACTGAGTAAACAGTCCTACCATGATGAGCCAGAACCATTCCCACCCCACAGGCTGCTCCCAAATGAAAATGGAATAAACACCTGCGATGGGGATAGTGACCAAAGGAAAATAAAGAATGATCACCAGTGGATGCTCACTGGTTTTTAGTTTGCGAATAACGTTGTATGCCACGCCAGAACCGAGCGACGACGCCAGACCTATCAGCAAGTGAATAGGCTCTACCCTGATATCGAAACCAGTAACCATCAGCACTCCCAGCATCGACAGAGCAAAAAACACCCACTGCATGGGGAACACTTTTTCCTTGACGAAGTAAATACCCAGAATGGTGGTGAACACAGGGGCAAGGTAAAGAAGTGTGTAGGTGGTGGCGAGAGGTATTTGTTGAATCAGAAGAAAGTAAAGAAGCAAAGAAAATGAACCACAAACACCCCGAAGAATCAACATGGATTTGTTATTGCCCCAGGGCGAAATGCCCGCTGCCTTAATGCCAATAAATGAAATGATGAATGATATAACTGACCGGAAAAGAATGATTTCAACGGAAGGAATTTGCGGGATCATCTTCACGCACACCTTCATCAGGGCGAAGAGCACAGTTGCCAGCAGCATATACCTTACCCCTGCCGGCACGCTCTTCCATTTTCTCATTTTCCCGCATCAGTAAGCACCATGCCGTCCTGAATTTCCAATGTACGATCGGCCATGGCGGCGAATTCTTCGTTGTGGGTAACGATGACAAATGTATGCCCCAACTCTTCCCTTATCTTGAAAAACAGATTGTGAAGCTCATTAGCGTTTTTTGAATCAAGGTTACCGCTTGGTTCATCGCCAAAAACAATGGAAGGACTATTGATCAGCGCCCTGGCAATCGCCGTCCTTTGCTGCTCACCCCCGGAAAGAGCTGAAGGCTTATGGTCGAGCCTGGCACCAAGGCCCAAAAGCTGCAACAATTCTTTTGCTCGCTTTGCCACCTCGTCATCATTTCTGCCGCCTATGTAACCAGGAATGCACACATTCTCCAGCGCTGTAAACTCTGGCAACAGGTTGTGAAACTGGAAGACAAAGCCAATCTCTTTATTACGAAAAGATGCCAGTTGGGTAGAACTCAACTTAAAAACATCTTTACCCGACAGTTCTATCGTGCCTTCGTCTGGATTGTCCAAACTACCAAGTATATGCAAAAGAGTGCTTTTACCGGCTCCGCTTGCTCCCACTATGGAAACTACTTCTCCTTTGGCTATTTCAAGGTCTATGCCTTTCAACACTTCAAGGTTGCCGTATTTTTTCTTTATTCCTGTCGCTTTTAGCATCTAAAAAATTGTTGCCCTGCAAATATAGAAAGATTGCCTTTCCCTCAAGGCTTTATAACTACCGATCTCTTCACCATTAAACTTTAGCTTGTAATTGCACCCCCTATGGCTTAGATTCGCACAAAAAAATTAGAGGATGAACATTCACGAATATCAAGCCAAAGGAATTCTGAAAAGCTACGGAGTTACCATCCAGGAAGGTATCGTTGCCGATACGCCTGAACGGGCTTTGGAAGCTGCAAGAACCCTCAATGCAGACACAGGCACAAGCTGGTATGTTATAAAAGCACAAATCCATGCCGGCGGACGTGGAAAGGGCAAAGTAAGGGAAACCGATTCGAATGGAGTAGTGCTTGCCAAGAGCCTGAATGAAGTAGCACCAAAGGCTGAAAAAATACTGGGAGGCACATTGGTAACCCACCAAACTGGGCCCGAAGGTAAAAAGGTGAATAAAGTGCTCATTGCTCAGGATGTTTACTATCCTGGCGAATCGGAGCCGAAAGAATATTACATGAGTATTTTGCTCGACAGGGCAAAAGCCAGCAATGTTATCATGGCATCTACTGAGGGTGGTATGGACATCGAAGAAGTGGCTGCGCATACACCTGAGAAAATCATTAAAGAGTGGATTGACCCATCTGTTGGTTTGCAGCCCTTCCAGGCACGCAAAGTGGCTTTCAAATTGGGGCTGGAAGGCAACGCACTAAAGGAAATGGTGAAATTTATCCATTCTCTTTACAATGCATTCATTGGAAGTGACTCCACCATGTTTGAGATCAACCCTGTGTTGAAAACTTCTGATAACAAAATTCTGGCTGTTGATGCCAAGGTTAACCTTGACGACAACGCCTTGTTCCGTCACAAAGACCTAGCTGAGCTTCGTGATATTTCGGAGGAAGATCCTTTGGAAGTAGAGGCTGGCGTAGCAGGTCTTAACTATGTGAAGCTCGACGGAAACGTGGGTTGTATGGTAAATGGTGCGGGACTGGCCATGGCTACCATGGACATCATCAAGCTTTCTGGTGGCGAACCTGCCAACTTCCTTGACGTAGGGGGTGGAGCCAACGCAAAAACTGTTGAAGCCGGCTTCAGGATCATCCTAAAAGACCCTAACGTGAAGGCTATCCTTATCAACATCTTTGGGGGTATCGTACGCTGCGACAGAGTAGCTACAGGTGTGGTAGAAGCCTACAAAAACATAGGAGAGATTAAGGTACCAATCATTGTTCGTCTTCAAGGCACCAACGCTGAAGAAGGAGCGAAAATAATTGCTGAGTCGGGACTGAAAGTGTTCCCAGCCATCGTGCTAAAAGATGCCGCCACCAAAGTAAAGGAAGTGCTGGCCTAAGTTAAAAGAAGAAATATCATATAGTGGGAGCCCCTCTTTCCTGAGACGGGCTCCTTTTTTTTGGCACCAGCCTATTTGAATTTTTTGATGTACTCCAGCGCTTCTTCAATCGAGCTGAACATTTTTGTCGGCACATCAGGCTTACTAACCTTCAGATAAAAGTTAGCCATAAACTCGTATGCCGGTGAGTCAACCACCAGGGCCACGGCGTCCACCAGAGAAGATCCCTCTTTCGCAAGAAAGTCTCTGGCAACCTTATCTACATCTTTTAGCCCCCGTATATCACACAAAACGGGGTATGATTTGCCCTTCTGAATAGTTTTTCTATCTTCAACAACCTTCTTGGCTGCATCGAGATTTAACTCAGTATTGGGTTTGTAGATAAAATGCAGAATCCCATCTTTCAAAAAAAAGCTAGCAAACTCATTTTCTATCTTGTCCATTGATCAATCGCAAACTTCTAATAGTCAAATTGTTGAGGAAAAATACATAATTTCTGCACCTCTCATCTTATTAAAATGCAAATATTACAATTAGCTGGTGTAATTTAGCTGGCAATCTAACTAACCCGAATGGCAAAAGTAAAACATAATAACTTAATTGATACACTTAATACCATAGCAGAGGACGCAAAATCCAGAGGCGTCATACAATTGCACACCGAAGATGAAAGTTTTACAGGTAGAACTATCAAAATAAATGGCAAAGATCTTTTCCACTTCGGCACCACAGGATACCTCGGACTTGAGCAAGATCAACGGTTAAAAGATGCGGCCATCGACGCCATTCAAAAATTCGGTACGCAATTTCCCCTATCCAAAAGTTATGTTTCCCATTCGCTGTACCAGGAGCTAGAAGAAAAGTTAAATCTCATGTTTAAAGTTCCCGTGCTTGTTATGAAAAATAGCACGCTTGGCCACATGGGAGTAATTCCATCGATTGTACGAGATGAGGATGCTGTAATTTTAGATCATTATGTCCATTGGAGTGTGCAGAATGCATCCCTGCTGCTAAAAAACAGAGGAGTGACTGTAGATATGATCAGGCATAACAATATGAATATGCTTGAAGAAAAAATTAAAGCACTAAGCCCTGGCAGGGAAAAAATATGGTACTGTGCCGATGGTGTTTATTCCATGTTTGGCGACACCGCACCAATTGAGCACCTAAAGACCCTCTGTGCGAAGTATCCACAGCTATACCTATATTTCGACGACGTGCATGGCATGAGCTGGGTAGGTGAGAACGGAACCGGTTATGTGCTTAACCAATACAAAGAACTGCCAGAGAATGTATTCCTGTTCAGCACACTCAGCAAGTCGTTTGGCGCAAGCGGAGGCATACTGGTTTCTTCCAACCTGCCCTACTTCAATAAGGTAAAAAACTTTGGAGGGCCGCTCACTTTTTCTGCTCAGCTCGAACCGGCATCAGTGGCAGCTGCCATTGCTTCTGCAAAGATTCACCTCAGCCCTGAGATTATTGAGATGCAAGCAGAATTGCGTGGCAAAATAGACTATTGCAATGATTTGCTGGCGCAGACGAATCTACCGCTGGTAGATAGAAATGACTGCCCGGTTTTCTATATCGGAGCAGGCGCACCTGCCGTGGGCTATAATTTTGTCAACAAAATGTATGATGCCGGTTTCTATGGCAACATGGGAATTTTTCCTGCCGTACCTGTAAAGAAAACTGGCATTAGGTTTACAATCTCAAGGCATAACCATCGTGAGGACATTGAGCAGTTGGTGTCTGCGTTGAATGAAAACTTTCCGAAGACATTGGAGGAAGAGCGTTATTCGATGAACAGCATACGAAAGATTTTTGACCTTCCGCTCATTGAAAAAGAAAACAAAGTCGTAGCCAGGAAAACAGAGACACTGACATTAGAAACCTATGGCTCTGCTAGGGAAATTGACGCCAAAACCTGGG
This sequence comes from Imperialibacter sp., assembly GCF_040222815.1. Taxonomy (GTDB): domain Bacteria; phylum Bacteroidota; class Bacteroidia; order Cytophagales; family Cyclobacteriaceae; genus Imperialibacter. Next base: position 125,248 of record NZ_JAVKCH010000022.1, on the reverse strand, counting down.
ACAAGTACTTTGGAGGAGAGGGCGTTTTTAATCATGCCGGGCTTCAGTTTCTTGAGAAGACCTTTACTGATAATGCAGAGAAGGAAAATAACTGGCAGTTCTTTTATCTGCTCGTTCGGGATGAAAATAAAAAAGTGATAGCCGCTACCTTTTTCACTTTGGCTCTTTGGAAAGAAGACATGTTGGCTCCGGCTTCAATTTCTAAGGAATTTGAAGAGAAAAGGAAAACAGAGCCCGACTTCATGGTCTCTACTGCGCTAATTATGGGATCGCTGTTTACTGAAGGCCCTCACCTCTTTCTTGATAAAGGGGACGAGCGGTGGCGAAATGCGATGAATCTTATTATCGAAAAAGTGGAAGAGCTGGATGAGGCCCTGAAGCCCTCTTCTATTGTACTGAGAGACTTTGACGAAAGTGACACGCAAATTGAAGAGTATGTTTTGAAGAAAGGATTTTTCAAAACTACCCTACCTGAGTCGTGCTCTTTGGAAGATCTGTCATGGGCAAACACAGAAGAATATATTTCAACGCTTTCCAGCAAATCCAGGAAGCATTTCAGACAAGACGTGGCTCCCTACGAAGACTACTTTGACATCGAAGTAAAGCAAAAGCTTGCGCCAGAAGAGGTTTCCCAGTTTATGAAACTGTACCAAAACGTCTGGAACAAGAACTTAGATGTCAATACGTTTCCGTTTAACAAAGGCGTTTTCGAACAGATGTCGGAAAATCCCAACTGGGAGTTTATCGTATTGAGGCTTAAAAAAGAAAAACAGGGACAAAATGAAACCGACAACCCCATTGCGGTCATGTTCTGTTTCAACAACAATAATATAACCTACGTGCCTGCATTCATTGGCATGGACTACGACTATGTGCAGAAGTATCAGACCTACAGGCAAATGCTGTATCAGACGATCGTAAGAGCACAGTCGTTGGGCTTTAAGAAAATAAACTTCGGTTACTCCTCTTCTTTTGAGAAAAAGAAACTCGGCGCCACCATTTATCCCAGGGTTGCTTTTATTCAAGCGAAAGACAACTACTCTATCGAAATGATGGGGATTATTCAAAAAAAATAAGTCGCTAAAGCTCTAAAAAACCCTTTGAAGCAACGAAAATCTCCTCCTTTGTAAATGGTTTTTTCACGTGAGCATTCATGCCCGATTGAAGCGACTTTAGCACAGCTTCCTCATATGCATCCGCCGAAAGTGCGATAAGCGGCATATTATATTGCATTTTCCTGATTCTTACTGCCAGTTCGTAGCCGTCCATTTCGGGCATGTGAATGTCTATGAACACCAAATCAAAGTCATGGATATTGATCAGATCTAACGCACTCTGACCACCGTCGGCTACAAGCACTTTGGCACCCAAATTTTCCAGCACCCGTTTGGCAAGCTTCAGGTTGAGATCGTTGTCATCCACCACCAGTATATGATATTGTCGACTGAATTTGAGCTTCATGGTTTGCACTTCCTCTCTTGGCTTCACAATCTGTGAGTCTGCCACCTGGAGCTCCATGTTAAATGTGAATGCGGTGCCTTTTTCGAACCCAAAACTTACTGGCGGGCTTTCTACTCTTATGTCTCCTTCCATAGAGTTGAGTAAATACCTGCAGATGGTAAGTCCCAAACCGGATCCCCCATAGTTACGTGAGGTGGAGTCATCAGCCTGTGTGAAGCTATCAAAAATAACGTTTAGCTTATTGGAGGGGATACCGATACCCGAATCGACAATATCTCCCTGAATAATAGCGTAGCCGGGCCTGGCTGGCAAGCTGGTGAAATTCACATTTATACTACCAGCAACCGTAAACTTAACCGCATTGCTTACAAGGTTTCGGACTACCTGGTTTATCTTTTGAGGGTCTCCTATAAGCACTTTAGGTATAGCAGGATCAATAGTGATAGACAAATCGATCCCTTTTTCCCTGGCCAGATAGCGATAAGGATTCAAGTTTGACTTCATTATTTCTTCAAACTGAAATTCTATTTGTTCAAGCGTAAGCTTGCCTGCCTCAATCTTATTGATATCGAGAATGTTATTAATCAGTTTGGAGAGGTCTTCACCGGAAGCCTTAATAAGCCTTAAAAAATTTTGCTGTTCCTCTGTGGGGGAGGTTTCAAACATCAGGTCGATAAACCCCAAAATAGCGCTAAGGGGAGTTCTTATTTCATGACTCATGTTAGCCAAAAAGCGTGTCTTGGCCTCATTGGACGCCTCAGCCCGTTCCCTTGCCTCTTTAAAAACAGAGACGTCTTTGGCAATTAGCAGGATATTGGAGGGCTGATTCTGGCTATTGAGGAGGTAGGAAAAGGTGGCTGAGTGTGGCTTCGAAAGTTCGCCGTTAAAGGAGAAGTGCAACTCATTAATCCTGCAAATATTTTTATCGCCAAGTTCAGCCCTCACCCTTTCCAGGAGTATCTGTTCATTCTCGTTTAGTAGTTCGGCTAGTGGCCGTTTAAGCAATGCACTTTCGTCACATTTAAATTTCTCCAGTGTGATCTCATTCACTTCTTCAATCCGAAAATTGACGTCAAGAATGAATAGAATATCGACTACGCCTTTGTAAATGCTTTCAAGGTAGTTTTTGGAGACCATGGAGGACTTGAGCTCTTCACCCAACATGTTGATTCCACCGACAAGGCCGTCCAATTCGTCATTGAATCCATAGCGAGGAAGCCTGTATTCGAAATTACCATTGGCTATCTCATATACCAACTGTATAATGTCGTCAATTCTGCCCTTGAGGTGATCTGGAATCTCGTGTTTTGGAAGCATCTGGCGTACGCTTTACATTTTCGACTATTTCAGGAAAAGAGATGATCCATGTTATTTACCTGACACTGGTCTACGGTTAAAGTCCCTCTAATTTACAATTATAGTTCGAAGGCGTTAATATCCATCACAATTTAATGCAAAGGGAGAGAAAACCTTATAGAATCATAAAGTGGTCAACTACCGGACAGAAGTTTGCAGGTGGTAATCAAGACCAAAACAACGCAGCATTGCCAAAAAACCAGCTATTCGGTGCTGTAGACAACCGGGAGGAAATGCCTGCCAACCTGCTTAAAGCATACCATATGACGGAAGATAGGAATAGCGCTTGATCTATTCTAACGCATTTTTCAACGCTCTGAAAATGGATAATTTGGTGAATGGCTTGCCAATGTGATCGTCCATGCCAGCTTGCCTGCTCCTGTCTATATCTTCCTTGAACACATTGGCAGACAGGCCAATGATCGGCAAATTGTATCCCAGTCTCCTGATAATTCGTGTGGCTTGAAGGCCATCCATTACTGGCATCTGAACATCCATTAAAATGGCATCGTAATCGTTCACTTTCAACATTTGTACCGCTTCCTTGCCATGTACAGCGTATTCAACCGTTGCTCCAAACTTGTTCAGCACCCTCCCTGCGAGTATGCGATTCATCTCATTGTCCTCCACCACAAGTAACTTGTACTGCGATGTAAACTCCAGTTTTTCAAACTTTTCGACAGCTTCTTTTGCCGGTGATTCGGCTATATCTACAGAGAAGTTAAAATTGAACTCAGAGCCAGGGTTTTCGGCTGTACCTATGTGAGAGGGGCTGCCAATGCTGATTTCGCCTCCCATTAGGTGAATAAGCTCTTTTACAATCGACAAGCCCAGGCCTGAGCCGCCAAACCTCCTTGTAATCGATGAATCGGACTGCACAAATGCCTTGAAAATATCATTTTTGACGCCCTCTGGAATACCTATCCCTGTATCGGAAACACAACCTCTGATCATTGCTCGTTTGCCATCGCTTATGGGGGAAATGCTTAGACTGACGCTTACTTTTCCTTTACTGGTGAATTTCAGCGCATTTCCTACCAGGTTCACCATTATCTGATTTACACGGGTAGGGTCGCAATACACATGGGAAATCTGATCGAAGTTCTCAAACTGGAGATCAAATGCAACTCCCTTTTCGTTGGCCATATATTTATACGGCTGAAGAGAAGAGGTCATGGTCTCTTTGAAATGAATGGGCACATAGTCAAAACCAAGCTTCCCTTCTTCTATCTTGTTAAGATCCAGAATATCACTTAAAAGCTTCATCAGCGTTTGCCCGGAGCTTTCAATCAGCTGAAGGTATTCCTTTTGCTCATCGGTAATACTCATCCCTATGAGGTATTCTGTAAACCCCAGGATCCCATTGAGAGGCGTCCTTATTTCATGGCTCATGTTGGCCAGAAAACTGCTTTTCATGCGATTGGACAACTCCGCCGCTTCTTTGCTTTTCTTAAGTTCAGCCTCAATTTGCTTTTGAACAGTCATGTCCTTGGCCACGAGCAGTAGCCCGGCAGGCTCGCCTTTTGAATCAATCAAAATCGAGCACGAGGTACTAACCGGCGTTTCTCTTCCAGACTTACCGACTACCATACCTTCAATATTATGAAGACTGCTATCATCTCTCAGGTGCTCAAGAAAACCCAAAGGCTCAGCAGAATCGGACTTAAAAACTTCCGACAAATTCTTCCCTATCAAATCATTCTCCGAGTAGTCGAGCAGCTTCGTGACGGCGCCATTGACTCCCTGAATAAGACCATTTTCTTTGACAATGATGACCATGTCTACGATCCCATCATATATGCTTTTCAGGTAATTGCGGGACACCGTAGAACTCTGAAGCTCTTCGCCTAGCATATTTATGCCTGCAATAATAGCATCGACTTCGTCAAAATCGTCAGAGGGAGTTTCTCTGGCATTCAAGTCCCCGGAAGCAAGCTTAACAATTAAGGTATTGATTTTATCCAGTCGATCATCATCTGTCATTACACCCATTTCTGAAACGGTCATAAAGTATTATAAGAGAGTAAACTAATTTCTTTTAAATCAAGCCTGGCTTACTGCCAACTGCTCAATCTGTTCCATATTGAAGTTGTCCTTGATCTGGACAAACGCCACCTTTGGATGAACATTGGCACCAAATTTCTTCTTCTCAATGGTTGCAGAGATACCTAGTCGCAGCGTCTGATAGCCAAGTGTGTTTGCTTGCTGAAGCGTTCTGTAAATAGTTTGCCTGTATATATTGTACTTTTCGAGGTACTCATAGTCCATTCCTATCAAAAGAAAGGTATATACTCCAGCGTCGTTCCGGTAATTGAAGGCAACGGCCACGGGTTTCTGGTTACTATCGAACTCAGGCTTGAGTCTCAGTACAACAAACTCCCATCCAGCTTCGCCTGGCATCATCTGGAAAAATTTATCAGGATAGTCAAACACATTGATAGCAAAGTTCCTGTTCCTGACATTTCTAAACAGGTTTTGGAAATGCCTCATGTCGTCTTTAGAGGGTGCATTTACTACCTCAACATCAAACATATGCTCATACTTCAGCACATCGTAGCGAATGTGGCGGCGTGAGCGGGTGGAAAGGCCCTCAAGGAATTCGTCTGTGTTTTTCCATCCTAGCTTGTCAATTACACAAGAGTCAGGAACATCGACTTTCACAAAGCCCTGGTCGTGGAACACCTCCTTCAGTTGAGGATCGTTGTCGTCAAAATCTCTCAGGTAGGTGGCGCTTATTTTCTCAGACTCCTGTATTTCACTGACCTTTCCAATCATAATCCTGACAGCTTCTTCCCACTGGCTGTGCTCCTTATTCAGGTAAAAATGGTTGCCTTCGGTCATTAACGAGCCCATCACAAGGGTTTGTGACGTCAGCAGGTAGGGATTGTATTTTCTATCCTCCTCAAGTTGAATGGAAACGCCAGCCTGGGCGAATATATCGTCCTTGCAGAGTGCGCTCGAGAAAAATGTAGTCAAAACGGGCGTTCCATGGCCATCTCGTACCATTAGGTAATGGAATTTCCAGTTTTCCTCAGGAAGGTCGTTGCCAGAAAATGCTTCCTCAATAAATTTCATACCTTTCCAGTCGACCGACATGTTTTTGCTGATAAGCCTGTTCCACTCTTCTTCTGGAAATGCTTCAATGGTGGTGCTCATCTCTGTAGTAAGCTCCGAAGAAGCTTTTGGCTCCACGGCAACCTTCTCACTCAACAGTGGCATTTTGAATGATTTGCGTACTTCGTTCTCTGTTTTGCCCTCGTCTTCCAATGCCTTCGGGTAGTGGTAGTCCATCGCCTCCACAAAACCTTCAATGTCTGCTTCGCTGTTGTGGCAAGAGATGGTAAACCGAACGCCTGTGTTTTTAACGGGCACTGCCGGAAACACACCCAGGTTGACATAGTACCCTTCTTTCATCAGCCGCTCCACAAAATTGTAGCCTGTGGCGGGCATACCGGTGCCTATAAAGAAAATAGGGCATTCATTTTCCACCACCAGTGGGAGGTCAGTTTGCCGAATGAGCTCGTTGCAAAACTCAATCTTACCAGCCAGCCGCTGCTGCATGGTGTATATCTCGTCCGAAAGGTGGATTTTCGCTGAAGCAATGGCTGCCCCAAGCATGGGTGGTTCAATTTGCACTGAGAAAGTGAGTGGACCACCGAATATTTTCACTTTGCGTCGCATTTCCTCTTCGGGAAAAACAATGAGTCCGCCGGTTGCTCCAAAGCACTTGCCCATGGTTGCGCAAAGCACCATTTTGCTATGCATCTTAACCTGGCTCATAATAAAGCCTGTTCCATGCTCACCAGCCCAACTCATTCCATGGGCATCGTCAACATATAAGTAGAGTTGATCATATTTGTCAGCCAGCTTTTGCATTTCCTTTATCGGAGCCACATCGCCGTACATAGAATACACGCCATCGGCCATGTACCAGATGCGGTTGTATTTTGAGCGCAGCTCCTGTATTCTTTCCTCCAGCATTTCGAGGTTGCTATGGCGGATAATCTCAACTCTGACGCCTTTTGGTTTCAGCATTTGAACGGCACTTTGTATACTGGCATGCACTTGCTGATCCAGGATAACAACATCGTCGTCTCTTATGATAGAAGGAATAACAGTGATGTGCCCAAGGGTGCTATTCTTAGTGAGAATAACCGGATAACCATACATTTCTTCTATCAAATTTTCCAGCTCAGCATATAGTGGTGACGACACATAAGTCTTCGACATGGGGAATTGTGTACCATATTTTGTCACGGCATCAATCACACCGGCCTTCAGCCTCGAGTCTTGCTCTAGTCCCAGATAACCACATGTGCCAAAGTGCTTTAATTCTCTGTCATTGATCCTCAGGGTCGAACCTGACAAGGAGTCTCCCTGAGAATGAAGGTGAACAATGCCCTTGTTAGCAGCACTGGTAATAATATCATCGATTGTGTCCAGCAAATGGTTGTGACGTGTTTTAGCCATTGGAAAAATAGTTTACTTTTGAACCTTACTTGAGATTAGTTTTTGTTATTTATGATCCAAAATTACTCCACCATCAATCCTGAATATGGCCTAATGACCTAAGAACCCTACATCCGTAACAGAGTAAATGATATGATAGAAAACCAGTACATAAAGATTTGGGCAGAAGACGGTATCATGTTTGGGTATTACAAGGTGGACGAGGTCAACCTGGAAGTTGCCAACCACATGATTACCTCTCGGGTGGAGGCTTGTGATGGGAAAACATATCCTTTCCTGGGAGATGTTTCAAGTGTAAAAACGATCACAAAAGACGCTCGTTCAGCTTTTGCTGAGGGGGATGGAATCAAAAATATGAACGCTTGTGCGCTGGTTGTGGGGTCGCCAGTCAATCGCCTGCTGGGTAACTTTTTCCTCAGCGTTAGCAAACCCACCATACCTACCAGGCTCTTTACCTCACAGGACGACGCTTTGGCCTGGCTTTCCACATTTAAAAAAGAAAAAGTGGATTAGTGGGTGTTTCCTTACATTCATAAAATGGATTTAGAACGCTTCGCTTCTGACGCAATCAGCAAAAAACCAGGATTTCAGAAGTTTATTTCAAAAATTAAAAGAAAAAGAACCGCCCATTTGGATGATCTTTTTCACTCACTTCATGAAGAAGTGTTTGAAGAAGTGGATTGTTTGACCTGCGCCAATTGCTGCAAGACCACAAGCCCTATTTTTATTGGTGCCGATATCGACAGGATATCCCGGTTTTTGAGAGTTAAGCCATCTGCGTTTACGGAGGAGTATTTAAAAATCGACAATGAGGGCGATTATGTGCTAAAAAGCTCCCCCTGCGCATTTCTCGGTGCGGACAACTATTGTTCCATATATGAAGCCCGCCCCAGAGCTTGCAGAGAGTATCCCCACACAAACAGAAAGAAGATGCACCAAATCCTGGATCTCACTATGAGAAATACCCAGGTTTGTCCGGCCGTGTTGCAAATTGTAGAAAGGCTTGAGAAAGTAATATAAATTCCGAGCACCTGTCAGGGTTAAACCATGTTCACTGGTTTATGAAAATATGGCTTAAAATGAAGGCAGTTGTCCTTAAAATGTAAAACATTTCCTATTTTCGGCCTTAGGCGTATGAAAAAAGCTATCCTCCTTGCCATTTTATTGATCCCTTTTGTGAAGGTGTCAGCCCAGAATTTTTTATCCTGGCAATACAACGACCGTTATTTCAGCCTGACTGCTGGAACCGGGCATACGCTGTATTTGGGAGAACTGAACAACGGAAAGGGGTTTCAGCAGGGGCTTTCCAACCTCAACCTTGGAGTAGAGTGCCGCTTGCTTACCAGATGGGCAGCCAGAGCTGAGTTTGTCTACTACAATATATCGGGTAGCGACACCTATGCTGAAGACAGCAGCTTCAACAAGCAACGCAACCTTTCTTTTCGTTCCAATAATTTTGAAGGACAATTGGGGGCTATGTATTACTTCAAGCCCTATAATAAAATCTATCACCAGAGAAGAAAGTTTGAACCGTACGCACATGTTGCGGTTGGGGTGACAACCGTAAACCCCAAAGCTCAGCTCGACGGGAAATGGGAAGCCCTCCGGCCCCTGGCGACTGAGGGTACGACCTACAAAGGAACTGCCATCGTTATTCCATTTGGCGTGGGAGTAAAAGCCAGGCTTAACGAGTTCATTAACCTGGTTGGCGAAGTGGGGTACCGATATACATTTACCGACAGGCTCGACGATGTGTCAGAAAACTACGGGAGCGGTCTTTCGGGCAAAGCACTCACCCTTTCTAACAGGAAAGATGAAATAGACGTGGTAAATGAAGCTGCCTACGAGGCCATGATCCCGGGAGCAAAACGAGGAGAAGCTGGGAATGATTCTTACCTGCTATTGCAGTGGAAACTGGAATTTTACCTTCCCACACATCTTTTCAAAGGCGGTGAAAGCTGGTTCTCCAAACCTTCTGCCTTTCATTAAAACAATAAAGCTACAAGCGACATCCTTGCTTAGTATTTCGTCGGCAACCGCCCCTGCTGTCGTTGATCAATCCACAACGACCACCTAAAAAAACATCGATCACATTTTTTGACGAATCCCTGAAGACCTTTTTAAAAGTGGCTATATTTCGACGTAGAAACCCAGCCCCAGAATGAAAGTATTTAAGTTTGTCTTTTTCACAATAATAACGATCGTTCTTGTAGTCGTTCTGAATTCCAAAAATGGTGATATCCCACCTCTGGGGAAATTCCTTAACCCAATGAGTGGTTTCTGGGCCAACAGCGAATACACCGCCATCAAAGCACCAGAGCAGCTCACTTTGGAAGGCCTGGAAGAACCTGTAAAAATATACTGGGACAAAGACCTGATTCCACACATCTTCGCTGAAAACGACCACGATCTCTACTTTGCAGAAGGATATACCATCGCCTTCCATCGGCTTTGGCAAATGGAGTTTCAACTCTACAAAACAGCCGGCCGACTATCGGAAATCCTGGGCCCTCTCACCCTGTCGCTTGATCAGCAGCAACGAAGAAAAGGACTGGCCTACAGCGCCAACTGGATGCTTGATGAGGTAAAAAAAGACAAGGCCATATACGAAATGCTTCAGGCCTACAGCGATGGTGTAAATGCTTACATCGCCACGCTGGACTACAAAGATCTCCCGATAGAATACAAATTGCTCGACTATGAGCCGGAGCCATTTAGCCCTTATAAAATATGCTTACTGCTCAAAGAAATGTCTGATCAGCTTTCTTCAGGAGAAGCCGACCTGGAAAACACCAACATGGCGAGGCTTTTGGGCAAAGACACGTTCAACTTTTTGTTTCCTGACAGAGACCCTGGAATTGATCCAATTATTACAGCGGGCACTAAGTTTGACTTCGAGCCCTTAAAAGTTGCTAATCCCAACGACTCTCTGCCCCTGGCAAAAATAAAGCAGGTTATCAACAAGCCCGACCCTAAAAATGGCAGTAACAGCTTTGCTGTGGCTGGCAGCAAAACGGCAAGCGGCAATGTGTTGCTGGCCAACGAACCAGATCTTGGCCTCAACTTACCCTCCATTTGGTATGCGGCGCATCTGCACAGCCCATCAGTAAATGTGATGGGTGCTGTTTTCCCCGGATCACCCGGCATCACCATTGGGTTTACAGATTCTATCGCTTTTGGATTTACCAACGCCAAGAGAGACGTGGCAGATTGGTTCTACATCCAATTCAGAAATGACGACCGTGACGAATACCTCTACGAGGGCAAATGGTTGAAAACACAAAAGGTGATAGAAGAAATTATTGTGCGAGGAGAGGACACAAAGTACGACACGGTGATTTACACCCACTTTGGGCCAGTTACGTATGACCGAAACTTTAAGGGCAACGGCGAACAGGTGAATTTTGCTTTTCGGTGGACGGCCCACGACACCTCCAACGACTTCCGTCTGTTCTATCATTTCAACCGGGGCAAAAACTATAACGACTACCTGGAGGGGCTCAAGTACTACTCAGGGCCTCCTCAAAACATTGTCTACGGAGATGTGCACGGCAATATTGCCATGTGGGTGCAGGGTAAGTTCCCTGTAAAATACCCCGAGCAGGGAAAATTCTTGATGGACGGGCGTTACAGTAAATACGACTGGGGGCCTTTCATTCCTCAGCAGCAAAACATCCACGAACTCAATCCAGCCCGAAATTTCGTAAGCTCAGCTAACCAGCACCCGGCAGATGCCACCTACCCCTATTATGTTTACGACTATAATTACGAGCACTATAGAAACCGGCGAATTAACGACCGATTGAAAATCATGCAGGGCATTAAGCCCGAAGACATGATGAAGTTGCAAAACGACAACTATAACTTCCTCGCCTACGAGAATCTCACATTCATGCTCGACAGCCTTGACACAGGGAAAATGGTTGCAAGCACCAGGGAGGTTTATCAATTGTTACGCAAGTGGGACTATTTCAACGACCCCGAAAGAGTAGCGCCGATCTACTTCGAAGAGTGGTGGGATCAGTTTTACGAGTTGCTGTGGGATGAGTTTGACACAATGACTGTAGCGGTCTACAAGCCGCACAACTACCACACCAGCGTGCTCATGAAAAACAATCCTGCTCTCGCTTTCGCCGATGTGCTTGGCACCTCCCGAAAAGAAACGATAAAGGACGTTTTGTCAATGACATTTGCCTCCGCCCTTGATAGCGTTGAAAGCTGGAAAAGCAACCACAGCGTTGACCTCACCTGGGCCAACTTCAAGAACACGACCATTCAGCATCTCATGCGGCTGGAACCATTCAGTGTAAGCAATGTGCAGATTGGTGGCAATCATGGCATTGTTAATGCCGCCAGCAGAAGGCATGGGCCTTCCTGGAGAATGGTGGTGGAGCTGGACAAAGCTGGCGTAAAAGCCTGGGGAGTTTATCCCGGCAGCCAAACGGGCAACCCGGGTAACCCGACTTATGCGGATATGGTCACGCCCTGGGCAACCGGCAAATACCTCAGCCTGCAATTCACATCTCAGCAGGCTGATCTTGCTGCCGATGCGACGCTTGTTCAAACGCTTAACCCTTCCAAAAAATGAAACTAATCATAAAAGTGATGCTCATTGCCGGATTGGCCTACCTGTCGGGCCTGTACCTTCCCTGGTGGGGAATGGTAGTGGTGGCTGCAGGGGTGTCGCTGGCAATTCCAACCAGCAGCTTTGGTGCATTTGTAAGTGGCTTTATTGGCGTTGGCTTGCTGTGGATGGTCATTTCATGGAAAATAGATATTGAATCACACAGCATACTTACTGCCAAGGTAGCTGCACTGTTCAACGTGGACGACCCTATTTACCTGGTAATTGGCTCCGGCTTCATAGGTGCCATTGCTGGCGGGTTAGGGTCGCTGTCGGGCAACAGCTTCCGCCAAATATTCATCAAGAAAAAGAAAGCCAGCTTCTATAGTTAAAAAATAGCCAGCTGCTGAACAACTGGCTACAATAGATTGCGTCTTTTTGGGCTTCTATTTTTTGTTTTGAACGTCGCTGACGATCATGCCATCTTCCAGTTTCACAATGCGAGTACCGTACTCGGCATAAGCCTCGTTGTGAGTTACCTGAATAATGGTCATTCCTTCTTCGTTCAGCTTCTTGAAAAGCTCCATAATATCTTTTCCCTGCTCCGAATGCAGGTTACCTGTGGGCTCGTCCGCCAGAAGCAACTTCGGTTCTCCTACAATAGCTCTGGCAATACCTACCAACTGCTGCTGCCCGCCTGAAAGCTGCTCAGGGAAGAGGTCTTTTTTTGCCACCATCGAAAAGCGGTCGAGCATTTCCGCCACCATGCTGGAGCGCTCCTTACCCTTCACTCCACGGTACAACAAAGGTGTTTCAATGTTTTCATAAACTGTCAGCTCATCAATCAGGTGATAAGCCTGAAAAACGAACCCAATATGGTTTTTATGCAGCTCAGAGGTCTTTCGTTCACTGAATTTATGAACTGGCTCATCAAGGAAATAGTACTCGCCAGCGTTTGGCTTGTCGAGCATACCGATGATGTTCAAAACGGTCGATTTACCCGAGCCTGATGGGCCCATGATGCTGACAAATTCTCCTTGTTTTACCTCCAGGTCAATCCCCTTAAGTATAAATACCCTCTGAAATTTAGAATCGACGTACTTGTCGATGTTTTGCAGTTTGATCATTATTAGTCCTTTTATTTTGAATGGTTGAGTATACGGAAATTCATATCAAAATGACGAACAATTTATGCAAAAGCTGCATCAGTCCGCAAACGGAATGACAGGTAGCACAATGTGCGAAGGCTGTTCCCTGGTCATATAAACCGTGTTTGTGGCCACTTTCTTAGCGGAAGCCATTCCTTCCGGCTCGCCTGTGTTGAAGTTAAGGTCAAAGTGCGGAAAGTTACTGCTGGAGATGTCCAGTCTTATGCTGTGCCCCTTTTTGAAGAGGTTGCTGCTGGGAAATGGTTCTATGGAAATGGGATATACCTCCCCTGGCGTCATAAGCGAAGGCCTTTCCCATGAATCTCTGTACCTGCATCGCAAAATTCCGTCCGTAAGATTCATCGCAAAGCCGTTTGGATAGTCTTCTGACGGCGGATAAACATCGATGAGCTTCATGGTAAAATCCGTGTCCACACAGTCGGACGATACCCAAAGATTGGCGAGTATATGCCCCGTTACCTCCATGTCCTGCTCCAGTGGCTCTGTTTGAAAGCTGAGCACGTCCGACCGATCCGACAGCCTTCTACCTTCACTTTCTGAACCAAAGAACCTTTCCCCCTCCACCTGATCAAAGGCCCCGCCTTCCATAATGGGCGCACCCGACGTAATGTTTCCTCCGACGCTCGGCACGGGATGGTCGGGGTCGTACATAAATGAAAGAGACTTTCCATCTGTGGCCAGCTGGCGTTTTAATCCTCCCTCGCTGCTCAAATACAATTTCAACTCCTGCGCTTCAGGTATTGGCCATTGCCTAGCAAACCTCCACTTACCGCCATGGTCAAGCCTTCCCTCAGCGTTCTTCCTTCCGCTGCCCCCTCCCATCACAAACACTGCTACCTCTGGCTCTTCTTTGGTACCGTTGTTCTCTCCCTTCATCCATTGATCGAACCAACGCAGCCTGGCTGTGAGGTAGTCGGGCGACAGGTTTGTATCGAGGGTGGCTTGGGGCCCAAAATCAACATCACCAGCGTAAGTGAACGATCTCCTGCCATGCATCCACGGCCCAATGATGAGTTTCAAAGGCCCCTTGCCGAGCTTCTTCATGCCCATATAGTTATCAATAGCCGTTCGGGGATAGGGATCGTACCAGCCACTCATATGCACCTGTGCGGCGTTGGGGAATTTATCGTAATACCCCTGCGCATAAATGCCGGGTTGCTTCCAATAATCGTCGAAGTTGCCATGCTGCCATTGTTCAAACACGTAGTCCTCGTATTCAGGCACCGCAGTTAAGGGAGAATTACCCGGTTGCCATGGCATCTTTTTAAACCACCCCTTGACGTCCATGTTTTTATAAATCTCCTGCACTACCGAATCTTGCAATGCTTCCGGGTCTTTCGGGCCATTTCGAATCGCCCAGGTGACCTGCTTGAGTTCGAAGGCTCCTCCCTGCCGAATGCCCCCCTGATAACTATTAGAAAAGCCACCCGAGTCGAGCCACATCGCCACCACGCCGGGCGCACCGGCACTGGCCAGTGATGCCTGATTATGAGCGGCATACGACAAACCCATTGTGCCAATTTTCCCGTTGCACCATGGCTGCTTCAAAATCCACTCACATGTATCGAAACCATCGTTTGGGTCGGACAAGTACTTCACATACTCACCTTCGGAATTATAGCGACCACGGCAGTCCTGATAGACTACAATGTAGCCTTCGCTGACAAAGAATTCAGCAACCTCCACTCTGTTCTTATAGGTTTTTGTATCTGCGGCTGTCACTTCAGAAACGACTGGCAAATGCTTGCCGTAAGGTGTGCGTTCCAGAATCACCGGAAGGGCCTTATCAACTCTCTTTTTGCCTTTTGCAGGAAAATAAACGTCGGTGGCAAGTCGTACCCCATCCCGCATGGTCACCATGATATCATTCTCGACAATCGCATCGAAAGGGGTGTCACTTTCCGCTTTGCAGCTCGTCAGCACCCCGCCGCCATACACCATGAGGCCCAGCAACCCGGATGTGCGGACAAACTCCCTGCGGCTCAATTCTTTATCAGTAAGCACTCTGTGTATGGGCATTTGCTTTCTATTTTGGAGTAATCGTTCCTTCCACGGCCGTCAACCGATATAAAAATAGTGACGCAAGGAAATTGATTTCCACCATTAGCGTAATAAAAGCAACCTTTTTCACATTAATTCGCTCATACAGTATCTCAAACCTCAAAGGACATGCTTAAGAACTACTTCAAAGTGGCGATAAGGAATCTTCTGCGTCACAAGGCCTATTCTCTCATCAATATTCTTGGGCTGTCCATCGGCCTTACCTGCTGCCTGCTCCTCTTCATATATGTGCAGGATGAGTTGAGCTATGATAAGTTTCACACCAAGAGTGATCGCATTTACAGGCTCAAATATGAAATCAATGGATTCAATCTCGCACGAAGTCCTTTGCCTATTGCTCCTCACCTGACAGAATTCTTCCCGGAAATAGAGAACGCAGCCAGGCTTTATAACAGGGATGCTAGCGTAGAGGTCAGGGATGAGGCAGGGAACAAAAAACAGTTCGAAGAAAACAGAGTCTTTTTTGCGGACAGTACAATTCAGGATATTTTTTCCTTCATCTATGTGGCGGGCAACCCAAAAACGATGCTGAAAAGCCCCTACTCGGTTGTGCTCGTAGAGGAAGCCGCCACAAAGTACTTTGGAGATGAAAACCCTATTGGAAAGACCATTTACCTTGCCGGCAACCATCCCTTCAATGTAACTGGCGTGATCAAAGACTTTCCGAGTGCTTCTCACGTAAGGTTCAATATGATCGCTCCCTTTGACAACTTGTTTGACATAGAGCAGGGGGATGGGCAGCAGCTAAGAGAGCGACTGAACCAAAACTGGGTGGCTTCTCACCTCTACACTTACGTACTACTCAAGGAAGCAGAATCGGCAGCAACTGCCAATGCAAGATTCCCGGAGTTCTATGACAAGTTTGTACCAGAGCCCATCAAAATTGGTCAAAAATGGTCTCTATTTCCCATGACCGATACCCGGCTGTATGCCAATCTCTCTGCTGAGCCAGAGGCAGTGTCGGACGTTACATTTGTTTATATTTTCTCTGCCATTGCCATTCTAACTTTGCTCATTGCCTGCATTAACTTCATTAACCTATCCACGGCAAGGTCACTGCAGCGGACGAAAGAAATAGGCATGAGAAAAGTACTGGGTGCCTGGAAAACGCAACTAGTGATGCAGTTCCTGGGAGAGTCATTCGTTGTTAGTCTGGCTGCGGCATTCATTGCCGCCGGGCTGTCTTTCTATCTATTGCCCTCTCTCAATACCCTCACGGACAAAGAGCTGGTGTACTCCGATTTTCTAACTATCACTAATGTATTAATCTTCCTGGGGCTGGTGTTGATCACCGCTGTGGCTGCTGGTATCTACCCCGCTTTCTTCGTGACCAAAATAGATCCCGCCAATTCGCTCAAAGGCATCCTCTCAAACAAAGGAAGGTCAGGTTTGTCATTCAGAAAAACCCTGGTTATTGTCCAGTTCACCGTTTCCATCATCTTAATCTCAGGTGGCATCATAGTATACCAACAGGTCAACTTCATGCGCAACCGACCTATGGGTTTTGAAAAAGACTTCATTATTAACGTGCCGCTTTTTAGCAATAATTTCAATAATGCTTTTGGAGGCGTTGAAGGCAACATGAGGCAACGAATGAATACGTTCGAAGACGAAATGATGAGGAGCCCCAATGTGTTGGCGTCCACCCTTTCCGATAACCCACTGGGCTTGGGGTCTGTCTATCGGCCTGTTGTTCCCGATGGACATACAAGAGAAGAAAACATCATTGCACCCGTTCTGTCAGTAGACTATGACTTTATCGACACCTACGGGCTGAGCATTGTTGCTGGCAGAGACTTTGACAAGTCGTTTGGCACTGACCACCTCAACGCTGTGCTCGTTAATGAGTCAGCTGTGAAAGATTACGGCTTTGGTTCGAATGAAGAGGCCATTGGCAAAAAATTCACGGTGGAAGGAAATGACTGCCAGGTGGTTGGAGTAATCAAAGACTTCCATTTCATGACGTTGCAACAGCCTATAGGTCCTCTGGCGTTCAGGGTATCCGTGGCCAACTTCACTATGTTCTCTATAAAAATTCATCCTGAAAACTTGCCAGCAACCCTCGCTGGCGTTGAACAGGTTTGGATCAAACATTTCCCTGAAAAGGCATTTGAGTATACCTTCCTGGATGAAACTCTTGCCGCTTCCTACCGAAATGAAGAGCGATTGGGTACCATTGTTGGCTATTTTGCAGGAATTGCCATTCTTATTTCCTGCCTTGGTTCCTACGGGCTGATCATGTTTCTGGCGCAGCAAAAAATGAAGGAAATCAGCATACGCAAGGTGCTGGGTGCAACTATTGGCAACATTGTCGTTCTACTTTCCAAAGGCTTTGCGCTGCTGATTCTGTTCTCGCTGCTCATTGCGGTGCCTGTGGTATACTACTTTATGGATGGCTGGCTTGATGACTTCAGTTTCCGAATCAATATTGGGCCGGGAAGCTTCTTGCTGGCAGGGGGGCTTACTTTGATGATTGTTGGCTTGACCATCAGCTACCAGGCGATCAAAGCGGCCTATTCGAATCCGGTAAGTACGCTAAGGAATGAATAGCAGGGTAAAGGCTCAAATAGCAAAAGGCAAAAAAACAAATAAGCGCCAAATTCGAAATTGAACTGTAACGCCACTTGTCGGTAATTTGGCACTAGGCTTAAGTTCAGAGCTTTGGATTTGCTATTAGTTTGCCTTTTGGATTTTGAGCTTTGTTATTTCTTTCTTCATGTGTTCAGTCTTCTTGATGACGTTTGGATCGAATAAACTGAACCAGGTAAACCAACATTCTTGTTAACTTCGTAGTTATACCAAAAAAGAAAGCCATGAAGAACTTATTGATAAAAATGACCGGCCTTGGTATGTTGGTATTCGTTACCAGCTGCCAGGCACAGGGACAAAAAGAAGTTGCTGCCAATACGGGCACAGGAGAGTTTAAGCTAACAGAAGCGCAATGGAAAGAAAAGCTGACAGCCGACCAATACTATGTGCTGAGAGAAAAGGGCACTGAAAGAGCTTTCACAGGCAAATACTGGGACAACCACGATAAAGGAGAATATGTGTGTGCAGCATGCGCACTTCCATTGTTTAGCTCGCAGACCAAATTTGAGTCTGGCACCGGATGGCCAAGTTTCTACCAGCCGCTGGAAAAGAAGAATATCCTCGTTGGGACTGATAAATCGCTCGGCATGGTAAGAGACGAAGTGCTGTGCGCCCGTTGTGGTGGCCACCTGGGCCACGTATTTCCTGACGGGCCCAAGCCAACCGGACTGAGGTATTGCCTGAATTCTGTTTCACTCGAGTTTGTAGCGGAGAAGAAGTAGCATTTACATGGGTTCTTGTACCCAAATTAAAGTTCAGGCGTGTGTATCCATACGCCTGATTCTCTCCTTTCTTACAATTTCCCTCGCTGTGGCCATCCCAATATAATCGCCAACTCCTGCTAACTCTTCTCGGCTCCCTTTTTCAACTTCTTATTTGCTATTTCATATCAACACCGTAATTTCCTTTTCAAAAAAAAGGAAGTATGAAATACCTACTCTTACTCGGAATCATTTGCATATCGTTGAACAGCTTCGCTCAGGAAAAAATATACCTCTGGCCTGACGGTGCTCCCATGGCCAAAAGTAAAGAAGATGCCGACCAGCCTTATATGATGGCTTACTATCCGGCTGCGAAAAACGCACAGAAATCGGCTGTCGTTATCTGTCCCGGCGGTGGCTACGGCCATTTGGCTGATGACCACGAAGGCAAACAGGTAGCCAAATGGTACAACGACCGTGGTGTGACCGCCTTCGTCCTCTATTATCGACTGGGCTTTCACAAAAGCGGCTATACCCATCCAGTTCCACTAATGGATGCAGACAGGGCGCTGAAAACCGTTCGCAGTAATGCCGCCAAGTGGAACCTCGACCCTAACAAAATAGGCATCATGGGCTTCTCCGCCGGTGGGCACCTGGCGTCCAGTCTTGGCACACATTTCACTGATGGTGACAAAAGCAGCAAAGACGCTGTAGAGAAAGTCAGTTCCAGACCGAACTACATGGTGCTGGGCTATCCGGTAATCAATATGGACGATAGCTTCACACACCGGGGCTCTATGTTCAACCTGCTGGGCGACTCGCCTAACAAGGAGGAGCAAACCTTGATGTCGAACGAAAAACAGGTAACCAACCTCACTCCGCCTACTTTCTTGGTGCACACTACTGAAGACTCGGCAGTGCCAGTGGAAAACAGTCTTTACTTTTATCTGGCCTTGAAGAAGGCAGGAGTGCCCGCAGAAATGCACATCTATGAAAAAGGCGCTCATGGGTTAGGGATGGTCAACACCAAAAACGAAATATTCAACTCCTGGGCGGATCGACTGGCCGATTGGCTAGAAGTGCATCAGGTGATTGATTAACCAGTTTACTAGATTTGTCGGGCCACCAGCTACGGCTGTGGGCACGACAAATATCCCCAAATTTCTAAATCTAAAAAGGTGAAGTTTCCTCCCAAATAAAGCTCTCGATCTTAGTTGCCCCCGACACGGCGGGCGGGAGAAAAATGGTGGAGGGGTGCGGGACAAATGGCCCGTGCGTTAATTTTTCGATGATTTTTGGTTACTTTTCATCCTAGGAAAAGTAACAGCCCGTCCGGCTTGAGGACAAAAGCACAAATCATACCTGATGACCGATAAGTTTGACGTTCTTTTATTGATCAAGGAACACTACCACCACACCTGCACCGACTTCAAAAGTCTGGAAGGCTACGACAGTACCAACTTCAAAGTCACAACTGATAAGGGCACCTTCCTACTCAAAATTTATCAGGAAGAGCCTGGCCTTGAAGAACTGCTGGATTCCGAGAATAAAATTCTATTGCTGCTCAACAACGAGCTGCCCAGCTACTTTTCCAACCCCATTGCCAATATCCGGCAGGAGCTAACCACAGCCATCCAAACTAACAGTGGCGAAACCATATTTCTGCGCCTGCTCACCTTTCTTGAAGGCTCCTTCTTTGCCGAATCAACCCCAAGTACTGCCCTCTATTACTCTTTAGGTCAAATTCTTGGTAAAATGGACAAGGCATTGCTAGGGCAATATTACTCAGCAGTTGCCGCCAAAGACTTCGATTGGGATTTGAAGCTGTACCAACGCAATCTTCGGTATGTCCCTGATATCAAAGATCCAAAGCAGCGCAAATGGGCAGAGTATTTTTACCTACAGCAAAAAGAGGTCGTAGATCCGTTGATGCCTGCCCTGAGAAAATCCATCATTCATGGCGATGCCAACGACTGGAACTTACTGGTGAGTGACGACAAAGTCACCGGCCTGATCGACTTTGGCGACATGTGCTACAGCCCGATGATCAATGAATTGGCTATAGCGCTTACCTACGTGATGTTTGGGAAGGACGAACCACTCCAATGGGCCATTCCGGTACTTACCGGCTTCAACGAAGTCATGCCCCTGCTTCCGCCAGAGGTCGACCTACTATTTTACCTCATCGGTACCCGGCTGGCGGTGAGCGTGAGCAAATCGGCTTACACCAAAACCCTCAAGCCCAACAGCGACTATATCACGATTAGTGAAAAGCCTGCCTGGGAGCTACTGGAAAAGTGGGTGCGGATGAATCCCCGGCGGGTCAGCCATGAGTTTCGCACAGCGCTGGGCATGCCACCTACTATTGTCGACAACACCGACATGTTGCTTAGCAAAAGACTGAAAGTGGCCAGTAAGGCTTTGTCCATCAGCTTCGATAAGCCCATCCACATGGCAAGTGCCGCCTTTCAGTACATGCACGACGACCTGGGTAATACCTACCTCGATGCTTATAACAATATCCCGCATGTAGGGCACTGCCACCCCAGAGTGGTGCAGGCCGGCCAACAGCAGATGGCCCGGCTCAACACCAACACCCGCTACCTGAGCGAGGTGTACAACAACTATGCGGAAAAGCTACTGAGTAAGTTTCCAGCCAAATTTTCCAAAGTCTTTTTCGTCAACTCTGGCAGTGCTGCCAGCGACCTGGCCCTGCGACTGGCGCAAACACATAGTCGCAAGAAAGGCATTGTAGTGATGGAGCATGGCTACCATGGCAACACCCGGCAGGTGATCGACATCAGCCATTACAAATACAACCGACAAGGCGGACAAGGCAAAGCCGAGCATATCCTTGAAGCCACCCTGCCCAACACTTACAAAGGCCGATACACCCAAAACGATGGTACGGCTGGCAAACAATACGCAGCCGACTTGATTGCCCGCATAAAAGTAAGTGATCTGGACATCGGTACTTTCATCGCTGAACCCATCGTGGGCTGTGGTGGACAGGTTCCACTGGCCAAAGGCTACCTGAAAGAAATGTATTCCTTTATTCGGGCCAATGGGGGTGTTTGTATCAACGACGAAGTGCAAACAGGCTTTGGCAGACTTGGCGACTACTTCTGGGGCTTCGAAATGCAGCAAGTAGTACCGGATATCGTTATCCTTGGCAAGCCGATTGCCAATGGCCACCCCATGGGGGCTGTTGTGACTACCGAGGATATCGCTGCTTCTTTTGAAACAGGCATGGAGTTCTTCAGCTCCTTTGGCGGCAATCCAGTGTCCTGCGCCATAGCTCATGCAGTGCTCGACGTGCTGGAGGAAGAAGAACTGCCGCAGCATGCACAGCAGTTGGGCTCCTATATACTCAACGGCTTTGAGAACCTGACCAAAAAATATGAATGGGCAGGCAATGCCCGGGGGCAGGGACTCTTTCTTGGGCTGGAGTTAGTAAAAGACAAAGCAAGGAAAGACCCCTTCACCGACCTGGCTGCCTTTGTGAAAAACAAACTCAAAAAGCAGAACATCCTCATAGGTACCGACGGGCCTTTCGACAATACACTGAAGATCAAGCCACCCATGTGCTTCACGCAAGCCAATGCAGATGAGTTGCTACAGGCGATTGATGAGGCGTTGGGCAGCTGGATCGACGCCTAACTCCCTCTCCCAGTGGCACTCCCCACGAAAACCCAGCTTCGAAGCGAGTAAATCATGAAACAGCCGCAAACGGACTTTTCCATGGGGCTTGACTTGCTTTTCTATTATACATTGATTATCTATGTATAAAGACTTCTTAAGTATATGGACTTTTCCAAATCATTGATTGCTGCTTCTTCCAAACCTCTCATCCTGGGTATCCTACAGCAGGGCCCCAACTACGGGTATGATATTATCCAACAAATCAAGACCCTCTCGGGCGGACAACTGGAATGGGCCGACGGCATGCTGTACCCCGTTCTCCACAGGCTGGAGAAAGAAAGGCTGGTCACCTCGCAGTGGAACCAATCGGACAACGGCCGTCACCGCAAGTACTACGCCATTACCGAGCTTGGCAAGGCGGCCATTCATCAGGAGCAGGAACATTGGCTGGCCATGCACCATGTACTCCAGAAGCTTTGGTCACTCAACTCAAAAACTTTCCATGGATAATCAACAACTCATCGAACGCCACATCACTCAATGGCGCCAACAGCTCCGAAAGCAGAAGAACCTGGAAGATGGCGTAATCGCCGAACTGGAAGACCACCTGCGACAAAGCATTGAACGGCTGCAAACGCAGGGCTGCTCTTCAGAAGAGGCCTGCAAAAAAGCCATTCAGGAGATGGGCATCCCGGCCGACATCAGCGAAGAAGAGCATTCAGTACAATTCAGATACAACGGCTCCTACTGGCCATTGCTTGGGAGTTATTTCCTGATTGCGCTGCGCAACATCCGCCACCGAAAGTTCATTGCTTCCATCAATGTGCTCGGCCTTACCCTGGGTGTGGCTGTAAGTCTGCTGCTGGGTGTTTATGCTTACGACATCATCACCTATGACCAGTTTCACCAAAATGCTGACGACATTTACTTTTTGTATCGTACCAGGCCTACGCCGGAAGGAGGGCAAATTGACGTGAGCGATACCTGGCCACCCCTCGCCGAAGAAGTACAAAAAGCTATTCCGGGTATCAAAAACATCTCACGCATTATTTTTGGCGGGCAAACGACAATCAGGTACAGTGGACAGGATTTCAGCGAAAGAATGGCCTTCGGCGAGCAAGGCTTGTTTAACATGTTTTCTTTTCCTTTGGTGCGTGGACAAAAGGAACAGGTTTTCGCCAACCCAAGATCCGTCGTCATAAGTCAAAACATGGCAGAGCGGCTTTTTGGTGATGCCGACCCAATTGGTAAAACAATAGAGCTGCAGCTTGCTACGCCAGTAAGTTATGAGGTGACAGGCGTTTTTGGAGAATTTCCCTTTAACTCCAGTTTCAACTTCAACATGCTGGTAAACATGGAGTCGAGACGGCAGCAGTGGATTGCAGACGGAGATTACGGATGGGTATCGTCGTTTGTTCTCAGCTTCCTTCAGTTGGAAAACGGAAAAGACCCAGCTACCCTGAAGACACAATTCCCTCAACTAGTGGAAAAGTTCGTTGTTCCCTCTGAACGAGGCACACTGGAGCTGATGCCTCTCGCCGACTACTACGACTTCAACACCGGACAGCAGCAATACGGCTATTTCCTTGGCTATATTTCTGTCGGGCTGCTGCTGATTGCCTTTTTCAACTTCGCCAACCTTAACGCTGCACAGTCGCTTGGGAGGTTCAAAGAGGTGGCAGTGCGCAAAACGTTTGGTGCCGGGCGCAAAGACCTGGTTCTCCAGTTTACGGGAGAAACTACGTTTCTTTTTGCCGTCGGCAGTATCCTGGGCATAGCATTGGCTTTTATTCTGCTACCCTATTTCATAGACCTTTTTGGGCAACAAATGTCACTTGCATTTCTGTTTGAGCCCATGCCATTGGTCAGCCTCCTGGCAGGCATTATCGGCCTGGGGTTGGTGGCCGGTATTTACCCTACCCTCACCCTTTCGAAGTTGAAAGCCGGAGAAGTGATGCACGGCAGCACATCTCTAAAGAGGAGCGGCTTTGACCCAAAAAATATTCTTGTCACCTGCCAATTCGCAATTGCTGTGATGCTTGTCAGCGCTGTACTGATCATGTATCAGCAAATCAACTTCATGAAGACGGCAGACATGAATTTCGATCCCGACAATGTACTGATCATCAATGCACGGTCAGGTGAGGGTGAAGAAAACGAACAGCGGTGGGCAGCTTTCCGCAATTCGCTTGAAGCAGTGCCGGGGGTGAAGTCGGTGAGCGCTTCCAACTCCGCACCAGGCAGGTACAGCGGGAGTTTCGTACTGGTGCAGTCGGAAGATGCCAGAGACAGGGCTCCGCTCGACTGGCGCTTCGTGAGCGTCGACGACAAGTACTTCACCACAATGGATATTGACTTTTTGGAAGGCAGAGATTTTGATATCGACATGCGATCAGATCAACGCAAGTCAGTGATCAACCAGGCTGCCATGGAGCAACTTGGCTGGACTTCGGTAGAAGGTCATAAGCTCATGTTCCCTGATTCTGACGAAGGTTTTGAGGTGATTGGGGTAGTAAAAGATTTCAACTTCCGGTCATTGGCCAATGCTGTAGAACCTGTCATCCACGTTTTCCGGGGTAGAAATAGCAATCGCTACAACATGCTGCTCGTGCGCCTCAATGCCGCCGGACTCGGCGAAACCATGGCTCAAATTGAGAACGCCTGGAAAGGTTTTGACACCAATCATCCGATTGACTACACCTTTGTCGATCAGCAGTTCCAAAACCTTTACGAAACAGAAGAGCGGATAGGATCTATGACACTCTATGCTACTTTTATGGCCATCCTGGTTGCCGTGCTGGGTATTCTTGGCCTGGCAAGCTTCACCGTGGTGCAGCGGATGAAAGAGATGGCCATAAGAAAGGTGCTGGGTGCCTCGGTGCCGCAACTGCTTATGATCCTTTTAAAGCAATCAACGACCTTGTTTCTTATAAGCTTGCTCATTGCCGTGCCACTCAACTACTATGTGATGAACGACTGGCTGGAAGGATTCGCTTTCAGGATCAATCTCGGACCATTTGCCTACCTGCTTGCAGCTGGCATTGTGATGGTTACCTCCTGGGTAGTATTGGGTAGCTATGCGCTAAAATCACTGAAGGCCAACCCGGCCAGTACATTGAGGAGTGAGTAGGTTGTATGGTGATCGCACTTGCCTACCATATTTCGCTACATCAACTCTGCCTGGAAAATGGTCAACATAGTATGGAATCAAACTTTTTTGATGAGTCACGCTACACTAAGGAGCAATAGCCCTTAAATGGCGACAGGTTTTTGTTGGCATTATTTCTGGTATCCCTATCTTAGCACCAAAGCCAACTAACCATGAAGAAATATTATCACCTGCTTATCATTTCAGGCACTATTGCCCTGTTATCGGGCTGTGCCAGTGGAAAAAAGGCGCTTCAGAAGGGCGACTATGAAAAAGCGGTTACGCAGGCTATCAATCGGCTTCGTTCCAACGACGGTCAAAAGAAAGCGAAGGCAACATTGGCCAATGCCTACAAATATGCGCTTGAATCGCATTTGGGGAATATAAAAACAGCAAGAGCTTCGAACGACATCATGAAGTGGGAGGTGATTGCGAGAAACTATCAATACATCAATTTTCTGGCCGACGAAATCCAAAGATGCCCTGGCTGCCGACAGGTAGTACCAAAGCCTGCCCGCTACGATGCAGAGCTGACAGACGCAAAAAACAAGGCTGCTGAAGTTCACTATAACCTGGGCGTAGAAGCATTGAGAAAAAAAGACCAAAGAATAAAGGCCATTGAAGCCCATCAGCATTTTCAGGCAGCTCAGGCGTTGGCCCCCCGGTTCAAAGATGTGGAACAGAAACTTGGAGAGTCGCTTTATTTTGCCACGCTTCGTGTAGTAGTAGAACCCATTCCTTCCCCTTCAAGGATGTTTGAAATCAGGCATGAATTTTTTGTAAACAAAATCAACGAATACCTGCACAACAATATGATCAACCAATATGTGCGGTTTTTTACTCCTGGTGAAGTCAACTCGCAGAAATTGGACTATGTGGATCATATCATTACCATGGAATTTGACCGGTTCAACCTGGGCAATATATACAGCAACAAAACAACCACTGATGTAAGCCGTGACAGTGTGGTTATCGCTACAAGAAACAATGAGAAAATCTATGGAACGGTCAAGGCCAAACTTACAACCAATGAAAAAGCCATTACGGGCACCGGGGTGCTGGACTTCAAAGTATTCGACAATGGCCTGAAGAAAGTGCTTACACAAGAAAAGTTTCCCAGCGAGTACACCTGGGCCATCAGGTGGGCGTCGTTCAATGGTGATGAACGGGCACTGAGCGATGAAGAGCTCAAGATGGTAAATACAGTGGAAGCATCAGCCCCAAGTCCACAGTTTATGTTCGAGGAATTTACGGCACCACTTTACAATCAGGCTATCAATAAGATCAGAGATTATTACCGCAATTATTGATGGTTTTCCGCACCAGTTAACCCTCATATTGATGCAAGCTCAAAGACGTGATAGTAGCCGCCGGGCTTTGCTAAACATGATGCCTCTACAATCATAAAGTCGAATTTCTAACCCGTCCTAATGACGGCATATCCAGGCTGCTAATTTCTCTCTCCTTAAAAAATTCAATTATATTCATCCCCTATTCCAATATACAATCCCTTATGCGTTACCTGCTCATTCTTTTGCCTTTTGCTCTCCTCCTCTCCTGCCAAACCACACCTCAGCAAGACTGGCCCGCTGAATCGGTTACAACCAAACCCTGGACCCGCTGGTGGTGGATGGGCAATGCCGTGGACGATGCCAATATCCGAAAGCAGCTGATCGCCTACCACGAGGCCGGGCTGGGTGGCGTGGAGATCACCCCTATTTATGGAGCCATGGGCTTCGAAGACCTATACATCGACTACCTGTCGGAAGAGTGGATGCAAAGACTACAAACGGTCATACGTGTGGCCGACTCCCTCGGTATGGGCGTGGATATGAACCTGGGCACGGGCTGGCCTTACGGTGGCCCGCAGATCACGCCGGAATATGCTGCCTCCAAAATGATCGTTCAGCAGTACAGCCTGAATGCCGGGCAGGCACTGAAAGAGAAAATTACCGTCAGCGATGAGAAGCAGGCAGCCATGCAACCCCGGCTGGTGACATTGATGGCTTACGGGCCTGAAACAACCATTGACCTGACTGATTCGTTGAGCGACGACGGGCTTTTGCCATGGACACCCGACGCCAATTATGAGCTTTACGCCATCTTTGCCGGCAAAACCGGGCAAATGGTGAAACGGGCCGCCCCTGGTGGTGCCGGTCTGGTGATGGATCATCTCAATAAAGAATCTTTCCCCGTTTACACTGCCCGATTCGAAGAAGCCTTTGGCACGCCCGGCCCCAATATCCGAAGCTTTTTCAACGACAGCTATGAGGTGTACGGTGCCAATTTCACGGCTACACTATTCGATGTCTTTGAACGTAATCGTGGCTACGACCTCAAACCGCACCTGCCTACCCTCCTCAGCGGCGACAGCTCAGCAACCGTCCGCAGGCTCAAGGCCGACTACCGCCAAACAATGGGCGAAATGCTGCTGACCAACTTCAGTGAGCCCTGGAAAAACTGGATCAACAACCACGGTGCTTTGTCACGCAACCAGGCACATGGCTCCCCGGCCAATCTGCTGGATGTGTACGCCGCTACGGACATTCCGGAGTGCGAAACCTTTGGCTATTCTGGGTTCGATATTCCCGGTGCCAAGAACTACACTCACTCCAGCCGTCATTTGCCACCGGATCTTTATATGCTCAAGTTTGCCTCCTCGGCAGCCCATGTGGCTGGGAAGCCATTGGTGTCGTCCGAGACCTTCACCTGGCTGGGTGAGCATTTCAAAACGCCCCTTTCACAAACCAAACCCGAGCTCGACCAGGCATTTCTGGCGGGAGTGAACCATGTGTTCTTCCACGGCACTACCTATAGTCCGGCGGAAGCGGAATGGCCTGGCTGGCTCTTCTATGCTTCTACCAACTTTGCCCCTTCCAATAGCTGGTGGTCTCATATCGATGGGCTCACCGGCTACATCAACAGAAGCCAGTCGGTGCTGCAAACCGGGCAGGCCGATGGCGACGTGCTGCTCTACTTCCCCTACGACGACGCTGCGTACTTCTCAGGCAAGAAAAGCCTCGAATACCTGTTTACAGTACACAATATCGATGAATGGCTGCACCCGACCAACTTTTATGCGACGGCCAAAAGGCTGACAGAAAAAGGATACCTGGTCGACTATATCTCTGAGAGCTGGCTGGAGAAGCTGGCCGTTCCCAACGGGCAGCTAAGCACTGGCCCCAACGGCACATCATACAAGGCGCTGGTCATTCCTAAAATGACTTTTATGTCTACCAAAGCACTCCAGACACTGCTTAAGCTGAAAAAACAGGGAGCGACCATCATTCTCCAGGGGTTGCCGGAAGACGTGCCTGGCCTCCACAATCTGGAGCAGCGAAGGGCAATTCTCGACTCACTGGTGATGGGGCTGGGCACCTCCACGAGCCCTGCCGGCAACGTACAGGCATCGTTAACAGCTGCCATGATTCAGCCGGAAAGGCTGGCGGCTCTCGGCCTGAAGTTTGTACGCAGGGTGGATGGCAACAATACCTATTATTTTATTGTCAACCAGCGACCCGAAGCTTTCGATGGGTGGGTGCCATTTAACAAAGCTTTTGAGCAAGCTGTAATACTGGATGCTATGACAGGCCGGGCTGGCAATGCAGAAACAAAGACCGAAAACGGGCTAACACAAGTCCGCATGCAGATCAAATCTGGCGAGTCTCTTTTCCTTAAGGTGGGTAACGAAACCTCGGCAACAGACTGGAGCTATGCTAACGAAACCGGTGGAACCGTTGCGCTCAATGGTCCATGGACGCTTGACTTCAAAGCTGGCGGCCCTAGCCTGCCCGGCAATAAAACTATGGACAAACTCCAGCCCTGGACAACCCTGGGAGATTCACTAGCAGACCAGTTTTCCGGCACCGCTACCTACGCTACCCACTTCACCCTGGCTTCGAAAAAGGATGACTACCTTCTACAGCTGGGCGATGTGCGGGAAAGTGCCAAAGTATGGGTGAACGGGCAGTATGCAGGTAATAGCTGGGCTGTGCCCCACGAGTTAAGGATTGGGGAATATCTAAAAGAAGGCGACAATACCATAGAAATAGAAGTAGCCAACCTGATGGCCAACCGCATTCGCTACATGGACAGGGCGGGGATAGAATGGCGCAAGTACCACGAAATTAACTTCGTGAATATCGACTATCAGTCGTTCGATGCCAGCGGCTGGGAGGTGCAGCCGTCGGGATTGATAGGGCCAGTGAAGCTGGTAGAAGTGGATTAAGAAGTCGTTAGCTATTCCTTTGCAAACCGATACCGGATTCCCCAGCTCCCCCTCAATAGAGGGTCGTTGCCGCCAACAATAGCAGCCAATTCCATTTGAAAGCCAAAATTATCCGTGGCGAAAGGATATATATTCATTCCCAACGGAACAACAACGCCATCCAGTATCTGCACCCTCGCTCCGAGTCCAGTGTAAACATCAACATTCTCGTCTTTTTTGAAAATGTAGTTGAATGTTAGCTCTAGGCTGGTGTTGTCAAAGTAATTGTCGGTTCCAATCCTCAACTCAGGCAAAAATCTCTCTTTGAATTGGTAATTGATCCCCACAAAGGGGAGGTTGGACTGGTGAATGCTGGCCCCGAACTGGGCATTTGCAAATTGGCTCAAAAGACAAAATGCAGCAACAAACAGAACATTTCTCATGTTGTAAGTATTAGAGTAGCGTAATAGTAATACATAACTTGTAGCAAAAATATCTCCAAAAATTACTCATATAGAGTTTTTGTTGCTTTATAAACAAATAAATAGTACAATATTAGGCGGCTTTACTTTGGAACCATAGCTATACCTGCCGACTTCACCTGGGCAGTCCTGGCTTCACCTGAAAATAGCCATCATCTTCTTCCTGAGCGGAATTAGTACTTTTCCTTTCAATTGCATCCAGCTCCCTGAAAAACGGAATAGACGCCCAGCGATTTTTGTACATGGAAGGTGGCCCCCCAACTTCCAGTGTGTGCATGCCCTGCGGCAAGTGCGCAATATCGATATAAGCCAGGTAGCCAGGCTGACTTGTCTTAATCCTATAATGATAAAGAAGCGGGTATCCGCTTACGAGACTGTCATCCAGATAGACATGATAAAACTTTTTTATAGCAGGCATATCCCTCGCATCTCTGGTCATGCCCTTGCTGGCAACAACCAGAGAATCATAATTCACATATGCCCTGATGGAGTCCTCTTTGACAACCCCAGCTGGTATAAAGAGTCTAAGGACATTCCCGTCGATAATGTCAGAAGGTATCTGCGCCTGGTAGGAAAAAAGCTCTTCATTTTGATCCTCGTAATAACCAGTGAACACCCTTAGCCTTTGATCATCACCGTGCCACAAGCTCAAGCGGGAGAATGAACTTCCATCATACGCATCATTGGTAACTTCATCCAGCCCAAATAAGCTCCCAACTGCAAACACAGTAAGAAGCAAGAAGACCACCCACCGGTTGGAGTTGCTTACAAAAGCGAAATAAATGGGTCTGTAATAGCGCCCCAATGTAAACGTGCTAATGATTTGGTGAAAAGGCCAGTAGATTTTGCTGATCCAGGAAAAGCGCCGGAAAAACCCGAGGGTTAGAAAGTCAATAAGACCCATGAAGGCGATAACCAGCAGCACAACAACATATATTTCAAAGGCCCGTGTGTCGGTAAAGTTTAAACTCCCCTGGAAAGCGATTCCTATAAAAAACGGGACAACCAAAAGGATGAAAAAGTATAGATAGGCCCCTACAATACTCATGAAGAGCATGAACGAGAGCGAAAACAAGGAGCTGCAAAGTTTCTCCAGATTAATAATAATGCGCTGAAAGGGTGGGATTTTCTCCACTCTTTCCTTAAAGTGGTGCTTGTATTTGAGTCGCTCTGTGTTGACTCCATTCGGAAAGGTATAGCTTAGCCCCACCATTCCCACCCATATACCCCGGCAAATCAAGTGGAGAATAAGGCCTAGAATGAGCCAATAGATGCCAAGCTTTAATATACCCACAAGGTTATCAATATCAGTGGTTGAACTAAATACCTGAGACTTGAAAAATGCCAACGCTTTGTCCAGCAATGGTGGCACCTTGAACATGCCAAACAACACAATTCCTGAAAGCAGCACTTCCGGTTCCCAGCTTCTTTGCTGAAGGTCTTCAAGCCATTTGGGAGTTTCCTCTTTTTCCATAAAAGTTAGGTTCGTTCCGTAAAATACAGCTACCGAATGGCTTCGGAAAACTGCCCGACGCATTTTACGTTTTTAATTCCCGGCAGTGTCGGCAGTCACCATCTCCTTATTATTCCTGGACCACTCACTCCATGAGCCCACATACAGTTTAGGAATTTCAAGGCCAGCGTAGTCGGCGGCCAGCAGCAAATGGCACGCAGTAACGCCCGATCCGCAGTGTACAATTACCCGGTGGGCTGGTGTATTGCCAAACACTGCCTGATATTTATCTTTTAGTTCATTTGGGGATTTAAAAAGTCCCTCATTGGTAAGGTTATCACTGAAGGGGACATTGACAGCACCAGGAATATGCCCGGCAATTAAGTCGATGGGCTCTGTAAGACCTGCATACCTTTTGGCATCCCGAACGTCGATAACAATGTGATTCTTGTCTTTGGCTACCTTTTCCACCTCCTGCATATCGGCCTGAGGCAACTGCCACATACCAACAGGATAGGGAGCTACTTTTCCGGGAATTTCCATTTTCGACGACGTGACCAACCCTGCCTTCTCGGCTACCAAAAGCCCGCCGTCGAGCACCTGGACTTTGGAGTGTCCAATTGCCCTCAGCATCCACCACAAGCGAGCGGCGGCATTGGCACCGCCCATATCATCATACACCACCACGTGGCTCCCGGGCGTGATCCCCAATCGCCCCAGCGCCTGCGAAAATTGCTCAGCAGTAGGCAGTGGATGCCTCCCCCCTTCTGCTGCATTGGGCTTTACGTTAGCAAGCTCTTTATTGATGTCAGCAAATAAAGCTTTATCAAGGTGCTTCGTACTATAGTTTTCTCTGGCTTTCGGGCCACCGCTTGCATCCACAATTACCAGATTATCATTCTGATAGATAGCTAGAAGTTCTTTGGCACTTATAATAGGAGACAATTTGATGTTCATTTGGTCTTTAAGATTCCGGGTAAAGTAATTAGCAAAGGGTGTGGAAGCAATATAAGGAAACTTCTTCCAACTAGGTGACGATCCCTGCCAACAGTCGGCTTTTTCAGTGCACCGCTAGTACCGCCTCGACGACTCACGGATAACAAGTCTGCTTTTTATCAGTTCTTTCTGCTGGGTGATTTCCTTAGATGAGATTTGTTTCAGCAAAATCCTTGTTGCAGCTACCCCCATATCAAACGCAGGATGTTCGATGCTACTCAGCGTTGGCTCAACAAAATCACAGATAACTTCGTTGTTGAAACCCAACACCGCCACGTCTCTGGGAATCTGCAAGCCCCGCATTTTTAAGATATGCATCATTTCAAGAGCAGATATGTCGTTGATGGCAAAAATGCCATCTGGCGCCTCCCCGGCGTCGAAGAGGTGCCTGGTGTACTGCTGCACATGCCCAGCCTGGTAGTTGGCTTGAACTATCAGCGACTCCAGCACTGGAATATTGTTAGCTTTAAGTGCCTCCAGGTAGCCGTTCAGCCGGTTGCGGCTATTGAAAAGGTGCAATGGCCCAGCCACAAAGGCAATTCTTTTGCAGCCCTGTTGGATCAGGTGTTCGGTACCTTGAAAACTAATATCAAAATTATCCGAGTAGACCTGAGGCACCGCCAACTCTTCTAATATTCGGTCGAAAAAAACCAACGGTATGTCCTTGTTGATCGCATACTGAAAGTGGTCGCTCCGGTCGGTTTGTCTTGACACCGATACCAGCAATCCATCCACCTTGCTCGACATCAGCGTTTGCAAATTATTCTGTTCAAGCGTTAGCGTTTCGTTCGACTGGCAAATCATCACATTGTACCCGGCACTATTGGCCACCTCCTGTATCCCGCCAACAGCCTTAGCAAAAAACCGGTTAATAGTTTCCGGAATAATAACCCCAAGAGTATTGGTGCGCTGGAGCTTTAACTGCCTGGCTAAAACATTAGGTTGGTAGTCCATTTTTAGCGCCAATTCCTTCACCTTCCTGGCTGTCTCCTGGCTTACGTCATAATGGTTGTTCAAGGCCCGTGATACGGTGGATTTTGATATCCCCAATGTGCGTGCAATGTCCCGTATGGTTGAGTCAGATTTGCTCATTATTAGATTTTGATAGCTCAATGTAAAGCTAAAAAAAATTTCGGTACCGTTCCCGGGACAGATACCGTTAAAAAAAAATTCCCAAATCTGTTTTGTTCAGATTTTGAGAGTAAATTTATTTCAATCGATTGAAATCGGCTACTTACTTAAACAATGCTTATAACCAAAAGAGCTTCAATTACCGGGACAAGATTGGCTCCGTCAAAATCTGTTGACAGCATAGACTATTTGCTGTTGAGAGTACTTCGTGATGACGACGCTCAGGCATTTGAAAAATTGTTTGTTGTAGGCTATCATCCGCTTCGCAGCTTCTGCGAGAAATTGGTCGAAAATAATGAAGTCGCTGAAGAGTTAGTCAGCGAAGTCTTTCTTAAAATCTGGATCAATCGAAATGTGATTGTTATTTCCAGCTCCCCCAAGTCATACCTTTATACAGCGGTAAGAAATATCTCTTTCGATTATCTTAGAAAGGAGAAGAAATACAGCTTTACAAATATTGAAAACGAAATAGCTATTCCATGCGATCACTTCGACCCACAGAAACGGTCGGAGTATGCTGAATTGCAGGAAAGTATAGAAAACGCTGTAGCCAGGTTACCTAAACAGTGTCGCCTGGTATTTCAGCTAAGTCGTGACCAGGGTCTTCGCTACGTTGAGATTGCCGATAGGCTTCATCTCAGTGTTAAGACCATTGAAACACAAATGAGCCGTGCTTTAAAATCATTAAGAAAATCAATAGTCTAATTTTTCACCAATAAACTGTCTTCCAGGATAAAGAAGAATTCTTATATGTGGACAAAAACAGAAGAAAAGTAGCTCGATTTTAGTAACTTACTAAGTGGCGCAAAGCCAAACATGCGATAATGGCATTGGGTCTAAACAGTTTAAATTCATTACATTATTTATAAACCCTACTTACTATGAATGAAATTTTATCAAAATGTAAGCGAATCCTGTGGTGCTTTCCGGTAGGATTAGCACTCGTTGTGATTTGCTCCAGCCAGGCGTTTGCCAGGCAGGATTCGACGGTATCAGGTACGATCACATCTGTGGAAGATGGCTCGGCTCTACCTGGTGTCAACGTGATTGTTAAAGGAACGACCACGGGAACAGTGACAGATATTGATGGAAAATACTCTCTAAGAGTTCCTTCAAGAGACGCTGTCTTGGTGTTTAGTGCCATCGGCTTTTCTACAACAGAAGTGACCGTGGGCTCGCAGTCTCAAATAAGTGTTGGGATGGAAGTGGATGTCAGGTCCCTTAGCGAAGTTGTGGTGGTTGGATACGGAACCCAGGACAAGCGGGACGTAACTGCCTCTATCGCATCTATTGACGGCGAATCGCTTACCAGAATACCAACAGGCAATGCAATGGAGGCTATGAAAGGGCAGGTAGCTGGAGTTGACGTACTTCAAAGTGGCGGGCGTCCTGGACAAAGCTCTAATATCACCATCCGTGGTAGAAGATCCCTGACAGCCTCAAATGATCCTCTTTTCGTGGTAGATGGAATTCCAATGACATCTGGAACTAATTCAATTCAGGACTTTAACCCATCAGACATCGAGTCCATGGAAGTTCTGAAAGATGCCGCTGCAACAGCTATTTACGGATCAAGAGGTTCTAACGGTGTAATTCTTATTACAACCAAAAGAGGTCGTCCCGGAAAAACACAAGTGACTTACACCAGCACTTATGCCGCAACTGCTCCGTTTAAGACTATTCCAATGATGAATGGGCAGGAGTTTGCCGACCTAAAGCGTGAAGCCAACAGAGTAGATGCCAACGGTGCTTCAGGAAGAGGTGCCTGGGGAGACGCCGGGTCTTCTATTCCTGCTGACGATGCAGTGTTCGTTGACCCGGTCGAATTGAGCTCTGCTCAGCAAGGTCTATCAACCGACTGGCAGGATTTGATCTACCAAAATGGTTCTCAAATGAACCAACAGATTAGCGTGAACGGTGGTACCGAGAAAACGCAGGTAAGTTTGTCTCTCAGCTACTTCAAGGAGAATGGATTAGTGGAAGGAACTGACTATGGAAGATATACTGCACGTGTAAATGTTGACCATCAGATAAACAAAATCTTCAAGGTGGGCATGTCTACTCTTTATTCGCATTCGGTTCAAAACTGGGGGTCAGGATCAACCATTTCCGAGGCAGTTAACCAGACGCCACTAGGTTTGCCTTACGATAGCAATGGCGATCTTATCTTCCTTCCTATTTCAGACGGTATTCGTACGAATCCTTTGAATGAATTGGTGCCTGGTAAATACATAGACGAAAGAACAGTAAATAGACTGTTCTCATCTATTTACGCTGAGGTTGAAATTTTAGACGGTCTGAAATACAAGTTCCTGATTGGTCAGGACTTCCAGGCTTGGGAAAGAGGTCGTTTTGAAGGTCAATTTACCCAGGCTCGTAAAAATGGCACACCTTCCGCAGGACTTTTCAACCAACAAAGCTTTGGTTACACACAGGAAAACCTGTTGACTTACAATAAATCATTCGGAGATCACAGCCTTGGTTTGACAGCGCTACAAAGCTCTGCCCAACAAGACTCAACCAGGGCAGGTCTAATTGCAATAAACTTGCCCTATGAATCAGCTGAGTGGTACAACCTTGGTCTCGGCACTATTTCCGACTATGGTTCTCGCCTTGAGCGTTACCGATTACTGTCCTACATGGGAAGGGTAAATTACTCATTCAAAGGCAAGTACCTTTTCCAGGCCAGTATGCGTTGGGATGGTTCTTCTCGTTTGGCCGATGGCAACAAGTGGAATGCCTTCCCAGGCATCTCAGTAGGCTGGAGAATGAAAGATGAGGCGTTTCTTTCAGGTGTCAACCTTATCAGTGATTTGAAATTAAGAGCTTCCTACGGAAAGGTTGGAAACACTGCCGTATCACCCTACCAGACACAAGGTGCACTAAACCAGTCCGTTTATAGCTGGAACGAAGCCGATGCAAGAGGATTTGCACTCGGTGGCATCCCTAACCCTGAGCTGAGTTGGGAGTATTCGGCAACTACCGACGTAGGTTTCGATTTTGGGTTGTTCAACAACAGGTTGACCGGTACATTTGACTACTATCACACCACAACTGGTGTCTCTTTACTTCTAAGAAGAGCACTACCTCCTACATCTGGCTATACCTCCATTCTGCAGAACATTGGTGGAACGGAAACCAACGGATACGAAATCACTTTGGGAGCTACTATCCTCGACATGTCAAATGGACTGAAGTGGAATGCAGACTTCAACATGGGACACTACTCAGAGAAAATTGTTGACCTTGCCCAAAGAGATGCGGATGGTAACAAGATAGACGACGTAGGCAGTGGCTGGTTCATTGGCCAACCAATTCGTTCATTCTACGACTACGAGAAAATAGGTATCTGGCAGGTATCCGAAAAAGATGAAGCTGCTGCATTTATGGGTGCCGTACCTGGCGAGATTAAGGTAAAAGATCAGGATGGCGATGGCAAGTTCACTCCGGCTGATCGGAAGATACTCGGAAATGATGTGCCTGCGGCTTACGGCGGATTAACCAACACCGTAAGTTTCAAAGGTTTTGACTTATCATTCTTTTTCTACTATCGCCTTGGCTTTATGATCAACTGTCAGTTTTGCCAGGGTCAGGCAAGTATGCAGGCCCGCTACAATAACCTGAAAGTTGATTATTGGACCATTGACAACCCTACCAATGACTACCCAAGACCGAATAAAAATCAAGAGGGTATTACCAATGGTAGCACACTTAGGTACAGGGAAGGTGGTTATGTGAAGCTTAGAAACATCACTTTAGGCTACAGATTGCCTTCAAGTGTGCTTGAAAAGTTGAGGTTTACGAATGTCAGAATTTATGCGACTGCTCAGAACCCGCTCGTTTGGTCGAAATTCAAACTATTTGATCCTGAGAGAGGTGGTAATCTTGGTTCGGGTGAGATGCCTTCCAATCAACTAATTCTGGGTGGACTTAGTGTAACATTTTAAGGGAATCAAAACCGAGAAAATAATGAAGAATAATAAAAATATAAAATCGATAGTACTGGCGCTGGCGCTGATAGCGTTCACGGCCCAGTCTTGTTCTGACTTCCTCGATGAAAAACTGGTTTCAGATGTTTCGGCTGGAAGTTACTACACCACAGCTGCCGGTTTGGAAGATGCTGTAGATGCCACTTACTCATTCTTGCGTGAAATTCACAGTAATGAGCGTGCCTACATGCTAACCATTTTTGGTACGGATACACATACAAACGGTGCTGATGGGAGTTACAAATCCTTTAACTTCTATGATAATGGTCTGAACCCTACCGTTAACATTCTTGACCAGCAATGGACTTTCCTTTATCAGGGAATCAACCAGGCCAATGCAGTTTTGAACCGTTCGGAAGCTGTAGCCGATATGAGTGCCGCACTAAAAACGCAGCGCCAGGCGGAGGCCCGCTTTCTAAGGGCCTACTACTATTTCTACCTGGTGCAAACCTGGGGTGATGTTTACCTTACCCTCGAGGAGACCATAGGTGCAGAAGTAGAGGCGGATCCTTCACCTCAGTCGGCTGTTTACGCAGATGGGATCATTCCAGATTTGGAGTTTGCCATTGCGAATCTGCCAGATGCACAAAGCGACTATGGCCGTGCCACAAAGGGTGCAGCTCAGTTTTTACTGGCTAAAGCGTACCTAACAAGAGGACAGCAGTCTTTCGGTTCACCTGCCGATTTTGCAAGTGCCAACACTTTGTTTTCAAATGTGATCAATGACCACGGTTATGCTTTGGTTGAATCTCATGATGCCCTTTGGGATCAGGACAATCAGATCAATTCAGAA
Source organism: Imperialibacter sp. (assembly GCF_040222815.1). GTDB lineage: Bacteria > Bacteroidota > Bacteroidia > Cytophagales > Cyclobacteriaceae > Imperialibacter. Next base: position 87,036 of record NZ_JAVKCH010000022.1, on the reverse strand, counting down.
ATCATTTGGGCGGTACAGTACGCTACTGACCTAATCCTGAACGGTGGTAATGGCGGCGTAGGCAACAGAGGTCACCTTTATTTCTTGATGGAGTATGACATCCGTGCAGGTATGATTCGTGATATTGAAGGTGGTCGTCCGTTTAAGAGGTTTAGACCTACTGACTATATGGGCACAGTTTGGGCAGAAACCCGTGACATAGATGCAAGGTATGATCAGACATACAAGCATGCTTACATCAGCAACAACCCGAACAACATTCCTAAGTGGGAGCAGGTGCACGTGACCAACGGTGCCAAAAAGGCCGACGGATCAACCGTTACTGCCAGCGATATAGGAACAAACAGATTCACGGTTGGAGACACTGCGATGTATGTACCAGGGCCCGGTAAAGACGCTGAGTGGATGACTGGAAAGAAATTCCAGGTTCGCTACAACGTAATCACCCAGAACCCAGCTTTTGACGGTGATCAATATTTCTATACAGAAAGGCTGTTCCCTACATTGAAAAAGTTCATCGATCCCCGCAGACCAACGATCCAGTGGGAGCGTGGCTCAAGGGACTGGTTCGTGATGAGATTGGCTGACGCCCATCTGCTTCGTGCTGAAGCTCGCTTCCTGGCTGGAAATAACGCCGGGGCAGCTGAAGATATTAACGTGGTAAGAACAAGAGCAGCCAAAGAAGGCATGGAGGCAGCCATGCAGATAACTGCAGCCGATGTCGACATAGACTTTATCCTTAAAGAGCGTGCCCTTGAAATGGATGGCGAGCAGTGTCGCTGGTTTGACCTGGCAAGAACAGGCAAATTGGTAGAGTATGTTCGGGCCTACAACCCGCTTGGGGCAGGCAATATTCAGGACTACCATACCAAACGTCCAATACCACAGACACAAATAGATAGAACTGTGGGCGGATACCCTCAGAACTGTGGTTATCCGGGAGCAGATTGTAATTAAACTTCAGTAATAATTAAATAGCAGTTTTTGATGGGCCGGGCATATTGCCTGGCCCTTCTTATTTTATTACAGGCAAGAACAATACTCAAATCAGCCTCCTGGCGACCGCCACCTGAGAGCTACTTTTTCCTTGTTGTAAACAAATAGAAGCGCCGGTGAATATCCTTTAGTCTTGCAAAGCCTTTAACTTTGACCTAATTTTAAAAGAGCTGGTAAATCAGTCAGCAACCATTAAATTTTAGCTGACTATCTATCTAAATCATACTGCCACTATGCTGTTTAAACTACAAATACATCTAAATTCCATTTTCGGAGCACTTCTACTCTTCTCGGTACTGACAGCCTGCGAAACTAAACCGGAGGTCATCTCGGCGCCCGAAGAGAAGAAGGAAGATCCTGTTTTTAAAAGGCTCCCCGGATCCAGCAGCGGTGTTACTTTCCGCAACGACGTGGATGAGAACTACAACAACTACTTTGATAATTTCGCTTATGTGTACAATGGCGGCGGCGTTGGCATTGGAGACATCAACAACGACGGACTTTCCGATATATATTTTACAGGCAATGAAGTACCCAACAAGCTTTACCTCAATGAGGGCAACCTGAAATTCAAAGACATTTCTCAGTCAGCTGGAGTAGAAGGCAACGGCCGGTGGAACAATGGCGTGACCATGGTTGACATCAATGGCGATGGCTTGCTTGATATATACGTCTGCAAGGGTGGCTATCACGATAGCGAAGAAGAAAGAACCAACCTACTATATATCAATCAGGGAGACCTGACCTTCAAAGAACAGGCAAAGGACTTCGGACTTGACGAGTCTGGCTACTCCATACATGCGTCATTTTTTGATATGGACAATGACAACGATCTGGATGTTTACCTGACTAACAGACCAGATTCGTTTGACCTGCCACTCACTGAAATGATCCGGCAAAAGAAGCTGTCCCCCTCCTTCAGCAGAGATAAGCTTTACAAAAACGAAAATGGTAAGTTTCGTGAAATCGGTGCCCAGGCGGGCATCAAAAACAATTTTGGCTATGCGCTCAGCGTAGTTACCGCCGACTTTAACGGAGATGGCTATGCCGACATTTTTGTTGCCAATGATTTTGCCGAAGGTGACTATATGTACATCAACCAGAAAAACGGCACTTTCAAAGAACAGATAAAAGAAACCACCAACCACATTTCGATGTACTCGATGGGTACTGACGTGGCAGACATCAACAACGATGGGCTGGAAGACATAATGGTTACCGAAATGCTACCTGAAGATTACAAGCGGTCAAAGGTATCGATGCCATCGATGGACGTTGAAGGCTTCTACAATATCGTGAACGGAGGCATGCATAAGCAGTACATGCACAATGCGCTCCACCTAAATCAAGGGAATTCATTCTTCGGCGACATTTCGCAAATGGCCGGAGTGTCCAAAACAGAATGGAGCTGGTCAGTACTGATGTCGGATTTCGACAACGACGGGTACAGAGATGTTTTCGTTGCCAACGGCTATCGCCGTGATGTGTTTGATGGAGATCTTGATAAGAAATTGCGGGATTTTGTTTTAAAAAACAAAAGCAAATACACGTCGATGAACGACATGCTTAAAAATGGTTACAAGGATTTTATTGATGTGTATGATCCCATCAAGGTGAAAAACTACCTTTTCAGAAACACCGGTAACCTGCACTTCGAAAATGCCATAGACTCATGGGGCTTTGATGAAACCAGCTTCTCCAATGGTGCTGCGGTAGGCGACCTGGACAATGATGGAGACCTGGAACTCGTAGTCAACAACCTCGATGACGAAGCGTTCATTTACGAAAACACCTCTTCTGACCGAAACAACTACCTGAAAGTAAAACTCGAAGGGCCTGCCACGAACGCAAATGGCATGGGGGCCAAAGTCACGATTTACTACGACGGTAAAATTCAGTTTTTCGAGAACAAAACCGTAAGGGGCTATCTTTCGTCAAATGACCCGGTAGTCCATTTCGGTCTGGGGCAAGTTGCTGGTATTGACAGCCTTAATGTTTCATGGCCTGATGGCATGCAGAATACTATGTCTGTTGCTGGTGTCAATCAAACAGTAGTTGTCGCCCACGAGAAAGCGATAAAGCCAAAGAGACTTCCCGCTTCAAAGGAGTTATTATTTCAAGCCTCGCCAGGAGTATTGGCGGAAGCTTTTGTGCACAAGGAAAACGAAGTGAATGAGTACAAAGACCAAACTTTGCTGCCACATAATTTCTCAAAGAGCGGGCCTTTCATGTCAACTGGAGATGTTAACGGAGATGGAGAAGATGATTTATTCATTGGAGGTGCTTCTGGTCAGGCCGGGCAACTTTATGTACAGTCAAAAGGCAAGCTGGTTAAGAAATCTTCAGCTGCCTTTGTAGCAGATAAAAGCTATGAAGACATGGGATCTACGCTGTTCGATGCTGATGGCGATGGAGACCTCGATCTCTATGTTGTGAGCGGAGGAAGCGAGTTCCCTGATAAAGCCGAGCAATACAAAGACAGGCTTTATTTGAATGATGGGAAAGGGAACTTTGCCAAGTCAGCAACCATCAATACGCAAAGCAGTGGATCCTGCGTAGTGCCCTACGATATTGACGGCGATGGCGACCTCGATCTTTTCCGTGGTGGGCAAGTTATCACCGGGGCCTACCCCTACTCTCCCAGAAGCTATGTGCTGATCAATGAGTCCGGGCAATTTATCGATCAAACCAAGGCAATCGCACCGGATCTTACCGATGTGGGCATGGTAACCTCTGCCACCTGGGCCGACTTAAATGGCGACAAAACAGCCGAACTGGTGATTGTTGGCGAATGGATGCCTGTGATGGTATTTGCCAACGTTAACGGGAAGCTGAAAAACGCCACCGTGATCTACGGACTTGACAAAACGGAGGGCTGGTGGAACAAAGTGGTGGCCAACGATATTGACGGCGATGGAGACCAGGATTTGATTGTCGGAAACCTGGGCGAGAACTACAAGTTCAAAACCAACTTAGAAAAGCCATTTCAGGTGTTTGCCAAAGACTTCGACAACAACGGAACCAATGATATTTTTCTGGCCCGTTACTACAACGACTCTGTTTTAGTGCCCGTTCGTGGTATCGAATGCAGTTCAGGCCAGGTGCCATCCATTCGACAAAAATTCCCCAGCTACCTCTCCTTCGCAAGCTCGGATCTTCAATCGATCCTCGGGCCAGGAATGAACTCAGCATTGAATAAAAAGGTCTATACTTTTTCAAACGCCATTCTGGTGAACAATGAGGGAAAGTTTGAAGCTAAAAAACTGCCTATCGAAGCGCAGCTGTCAGCGGTCAACGGTATACTGGTAGAAGACTTTGATGGCGATGGGATCAAAGACCTTCTCGTGGCGGGCAACAAGTTCGACACAGAAGTAGAAACCACTCCCAATGATGCCTCGCCCGGAGCGTTTTTGAAAGGACTTGGTAACTTCGAATTTAAGGCAGAGGATAGCCTTCAAAGCGGCTTTTTTGTGCCTTATAATGTCAAAGATGTGCAAATGATCAAGTCGGGGAAAAACTGGCTGGTGCTGGTTTCATCCAATAATGACAAACTAAGGGTTTTTTCCACCTCGGAACCCACCCTTGATGACAAAGTAGCGCTGAACAAATAATCAAGGAGCAGTTTTAAACAGCCTTGCAGAAACCTGTAAACAAGTAGTTGGATATGAGTGTAGTGAGTAAAGGTTTGGGTTGGGTTGTTCTCGCAGTCTTGGTTTGTGCAGGATGCAGTTCGCCGGCGACAGAAAACACCGAATCGCTCAATCGCCTGGCGAAAGCGAGCAGCCCCTACCTGCGTGAACACGCCGACAACCCCGTGGACTGGTACGAATGGGGAGATGAGGCCCTGGCAAAAGCGACTAGTGAGGGCAAGCCGCTGATCATAAGCATTGGCTATGCCTCGTGCCACTGGTGCCATGTGATGGAGGAAGAGTCTTTTATGGACACCACGGTGGCTCGTATCATGAACGAGAATTTTGTAGCGATAAAAATCGACAGAGAAGAGCGGCCCGACGTCGATCAGGTGTACATCGACGCTGCCCAACTCATTTCGGGCCGTGCTGGTTGGCCACTGAATGCCTTTGCTCTACCGAACGGAAAGCCATTTTATGCCGGCACCTATTACCCGAAAGATCAATGGATCAACTTATTATCTCAGATAACAACAGCCTACAAAGAGGATATTACCAACGTTCGAAAACAGGGTGATGCCGTAACAGACGGGATTGTGCTGAACGATATGATAAGCCCCCAAGGAACGGAGGAACAAGCGGATATCTTATCTGTCTACAATACCATATTCCCGGGTTGGGAGCCTGAGCTAGATTACCTCTCTGGCGGCCTGGCGGGTGCTCCCAAGTTCCCAATGCCTGTGGTTTGGGAATTTTTGCTACAAGAGCACAAGCAAAATAATAATGAGCGTGCCCTGAAAGTGGTCAGCACTACCCTCGATGCTATGGCTGCCGGCGGGATTTATGATCACCTTGCGGGAGGATTTGCCCGGTACTCGACGGATGCGGAATGGAGAGTACCTCACTTTGAAAAAATGCTGTACGACAATGGCCAACTGGTTAGCCTGTATGCCCATGCGTATCAGTTAACGAAAAATGAGGCTTATGCTCGTGTAGTGGAAGAAACACTTTCGTTCGTGGGCGACGAACTTACCTCGCCGCAGTCTGGCTTTTACTCCTCGCTGAATGCCGATAGCGAAGGTGAAGAAGGTACATTTTATGTTTGGACAAAAGCTGGGATAGAAGCAACCCTTGACACAGAGTCGGCTGAGCTTTTCTGCGACTATTTCGGTGTTACCGAAGAGGGCAATTGGGAGCACGGGAAAAACGTCTTATACAAACAAACGCAGCTCGAAGAATTGGCCGCAAAACATGCAGTGACCGCAGATGCGGCAATATTGGCACTTGAGAAATCGAGAAAAAAGCTTTTGGAAGCCAGAAACAAGCGCATCCGCCCATCGCTGGATGACAAGATACTCACCTCCTGGAACGCCCTGATGCTGTCGGGCTATTTAGATGCCTATTGGGCGCTGGGTAAACCAGAATATCTGGATGTCGCACTTAAGAATGCTGAATTTTTGAAGAAAAACATGATAAGAAATGACAGCGGACTGTGGCGAAGCTACAGCAATGGCAAACCATCCATCGAGGCCTTTCTCGATGACTACGCTTTCCTGTCGCTAGCATTCATACAGCTTTATCAGGCTACATTCGATATTCGCTGGCTTGAGCAGGCCCGCAGCCTCGCAGATTATGCTATCTCTCACTTTCACGACTCGTCCACTGGTTTTTTCTACTACACTTCCAACACGTCGGAGCAGCTGGTAGCAAGGAAATTCGAAATCGCCGATCAGGTAATCCCTTCTTCCAATGCGACAATGGCCGAAGTGCTTTTCAAACTTGGCCACTACTATGAGTCTGCTAGCTATCTGGACATGAGCAAAAAAATGGTAGGCTCACTATCAAAAGACTTCACCCAAAGTGGCCCTTACTTTGCCAAATGGGCGAGCTTGATGGGCTTGCTGGTGAACGAACCGTTTGAAGTGGCAGTAATGGGGCCAGATGCACTGGAAAAAAGCCAACTTTTGATGAGGGAGTATCACCCGGGAGTGCTCCTTATGGGAGGAGAAAATGAAAACCTTCCGCTTCTTGAAAATAAGCTTGTAGAGGGTGAAACCATCATTTACGTTTGCCAAAACAAAGTATGCAAGCTTCCCGTAAAGAGCGTAGAATTGGCTTTGAAGCAGCTTAGCAACAATTAGGGCTTTCATTTTAGAGTCAGCTTCGCCCAGCTTTGCCATCTTTTTTGAGACATGCCTGATGTTTTTGGTGTTTTACTCATGTAAAACCGGCTAATAAAAGTTCCTTTTCTTCTAACTTTGAGCCTAACAAATCCCAAAGGCCTTTAAACCATTTGAGTCTATGTGGGTCTTATCAACTATTATGAGTTCGTTAACTTTAAACAGAAACCTTTACTAATGAGGATTGTACTAAACAGAACCTTTGCCTTGAAAGCAAATATTTTCCTGACAGCATTCATTTTTCTCTTTTCAGGATGCAACAAAGATGTAGCCGAACCGCTGACTGCCCAAGATGTTTTGGACAGCACACTTAAAAATGTAGATCAGACTCAGCTGGAAACAGATACAAAGATCATTGACGATTCGCTGGCAGTTTGGGGCCTCAAAGATATTGTTTTGACAGAACCAAATGGCGTTCGTTACAAAATTGACGCATTGGGCAATGGGGAAAAGCCCATATTGGAAAGCGTTGTGTGGATTAAGTACTCAGGCAAGCTGCTTAGCACAGGCGAGGAATTTGACGCCGGCGATAAACTGGAAACCTATCTTTACAGACTCATAGCCGGCTTCCAAACAACACTACCCCTTATTCCAAACGGGTCTACCATCACATTATATATTCCTTCAGGACTTGGCTATGGGGCAAATGATGTTCTTGACAATTCCGGCAAGGTGGCCATCCCAAAAAACTCCAATCTCATTTTTGATATTGAGTTGTTTGGGGTTTTTTAAGGACAGCCCTTCAAACTGAAAATACACCGGGGTCTCCTGTGCCTTAGATTTTTTTTGGAATAGCGTAAGGCGCCCGGTACTCTCTTTTCGTCATGGCATTGGCCTCATCGTCACCCGGGAATGTTTCCGTTTTTGGGTCGAAGGTCAAAACACGACCAGTGTGATAGGCAATATTCCCCAGGTGAGCCAAGCCTGACGACAAGTGGGCCGTCTCAACGGGCGCATTGCACAGAGCCGGGTTTTTGGCCAGCACTGCATCGACAAAGTTTTGGTAGTGGCTGCCGCCCTCTTTTCTTGTTGGCCCAGGTGTTTTATCCCTTCCCAAAAAGGTTTGGTACTCGTTGTAGCCATTCACCACCATGTACCCCTCACTACCGTAAAAGATGTTTCCAATGCCGACGCCATCTTCCTTGTTGGTCATCCATGGGCGAACCTCGAACTGAATCATCTTCTTTTGATCCGGATAGTGGTAGGTAGAAGTCAACACTTCAGGGGTTTCTTTGTAATCATCCCACAGGAACTTCCCTCCCATTGAGGTGATCTTTGTTGGCAGCCCCACATCCAGCCCCCACATGCACAGGTCGGTTTCGTGAATCCCCTGGTTGCCCACGTCGCCGTTGCCATAGTTCCAGCTCCAGTGCCAGTTGTAGTGCACGTAGTTTCTGGAGAAGTCCCGCATCTCGGCAGGGCCAGTCCAAAGATCATAATCCAGTCCTGCTGGCACTGCCTCCGTTCCTTTGTCTCCAATGTCGGGCCTCCACTTAAACACAAGCCCTCTGGCCATATAAACATTGCCAATGAGCCCGTCACGCAGGTGCTGTATCGCCTCTTGTATCGCCACAGAGCTCCGAAGCTGAACGCCGTGCTGAACCACACGATTGTACTTCTTGGCGGCTTCAATCAATTTCTTACCCTCGTAAAGGTTATGAGTCCCTGGCTTTTCCACGTAAACATCCTTACCTGCCTGCATGGCCCAAATGGCGGCCAGCGTGTGCCAGTGATTTGGCGTGGCAATGCTCACTGCGTCAATGTTTTTGTCGTTAAACACCTTTCTCAGGTCCTGCTCCATTTTTACTTTAGAGCCGTATGTTGCTTCAAATTCTCCGGCCCTGGTGGTCAGGATGTTTTTATCAGGGTCACACAGTGTCGCCACCTGAGCGTTTTCAAGGCCCTGAAAGCCCTTGATGTGATCTTTCCCCCGGCCATTTACTCCAAGTACAGCCACCTGCACCTTGTCGTTGGCTCCAAAGGCACTTGATGGGATAATGGTTGGAAAACTCAGCACAATGGCAGCTCCCGTAGTGTTTTTAATAAATTTTCTTCGGGTGAATGGTTCTGGCTTTTTCATGATAGTAAAGTAGGTTTTTATAATATTGTGAACCGCTTTTTATTCGCTATGTAACAGCGATATGAAAAGCTTAGAATGGTATGAACGAATTGAGAATGCCCGGTAAAAAAAAGCACTTTATTACTCTAAGACGGATTTTTCTTTTACCACCCTTAGTTTACTCCTGGGCACCAGAAAAAAGCGGGAGACATGTAAGGATTGACCATGAAAATTTCGTCATAACTATGACAATTTGTAAACTCATCCAAAATCAAAATATAAATTACATCATTAATGGATCTACTAGGTAAAATTGCAAAAACAGGTGCTGTGTTATTCCTGTTTACACTGATCGCCCATGTTGGGTATGCGCAAATGAAGGGTGTGAAGTTTGTAACTGACGAAAAGAACAAAAAGGTAGATGTGATGATAGATGGAAAACTCTTCACATCTTATATCTATCCCGAAGATCTGGACAAACCAGTACTATATCCGATATATACCTCAAACGGCACGGTGATTACCAGAGGCTTTCCGAGAGATCCAAGGGGAGGAGAGCGGGTAGACCACCCTCATCACGTAGGTCTATGGTTCAATTATGGAGATGTGAATAATCTTGACTTTTGGAACAACTCGTATGCTATTCCTGCCGATCAAAAGAAGGACTATGGCAGCATCCGCCATCAAAAAGTTGTAAAAGCGGAAGGAGGCAAGAGCAAAGGCACATTGGTGGTTCAGTCCAATTGGGTAGACAGCTCGGGCAAGGTGCTCATGGTTGAAGAAACAACGTTCACCTTTTCAGGAACAGACGACCTGCGCACTATCGATCGCACAACGAAGCTCACTGCCCAGAAAGACAAAGTGGTTTTTGAGGAGTCGAAGGAAGGCATGATGGGCATCAGATTAGATCGTGCATTTGAAGAGCCCAGCAACAAGCCCGAAGTATTTACCGACGCAGCAGGAAACCCAACCACCGTTGCCGCCCTTAACAACGAAGGCGTGAACGGTGTATACAGAAACAGCGCTGGACTTGAAAAAGGTGATGTATGGGGCAAGCGTGCCGACTGGGTCAGCCTTTCTGCTACCAAAGGAAACGAAGATATTACCATTGCCATGGTAGACAACAAGAAAAACATGGGCTATCCGGCGCACTGGCATGCTCGTGGCTACGGGTTGTTTGCTGTCAACAATCTCGCATCTAAATCATACGTTCCCACCGATCCTGAGTTTACTACCACACTGAACCCAGGTGAGTCGATCGTTTTCAACCACAGGGTGCTGCTCAGCTCCGGTAAGTTTTTGAATGACGAAGAAATGAACAAACAGTTCAAAGAGTTTAACAAGTAGGCAATTCATGAATCAATCCCCCAACCAACTATTTTCGGTAGAAGGCAAAACAATTGTAATCACCGGTGGCACCGGCATATTGGGCTCAGTGATGGCGAAAAATATGGCCGCTGCAGGTGCGCATGTGGTCGTTCTCGGCAGAAGAGAAGATGCAGGTAAAAACCTTGTCAATGACATTGAAAAAGCCGGCGGTAAAGCCAGCTTTTTCAAGACCGATGTACTGGACAAAGACAACCTGTTAGATGTAAAAAAAGGTATTCTGAAGACGACCGGGCAAATCGACATTTTGGTCAATGTAGCTGGCGGCAACATGCCGGGAGCTACTATCTCTCCCGACAAAACATTCTTCGACCTTGACACGAAGGCTTTTCAGCAAGTGGTAGATTTAAACCTGCTGGGCACGGTACTACCCTCGCAAATATTCGGCGAGGTAATGGCCGCCAACAAAAAAGGGATTATCATCAACATTTCGTCCATGTCGGCTTTCCGGCCTATCACCAGGGTGGTGGGTTATTCAGCTGCAAAAGCCGCTATCGACAATTTTACGCTATGGCTCGCAGTAGAAATGGCTAAAAAAGTGGGCGAGGGCATACGTGTAAATGCCATTGCTCCAGGCTTTTTCCTCACAGAGCAAAATCGGGCGCTGTTAACTAACCCCGATGGCACACTAACAGCCCGGGGAAATGCTGTGATCAACCAAACACCATTCGGGCGATTTGGCGACGCCGAAGAGCTCATTGGCACGCTACTTTGGCTGTGCTCCGATGCCTCCAAATTTGTTACCGGGGTGGTGGTACCAGTTGACGGCGGATTTAATGCCTATTGTGGAGTTTAGTTAGCAATTGCCTCAATATTTTAATCACATGCCTATAGGATGCATGCAACCAACAAGACTTCTTACGATTAACACCTAAACATGAACCCAACCTTTTTAACCGAGGACTTCCTTTTACAATCGGAAGAAGCAAAACAACTATATCACAAGCATGCTAAAAATGCTTCCATCGTAGACTACCACAATCACCTTTCTCCAAAAGATATTGCTGAGAACCGTCAGTTTTCAGATCTTACTGAAATCTGGTTGGAGGGTGACCACTACAAATGGAGGGCAATGCGAATCAACGGCATTGATGAATGGTACTGCACCGGAAACGCTTCCCCTGAAGAAAAATTTATCAAATGGGCGGAGACAGTGCCAAAAACCATGCGCAATCCGCTTTATCACTGGACTCACCTGGAGCTTCAAAGGTATTTTGGCGTGACAGAGCTTCTCAATGGTAAAAGTGCCCAGAAGATCTATGAAGATTGTTCCAACATGCTGCAAAGGGAAGATTTCAGAGTGCAGGGCTTACTAGCAAAAATGAAAGCAGAGGTAGTTTGCACCACAGATGATCCCTGCGACGACTTGCACTACCATGAGGCAATGAAGTCTTCAAAAACGATCAAAATGCTGCCAGCCTTCCGGCCGGACAAAGCATATACATTTGCTGGTTCCGCATCGTATGCTGCCTATGTGCAAAAATTAGCAGAAGCCTCTTCCGTCACCATCAGCTCTCTTCAGGGCTTATTCACAGCCCTTGAAAACAGAGTAAATTACTTCCATGACCACGGCTGCCGTGCGGCAGATCATGGGCTGGAGACTCTCCCTTTTAGCAACATCACCGAAAAAGAAGCCGAGAAACTCTTCATTCAAGCCCTGGAAGGGCACCCATTGACTACCTCTGAGGCAGTTGGTCTGCGTTTTATTATCCTAAGCCACCTCAGCACACTTTACCACAGCAAAGGCTGGGTACAGCAATTTCACCTTGGAGCCTTAAGAAATAACAACGACAGGATGCTACGGGAGCTTGGCCCCGACACTGGCTTTGATTCTATTGGCGACTTCCCACAGGCTCAAACCATGGCCAGGTACTTCAATCACCTTGATAGCAGCAATCAGCTGGCTAAAACCATCCTTTACAACCTCAATCCGGCCGATAACGAGCTGTTCGCCACCATGACTGGCAATTTCAACGACGGAACAACTGCCGGGAAAATGCAATGGGGAAGCGGCTGGTGGTACCTCGACCAGAAAGATGGCATGGCGAAGCAAATGAATACACTTTCCAACATGGGCCTTCTCTCTGTTTTTGTGGGGATGGTCACCGATTCCAGAAGCTTCCTGTCCTTTCCCAGGCACGAATACTTCAGAAGAATACTTTGTAACCTTATCGGCGAAGATGTGAAAAACGGTGAGCTTCCAAATGATATGGCGCTGCTCGGTCAAATGGTAGAGGATGTTTGCTACAACAACGCTAAAACCTATTTTGGTTTTTGATTCGTAGCTACATTGTGACGGATCCGATGCACCTTCGAAATTAGCCAACGCACATGCCAGCCGACTCTTCTCATTCGCTCAAATCAAGCGTAATAAAGAACTATCGCTGGTACGTTTGTGCCTTATTGTTTTATGCTACCACCCTACGGTATGTGGATAGGCAGGTTATAGGCATACTTAAGCCTACACTGGAACAGTACTTTGGCTGGAGTGAAATCGATTACAGCCAGGTGGTGATGGCTTTCACAGCCTCTTATGCTTTGGGCTTGCTCAGCTTTGGCGGGCTCATTGACAGAATCGGAACCAAATTGGGCTACTCCCTTTCGTTGATCATTTGGAGCCTTGCTTCCATGGCACACGCAATAACAACGAGAACTATTGGCTTTGCCTCAGCAAGAGCCGTTCTGGGCCTCAGCGAGGCCATGAATTTACCCACAGCCATCAAAACCGTGGCCGAATGGTTTCCGAAGAAAGAACGAGCGTTGGCTACCGGCATTTTCATTAGCGGCACCAACGTGGGGGCCATTGTGGCGCCAATCCTCGTACCCATTATCGTCTCCCTTTGGGGCTGGGAAGAAGCCTTTATCCTCACTGGAGCTATGGGGTTTATATGGCTCGTATTGTGGTGGAGATTCTACGACATCCCGGTGTCGCAAAAAAGGCTAAGCAAGGAGGAATACGACTACATCCACAGCGATGATGAAGAAAAGGATGAAAGTACCGTTAGGGTTTCGTGGCTCAAACTGCTTTCCTTCCGTCAAACCTGGGCATTTATTGTTGGTAAATTCCTTTCAGATCCCATTTGGTGGTTCTTCCTGTTTTGGCTTCCCTCCTACTTTGTCAATGCCTTTCAGGTCGACTTCACCAAGCCTAGCCTGCTGCTGGCGATTATTTACACTGCCACCACCCTGGGTAGCATCGGGGGTGGCTACCTGTCGAGCTGGCTGATCAAAAAGGGTTGGCCCATATTTAAAGCCAGAAGAGTGTCTATGCTGGTGTTTGCTCTTTGTGTAGTGCCGATTATGCTGGCGCAGTTTTTAGACAGCCTGTGGATCGCCGTCGCATTAGTCAGCCTGGCTGCGGCATCGCATCAGGGTTGGAGCGCCAATATTCTCACAACCATAGGAGATGAATTCCCAAAAAAGGTCATCAGCAGCCTCATCGGTATTGGCACGCTCGCAGGTGCCCTTGGGGGCGTGCTGTTTCCTATTGTTGTGGGGCGGTTACTCGACTACTACAAGGCCCTTGGAGATATAAATACTGGCTACACCGTCCTTTTTATCCTTTGTGGCTGCGCATACGTTACAGCATTGTTGCTTATGCACCTGATCTCCCCAAGGCCAGTAACTATAAAGATCTAGACAGGAAACTACTACCCTTGAATCAACGGTTTTATTCTGGCACCAATCAACTCATAAGCCTGCATGGTTTTTTCATGGGGAAGGTTGGCATTGTCCATTTGGAAAGTCACCCGATCTATGCCTCCTAATGCCTCGCTGTGCCGTAAAATTTTCTCTGCCACCTCCTCGGGGCTTCCCAAAAGCAACGAACCCAGGGGTGCCCGTGCCATTTCAAATCGCTCTCTGGTCATTGGCGGCCACCCACGCTCTTTCCCCAGTCTCGTCATGTTGGCAGAAAAACCAGGGAAGTAGTCTGCTATGGCTTCGTCTGTCGTGTTTGCCACATAGCCCAGGGAGTGCAACCCTACTTTCATTTCGTTTTCAGGGTGGCCAGCCTCCAGCCATGCCTTCCTGTACAAATCTACCAGTGGCCGAAACCGGTGTGTGTCGCCGCCGATGATGGCCACCATGAGTGGCAACCCAAGCATCCCTGCCCTGGCAAATGACTGCGGCGTGCCTCCCACTCCCAGCCAAATAGGCAATGGGGTTTGAACTGGTCTGGGGTAGATAGGTTGATCCACGAGCCTCGGCCGGAACTTACCTGACCAGTTCGCAATTTCGTTGTCACGGATATGCAGCAGAAGCCCCAGCTTCTCAGCAAAAAGCTGATCATAGTCCTTCAGGTCAAACCCAAAAAGTGGAAACGCTTCGATGGAAGAACCCCTCCCCACCACCATTTCCGCTCTGCCTTTGGAAATGAGGTCGAGCGTCGCATGGCTTTGGAACACCCTCACCGGATCGGCCGCACTGAGCACTGCCACGGCGCTTGTTAGCCTTATGGTTTTAGTACGAGCGGCGGCTGCGGCCAGGATGGTTACCGTAGAGGAATCGAGGAACTCCCTGCGATGATGTTCACCAATGCCAAACACATCCAACCCAGATTTATCCGCATGTTCAATGCGTACAAGCAAATTGGCCATCGCCTGCATGCTGTCCGCCTCAACACCGGATTCACTATCCGACACAATCGAAGCAAAGCTGTCTATTCCTATTTCCATATGACAATTACTGTTTTTGACACAAAAACACTTCGGATGAACACAGACTCGTTAAAGTAAATTCCCGTCATTTAGAAGCGGGTCTCTTAAATGCAAAAAGCCGCTCAAAAGCAGCTTTTATCTTTTCAAAATTTCAAAATATCTTTTACTCCACGTAAGCCTTCACCGTCAGTGTCTGCGCTGAGGCCGTTGGGTCATTGGAAAAAATCGTAATGGTTTTCTGCTGAGTTCCCTTTCTTCCCTTGGGGTCGAAGGTAACTGACAGTTTTCCGGTTTCGCCCGGCTTTAAGTCCTCTTTACTTACAGCAGATACAGTGCAACCACAGTTGGTTCGGGTGTCTCTGATATTGAGCGGAGATTTGCCTGTGTTTGTGTAGGCAAAGTCGAACGAAACGCTGGCACTTTGCTGAATCCTTCCAAAATCATGCGTTACTTCCTGAAACGATAACCTTGCTGCCTTCGCTTTTTCGGCATCTGTCATTGGTGGGAAATATTCTTCTATTGTAGCCAGCACATAAAGCAGCTTCTCACCACTCTCTGACTCATCTGTAAAAAGCTTCACATTGTCAGAATTATAGCCAAATCTGGCTTTTTGCTTTGCATCATAAGTAACCACCACCTTGCCTACCTTCTTAGGCTCCAAAATCAATGGATCATACGACACCTTAATGTGAGCCGGCGCTTCTGTGTTCTCTTTGAACGTGATAGCAGCGTCGCTGTCGTTATATACTTCAAATTCCTTGGTTACAGGCTTTTCAGTTGTAATCACACCAAAGTTCATCGACCGGTACTTGAACCGGGTGTTTCCCAATTTGCTCGGATAGTCATCGGCAGGTGTTCGTGGCTTGGGCGTCACATTGCCCTTTATGTACAAATAGCTGGTAGCCCCAGCGGATGAGTTGCTGGTAACGGTAAGCGACTTCCTAAACGAACCCGGGCGGTTAGCTGGGTTGTACTGCGCTTTGACAAAACCTTTTTCTCCGGGCAACACAGGCTCCTGACTCCAGCCAGGGGTAGTACAGCCACACGAGGCTTTCACACTGGATATCACCATAGGCGCATTGCCTTTGTTCACAAACTCAAAAGTGTGGGTAATGGGGCCCTCCTCTTCTCTTACATCTCCAAAATCGTGTTCTGTTTCGGTAAACTCGGCGACGGCACCACTTTGCGCTACTGCACTACTTGCAGCAAAAAACAGCAAACTGCCCATCAAAAATGTAAATACCAGCCTTTTCATTGTCTCCATATTTTTCATCCTAAACTTGTTACGAAATAACGCAGTCGGTAGTTAACGATCAACACTTATCACTATTACTGAAGTATCAACGTAAGATTTTTATTTACTTTGCCCAAAATTTGATCAATGGCAAGAATACTTACAGGCATACAGAGTTCAGGGAAACCACATTTAGGTAATTTGATGGGAGCCATCATTCCGGCCATTGAACTTTCAAGGCAGGAAAAGAACGATTCCCTCTTCTTTATCGCTGACCTGCATTCGTTAACAAGCATCAAAGATGCCAATGTAAGAAGAGAAAACACCAAAGCAGTTGCCGCTGCCTGGCTTGCCTGTGGATTCGATACCGACAAAAATGTATTCTATCGTCAGTCGAGGGTAACAGAGGTAACGGAGCTGGCCTGGCACCTGAGCTGCTTCACGCCGTTTCCTATGTTGCAGAACGCCCATTCGTTCAAGGACAAATCGGACAGGCTGGCTGATGTCAATGCTGGGCTTTTCGTGTATCCTGTGCTGATGGCAGCTGATATCTTGCTCTATGATGCCAATGTGGTGCCGGTAGGAAAAGACCAGCTGCAGCACCTGGAAATGGCCAGAGACATCGCAGGGGCTTTCAACAGCCGCTATGGCGAGGTGTTTGTTATGCCGGAAGCCCGGATTGACCAGCAGCTTATGACAATACCGGGTATCGATGGTCAGAAAATGAGCAAGTCTTACGGCAACACAATCGATATTTTTACTTCTGAAAAGGACCTCAAAAAACAGGTGATGTCTATCGTAACAGACGCTACTCCTCTGGAAGAGCCGAAGGATCCTGATACAAATAATGTATTCAAACTTTACAGCCTGCTGGCATCACCTTCTGACGTCGAAGCCATGCGGGGTAAATTCCTGGGAGGCAATTACGGCTACGGACATGCCAAAAAAGAGCTACTTGAGCTGATCCTTTCGCATTTCGCCAAAGAAAGAGCCATATTCGATTACTTCATGACTCACCACGACGAACTGGAAGCCAAACTACAGGAAGGAGAGGCAAAAGCCAGAGTGATTGCCCGAAAGGTGTTAGATAGGGTGAGGGACACTCTTGGGTTCAGCTAACTACAGGACTGAAGGCTTCTTTTCAAAAAAAATTCCAACGTAACCAAAGTCACATACTTCGCCCGATTGCTGTCGGATATTTGTATCGTATTAGAACATAAACCTCTAATTATACGACTATCATGAAAGCAAATATGGGTTCAATCGACAAGGCGATCAGAATTGTTTTGGCACTGGTCATCGGCGCACTTTACTACTTTGGGCAGTTGTCCGGTATGGCCGCCACTATTTTATTGATACTTGCGGGCGTTTTTATTCTCACAAGCTTCATTGGAGTTTGCCCGCTTTATCTACCGTTTGGCATTAGTACAAAGAAAAAATAATCTTATTAAATAAACTTTATATCTAAAATGAGTAAGAACGCAACAGTAATAGACGTGCGTACTCCAGGAGAATTCATGGGTGGACACGTACGGGGATCAATCAACATTCCATTACAAGACATCACTTCAAAAGTTCAGGAGATCAAGAAAATGGCTCAGCCCATCATTCTTTGCTGCGCTAGTGGCAACAGAAGTGGCCAGGCAACTGGTTTCTTAAAAGCCCAGGGGATCGACTGCTCTAACGGCGGTTCGTGGCTTGAGGTAAATATGGAAATGGTCAACAGCTAATCATATGATTCAAGCAATAAAAAACATGCTAGGCATGGGGCCATCTGTTGATTTAAAGCAGTTGGTGAAGGACGGCGCCATCATAGTGGACGTTCGCACAAAAGGGGAATATACTGGCGGTCATGTAAAGGGTGCTATCAACATCCCTCTTCAGGTGCTGGGAAATAACCTTGGAAAGTTGAAGAAAGAAAAGACCATTATTACCTGCTGCGCATCGGGCATGCGAAGCGGATCAGCCAAAAGCCTTCTTAAATCGAAAGGCTACACCGTGCACAATGGCGGTGGCTGGATGAGCCTTCAAAATAAATTAAGATAACTACCCAGTTAGACAAGTAAGCTTGCAGTTCGAGAAAGCAGTCGTTTAAACACTTCAGTCATACGCCTGCAAGCCTTGTTTTTTTCCAGACCTTATGACAAAGATCTACGAATTAATGGCCACAGGCTGGCATTTTGCGAGGTGGCTTAGGCTTGGATTTGGAATTTTCCTGGCAGTCCAGGCTATTCAGCTAAGCGATGTGTTGTCAGGCGTTCTGGCTGCGCTTTTCCTGTTTCAGGCTGTCACCAATACCGGGTGTTGTGGAGCCGGCGGCTGCTCGGTGCCAACAACTTCAAAAAAAGAGAACTTACCTGATCAGGAAACGGTTTATGAGGAAGTGAAATAACATTATGAGCAAGCAATCATTTTCTGAATTGATAAAAAGTGAGCAACCTGTATTGGTTGACTTCACCGCCAGCTGGTGTGGGCCATGCAAAGCAATGGCACCGGTGCTGGACGATGTGAAACGCAAATTGGGGGACAGGGCCAGAATCATCAAAATTGATGTGGACAAAAATCCTAAGGCAGCGCAGAGCTATAAAGTAACAGGAGTACCCACCTTTATCCTTTTCAAAGGCGGGCAAATCAAATGGCGGCAGTCAGGTGCAGTGCCTGGCTATCAGCTTGAGAAGCTCTTTCGGGAGCACGCATAAGGTTTTCAGGTAAACAACATAAAAAATAAAAGGGCGGTTTTTCAACCGCCCTTTTATTTTTACTTCTGGTGAAAGGTGTCTGACACAAAAGACAACACCGTTGGCAATGCTGTCCGCCAGTAGGTCCAGTTGTGGTCACCGTCTCTTATTCTGAACTCATGAGGCACCTCTTTCTTGCGCAGGGCTATATGAACCAGCGAATTGCCTTCGTATAGAAAGTCATCGTCGCCACAATCGATGTACCACTTAACAGACTTTAGCTTTTCAGCCTCCATTCCGTCAATGATCTTATTCACACCAAACTTGTTGTAGTAATCTTCCAACTGAGCTTGCGTAGGGTTTTCAGTGCCACTTCGTTCCAGCCACCGGCGGCCATCCTCAGGAGTGAGGGGGCCTGTGCTGGCGCTCAATGGACATGCCGAAGAGAATAGCTCAGGATGGTGCAGCGCATAAATAAACGTGCCCCCACCTCCCATAGACAGGCCAGCTACTGCTCTGTAGCGTTTGTCTGCTTTGATCCGATAGGTCTTTTCAACGTGTGGCATCAACTCCTGAAAAAAGAAGTCTTCATAGTTCCACTTGCCGTCGATGGTATTGAAGTAGCCCCTCACACCGGTGTCAGCATCGGGCATCACAATGATCATGGCTGTGGCCGTACCATCGAGAATGGCCTTGTCGGCGATCCGCAGCACCTCGCCAACCTGCACCCAGCCGGTTTGATCATCGCCAGCGCCATGCAACAAATAAAGCACCGGATAGCTGCGTTGCGACGTCTCATAGTCTGGTGGGAGATAGATTGCGAACTTGCGTTCGCTCTTCAGTATTTTACTTGTAACAGTAAGGTTGTCGAAAACTTTGCCTGTTTGAGCCAGCAGGTTTCCTGCAAAGCACACAAAGGTGGCAAGAATAAGGTGTTTTTTCATTATTAAGTAGGTTTACAAATGATCTGACAAAGCCGGGCACGTGTGTGCCTCGTCAGATAATGATAGCTATTTTCAAGCGAATGACCTACAAATAATATACTACACCCTTCTCACAGAAGGAAACGGTTATTTTGATGTTTGAAAGAATATAGGTTAACCCTGGTTACTCAGCTTTCCAAACAACCTGCTGATTTTGGGCATCAACAATAAGCACCAGGCGTGTGGGAGCAGGAATAAGAACAATTCTTGTTTTTTTATCAGGAAAGTCATCCATATCCACCGGCACACCCTGATTGGTCAGAGTAGTGTAAGTAACCTTCCCGTCAGCCTCCTTCTTGATGTATTCATTTGCCAGATAGGCTATTGGCAGCAACACCTCACTGTCGGGGCAGAATTCATCATGCACATCTCGTAGCGCCTCCTCAATATAGTCGCCGTAATTGTCAACAAACTCGTCTTCCTGGTCGTGCAGTAACTCCTCCAGGTCATCGTACTTTGGGTCGTCGTAGCTAAGTCCGCTTAAGGCAATCTTTGTTTCTACCAAGTCAATGAGAGCCTTGTCAAGTTTATTGATATCCATATTCGAAGCTTTCTTAAGAGATTATTCAATAGGTTTAAAGCGCACAAACTTTGGAATACTTACTTTAAGATTCAAGCAAGCCTTCAGATTTTTAGCATTGCCTTCATTTTTATTGAAGAAATCCGAAGACCCTTTTGTCTTGAAAACATATCTGCTAAATTCCCCTCTCAAAATAACTGAACATTTATGGAACAGCAAGCCCTGATAAAAGCGAAACAATGGCTATCGAGCAAAAACCTTGACGACGCAGCCAGAAAAGAAGTAGAGGCCATGGTCGCTTCTACCGACAAATCCCAGTTGATAGAATGCTTTTATAGAGACCTTGAGTTTGGGACAGGCGGCCTCAGGGGCATCATGGGCACTGGATCTAACAGGATCAATAAATACACCATAGGCATGGCCACCCAGGGGCTGACCAACTACTTAAAAAAAACCTACCCCGGCAAGCAAGTAAAAGTGGCCATTGCTCACGACAGTCGTAACAACAGCCCATTCTTTGCTCAAACAACGGCCGATGTCTTTTCTGCCAATGGGTTCAAAGTGTATTTTTTTGACGCACTTCGTCCCACTCCTGAGCTTTCCTTTGCCATCCGTCACCTTGGCTGCCAAAGCGGTGTAGTCATCACAGCTTCGCACAACCCGAAAGAATACAACGGTTACAAAGCCTATTGGAACGACGGCGCACAGATGATTGCACCACACGACAAGAACACCATAACCGAAGTTGGCAATATCAAGAGCATCGACGACGTAAAGTTCACGCCAAACAACTCGCTCATTGAAAAGATAAGCAAAGAAGTAGACGAGCCTTACCTGGAAGCGATCAAAGCAGGAAGCCTTTCGCCTGATATCATCAAAAGGCAAAAGAATCTGAAAATAGTCTTCTCGCCCATCCATGGCACGGGCATTACATTGGTACCTGAAATCCTGAAAAGAATGGGATTTGAAAACGTGACCATTGTAGACGAACAAGCTACGCCCGATGGCAACTTCCCCACAGTGGTGTATCCCAACCCTGAAGAAGCTGAGGCTATGAGCATAGCTTTGAAAAAAGCGAAGGCCATTGACGCTGACCTCGTAATGGCGACCGACCCCGATGCAGACAGAGTGGGCATTGCGGTAAAAAATGACAAAGGCCAATTTCAGCTCCTCAATGGCAACCAAACGGGAGCCCTGCTGGTATACTACCTGCTGGAGCAGTGGAAAAACAACGGCAAACTCGACGGTAAACAGTTTGTGGTAAAAACCATCGTCACCACCGACCTCATTGCCAAAATCGCCGACGGCTACAAAGTAAAATGCTACGAAACACTCACCGGCTTTAAGTTTATTGCTGCTTTGATCAGAGAGCTCGAAGGCAAGGAAACCTTTATTGGTGGTGGCGAAGAAAGCTACGGCTACCTGATAGGCGATGCTGTGAGGGACAAAGACGCCATTGCCTCGTGTGCTTTCATTGCGGAAATGACGGCCTTTGCCAAAGACAAGGGAATGAGCCTGTTCCAGATGCTGAACGAGATGTACCTCAAATTTGGCTACTACAAGGAGCACCTCATCTCGCTCACAAAGAAGGGAATCAAAGGGCAGGAAGAGATCAAACAAATGATGGACGACCTGAGAGCCAACCCACCCAAAACGATCAACGGTAGTAAACTGCTCAAACTAGCAGACTACACATTGCTGGAGGAAAGGGACTTTGTGACAGGCAAAACTTCCAAATTGGATTATCCTAAGTCCGACGTGATGCAGTTTTTCACAGAAGATGGCAGCAAAATCTCCGCAAGGCCCTCAGGCACAGAGCCAAAAATAAAATTCTACTTTAGCGTAACCACACCAGTGAAAAATGCTGAAGAGCTCAAAAATGCCGAAGGCCTTCTGATGAAAAGAATCGATGGCATCATCGCTGATATGAAACTGAAATAGCAGATTTGCCGCTTTTTCTTGAAAGGCCCATGCACCCATGGGCCTTTCTTATGTACGCTTTTTGCATTTTTGAATATAATCCTGGTCAATTCATCCCTGATTTCGTGCTGTATTATATAACTAAATCTAAAAATATTTATATTAGTATACCTTATTTGAACTATCGACCTAATTGACCGTGGAAATACTAATCAATATCGTTTTAGTTATTGTAGGATTCGTCCTCCTTATCAAGGGGGCAGACTTTCTGGTAAGCGGGGCCTCGTCCCTTGCCAAACGATTTCATGTTTCAGACATCGCAATTGGATTAACCATAGTTGCCATGGGCACCTCCGCCCCAGAGTTGGTGGTGAATATCATATCGGGAACGGAGGGCTACGATGGAGCGGTGTTTGGCAACATCATTGGGTCAAACATCTTCAACATGTTCCTGATTCTGGGAATTGCAGCTGTTATCTACCCCATCTCTGTTCAAAAGAGCTCCCTTTGGAAAGAAATCCCCTACTCCCTTCTCGCAACACTGGTTTTCTTTGTATTAGTAAACGATGTACTATTCTTCGGAGCAAAAGAAAACATACTCAGTATAGTTGACTCTGTCATTCTGCTGGTCATGTTTTCCATGTTCCTGCTCTATATCTTCTTCAATCTCAAAAAAGGAGGAAGTTCGGAAGAGGAAGAAGATATTGTGGTCTTTACCAGCGTAAAGACCACGCTGATGGTTATTGGCGGGCTGGCTGGCCTTACTTTTGGCGGAAAGCTGATCGTGGACAATGCGGTGGCGATGGCCCGTTTTTTTGAAGTCAGCGAAAGATTGATCGGTTTGACTATTCTCGCAGCGGGCACGTCCCTGCCCGAGTTAGCCACTACCGTGGTGGCTGCCCTGCACAAGAAGTCTGACCTGGCCATAGGCAACATCATAGGCTCCAACGTTTTCAATTTATTGCTGGTGCTAGGAACCTCAGGCCTTGTGAGCTCTGGATATAGCCCGTTGACTTTCGACACAGTGCTTAACACCGACCTTTATGTAATCATGGGCGGCACCATGATGCTCTTCGTTTTCATGTACACTTTCGGAAAATACAAGTTGGACAGGGCTGAGGGCTTTCTGTATCTCCTTTGCTTCTTTTCGTACACCTACTACCTGTTTATCCGTTTATAATTAGCGTCGTTACAACTATTTCACCTGTTTTGGCATTCTTATAGAGAACCGTAATTTCGTGCTCTCAAAAAACCTGCAATGCGCCAATCGGGAAACCTGATTCTTACTCTTCTTTTTTCAGTTTTATTTTATGGCAATAGCTATGCACAATCGAGCCCAGCCGATTCAGTGTTGGTAATTGGACAGGTACTGGAAGACGAGGGTTATACAGGACTTCCTTTTGCTCACATAACGGTGAAGGAGCGAGCTACTACTACCGACTTCAAAGGCATTTTTAAGGTGCGGGTGGGCAAAAGTGACACGGTGAGTGTTTCGTACGTTGGCTACAAAACGCAGCAACTGACTATTCCAAAGGGATTGAATTCGCCCGTTTTTGAAACCAAGCTAATGCTCCAAAAAGACACCATCATGATGGAGAACGCCAATGTTATGGTGCTTCCCGCTTCCATCGAAAAGTTTAAGCAAGCCATTCTGACGCTCGAACTCTCGGACCAGGAATATCGAAACGTTGAAAAGAACATGGCGGCACTTACGCAGCAGGTGCTCATTTACGACTACCGCAAATACAGCATGGATGCAGCTGAGAACCAGCGTGCCGCCATGGCCGGGCCTCAATCATTCAACTTTCTGAATGTTTTAAGAAAGGTGAAGGAGGCGTTGGTTGACCCAAATAAAAATAAAGACGAGCTCCCCACCCCTCCTCCAGTGTACTACGACGCTCCCCTGCTACCCGACACCACTCCCTCCGACTCCCTGCTGATCCAAAAAGCCGATACCACGCAGCGGATAATTAACAATTAACCACCCGACGCAACCCTTCGTCACTATTTTGCATCTGCCATGTAACCATGGCAAAAGCAATGTTGTCAAATAGATGCAAAACAATTTAATGGTAAAGAAAGGTACCTTGCAATACAACCTACCGTCGCCTTTTCCGTTGATGTTATCAAACTCAAAATAGGACTACTATGCTAACCAACTACTTACTTATTGCTTTTCGCTCGTTGCGAAGAAGCAAGTTTTTCTCTCTCATCAACATACTGGGGCTGGCCATTGGCATATGCTCCTTTCTGCTAATCATCTTCTTTGTGCAGGACGAGCTCAGTTTCGACAAGCACCTGCCACATGCGGAAAGGATGTACCGGATGGACATGACTGGCCGGTTTGGCGGTAATGAATTCAATATCGCAGTCATTAGCGCTGCTCAGGGGCCGCAAATGAAGGAAGACTTCCCCGAAGTGGAGGACTATGTGAGGTTCAGAACCAGGGGCTACTTTCTGGTTAAATATGGTGAGGATGTGTACAAAGAAGAAAGTGTGGCATACGTTGACGCCAATGTATTCGATTTCTTCGGCATCAACATGATATCAGGCGACCCAGCCACCGCACTGAAAGAACCGAAAACGCTGGTTATTACAGAAGCCCTTGCCAAAAAGCTTTTTGGCGACGATGAGGCCGTGGGTAAAGTGCTAAAGATATCGAACGACCAGGATTATAAAGTCACCGGCGTGATGGCACCTTTGCCTCAAAACACTCATTTCCACTTTGATATTCTTGCGAGTATGGAAACGCTTGACGAGGCCAAAAACGCTATTTGGCTGAGCCAAAACTTCCAGACCTATTTCCGTCTGGCGGAAGGTGCTTCGGTGGAAAACCTCGAAGCCAAGTTCCCTGAGATGGTAGAGAAATACATTGGCCCGGAACTGGAGCGCTTTATGGGTGCCTCTATGGAAGACTTCGCAGAGGCCGGTAATAACATTGGCTATTATATGACCCCCGTCACCGACATCCACCTTCATTCACAGGTAGATGTCCAATTGGGCCCTCCGGGCGACATCAAATATGTCTACATCTTTTCGGCGGTTGCCGCTTTCATTCTGATCATTGCCTGTGTCAACTTTATGAACCTGGCCACCGCCCGCTCAGCCAACAGAGCCAAGGAGGTGGGGGTAAGAAAGGTAATGGGCGCTTACAGACATAACCTTATCAGCCAGTTTCTTCTGGAGTCATTAATTATCACGGCTATTTCGTTTGTAGTAGCCATTGGGCTGCTGGCAGTTGCTTTGCCCTACTTCAATGAGCTGACCGGGAAAGTATTCAGCTTAAGCATTCTTGCAACGCCCACATTAGCAGTATCGTTGGTCGCTATCCTGATAGTAGTGGGCTTATTAGCTGGCAGCTATCCAGCATTCTTTCTCAGCGCCTTCCAGCCAGCCAGTGTTTTGAAGGGAAAACTAAACATTGGCATGAAGAGCGGCTCGCTTCGCAGTGTGCTGGTGGTGCTACAATTCTCCATTTCTATCTTCCTGGTGGTTGGTACACTTATCGTTTTCGATCAGCTCGATTATATCCAAAAGAAAAAACTAGGCTATGATCGTGAGCAGCTGATCGTGCTGCAAAACACATACGTACTCGATAAGTCAATAGAGTCTTTCAAAAATGAAGTTGTTGCCAATAACTATTTCAAGAGTGGGTCAATTAGTGGCTTTTTGCCAATTAGGTCCAACAGCAACAATAGTGCGATGTTCCCGGGAAGAAACCCGAAGAGTAACAGCACTACGTCCCTTGCGATGTTCTACGTAGACTACGACTACATCCCAACCCTGGGTATGGAGTTGATAGAGGGGCGTAACTTCTCAAAGGATTTTGGCGCAGATTCTTTAGGAGTTATTATCAATGAAGCTACTGCCAAACAATTTGGAATAGCCGACGACCCTATTGGACAGGAATTGGGCACCTTCGACGGCGACGACAGCGACCCGGAAGACCTGAGAATCAAGGTATTCAAAGTGATTGGAGTGGTGAAGGATTTTCACTTTGAATCACTAAAAACTGACATAAGACCGGCTGTCATCTTCCTGGGCGAAAGCACCAGTAGAATTACTTTCAAGCTGAATACCATTGAATATGCAGAGGCCATTAGCTTCCTTCACAGTAAATGGGATGAGTTTGCCCCAGGCCAGCCATTTGAATACGCCTTTTACGATGAGGAATTCAATGCTGAATACAAGGCAGAAGAAAAAATCGGGGAGATATTCGGGATTTTTGCAGGACTGGCCATCTTCATTGCCTGCCTCGGCTTGTTTGGACTTGCGGCCTTTACCGCCGAACAGCGCACCAAAGAAGTGGGCATCAGAAAAGTGCTGGGCGCATCCATTAGCTCCATTATTTTACTGCTCAGCAAGGAATTCATGAAGCTGGTGTTGATTGCCTTCGTGATCACTGTGCCCCTGGCCTGGTTTGCCATGGACGCCTGGCTACAGGACTTCGCCTATCGCACCACCATTGGCGTGGGTGTGTTTGCCTTCGCTGGCGGCCTGTCTTTCGTTATCGCCTGGCTGACCATGAGCGTTCATTCTTATAAAGCTGCTGCCATGAACCCTTCCAGTTCTTTGAGAACTGAATAGCGAACTTACAGGAACTTTGTTGACGAACACCCTGATTGGTTGAGTGCCAGTCAGGGTGTTTTTGTTTCAAAGCCTCTAAATCAGTAAATTAGTTTCTCTTCTCTACTTGTACAGTTAGTTATTCGATTACCGCATCATTTTTAAACTAATGACAAGAGAATCATTTTTGAAGACAAGCCTGTTAACAGCAGTCGGCCTCTATCTCACTCCTGGCCTCGTTTCCGCTTTGGGTAACCAGATGTTAATGAAAACAATTCCATCAAGCGGAGAACAAATCCCTGCGATAGGAATGGGCTCCTGGCTGACCTTTAATGTAGGCCAATCGGAGAGCGAAAGGGCCCCTATGAGAAATGTGTTGAAAGAATTCATCAGCCAGGGAGGCCGGGTGATTGACAGTTCTCCTATGTACGGCAGGTCAGAACAAGTAATTGGAGAGCTTGCAGCAGAGCTGGAAGTAACGGATAAGCTTTGGGTAGCCACCAAAGTTTGGACACAGGGGAAGGCTGCTGGCAAAGGACAGATCGAAAACTCGTTGGGCTACTTTCGGAAATGGCCCTCGGTGCTTCAGGTGCATAACCTCGTAGACCTGAACACTCACTTGGAAACGCTTCGGTCTTTGAAAGAAGAAGGCAAACTCAAATATGTCGGCGTTACTCATTACCTCGACCATGCCCACAAACAATTGGCCGAAATTATCAAAAAGGAAAAGCTGGATTTCATTCAAATCAACCTTTCCATTCGCAGCAATGCAGCCGAAGACTACCTGCTTCCACTTGCCGCTGATCATGGTGTTGCCGTCATTATCAATCAGCCCTTTGAAACTGGTGGCCTTTTTAACTATATTCAGGGAGTTTCTTTGCCTGACTGGGCAAAGAAATATGGTATTAATAGCTGGGCCGAATATTTTTTAAAGTATATCATATCAAACCCTGCCGTTACTTGTACCATTCCCGCCACCACACAGGTGGCACATGTAAAAGAGAATATGGCTGCTTGCTATGGTGAGTTACCTGATCAGGCTACAAGAATTAAAATGAAAGACTATTTCAAAAAGAATGCCCTATGAGTAACAGAAGAAAATTTATCGGACAATCGCTGGTCGGCCTGTCAGGCCTGGCTTTGAGCTCTCATGCTTTTGCCAACATCATCGTTCCCCGCCAAAAAGATAAGCTGGGCGTAGCCCTTGTTGGGCTTGGCTACTACAGCCGTGACCTGCTGGCTCCAGCCCTACAGCTCACCCAAAACTGCTACCTGGCTGGCATTGTCACAGGCACGCCGTCCAAAATCCCCGAATGGCAGCAGAAGTACAGCATCAAAGACAAAAACGTTTACAACTACGACAACTACGATCAACTGGCCAACAATCCGGACATAGATGTGATTTACGTTGTTCTCCCCCCTTCTATGCACGCCGAATACAGCATTAGAGCAGCCAACGCTGGCAAGCATGTGTGGTGTGAAAAACCCATGGCGATGAGTGAAGCCGAATGCCAGAGTATGATTGATGCCGCCAGTAAAAACAAAGTGAAGCTGAGCATAGGCTACCGCATGCAACATGAGCCCAATACAATTCAAATCATGAGGTTCCAAAAAGACCAAACCTACGGCAAAGTGCAAAAGGTGACCGTTGCTGCCGGCTACAGGGAAGGACGCACCGACCACTGGAAGCAGATCAAAGCAATGGGAGGTGGAGTCATGTACGACATGGGTGTTTACCCTCTCAACGCTGCCCGATATGCTACCGGACTGGAACCAATAGCCGTCACAGCCAAAGCCTCCACAACCAGGCCCGAGATTTACCATGAAGTAGAGGAAACCATTGTATTCGATCTTGAATTTCCAGGCGGAGCCACAGCAGCCTGCGAGGCCAGCTTTGGCAGGGGCATGAATGCTATGCAGGTCGACTGTAGTAATGGTTGGTACAAGCTAGAGCCCTTCTCTGCCTACAGCGGCATTGATGGAGTAACAAGCGACGGCATTAAGCTGAACAAGCCGATCAACAACGAGCAAGCCAAACAAATGGACGACGATGCCATGGCCATTATGAAAAAGCAGTCCGTGATGGTACCTGGAGAAGAAGGACTTAAAGATATTCGGGTAGTGGAGGCTATTTACCGATCGGCAAAAGACGGAGGAAGAGTGTCGATAGGATGATATGCAGAAATTTGAATATAAGATCGTAACCATAAGCGTTGCCCACCTGAAAAAGAAGAACTTCCAGTCGGAGCTGAGTCGCAACTTTGACGAGTGGGGAGCTGAAGGCTGGAATCTGGTGAAGTTTGAGCCCGTAACTGAAAGCTGGTTTTTATTTGATCGTGGAAGTACTACCGAGTTCATTGTGATCTTCAAAAGAGAGAAGAGCAGTGGGCTTCCCCACGTGCTTTAACCAGTTCGATGAAGATCCGGCCAGGTAAATCCTTTTTCATAATTTCAGAACACGCATTCCTTCTCTCATGACTCCTCCCGAAAAAACACTCAGAACTTGTAAAAAGGGCCAT
Source organism: Imperialibacter sp. (assembly GCF_040222815.1). Lineage (GTDB taxonomy): Bacteria > Bacteroidota > Bacteroidia > Cytophagales > Cyclobacteriaceae > Imperialibacter. The sequence goes on along the minus strand of NZ_JAVKCH010000022.1, from coordinate 57,708 downwards.
CAATACTACAAGAGCAGCGACTGCCCCGTGTGTCCCATTTGTGCCAACGAAGAAAAACCTGATGATGAATTTCTGGGCACACTGGTGGCGCCAGCCAGGCGTGCGCTACAGGGAAAAGGCATCACTACAGTGCAAGAGCTCGCCACGCACACAGAAGCAGAAATAATGCGGCTCCACGGCATGGGACCCTCCACCCTGCCGAAGTTGCAACAAGCCCTTGCATCTGCCGGGCTGTCTTTCAAACCCTGATGATACAATGAACATACCTTTCCAAACCATAGACTGGGCTTCAGTGCCCAAAACCGAGCATCCTGGTGAAACCGGCACCTCCTTTTGGCAAACACTCCAATTTCCAGGATTGAGGGTACGCATCGTAGAATACGGCGCTGGCTACCTCGCAGACCATTGGTGTCAGAAAGGGCATATTGTTTACTGCATTGAGGGGGAGTTTATCACCGAGATGGAGGACGGAAGCACCTTTAAATTGGGGAAAAACATGAGCTATGTGGTATCCGACGAACTAAGCTCTCATCGGTCTGTATCAGAAAAGGGCGTGAAGCTACTGATTGTAGATGGCGATTTCCTGAAAACTGAAAGTCTTTCCTAACTTCCCGAAAATAATTTCTACTACGTGTCCAATTGATCGATACTCATTTGATATGAGGGTATAAATCAATTATCTGAAACACTAAAAGATGACTATTATGGATGAGTATGTATTGATCATGAGGCATGAAGACGGAGCCAAAGTAGCCTCGGCCGAGCAAATGCAGGAGTGGATGAAGCAAACCATGGACTGGATCGGTGGCATTGCGGCGCAAAACAAATTCGTGAGTGGCACCGGACTTCCCTTCGACAACGCACGAGTGGTAAATTCAAAAAAGGTCGTAACCAACGGGCCCTTCGGCGACATCAAAGAAACCATCGGTGGCTTTATAACGGTTAGGGCAGAGTCAGTTGAGGAAGCCGTGAAATTTGCCAAAGGATGCCCTGTGCTGCAAGGCGAGGGAAATACGATGGAAGTAAGACGAATTGCCAAAAACGACGGGGTTCATTAGTTCGTCGTGCCACCAGCTAGGGCTGTGGGCACGACTGTGGTGCCCACAGCCTTAGCTGGTGGCACCACATAGTAGATACACCATGCTCTACACTCCACTTATTGATCAATGACCCACCAGGAGCTAATTCCCCACCTGTTTCGGACTGAGTTCAGCAAAATCACCGCTGTGCTTTGCAGGCGCTTCGGAGTCGGCCATATCGAAGTGGCCGAAGACATTGCCAGCGAAACGTTCATGCTGGCCATTGAAACCTGGACTTACAACAAGATTCCTGAAAATCCCACCGCCTGGTTGTATGCAGTGGCCAAAAACAAAGCAAAAAACCACCTCACCCGTCAGCATATTTTCACGGATAAGGTCAAGCCTAATTTGACACCCCAGGAGGTGACAACAGCAGAAATCGATATCGACCTATCGGAGCAAAACATTGCCGACAGCCAGCTGCAAATGTTGTTCGCTATCTGCCATCCGGCTATTCCCCTGGAGTCACAAATTGGTTTGGCGCTCCGAATCCTTTGTGGGTTTGGCATCGATGAAATCGCCAATGCCTTTTTAACCAGTAAAGAAACCACCAACAAGCGGTTGTTCAGGGCAAGGGAGAAGCTGAGAATAGAGAAGATACCGATAGCATTCCCCGGAGAAAACGAGATCAACAACCGGATAGATGCAGTACTCACCACTTTGTATCTCCTGTTTAATGAGGGCTACTACTCGGAAAGCAAGGAAGCTGTGGTGCAGGAAGAGCTCTGCCAGGAAGCGATGAGGCTCTGTCGATTGCTCATAGCAAACCCTCGAACCAATACACCGCCCGTCAATGCACTGATGGCGCTCATGTGTTTCCACGCCTCCAGACTAAAGGCCCGGAAAGGGCAAAATGGAGAGCTGGTATTATATGACAATCAGGACGAAACACTTTGGAACCAGGAGCTGATCACCAGCGGCGCTATCTATCTGAAAGAAGCTTCCCAAGGAACCCGGATTTCTAAATACCATTTTGAAGCAAGCATTGCCTACTGGCATACAATCAAAGAAGACACAAAAGAGAAGTGGGGAAATATCCTTCAGTTGTACAACCAGCTAATGCAACTGGAATACTCGCCCATAGCGGCATTGAACAGAACCTACGCCCTGGCCAAAGCCAATGGGAAGGAGGCAGCGATCATTGAAGCAGAGAAACTGAAACTAACCGACAACCACTTCTACTTCGTATTGCTTGGAGAGCTTTATAAAGGAATCGATCATACGAAAGCGAAGTCTCACCTGGAGCAGGCACTTGCTTTGGCAAAAACATCGACTGATAAGCGAACGATTCAGAGGAGTATCGACTTACTCTAGTAACTGGCCATTTACTGAGAGCACCACCGTACATTTTTTGTACATATTTGAACAAAAACCGCATCTCTCAACCTGATCAATCTGCTCTCATGTGGCTTATTCATACATTCTTTTGCATGGCACGTCATTTGTCGTAAAAGGCTCTTTACCTACTATTTGCCATAATGATTAAGAACTTTCTCCTTATTTCTGTAAGGAACATTTTGCGCAATAAGGGTGCGGCTTACCTGAACATTCTGGGGCTAACACTTGGCATGGCGGCCTGTATTTTTCTTTTTAATTATATCCAGTCACACCTCTTCTATGACCGGCTTCCCCAAGCCCAAAGCGTCTTTCGAGTTGAAACCACTACGTCTACAAGAGGCGAGATTACAGTCAGAGATGCCTTCACCGCTCCGGTTGTCGGGCCTCGTTTGGCAAATAACCACGGCGAAATAGCTGGATATGCCCGGTTGCTTCCCTTTTCTGAGTACGGCAGTGCCTTCTTCAAATACCAAAAACATGATTCCCTTGCCCTCAGTGTATTTGTTGAAAAGGCCCACTACGCCGACCGCTCCATACTGGATGTACTTTCACTGACGCTGCTCCAGGGCAATTGGGATTCAGCGCTCGCAGCCCCCAACACCTTGCTGCTCTCGGCCACACTGGCAAAAAGAATCTTTCCCCAACAAATGGAAAACAACATTTCTATTGTCGGCCAGGAGTTTGTTTCGGCTGCGGCGGGGTTTTTCGAACAAACGTATGTTATAGGAGGTGTATTCGACGACAGGCCTGAGAAAACCCACCTCAAATTTGATCTACTGGCCTCTTTAAGCTCTCCGGCCGCCGGCATGGACAATCCCGGCATGCAGCAATCGGAGGTGGTTTATACTTACATTCTCGTGTCGCCAGATTTTGATGTTTCATCTATTGAAAAAGCGGCCACTTCCCGGGTGTCTTCCGCAGAAATGGAAACTTACGAAAAAGGGATTTTCCTCCGCCCGATTGAGGACATTCATCTGTCAACAGAAATCTCCAATGAGCCCGAAGACGGCATCAGTCCCACCTTACTCGTCTTTCTGGCCGTGATTGCGGTCATCATCGTTGTGCTTGCCTGCACCAACTATGTCAACAACGCCATCATCAATAGCATAGAAAGAGCCAAAGAAATCGGCGTAAGAAAGCTTCTTGGTATCACACCCACACAACTCACCCTCACCTTTGTGGGTGAGGCATTACTCACTAACACCCTTGCAGGGCTGCTCAGCATCTTTTTCTTTCTATTTGGCACTAAGCTGATTGTGATGTATACCAACATCAGCTACCCGCCAATGGGATATTCCAACATGGCAGTGTTTGTTCTCTTTCTTATTCTGCTTATCCTGGTGAGCACCCTGTTATCCAGCGCCTATCCGGCCTTTCACTTGTCGTCACTCAATCCAATCGACTCTCTCAGAGGCAAGACTAGCGTGATCAACTCAGGCAACCTTAGCAAAGGAAGCAGCATTATCCGCTCCCTGCTGATCTTCCAGCTAACCTCCTCTATCATCTTCCTTTCGGCCGTTTATATTGTCTATCTGCAGCTGGATTATATAGAAAGAAGCGGTGGCACCTCACGTGAGATCAAAATGAGTGGCGTGTTTCCCGGCCTGCCAGGCGCCAATGCGGAGTTCACCAACCAGGTCGACCGTTTTATACTTCACAACAGAGGCGAGGGCATCAGGGGCATACATATTTCAAATCTCTACCAGGGCAAAATCAAAACAATGCAGGCCATTTCGGGCCTGGCGCCGGTAGAAAAACAAGAAGACGGTATTTATGCAAAGCTCTTTCCCGGCCTAAAAGACACCACCTTTAATTTATATGTGATTGACCATCAGTACTGGAAAGACTCCTCATCAGTTTTCCGGGCTGGGCGTAACTTCAGAAATATGGGTGACGACTTCAACTCTTTGGTGGTGAATGAATCTGCCGTCAAAGCACTAGGCTTCGGCGACCCGGAAATGGCAATAGGGCAAACCATTGACTCCCGGGGTGGCTACCATATGGTAGTGGGCGTGGTCAAAAACCAACAGGCTACTGCACCTCCCTCAATTTACGTTACAGGCTTCCGACACAGAACGTACATGGATTTTGTCTTGTTCTACCAGCCCAACCAAAGTGAGAACATATCAACCTTCTTGCAGGAAATGAAATTTCAAATCGGGGCATATTTTCCCAATTTCTTCTTCCTGAGCAGGGGCTTTGAAAACCGATTGGCGCTGGAGGAAGGCATGCTGAAAATGTTCTTCTTTTTCGCCATTATCGCTATAGTCATCGCTAATATGGGCATGTTTGGGCTGGCTTCTTATGTGACACAGAAACGAACAAAGGAAATTGGTATCAGAAAAATTCTTGGTGCTCCCACCCACAACATTATGCTGCTTCTGCTCTACGATTTTCTGAAACTTGTTCTCATCGCCTACCTCATTTCCAATCCCATCGTATGGTTCAGTGCCAAAGCGTGGCTGGACGACTATCCTTTCAGGATCGGGCTCGACCCCACGCTAATTCTCTTCCCCGTTCTGTTTATTCTTTTTATTTCCACGCTGGTCATTGCTGAGAAATGCTGGCAAACGGCGATAAAGAGTCCTCTGGACTCCCTGGATGCTAATTAAACTGTTGCCCTTGCCACAAATAATGCCGTCTCACACATCAAATCCGCCTAAATTATAACAGAAAGGCCATTTCTCTCGTTAACTATAATACAGCCTGACCATTTTAATGAATTATTTGTAACAAAACCGTAAAATTATGAACTCTGGAAAAGTATTAGCAGCTGTATTGATTAGTGCATCAGTCGGAGCCGTTTTGGGTGTTTTATTTGCCCCGGGAAAAGGAGCAGCCACTCGAAAGAAAATCACTAAAAAAGGGGATAAGTATTTCGACGAAGTTGAAACCAGGTTCAACAAACTCATTGATAATGTCTCTTCCAAAATAGAATCAGTTGGGAAAGACGCCATGGCGTTGGCAAAGAATGGGGCCTCCAAAATAGAAGACGCTAAGCTGGTCGGCAAGAACAGCTAAGTCAAGATCATAAACCATGAATTCAGCTTCCCGAAAGTTACCAACAGCGGCAAAACTTTCGGGAAGTTTTGTTTTGGAAGGTTCCAAGCTTTCACATTCATTAATTGTCGCTACTGCCGACATAGCCCTACCCTGGCATTACTAATCCTGGCCGTTCACAGCACCGCCCTTCCAACGTTCCACTTTTTTTCCTTAATTGACTTCCGAACGTCCATTTTACTCTTCTATTTCCAACATTAAACTCCTCGTCTATGACCAAAAGATTACTATTACTTTTCGCCTGTGCTACAATGCTAAATGCCCAGGCACAAAAAATCAGTGCAAGTAAAACCGCCGCCATCAAAGACATTGAGGGCCGCACCTCAGAGCTCACCACCATCAGCGACAAAATATGGGCGGCAGAGGAAATCGCCTTTCAGGAAACGATATCCGCCGACCTGCTGGCCAACTATGCGGAAGCCAACGGCTTCACAGTCGAGCGTGGAGTAGCCGGCATTCCCACAGCATTTATTGCTACCTACGGCAGCGGCAGCCCTGTTATTGGCATCCTTGGTGAATTCGATGCACTGCCAGGACTTTCGCAAAATACCGTACCCTATAAAAGCCCTTTGCATGACGGCAAGCCAGGCCATGGCTGTGGGCACAACTTGTTTGGCACCGCCAGCCTCGGAGCCGCCGTTGCGGTAAAGGATTTGATGGCGCAAGGCAAGCTCAAAGGCACCATCAAATTTTTTGGCACCCCCGCAGAAGAGAAATTTTTCGGTAAGATATGGATGGCCAAGGCTGGCCTTTTCGATGACCTCGACGCCTGCCTCGACTGGCACCCGGGTGCCGAAACCCAAACCGCTGTACAGAGCGGACTGGCTCTGGTCGACTTTACTGTTGAATTCTTTGGTCAGGCTGCTCACGCTTCCGGCGATCCCTGGAATGGCCGCAGTGCTTCGGATGCTCTGGAACTGTATGCCCACGGTATCAACGCCTACAGAGAGCACATCAAGCCGACAGTGCGGATCCATTACCACATTCAGGACGGTGGCCAGGTGGTGAACGTGGTACCTGACTACTCACGCATTTGGGTGCGGGTGCGTGACGACAAAAGGGAAGGAATGAACGAAGTATACCAACGGGTAAGGGCCATGGCTGAGGGTGCAGCTATTCTGGCCAATGTTGATTACAAGATCAACCTGGTGTCGGGTATTTACGAAGTGCTTGTCAACCGAAGTGGTGGGTCAGTTATTCAAAAGAACCTTGAGTTGCTGGGCCCGATCACATACACAGCTGAAGAGACAGACTATGCCAAAAAGATTCAGGAGGCTACAGGAAAGCCACAAATTGGACTGAATAGCAAAATAGAGCCCATGGAGGAAACCCTCGAACACCCAGGTGGCGGATCTACCGATGTAGGTGACGTAAGCTGGGTGGTGCCTGTTGCCCGCCTCACCGTAGCCACGGCACCTGACGGCACGCCGTGGCACTCATGGGCTGTGGTGGCTTGCGGCGGAATGTCTATTGGCCACAAAGGAATGATTCATGCAGCCAAGGCCCTTTCTATGTCTGCCATTGACCTGTTTGAAGACCCCAAGAAAGTAGAAGCGATGAAAAAAGAATTCAAAGAAAGAAAAGGCGATCATGTGTACACGCCGATGATCGAGGGGCCTCCGCCAATTGGGAAAGAGTAATACAAAAAAGGCTGCCAAAAAAGACGTCATTTCGACCGTGAGGGAGAAATCCCCCTGACTTACTGCCAGGTTTGGGAGATTTCTCCCTCCTTTGTCGCTCGAAATGACGTTGCATTCCATTTTTTGAGACATCCATTTTTGTTTGTGCCTTTTGCTCTCATAGGTAAAATCCGTCGTGACATGTTCAAAACATTTGTTTAAATTGTATCAAACAACACTACCTATGAAAACTTCCCTCACTCGCCGGCAAGCACTAAAAGCCGGCACGCTGGCTGCTTCCGCCGCTTTCATCAATATTCCTTCTCTTTTTGCTAAGTCTCCCTCTTACAGTGCCGAGTTCCTTTCGATGACGGATGAAGAAAGGGCATTCTATTATTTCGAGGGGCAAGAAGGCGTAAAAGCCAGGCTTTTTGCCAACGAAAACCCATTTGGCCCATCAGAAAAAGCTATGCAGGCCATTAGAGACTCTCTGAAAGACAGCTACATGTATCCTTTCGACGAAAGAGCAGAACTACAAAGAAAAATCGCTGCGTACGAGGGTGTTTCAGAAGATCATATTTTGCTTGGCGCCGGCTCCACTCAACTGCTAATGGCCGCTGGTGTTGCTTTCGGCATGAAAGGCGGTGAGATCGTGATTTCTCATCCTACTTTCGACAGTCTGCCAAAATACGCAGAAGGTGTGGGGGGCAAGCTGGTGAAGGTTGACGTCGACAGCGGTCTGAAACAACAACTCGGTAAAATGGCAGACGCCGTAAATGCGAAAACATCACTGGTGTACACAGTGAACCCAATGAATCCTACTGGCACCCAGGTATCGGGACAGGAGATGAGGGATTTCTGTAATTCCATTAGCAGCAAAGCTCCTATTTTTGTTGACGAAGCTTATATCGACTATCACCCTGAAGGGCTGAAGGCAAGTACCATCTCCTGCGTGCAGCAAGGCAAGAATGTGATTGTTTGCAAAACCTTCTCCAAGGTGCATGGTTTCGCTGGTTTACGGGTGGGCTATTGTGTAGCCAAACCAGACCTGCTGGCCAAAATGAAACCGTTTTCCACCGGCGGGTTTGACCTATCCAGACCAGCCGTTCTGGCAGCGACAGCTTCTGTGGATGATAAAGCGTTCCTAAGCATGAGTGTCCAGCAAACAGAAGAATCCAAACAGCTCTTGTACAAAGGTCTGAAGGCCGTTGGTGCCAGCGTCATCCCTTCTTTCACCAACTTTGCTATGTTTCCCATTGACATGAATGGCAGCACTTTCCTCAGTCGCATGAAAGAAAAAGGCGTGCTGGTAAGATCCTGGAATTTTAAAAATCAGGACTGGTGTCGGGTGAGCATAGGCCGTAAAGACGAAATGGAAGCTTTCAACAAGGCCCTGGCTCAGGTAGTTTAGCTGAAAATTTGCATATAACTGTGTGGCAGGCAATCTGCCCTGCCACATTCAATCTTTTTTCAGTTTTTTTTAAGTCATTTCAAACGTTTTCGATGACACGTAAAGGCACTTTGCACTATATACGATTTCGTCGGCAGTTGAAAATCACTGGAATTATCGCAATGTTTGCCTCTGTTTTTTTGACTATTGACAAAAGATGCTCCCTAAAATAAACCCCACCACCACTGATGCCTGGAAGAAACTTCAGGCTCACTTTGGTCAGATGGAAACAGTACAGATGAAGGATCTTTTCAAAAAGGATTCTTCCCGTTTCGATAAATTCCATCTAAAGTTCGAAGACCTTCTTTTTGATTTCTCCAAGAACATCATCACCGAAGAAACGCTTAACCTGCTGCTGGAACTTGCAGAACAGGTGAAACTGCAGGATGCCAAGAAGCAGATGTATTCAGGTGAGTGCATCAATGTAACTGAAAGTCGCTCAGTACTTCACGTAGCCCTGCGCAACCGAAGCAATACGCCCATTATTGTTGACGAGCACAACGTGATGGAAGACGTAAATACAGAGCTGGCAAAGATGAAGGCTTTCACGGAAAAACTGCATGCGGGTGAATTGAAAGGGTTTTCTGGCAAGGCTATCAGGCATGTTGTCAATATTGGCATAGGAGGCTCTGACCTGGGGCCATACATGGTCACCGAATCGCTCAAGCCCTATCAGGTAGAGGGCATCGAAAGTCACTACGTGTCGAATGTGGATGGCACTCATTTGCTGCAGACGCTCAAAAAGGTAGATCCGGAAACTACCTTGTTTATTATCGCTTCCAAAACCTTTACCACGCAGGAGACCATGACCAACGCTGAGTCGGCGAGAGATTGGTTGTTGGCCGCTTGTAAAGACGAAAAATATGTACGCAACCACTTCATCGCCCTTTCTACCAACACGGAGAAGGTGGTGCAGTTTGGCATTGCCGAAGAGAACATGTTCAAGTTCTGGGACTGGGTAGGTGGCCGTTATTCGCTTTGGTCAGCCATTGGTATGTCCATTGCCTGTGCCATAGGATTCGACAACTTTATGGAGCTGCACGACGGGGCGCATGCCATGGACAACCACTTCCTGAATGCACCGCACGGCGAAAACCTCCCGACGATACTTGCCTTGGTAGGTGTGTGGTACAATAACTTCTTTGAAGCGGAAAGCCAGGCCATTCTGTGCTACGACCAGTATATGCACCGCTTTGCACAATTCCTACAGCAAGGTGAAATGGAAAGCAACGGCAAGTCGGTAGGCCGTGATGAAAAAGATGTGAACTACGAAACTGGCACCATTGTGTGGGGAGAGCCCGGCACTAACGGCCAGCATGCTTTTTATCAGCTTTACCACCAGGGCACGAAGCTGATTCCTTGCGACTTCATTGCTTCTGCCAATAGCCAAAACCCTCTGGGCGACCATCAGGAAAAGTTACTTTCCAACTTCTTTGCGCAAACAGAGGCTTTGATGATTGGAAAAACCAGAGAAGAGGTCATTGCTGAATTGAAAAAGGCCGGCAAATCGGATGAAGATATTGAAGCGCTGACACCATACAAGATTTTCAGAGGCAACAGGCCTACCAACAGCTTCCTGATGAAGAAGCTAACACCGAGGGCACTGGGATCGCTGATTGCCCTTTATGAGCACAAAATCTTTGTGCAGGGCATTATCTGGAACGTATACAGCTTCGATCAGTGGGGCGTAGAACTGGGTAAGCAGCTGGCCAATCAGATTCTGCCGGAGCTGCTCAACAGCAGCGCTGTTACCAGTCACGACTCGTCCACCAACGGGCTGATCAATGCTTACAAAGGGCTGAAAGAATAGCCATACTCAATTTCGCTATTTTCGGGCAATGTTTGCATTGCAGGGGGTAAGATAAATCCCTAAATTGTCGTTCACTTTTTCATAGCTATGAACAGAATAGACCGGCTTTTTGGGGTAGTTACTTATATCCAATCCAGAAAATACACCTCACTTCAGCAGCTGGCCGAGAAGTTCGACAAAAGCGAACGGACGGTCTTCCGTGACTTGCGGGCAATTTCCGATATGGGCCTGCCTCTGGGCTTTGAACCCAACAAGGGATACTTTATCACCGACGGCTATTTCCTCCCTCCCGTTTCCTTTACCAATGAAGAAGCCAATGCGTTGATACTTATGGCGTCGCTGGCCGATCAGTTTACCGACAAATCCATCATCAGCCACAGCAAAACGGCCGTCGAGAAAGTAAAGGCCGTACTTAAGGGAAGCCAGAAGGAGGGTGTGGATCACCTGCATGAGCAAACCCGGGTGCTTAAGTGGCACCATGACATGCTTGATGCGCAGTATCTAACTATCATTCAAACTGCCATCAGCAACAGGCAAATACTTAAAATGACTTATGAAAACAAAGGACTAGAAACCAGCACCAGAGAGGTGGAGCCGGTGGGTCTTCTGTTTTACCTGTTCGACTGGCACATGATTGCCTGGTGTTGGAAAAGAAACGACTACCGGGACTTTAGGGTGGTGCGGATAAAGAAGCTCGAATGCACAGCTCAACCCTTTAAAAAGCAGGACCACATCAACCTGGATGACTACATAAAAAATCTTCCTGAAAACTTTTCAAATTCGATGACATAGGGTTGTCAGTAGCAGGTATTTCTTTGAATATAAATAGCAAAGAAATGAACCACAGCCTTACCATTAAAAGAACCTACCGCATCCCGAACACTGTTTCAAATGTTTGGCAGTCGCTCGTCTGCCCTGTCATGATCGAGCAGTATGCTCACAATAGTGAAATGTCTAAACTGAGTACGGATGAAGCGGCTGATTCACTCGAAAGATGCGCAACCTTTAGATCCGGAGATATCCTCGAATATGAGCGAGGCGTCAGGGTTAAGTTTTCTACTTTTGATCCAAACGTCGGTCTGGCCAACCTGCCACAGAACTACATTCACGTCACTTATGAGCTGTCCGAGATCGGTAACGAAACTGAACTCACGATCACAATTGAAAACTTCATGGAGGAAAGCGAACGCTTTAAGCACTCTCAGTCAAAGTGGAAGAATATATTGTCTCCAAGAGTTGAGAGCTTGCTGGCCAGTTAACATCACTTTTTTTTAGCCTGGTAATGAAAAACGATAAGCCACCTGGGGCGACACCCTCGACAAAATTGGTGCAGTCATAGCTTCCCGGCAGTTATTATTCACACCAAGGACCATTCCATATCCTCACCCGACCACTGGCGTATTGTAGGCCAATTCATTTCGAGGGAAGCCCTATCTTCGCAAAAACAATATCTTCTCGCTATGCGGTTAATGTCATTTGTCTTGCTTCTACAGTTCTTGCTCCTCAGCACCTTTGTAAGTGCTCAGGACGAGTTCAGAGTAGTTGGCTACTACTCGCTGAACGCCGCCCAGACCGAAGAAGTGAAGAACGTTCCCTTCAAGCAGCTTACGCATGTGAACTTATGGTTCCTTAATCCGGACACGGAAGGCAATTTTGTGAATGATCTACCGGGTTTGGCACCCTTTGTCAAGGCAGCGCATAAATCCGATGTGAAAGTACTCTTTTCCATCGGCGGCGGTAGTCACCAGCCCCAGTACCAGGCATTGCTGGAGGCGGGTCAGCGAAGTAGGTTCATTGAGTCGCTCGTTAATCAAGTGACCAAATATGGGCTGGACGGACTGGATGTTGACCTCGAAAGCGCCAATATAGATGAAAACTATGAAGCGTTCGTGACTGAGTTGGGGCAGGCGCTCAGGGCAAAAAACAAACTGATGACAGCGGCCATTGCCGTGTACTACAAAGACCAGCTTACCGACAAAGCGATTGCGCAGTTTGACTTTGTCAATGTGATGAGCTACGACCGCACTGGCCCCTGGCGGCCGGAGAAACCCGGCCCTCATGCCTTGTATGAGCACGCTGTGGATGACCTCATTTATTTTGGAGAAGATCGCCAGGTGTCAAAAGGTAAAATGACACTTGGTGTTCCGTTTTATGGTTACGGCTATGGCCCGGAGCTAACTTCCAAAGCAATCAGCATGAGCTACGGCAAGATTGTGGAGACCTTCAAAGGCTCAGAGCTGAAAGATGAGTGGACAATGCCTGATGGGAAGATTCTCTATTACAATGGCATCCCCACCATCAAAAAGAAGGTCGCCCTGGCCAAAGAAAAGGCGTCGGGCATCATGATCTGGCAAATCCAGGGCGATGCCAAAGGATCGAAGTCATTGTTGAGAGCGATTAATAGGGCGGCTAAATAGATCACGTACCAGAATTTCAGGATGGGGCTTCACCTAACCCTACAGATATTTCACTCCGCCCGGGCCCTTTCAGGGCTTGGATAAGGTTGCATCAGAGCCCTAATAGACACAGGATACTACTATACACCCCACACCCCCAACTCAATAATTTCTTAACAATTTCTTCAAAATAAAGACGGCGGGCTGGCGGTGCTTTTCTCTAACATTGCTGTTTGTCATTTGTTTTCTCTAACAGCGTAATGAACAACTCACAGCCATTGTTGGCGTTGGTAGTTCCCTGCTACAATGAGCAGGAGGTCATTCTAGAGTCTCTTTCGGCGCTGCGGGCTCTTTTGAAGACTATGATGTCGCAGAAGCAAATTTCGTCAAATAGCTATATTGTTTTGGTAGACGACGGCAGCACCGACAACACTTACAGCCTCCTACAAACCCGGCGAGACAAGAATACCCGCATCATCAAACTGGCCCACAATGTTGGCCATCAAGCAGCCTTGCTGGCTGGCCTGCACTACGTGACCGACAAGGTGGATTGCTGCATCAGCATCGACGCAGATCTTCAGGACGATATAGAGGTGATGCCAGAAATGGTCCGTCATTTCTGCAATGGGAAGCAAATTGTGTATGGGGTACGAAGTAACCGGGACAGCGATACTCTTTTCAAAAAGGGTACCGCCTCACTTTTCTATCAACTGATGCAGCAAATGGGCGTCCCCATTATAGACAATCATGCAGATTTCAGGCTGGTTTCCAACACGGTTCTAAAAGAGTTTAGCAAATACAAAGAGGTCAATCTGTTCTTAAGAGGTGTTTTTCCGCAGATGGGCTACCCTTCCAGTTCCGTTACTTATAGCCGAAAAAAGAGAAATGGAGGAGAGTCAAAATACCCGCTTTGGAAAATGATGAAGCTGGCGGCAAATGGCATCACGTCATTCACCAACTATCCTTTAAAAATCATCACCAATGTTGGGATGATCGTATTTGCTGGCAGCTTACTGGCAGCTTTATGGGTAGTCTACGTGGTCATCGCCGATAAAAACGTTCCTGGTTGGGCTTCAATCACACTCCCCATCTATTTTTTGGGAGGAATACAACTGCTTTCTTTAGGCATCATCGGAGAGTATATCTCAAGAATATACCTTGAAACCAAGCAACGTCCCTTTTACCACATTGAGGAAATTGTAGAGTAACCCAGCTATTCTTTGATCATTACAATGACTTTTGGCGGCTCGAAAAGGTACCTTCCTTCAAATACTTGCTTCATATCTGTCCTTTTCACGGCCCTCCACTCCTTCTCGGCAGAGATTACAATAACTGAACCGTGTTCTCTAATGAAATCATCAAGCTCCTCCTCATTGTGCAGATCGGGAACAATCCGGTGAAGATTGAATACATAAGCGGGATTGATCCGTCGATAGTGCACTATTGGCTTGTTATAGCTTTCGATTAAGGCCAGGCTGTTCGTCACAGGGTTTAGCCGATCCAGCGCAGGCATAGGAAACTGAAAAACAAGCATCAGTAGAACAACAAATGAAGCGGTATAGCTATAGAAGGCGCTAGACATCTTCTTCTGATGTATAAACCAGAGACCGAGCACACCACCCAGGGAAGCAATCACAAATACCAGCGAATAGCCAGGAGACAGCTGCTTGAGCTCTGGCACCTTGTGAAAAGCTATCCATGCCGCAACGGGCAATGCGATGGAAATAATGAGGTAAACAAACGCATTAAGAATTGGTCTAAATCTATGCCAGCTCTTCTCTTCTTCCAGCTTTGCCAGAAAGTATCCCAGCAGAACAGCCACAAACGGCATACATGGTGCTGGGTAGCTTGGTAGCACTGTTTGCGAAAAAAAGAAAAAGCCGATGACTGCTATGAAAACACTGATAGAAAATAGCAGAAACGGCTGTTGCTTCCTTTCCTTCCAGCCAACAAAAAAAGCCTGGGGCAAAAACACCGACAACGGAAGCAGTGCTGCGATCACTATCACGACGCCGTCGAAAGGAAACCCATGATGACCTTCGAAGGTGTTTGTGTACCTGGAAATGTTGTGCGTAATGAAAAAGTACTCAGGCCATTCCCAATTGGTAGCCAGGCCCGTGCCAACATACCACGGAAGGCCAAGAGCCAGCGACAGTACAATACCTTCGAAAGCCCTGAGTGACACAATCCTTTGCCAGCTGAAGTCTCTATTGAGCAACAAAAAAACAACAACAGACAGACCCGGTAAGGCATAGGCAATTGGTCCTTTGGTCACAAACCCGAGACCTATGCAGAGGTAGAACACGTAGAGATATGTGCTCTTGTGAGTTTGGTAGCCATAGAAAAACGACAACATGCCAAGGGTAAGAAGGAACAGCAAATAAGGATCCGGGGCAGCCATGCGAAACTGCCACGACATCTGAAGCGAGGCTGCAAGAATGAGAGCAGCGTAGAAAGCTACTTTTTCATTGAGCAGCTTTTTAACAAACTGAAAAACAACCACCAGCATCAACACGCCGAAAAGAACAGAAAACAACCGGGCTGAAAAAGAATTGATGCCGAATACCTGGTAAGCACCCATCATAAAAACGTACTGGAGCACGGGCTTGTCATGAAACTGGCCGTTAAATCTGGGCACGAAAAAATCACCTGTTTCCAACATTTCAGCCGCACACTGCGCATTCTTGGCTTCGTCGAGAAAGTAAATAGAGGTTCCCCAGAAATTCCAGCCATAGCTCAGCAATCCCGCCATCACAATTACCCAAAGT
Source organism: Imperialibacter sp. (assembly GCF_040222815.1). Classification (GTDB taxonomy): domain Bacteria; phylum Bacteroidota; class Bacteroidia; order Cytophagales; family Cyclobacteriaceae; genus Imperialibacter. The sequence goes on along the minus strand of NZ_JAVKCH010000022.1, from coordinate 42,188 downwards.
CTGTTCTTCATAGTGCTAAAGATAGGCTACAGAGCAGCTATGTTGGTGAGGCACAGGCCGGGTTACCAACAAACTTCACAAGAGCTTAACACGCCGATTCTCAAATTAATTTTTTCATATTCTTTTGTTCGTACTCTGGAAACAAACCATGCGGAACTTCGCAGAATGAAGGTTCTTCGAAACACGCTTCTCGTACTCCTGACATTTTTTTTCACGCTGTCTGTCCAGCAATTTTTATTCTGTCCACGATTCAACTTTCAGGAACCCACATCATTTTCTGGCCCCAATATTTACAATCCGTATGCAAAGGCTGACTCATTGCATTGGCAAAAAGCCAATTTGCATGCTCACTCAAATGCCTGGCACGGCTTCACTAATGGTAATGGAACAGCTGAGGATATATGGAAAGCCTATGACTCGCTGGGTTACGCCTTCCATTCCGTGTCAGAGTATCATGCCATCGACAAGATCCAAGCAGGCAGCTCCAACTACATCCCAGCCTATGAGCATGGTTACAATGTAAAAAAAACGCATTATCAAGTACTCGGCGACGAAAAAGTAACGTGGCTCGACTATATCATGCCGCAGACGCTCTGGAACAAGCAATGGCTGCTCAATAAACTATCGCAGAATCCGGAAACGCTGGTTGTTCTCAATCACCCTGCCATCCGCAGCGGTTTCACCACAAGCGACCTCCAATACCTGGAAGGCTATAGGTGTATGGAGGTGCTCAATCCGGCTGCCCAATCGTTCGATCATTGGGATGCCGCTTTGTCGGCAGGCAAACCGGTTTTTATCGTTGGTAACGACGATATACACAACGTTTTCAAAACCTCCAGCCTGGGGCGATTTTGTACTGTGGTGAATGTAGCGGAGGCAACCAAAGACAATTTGTTTACTGCCTTAAGAACTGGTAACAGCTATGGCATGAGTTTGATGAAAATGGAGAATGAAACGCTAGCTCAAAAAGCGCATAGGATTGGAAACGCTCCTCAGTTGATCAGTCTCCAGGTTGTTCATGACACCATCTCTCTTCAAGTGAGTGAAATAGCTGATGAAATTACTTTCATTGGCAAAAATGGCTCTGAATTATCAAAAACATCCGGCAGTTCAGTAGCCAGTTATACCCTGGCACCGGGTGACGAATATGTAAGAGTAGTTGTGAGTTACGCAGACGGCACATCTCTCTACCTCAACCCTGTGTTCCGCTATAGTGATATGCCATTCAAATTATCCGAAACAACCATCAATGCATCAGCCACGTTGCTGTTTCGCTTTTTGGGTGTTGTTCTTTTGACTGGCTGGGCCTATGTCATTTATCTTATCCTCCCCTACCGGCTCACCCGAAGGAGAATGGCTTACTCAGGTTGGGATGGGAACAGCTTCCCATCAGAAGCATACTAGCTGTCTGAAAAAAACCTACACTACAATTCTCATCAGCTCTGGAATAAAAAGGAGCAACCCAAAGCAGTTGCCCCATCCCATTCGGGTACTCCACTAATAGAATCCGGCGAGAAAAGCGGATTTCAACGGCTATATTATATCTATATCATGAGGCAATCAAAAACAATTTATTTGTTTGACAACCAGATTGTTACGCATTTAAAGGGTTAAATATTTCTATATTCGGCAATCACTTTTTTCCCTTTCCTTCCCCTATAGGTAATTTCATAATATTCAACAGCTGTATGGTAAAATACGAGGATTAAATTTCGAAGCTCGCAATCTCAGTCGCTTTACCATTCATCCCTGTACCTACAAACTGATACATTATGATACAACCCTACTCAAACAGCAGAACAATGAAGTTCGAAGGCGACAGCAAAAGCAGCGACCTTCTTATAGGAAATTTTGGCGACGTAGAATTCATAGCCAACGGTCAGTTCGATTTGGCTGGCATGATTTACAATCCAAAGGGCGCCGTCGAATTTGATATAGCAGGCACCGGTGCCGTTTCATTTAACGGCATCTGCCGGAAACTCACAGTAAAAAATGCATCCGGCAACTGTCGCCTGGACTTCAGTAAGCTCAATTGCAAAGAAGTGAAGTTTATTTCGGTAGAAGGAGGCTCTCAGGTAATTATTGGGGCAACCAGATTCATCAGCGAAGCAATTTTAAAAGACGATGCCATTCTCCAGTGTTCAGACAAAACAATATTGATTAACTATACGGTTTCAGATAAATCTCAAATAGAAAGAATGCCGAAATTGGCCAGCTAGGCCGCCAAGCATTTTTCTGTTGCTTCGGCGCAACGACAAATTATATAATATCATTCCACATCATTTCGGGAAAGCACCCGGAAGGTTTGTAGGGTTGACCGGGGGTTTTATGTCTCCGGTCTTTTTTTGTCCTGAAAAAAGCTTAAAATGAGTTAATTTTCTAAAAGAGGAGAAAAACCTTGTCAGGTGCCGACGCTGTTATGGCTTCAACCCCAAAAAAGGCATCTCACTGACCGGGAAATTCAACTATCTTTTATGATGGGTTAACTCAATGAAAAAGTATCTCGCATTTGTATTTTTAATTCCCTATTTCGCTTTCTCACAAGAGGTTGTCCTTTTGAATACCGATAGTATTTTAACAGTACTTGACGAGGAAATTACGAAAAAGGAAACCTACATAGAAAAGAAGTTAGCCACCCTAGATGCATACAAATCCTCACTCAGCACATCAACCAACCTCGAAGACAAATACAGGGCGTGCTGGAACATCGTGGATCAGTATAAGTCGTTCCAGTACGATTCAGCATTTTTCTATTCACTCAAACTCTCTGATCTTGCCTTTCAAATCGGATCTTTTGAATACATTCAAACTGCCCGCATCAAAACAGCTTTTGTGCTGGAATCGGGCGGACTGCTGAAGGAGGCTTCCGACACCCTGGAAGCGGTAGACCTCACCAACGTCCCCGATAGCGTCCGAAGTGAGTTTTACTCCGTCACCACAAGGCTCTATGATTTCATGGCCTACTTCGTAAAGGACTTCTATTACGCCAAAATCTATCAGCAAAGAAGCAGAGACTATTTGAACAGAGAATTAGTGCTTCATTCGCCCTCCTCCCTTCGGTCGCATTTTATTCGCATCCAGATCAGTCAGGCCGAGGGCGACTTCGAAGAGACAGAAAGAGTTTACCTCTCAATGGTCAAAAACTTTAATTTGACTCACCATCAGCTGGCCATGAGGTCGTATGATATGGGAGTTGTCTTTGATGAAAAATTCCCGGAAAAAGCCATCTACTACAAAGCACTCTCAGCCATAAATGATATAAGAGGTGCTGTAAAGGAGAACGTTTCTATGAGGGAGTTGGCAGAAAGCCTTTTCAGGAAGGGTGACTTGCGTCGATCCTCTCTGTTTATCAAACAAGCCCTAGATGATGCCAACTTCTACTCGTCCCGGCTTCGGAAAGTGGAGGTGTCAGACATACTTCCAATTATCGAGGGAAAACAGTACCAGGAGCTGGAAAGCAGAAACACAAGGGTCATCAACTACTCCTACATTATCACCCTATTGGTGATTGTGCTGGGGCTTTTCTTGTTTATCATTTTCAGGCAGCTTAGCAAGCTTCGGGTTTCAAAGCGAAACCTCGATACCGCCAACGAATCACTTTTCAATACCAATCACAAGCTGGAGGAATCCAACAAAATCAAAGAGGCCTATATTGGACAGTTTTTCAACCTGATTTCAGAGCATCTGTTCAAGACAGAGAAGCTCGTAACCTCCATCAATCGAAAACTAAGTCAACGAAAGTTTGACGACCTTTCAGAAATCACGGACAACATTAATTCCTTCAAAGAGCGGGAGCTGCTTTACAAGAACTTCGATGATATGTTTCTCAACCTCTTTCCTGACTTTATAGAGAAGCTCAATGGCTTGCTGAAAAAAGATGAGCAACTAGATTCGAACATGAAATTACTTACGCCTGAAATCCGGATATACGCCCTTTTGAGACTCGGCATCAACGACAATAATCAGATAGCCAGGCTATTGAACTACTCGATCAATACCATTTACACTTACAAAACACGGCTTAAGAACAAGGCTATCGACCCCGAAACTTTTGAAGAATCCATCATTGAGATATAGTATCATCAGCAGAGTAGGCCAGCCTGCTGGCCCTGGCTCTGAATTTTATTACATTTAATATATGAAAACTCGCCACTGCCTGATTCTTGCCCTTATGGGGTTTATTTCCTGCTCAACGCCGCAGCAAACCGACAACAAAGTTTACACAGCCTTTACCGGAGCCACCATTATTGATGGAACTGGCGCTGCGCCTATCCAAAATGGTGTGCTGCTGGTAGCAGATGGTCGCATTGTGGCGATGGGGGCAAAGAATGAGGTGACTTTGCCCGACAACATCACAGTGAATGACCTTTCGGGCAAGACCATCATCCCCGGCCTTATAAATGCACATGGCCACGTTGGCGATGTAAAAGGCATAGAAGGTGGACACTACTCAAGGCAGAATGTGATCGACAACCTGAGCCTTTTTGCCAGATACGGCGTCACCACAGTGGTAAGTCTGGGGGCTGACAAAGAAGAAGCGGTATCGTTAAGAGCAGCCGTAGATACAGCGGCCAGGCAAAGAGCCCGTTTGTACATCGCTGGGGAGGTGATTTCCGGTAATACCCCGGAAGAAGCTGTTGCCGTAGTAGATCAAAATGATGCCATGGGGGTTGACTTTATGAAGATAAGGGTCGACGATAACCTTGGCAGCAGCCCCAAAATGACGGAAGACGTTTATAAGGCAGTGATCAACCGCTCTCATGAGCTGGGCTACAAAATAGCCACTCATATGTACTATCTGGACGACGCCAAAAAACTATTGGCAGCTGGCTCTGACTTCCTCGCCCACAGTGTCCGTGACCTCCCGGTGGACGATGAGCTTACCGGCCTGCTCAAAGAAAAGAAAGTTTGCTACTGCCCTACCCTCACCAGAGAGCTTTCCACTTATGTTTATGAGGACACGGCTTTCTTCTTTTCAGACCCTTTCTTTCAGAAGGAATTTAGTGAGGCCACAGTGCAGCCGCTGCTTGACCCGGCCAGACAAGAGCAGATTAAAAACAGCAAAAGCGCCCAAACCTACAAGCAGCAGCTACCAACTGCCATGGCCAATTTGAAGACGCTTGCTGACAACGGTGTCACCATTGCCTTTGGTACCGACAGTGGCATCCCCACCCGTTTTATGGGCTACTTCGAGCACCTGGAAATGGCTATGATGGCCGATGCCGGAATGAGTCCGATGCAAATCATTGTATCAGCTACCAGCGACGCTGCCAGGTGTCTTGATCTCAAAGATGTCGGCAAAATTGCGTCAGGCTATTGGGCAGACTTTGTGGTGCTGGATGCCAATCCACTAGATGATATTAAAAACAGCAGGAGTATATCTGGCGTTTGGATTGGGGGTGAAAAGGTGAAGTAGTCTTTGATCAATCCTGGCTCGCTGTTTTTTTCAAGTCACGCTCTATTATTCCTACTGCTTGATTATCTTATACACTTCACCATCTACGTTAAAAAAGTAGAGTCCTTGTTTCCATGCGCCAGTGGCAACATCAAAGGTGGATTCAGTGAGTTTTTGCTGTAGGTAAATCCTACCTGAGATATCGTAAATTGTTATTTCCTCTACCGGCTCACCCAGCTCTATATGCAATTTCTCCCTGAATGGGTTGGGTCCATAGCTGGTTTTCTTTTTTGCTTCTGCACCAGACAAATCTATGGCAATATTGGCAGAGGCAACAAGTTCATCGTATATCGAATACTGATAGATTCTGTAGATATTTCTCTCAAGCGCCGGGTTTTTGTGAATGAATTCATAGCTAACCGGTTCATTTTCTTTACCAATCGCAGGAATTGTGTCAAGAACTCCTGTGCTCTCTAAAAAAAGAACGTAGTAACTAACTTGATATTCGTAGCTTGTTTCCCAATTCAAAACCACGTTTTCTTCTATCCTGTCAGCTGAAAAAACCAGTCTTGGGCATTGTTGAAAATGAGCCAATACCTCAGGGCCCGACATATATTCATTGATCTCATCCTTGCTTTTTCTACTCCAGGAGCCGCCACTTATATTGGCTGACATCAGATAACCATCCGTTGGGTCATGTCCCGAACCAAACGCATGTCCAATCTCGTGCACTATAGTGGCGACAGTAGTTGTAAGTGAATTTTGGCGTTCAATTAGCATCATCCCAAGAGATGTCTCGGGCGCAGCAAACAGATGACCTATGTAATTTCCAGTGTTATAGTTGAATTGAGTTATTCCAATTGTGTAATCAAACAAACCAGCTGATATTTCTTTATTTTCCAGCCAGTTTCTTAGGTAGAAATTCACATCGCCGAAACTTTTTACTGAAGGATCGGCCACAGGCGGAAATGGGCTTTCTTCTATAGGCATTACGAGTTGCTTAACTCTGAGGTTGAAGTCAATATCGAAGCTGATGAAGAAAGTTTGTACAATTGAAAAGAGCTCTAAAATCTCAGCTTCTGCTTGTACAAATTGCTGTGTTGTCTTTCCTAAGCCCATATCACTCACGATTTGGAACTCGATCAATTGGCAACTTGTGTAAGCGAGCCGACTTCCAACACTGCCAACTTTGGTTTCCGGATCCCTGTGCAGATCAAAATCACAATTGATGTTGAGGTTTAGATCACTACTGTTGTTAGCAGAAAATTGGTACATGGAAGAATCAAGACGGATCAACTGAAAATACTCTTCCTTTTCAGACCACCTCATTGAGTTTATCTTCCCGTCAATTGTTGTTGCAATAAAACGATCTTGACCATCCGAGCCATAACCTTCCCACAAATGGACGCTACTAGGAATCAAGCCATCATCTGTGAAAATTCTGTCATACTGCTTAATTTCACTTCTTCTCCAGTGAACCAGGTATTCACCTGTCGGCAAAAACAACTGACTCGCCTGGCTTTTGGTGATTTGCCCTCCTTTGATGTGGCCTGTTTGAGACGTAGACCGGCTGTCAGTCTGCCCTGGGTCTGGTACAAATCTTAATTCATTTTGCGCACTGACGCAAATGCTTATCGCTAGACAGAAAACAAACAAGATGCTTCTCATGAAGAAATCTCTCTGAAAGTGGATGTTTACTTTATAAATATATGAAAAACAGCATTATGTTTTCCCCCAATCTTTACAAAAGACTCAGGTTTCTTTAACAAACTTAACTGTCTCGAAATCGGAAGATGGCTGCTTACTTAGTCCCTGCCAATGCTTGATGGCTCGCTCGCATGTCGTTTCAGCAGAAAAAGACCTCTTGTGTCCATCGGATCTGCCGGTATGGCATTAATTTTTTAGGGGAGGCCACCAACCCGACATTTACTTCGTATTTCATATAAGTAAGTCGTGTGAATATTACTTATTTGTAGATAAACCGTCAGTCAACCCTTCAACCAAAAAGCGTTATATGCGAAAACTGTTTTTACCAGTGCTTCTTTGTTTCGCCCTGGCCTCGTGCCAGTGGGACAATGAACAAGACCTCTATCCCGAGGAAACAGGAGGTGGCACCAACTGCGATGGATCAACTGCCATTACTTATTCGGCTTCCATCCAACCGATACTATCGGCTCGATGCCTTTCTTGCCACTCGGCAAGTGCATCCTCAAATCTAGGCGGGGGAGTCAGGCTCGATTCCTATCAAAATGTGAAAGTAAGGGCCGACAATGGCAGTCTGCTGGGCACCATCAAGCACCAATCCGGCTACCCCCAAATGCCTCGGGGGAGCGGCAAGCTTTCCTCCTGCCAAATAAGCCTGATAGAGCAATGGATTGCTGCAGGAACCCTCAATAATTAACGAAGCCTCATGATGAGACATTTAATACTAACACTTTTTGTTGCTTTTGTCTGTGCACCGCTGGTTGCACAAGACCTCGACGATTTACTGAGCTCAATGGAGAGTGAAACAGTGGACTACACCACAGCCACTTTCAAATCCTCCAGAGTCATCAATCTTCATTCGCCCGAAAGAGTAGCCCCCGGCGCAATGGAGTTCAGGATCTCGCATCGTTTCGGGCCACTCAATGGGGGTGCCTACAACCTGTGGGGCCTCGACCAGTCGTCGGTTCGTTTCGGGTTCGACTTTGGACTGACCAAATGGCTCATGGTTGGTGTGGGGCGCTCAACCTATGAGAAGACTTACGATGGCTTTGCAAAGGCGGCCATCCTCCGCCAGTCGACTGGTAAAAAGGTAATGCCCCTTAGCGCCGTTTGGGTGAGCAATATGTCGGTAAATGGCTTGAGGTGGGAGTTTCCCGACCGCACCAACTACTTTAGCTCACGCATAGCCTTTGTGCATCAGCTTGTGCTTGCCCGCAAATTCAGCGACAGGTTTTCGGCAGAGGTTGTCCCTACCTGGGTGCATTTCAATCTGGTGGAGGGTACCACCGACGTCAATGATATCCCTGCTGTTGGCTTCGGAGGCCGGATCAAACTCTCCCGCAGAACAGCTTTAAATGGTGAATACATTCTGAGGGTCGCCGATAAAAATGCCCCTAACGTAGCTAACTACAACGATTCATTCTCTATCGGTTTCGACATCGAAACAGGTGGACACGTCTTCCAACTGCACCTCACCAACTCTCTGGCCATGATGGAAAAAGGATTCATTGCCGAAAACACCGACGCCTGGGGCAATGGTGGCATACATTTTGGATTTAATGTCACAAGAGAGTTTACACTGTCCAAAAAATCGAGAATGGAATGAAAAAAACTTCGAAATTAACCTTTGCAGTGCTCCTCGCTCTTTTCGTATATGCAGGAACTGCCAGAGCTCAAATCTACATGCTGGAAAGCTCCAACGTCCGCTTCTTCTCCGACGCATTGATAGAAGACATCACAGCGACCACCACTTCAGCTCAGGGCTTGGTCAATGTGGCCGACAAAACCTTTTCCTTCAGAGTGCCTATCAAAACGTTCGAGTTTGCCAAAGACCTGATGAAAGAGCACTTCAACGAAAATTATATGGAGAGTGAAAAGCATCCCTATGGCACGTTCAAAGGATCGATCGTTGGCAATTTTGATTTTACCAAAAATGGGGTTTATGAGGTGACTGCCAGGGGCGTACTAGACATACATGGTGTGCCGCAAGAAAGATCATTACCAGCAAAACTCTTCGTCGAAGGAAGGGTCGTTCGTCTTGAGTCAATTTTCATGGTGAAATTAGTGGATCATGACATCGAAATTCCTCAGATTGTGTTTCAGAACATAGCCGAGGAAATTGAAGTGACCATTAAATCGGACCTGGTACCTTACAAAAAATAGATCACCAAACTTATTAGCCAATTGAGGGTTATAACAAGATGGCTGGTAACAAAACAATTATTATCAGGGTCGCAGCTTCAGTCATCGTTTGTTTGGCGGTAGGCGCCCTCTCCGGTATTGCAACCTCATCATCGGTATCTACCTGGTACACCACCTTAAACAAGCCGCCTTTTAATCCGCCCAATTGGTTGTTTGCCCCTGTGTGGACCCTGCTTTACGCAATGATGGGCGTGGCCGCAGGTATTGTTTGGTTCAGGGCAAAAGAGTCAATGGGAGTAAAATTGGCATTGGGCCTTTTCGTGGGTCAGTTGCTTCTAAATAGTCTCTGGTCTGTTTTGTTTTTTGGTCTGAGAAACCCTACTGCGGCCTTAGTCGAAATTGTAGTGCTTTGGGTTGCCATCCTGCTTTCTATCAATCGATTTTATCTCATTAGTAAAGCTGCCGCCTGGCTACTGGTTCCTTATCTTGTTTGGGTATCCTTTGCAGCCTTGCTAAATGCATCCATCGTTATATTGAATTAGCCCTTTCAGTATATTTGCCGCTTAATCTTCACGTATGAAAGCGGTTTACACCATCCTTCTGCTCATTACTTCCAACGTGTTCATGACACTTGCCTGGTATGGCCACCTCAAATTCAGGGAACTGAAGTGGTTCGAAAGCCTTGGCCTTGTGGCTATCGTACTGATTAGCTGGGGCATTGCCCTATTTGAATACATGTTTCAGGTGCCTGCCAACCGAATCGGCTTCCGGGAGAACGGAGGCCCTTTTTCGCTCGTACAGCTCAAAGTCATTCAGGAGGTGATCACACTTATAGTATTTACCGTCTTCACTCTTCTGGTGTTCAAAACAGAGACACTTCGATGGAATCACCTGGCTGGGTTTGCCTGCCTGGTAGCAGCAGTATATTTTTTGTTTAAGAAATAGCCCAGGATAGAAACGCTTTGCTTATAGCAAAATCGATTATTTTATCTGCCAATATTTTTAGAAGTTTATACTGGCATTTTAGTGACATGCCATGGGTAAATATATTGGCTTGGAAGCAATGCCCTGTCTGCCTTCTTCATTGAGTTAAAAAGCATGCGATGAAAAACCACCTAGTCCTACCTCTCCTGTTGATAATTTCGATTTTAACTGGTTGCTCTCAGCTGGAAAAGCTTAAGCTGGAGGCCGACAATCAGCAAATCAACTACACCGGCCGAATCGATTTTGGAAACACCAAAGCACCTGTTCTATTCTGGTCGGGCTCGGAGGCAACATTGACTATTAACGGCACGGGCCTGAGGGTCGAGCTTGCGGACGAGCGGGGCGACAACTACTTCAATATTGTTATCGACAAAGACAGTATCAGGTATATCAGGCTAGACAGCGCAACAAAGTGGTACACACTCGCCAAAGACCTGGAAGAGGGAGAGCATACCATTTCGCTCATCAAAAGAAATGAATGGGACAAAGGAAGCACCACCATTCACGGGTTTGAAGTTACAGGCGAGTTGCTGCCAACGCCTGAAAATTCGAGAACGATAGAGTTCATAGGCAACTCCATCACTGCTGGTTATGCCATCGAGGATCTGACAGGTGGCGATTCTCCTGACAGCATTTACACGAACAACTACCCAACGTACGGAGCGGTTACTTCTCGAAATTTCAATGCGGACTACCTTTGCACTTGCCGCAGCGGCATTGGCATCATGATCAGCTGGGATCCCACTATTATCATGCCCGAGGTTTTTCCCAGGCTAAACCCAAAAGACTCGGCAAGCAGATGGGACTTTTCAAGAATAACGCCCGACCTTGTTGTGGTGAACCTCTTTCAAAATGACTCCTGGTTGGTCAATATGCCTGAGCAGCCATCGTTCAGCCCCCGGCTGGGAGAAACAGCACCAGGCGAAGAAAAAATCATTGCCTCTTATCAGGAGTTTATCAGTTTGGTGCGAAACGTATACCCTGAAACACCGATCATCTGTGCGCTGGGCAGCATGGATGCCACCAAAGAGGGCTCAGCATGGCCAGGCTATGTGCAGGAGGCTGTCGACGGGCTGGGCGACTCATTGATCTATACTCATTTCTTCCCCTTCATCGAAAAAGGAGGTCACCCAAGGGTGGCTGACAACAAAAAGATGGCAGAGAGTCTGACGTCATTTATAAGAGAAAAACTTAAGTGGTAATGGATGTAAAGCGGGACACTTTCAAGGTTATTTGGATGAAAATGATTCTCCTGATAGCGCCACTGGTGATCATAGCGATGAGCTTTATGGTGTCACTGGCAAAAGATTATACTTCGACTGGCACGACACTTGCCGTTCTTCTCATCATGCTGCTGGCCAACTATCAGGTTTTCTCATCCCTCTATCCGATTCTGGCAAAAATCACTCTTGACGAGGAAAAGGTCACCATAAAGTATCCGTTCTGGGGCAAAGAGAAAACGTTCAAGTACAGTCAGCTTAAGGGATTCAAAAAGCAAGTAGTTCCATTAAACTTCCTGGCTAAGTTCGGCCTTTTGCTCTACACAGAAGATAGGAGAGTCGTTGAATTGTCGCCACTTTTCATCACCAACATACCGGAAATTGAGGATTTCCTTCAAACGAAAACCAACAACCTCGGTAAAGAACCATTTCGACTGTTCAAGACAGTCTGGGATCGGCTATTTTGGAGGTATTAACTTCATCCCTTCCAACTAAGTCCGCCCTAGTGATGTCTTTTAAAAAAAGACAAACTTATGCGAGCTTCTGGAGTATTAGCCATTTTCTATGTTTTCATTTTCTTAAGCTGCGGACAAGATGAAGGTATCAATCCGGCAGAAGAGAGCCTTGACTTCTTCGTTGACGCCAAACTCACTGGTGAATTTCCCTTTGCCTTTTCAGGCGATAATGTTGTTTTCCATCGTCATTACACCAGGGAAGATGACAAAGCCATAGCAGACGATGAGTACTCAGAAGATTTTTTCGTGGAGTTGGAAAATCCGGGAGAAAGCTTTGAATATACTGGTGAGGAGCTAAAGAAATTGAAAACGCTCTTTCTTTACTATTGTTACTGCGGATACACGTCGGATGTTGCTTTGAAAGAGGGCTCTATCAAAGGCACGAAAAAGTCCGAAAGGAAATACGAGTTGGACGTGGACGTCACCTATGAGTACTATCACATCGATCAGACCACAAAAGACACTATTGATACCTACACCAGGCAGGTGAAATACAAGGGCGTGCATCAGCAGGATGCAGTACCTTCCAACACGAGCGGCTAAATCCAGCGCTACTCCTCCTTGCTCGAAAAGTATGTCGACCCTTTGAATATTTTATCCTTCAAGCCGGCGTCTTTAAAGTACTCCTCTGCATTGAAGTCAGAATGAACCACCAGTTCTCCATTTGGCACATAACCCTCCATTTTCAAAGGATTTCCACTTTTAACGAGGTAAGTCACACTATACAGCGGGCTTCCAATGGGATTAAAATCATCAGCAAAGTTTCTATTGGACAGGTAGGCAATGCCCTGCAGGTATTTGGCTGTATTGGCTGAGTCAGCAGGTTGCCCGTCTAGCAGCCATTTACCATCTGTCTTATTGAGTGTAAAGGCGGAATCCGGATACTCAAAGGTCACCTGATAGACGCTGTCTCTGGTAAACCTGGCCAGCTGCTGGTTGCGGTACGATGCAGAATTGGTCGTAAGGCTGGCTCCCATAAAGTTTGCCGCAGAGTAAACTTCCGGCTCGTCGAACAACCTTACGTAGGTGCTGAACTGTCGCTGCCCTTCCATATTAAACCTCCCCACCACAAGGTCGAGCGTTTTCTCACCTCCTTCAAAAACTTCTACCCTCGTGCCTGCGCTATCCACCTGGTAGTCCTTCCATTTTGAGTCATCCTTAGCCACAAGCCTGCTTGGCTTTACCGACATCAGGCTATTCAAGGCACCTTTGACGCTGGATGAGGTTGCCGCCACTTTCTTGCCTGTGGCAGTATTTACCTTCCACTTGCCAGCCTCCTTCTCCATCACAAGTTGCTCACCACCGGCGTTGATCTGAACCTTTGTGACCGTAGCAGTATCAATCTTCACCAGTTCCGACCTAAACGACTTGCTCCTGCCCCTGTCTGTTGTGAACTGAACCACAAAGTAAAGAGCAATAAGTATCCCAAGAACACCCAATAGTTTCAATGTACTTTTCATAATTCGTGTGATTTTTCCGCTTTACGAACAAATACTACTCAATGAATCTAATAATTGCCTGCTGCCCACTGTTGCCGCTTGCGGTTGTTTCTTTGCTTCCGCACAAACGCATAGATAAGCAGCAGCAGTATTGGAAGCAGCACATTGCCATATTTTAAAAGTTCCTTTGTGCCGTCCTCCAGTTGAACAAGCGGCCTGGCCGTTACCCCCTTGGTTCGAAGGTCAATCAAACCCGTGTCGTCCGACAGCCAGTCGATGGCATTGGAAGCAAAGCTCACATTGTCGGCATTGAGCTGTTGCTGCTGCCCTTGTGGCCCATTGATAATAAATTGACCATTCGACACCACCACTATCTTCGAAGATGCGGTACCACTCAGGGGGCCTTCAACAGCCATTGCCACTGGCAGCGAGCTGTTTTGAAAATCATTCTCCGTCCACTGCCGCTGAATATCGACCGTCGTTGGCGGACTGACAAGGCCGGAAAGCTCCGAAGTCATGAGCAGGCTGGTTGAATGAAAGGTGGTGTCAGCCTTGGTGAAGTTAACCGTGCTGGCAAAAGGCAGAAAGACCGATTCAAGTCCTTTAGAAGCAGGGTGCTCGGAGAAGTTTTTAATGATAGGAAAGTAAGGAAAGGCAATTTGCCGGTTCATTGTAAACTGACCCATTTGCTGCCGCACCGAAACCGGTGCATTTTCTGCATCCACCACAAACTCTCTTCCCATTTGGATGCCCAGCCTTGAAAGCCAGCTGTTTACGCCTATGTCGTTAGCAGTCGACAAATATGCCTGGCTTAGGTCACCGTTCAGGTTGCTGTAGGCAACGAACATGGCACCACCATTGGCCAGGTACTTATCGAGCTTGGCGAAATCTGCCTGCGGAATGGTGTCCTTCGGGTTGATCCATGCCAGCGACCTGTAGTACTGCGGTACTGAGGCCGAATCAGAAAGACCAAATGGCTCAATCTGATAAAGCACCGACAACTGTTGGTACAGTTCAATCATCTCCTCCAGTGGTGCCTCCCCATGCCCCTGTATCAAGCCGATCTTAGGTTTATCCGCAATGGCGATTTTCTTAATAGCAGTAGTAAGGGCATATTCCATGGCTGCTCCCGGCTGTATCAGCGGAATAATCTCCTTGCGGTCGCCCATTTGAATGATGGCCCCAAGGTAAGCCCTCATTTGCTTCATCTGGTCTTTTTCCCGCACATTCACCATCACCGGGTTAACCCCAGCCTGCTGGGCTTCCTGCTCTTTTTGCTCATTTTCGTTTGGGTTCAAAAATTCGTAGACCAGATAGCCGTTCGACCTGTTCTCGTATTCCAACAACAAATCTTCAAAGTCCTGGCGGGTGCTCACCAACTGCGTGGGCAAGTCTTCCGAAAAATAGGCTTTGATAGTAACCACCTCAGGCAAGTCTTCTAATATGTCTTTGGTGGCCGTGCTTAGTGTGTATCGCTGATCTTCTGTAAAATCGCCCCTGAAATACAGTTTACTTGACAACAAGTTGACTACCACAAGAATGGCAGCCAGTATAATCAATTGAATAATTACATTTCTTCCCTTCATGTCAGTAGTAGTTTAAGATTGCCAATTGCGACGTGAAAGCATAGCTTGAGAAAACATTAATGAGATGACTATGAGCGAGCCAAAATAGATCAAATCACGAGAGTCGATCACCCCCCTGCTCATAGAGTCGAAGTGGGTTTGCATGCTGAGGTAATAGAAAACACCACCAGCAATACCCCTGAAACTTGAGCCCAGCACATCGAATAAAATCTGAAAGAAAATTCCGATAAAAAGTGCCATTAGAAAGGCGACGATCTGATTGCTCGTGGTGCTGCTGGCGAATAGGCCGATACCGATATAGGCGGCGGACAGCAACATGAGCCCAAGGTAGCCTCCGATAATGCCACCATGATCCACATTACCCAGCTGCGATACCGTTATGTAGTAAGGCAGCGTGCACAGCAGGGCTATGGCCACCAGCAGAAGGCAGCCGAGAAATTTACCTACTACAATCTGAAAATCGGACACGGCCTTGGTCGACAGGAGCTCAATGGTTCCACTCTTATTTTCCTCTGCCAGGGTTCTCATAGTGATGGCCGGAATAAAGAAAAATAACGTCCAGAATGAAATTCCGAAGAACACCTGCAAGCTGGCCTGGTTGATCATGAATATATTGCTTCCGAAAAGCCAGGTAAAAAACCCGCTCATTCCCAGAAAAATAATGATCATTACATAGGCGATCAACGAATCGAAATAGGAGGCCAACTCCCTTCTGGCAATGATCCAAATCTTGTTCATATCAGTCGTTGTTGCTAGTTAATAAATCGATATTTGGTTTCAGAGATGTAAAGTCAATTGTGTTTGTCGGTCTTGCCGCTATTTCGTATTGTGGTGTATCGGCTTAGTTGGTTAATTCTCTAAACACATCTTCCAGTTTGGTTTCGTGGCCAGTCATTTCCAGCAAGTACCATTTTTTCGATACACACAGGTCAAACACCTCTTTTCTGGACGAAACTTCCGGCTTACTCCGAACTGAGAAGAAACCAGCTTTCCCGTCCAAAGGCTCAACAGTTTCTACCGAAGCCAACCCAAGCAGCGCCTTTTTCACATCCGCATCGGCGGCTTCAATTTTAACGGTAAGCAATTCCTTGCCCTCTGCCTGGCTTCTTAATGTATCTGAGGTGCCGTCGGCCACAATCCTCCCCCTGTTGATAATCAGGATACGGTCACAGGTAGCTTCTACTTCCGAAAGGATATGAGAGCTAAGGATCACCGTTTTCTCCTTCCCCAGTTTTTTAATCAGCTTTCTGATCTCTATGATTTGGTTAGGGTCAAGGCCGGTAGTTGGCTCATCCAGTATCAAAATCTCAGGGTCGTGAATCATGGCCTGCGCAAGCCCAACCCGCTGCCGGTATCCCTTAGAAAGTTCGTTGATTTTCTTGTGGCGTTCCCTTTCCAGGCCGCACATGTCAATCATGTCGCCTATTCTGGACGGTATTTTTTCTTTGCTCACTCCCTGTATTTCTGCACAAAACCGCAGATAGTCCACAATCGCCATATCAGTGTAGAGTGGATTGTTTTCAGGCAAATAACCGATCTTCTTTTTTATGTCCTCCTGCTGATTAAGGATGCTCAACTCGTCCAGCCTGACATCCCCACTCGTTGGTGCCATGTAGCAGGTAATCATTTTCATGGTGGTGCTTTTTCCTGCTCCATTTGGCCCCAGAAAGCCAACTACCTCGCCGGTGTTAATTTTGAAGGAGATATCATTAACTGCCTTCTGTTCTCCATATTTCTTGGTCAGGTTCTCAACAACTATTGACATGATTTTTCTATCTTAAAAAAACAATTAAGAAGTTTTCAACAACTACCAGCTTTTGAGTACAGTTCCGAAGAATTCCCGGAAACGGTGGCAATTTTATAAAAGCCTAAAGTTTTTGTCAAGTTTAGATGAAATGCCAATTGTTAAAAAATATTAAAAAAACATGGCGCAATTAAAAGACCCATCGCTGATATTGCGTCGTTAATTCAGACGACAGCGGGAGTTGAAAATAATCCCGCTTTCTTTTTCGCCAGCTATTATTTGATAAGTTATTAACGCTCATAGTTGACTTTAGTGGATTTCACTAAAGTTGTCCTTTTTGTAAATTCAGCTTGCATGAAAAGAAGCAGGGAAGCTGCCACCAACGCTGGCAAAAAAACGGAAGCTAATGAAAGCATCAAGGCTTCCATGTCCAACGCCTATCATGGAGTAGCGCTGATCGACAAGGAGTATGTAATTCAGCAGTTTAATTCCCGCTTTGAGGGCTACTTTTCATACATCACCGGAATAACACCGAGACGAGGTCTTTCGGTTATCAACTCCCTTTTTCCTAAAGGTGAAGAAAGTGCTTGGTCTCTTTTGGAAAAGACACTTGAAAAGCGTGATTCGACAAATGAAGTAAGTATCAAAGAAGGTGACTTCAGCATTCGCCTTGAACCAGCACTTAATAGAAAAAATAATTTGATCGGTGCCTTCCTCTATTTAATCAATCAAAAAGAAACTGACAATAATGAGCCTCCTCAGACCCAAATGAACTTCCAGGCCCTTCTGGAGACCAGTGGAGACGCAGTCATTGTTTTTTCTCCCGAAGGCAAACCAATTTATGTGTCGCCATCCGTTGAAACCGTTCTGGGCTACACGCCGGAAGAGACGATGCTACTTGATATGTATTCAAGCCTTCATCCTGACGATGTGCCTGGCAATCAAAAAGTGATGGAAAAAGCGATCCTTAACCCGGGCATCCCGATAAAAGGACATCGCTCAAGAATTATTCACAAAGACGGCAGCTACCATCTGTATGATTCGACGGTCGTCAATTTGCTCAATGACCCTTCAATTGGAGGCATCGTGGATAATATTAAAGAGGTTTCCGAACCAACATCGTTCGGTGGATCAGAGGGGCAATTCTCGAACCTTTACATGAAAGCCGTTGAAGACTCGAAGATAGGTGTATGGGAAATTGACCTTACATCTGGCAAGTCGATAAGGAATCGAATTCATGATCAGATTTTTGGATACAATGAGCAACCTGCTCAGTGGGATTTGGCGACTTTGCTTCACCACATCCACGTGGCAGATCGGTCGGCTGTCAAAGAAATTTTCGAAGCAGCCAGAGCAGATGGCTCCTTTGATTTCGAAGTAAGGGCAATTTGGCCCGACCAATCCGTTCATTGGATTACGCTAAAAGGAACTTATGTGAAGAGCCCCGAGACCAAAACAGAAAAGCTTAGCGGGTCGGTAGTTGATATTACTCTGCGTCGGAACAGTTTTCAAGCACTTCTGAATAACGAAAGTCGCCTAAAAAGCATAATCGACAATATATCGGAAGGCTTGGTAGTAGCCGACAAAGCTGGCAGGCTTCTCTACTGGAACACAGCAGCATCAAAAATGCATGACTTTAGTTCTCTGCAAAGCCCTCCCAACAGCTTTACAGAATTGCTTAAGTACTTTAAGCTTGAGCAGTTAAATGGAAAGTATTTGCCCGTCAGCAAATGGCCACTACCGAGGCTGTTGAACAATGAAAATGTGGATGGACTGGAAGTTAGAGTGCGAAGCATTAAAAATCGCTGGGCTAAAATTTTCAGGTACAATGGTGGTTCGTTTGCCGACAATCATGGCAGCCTGGTTTACTTTCTCACGATCAGCGACAGGACTGAACTAAGCAATATCAAAAAGCACTTGCGTGACAGTGAAGAAAGGTTTTTAGACGCCTTCCATGCAAGCCCCGTGGCACTGTGCATCACAAGCAGCAAAGATGCCGTCTGTCTTGAAATCAACAAGAGTGCGGAAGAATTGCTTGGCTACAGCTACGAAGAATATACAGGCAAGCCAATTTTGGCACTCAATGGTGTGCCCCTTGACGAAAGGAAAAGAATTTTTAGCCGAAAGAGTGAGCCCTCAAAGTCCTGGGAAAGCAAACTCTCGATCAGCACAAAACAAGGACAAAAAAGACTGATACTTTTTTCAGTTGAACAGGTTACGCTCAACGGTGAGGAATGCAGGTTGACAATTTTTGTGGATATTACCAGAGCCAGATAAGTACAAATAGTGACCCTAACCTGTCCACGCTATGATTGCTGCATGGAAACCGATAAAGGTTCCTTCGGACTGGATTTAACAACTATTTAGCCGCAGTCTTACCGAGCATCTTCCTTATCAGGCTTACTTGCCCAATGTGATATGCCTCATGGCTTAGGTATTTTACTATCACATCACCCTTTTCTCTATCGAGCCGTCCCTGGCTATCCCACTCCAAAACCCAGGCGGAGATATCATTGAACTGTTCTTTCAAAATATCAAGACATTTCAGCCAGTCAATAGTCTTAGGCATTTTCCTTGGATCCCCGGTCTTGCCATAATACTGCTTCAGCTCCTGCGGAAAAGTCATTTCCCCCGTCAAGTCTTCAAGCAAAGTATCTCTTTGCGATGCAATATGGCCCACGATCCAATGAATATTGTTGATGTTGTCGTGTGTGAACGCCAGGGTTTCATCAATTGTGAGATCCGCCAGCAACGATTCTATTTTTTTCTGATTGAATTCGAGACTGGAGATAAGAATATGAGACGACATAAAAAGCTTTTTGCGTGCACTAAGATAGTAAGATGCGCCCAATAACTGCCAACCATCAGCCTGAAATAGCCAAAATAACCTGAAAACGGGTGTAATTACTTGATCTCCGGCTAAAAAAAGTGTCGTCAGGTAAATGCATCAACTAAATTGTTAGGTATATTTGTAACTAATATTTTTTTTCAAAGTATACCAACCGTACCGCATTTTGAGTTATAAAAGAAGTTAATTACCTCTTTTAATTTTTTAAGTATGATTATTGTGCAAATTCATACTTCTGTTAAATGTGTATGCTAATCGAACTTAACCATCATGAAAAAAAGATACATTTTACCTGCTTCTATTCTCATACTACTCGTTGCTGTTTTGTATTTCAGTCAAAGCAAGAGCAGCGAGGAGAACGACATTATCGTAAATGTGAGCAAAGGAAAATTTGTGGTTGACGTAACCACCACCGGCGAGCTAAGTGCCCTGCGTTCGGTAAGAATTTTGGGTCCCACAAGAGCTCAAAATTATAGAATTTACAACTTAAAGATAGAAAGCCTGGTTGATGAAGGAACCGTGGTTAAGAAGGGGGACTTTGTAGCATCTATTGACAAATCTGAGCTTCATACGAGGCTTTCGGATGCAGCAAACAATCTGGAAAAAGCCCAATCGCAGTATGAACAGACAAGGCTTGACACAGCCATCAACCTGAGAGCTGAAAGAGAAAAAATAATTAACTTGAGATATGCGCTACAGGAAAAACAATTAGTGCTTGATCAGTCTCAGTTCGAGCCGCCTGCAACGGTAAAGCAAAACCAAATAGCCATGGAGAAGGCCCAAAGAGAGTTGGATCAGACGGTTGAGAATTATCAATTAAAGATTCAGCAGTCGGTGGCCAAAATGCAGGAGGTAGGTGCTACTCTGAGAAAAGAACAGTCTGACTATAATTCTATGAAGTCTCTGCTTGAAGACTTCAACATACTCGCCCCTCAGGATGGAATGGTTATTTACACAAAAAACTGGGATGGCAACAAAATCGCAGCGGGTTCGCAAATAGGTGCCTGGAATCCAGTTGTGGCTACACTTCCCGATTTGACGCAGATGATGTCGGTCACTTATGTCAACGAAGTAGATATCCGGCGAGTGGCCCCAGGGCAAAAAGTCAAAATTGGCCTTGATGCCTACCCCGACAAGGAGTTGAGCGGTGAGGTAATGAAAGTCGCCAATATTGGTCAACAAAACCCAAATTCGGATGCCAAAGTTTTTGAAGTAACCATCAACGTCAACGAACGGGATCCTTCACTAAGGCCTTCCATGACAACCAGCAACAATATAGTTGTTAGCGAGCTCGATTCGGTAGTTTTTGTCCCCCTTGAGGCCATCCATTCACGCAACGACTCCATTCAATATGTAATACTGAGCGACGGCACCAAGCAGGAGGTCGAAATGGGGTTATCCAATGCCAATGAAGCCATTATCAAGCAGGGGCTTTCCGGTACCGAAAAGGTATACCTTTCTCTTCCTGCCAATATTGATGAAGGCGAAATTAAACTCCTCGAATCGTTAAATGGCAAGCGAAACCAGGGCGAGAAAAACGAAGTAGCTGAAATGACTGAATCGTCAGCCACACAATCCGCCCCTGGAAAATCTCTAGCTAACAACCCAAATCACTAAGATGAACAAGAAGCTGCTGGCCAACTTCCAAATTGCCCTGGAGGCAGTTTTGGCCAATCAATTGCGTTCACTGCTAACTGCACTGGGGATCATTTTCGGTGTAGCCGCTGTCATTGCCATGCTGGCCATAGGAAACGGCGCAGAAAAAGAGATTCTTGAGCAAATAAAAATGGTGGGAGTTAACAACATCATCATTGAGCCGGTAGTAGAGCAGGAAGAAAAGAAGATAGACGCCGCCAATACCAAGGGGGAAGAAAAGAAGAAATTCTCCCCGGGTCTTAGAATGGCTGATGCGCAAAGCATTTTTGAGACGATACCAGACATCCAGGCTGTGAGTCCCGAATGCGTGATGGAAACTGTTATCATCAAAGACGGTTTTCGAAGATCAGCCAAACTCGTCGGCGTAATGCCCTCCTATTTTGATATTGGGGCTTTTGCCCTGAATCAAGGCAGTATGTTCAGTGAAAGTCAGATTGAGGGAGGTCTTCCGGTGTGCATCATTGGCAAAAGCATCAAGGGAAGGTTTTTCAGCAAAGAAGACCCAATTGGAAAGACCATCAAGGTTGGCAACCAGTGGCTGGAGGTAGTTGGGGTGCTGGACGAGCGCCTTATCTCTGAAAAAAATATAGCCAAGCTCGGTATTCGTGACTACAACATGGATGTGTACGTCCCTATTAAGACGTTCCTGATCAGGTACAGAAACAGAGAGTTGATAACCGAAGCTATTCTAAAAGCCGCTAACCGAAACAACAATGACGATGGCAGTAGCTCCAATCAGCAGCCAAGTAATTATCATCAAATCGACAAACTCGTCATTCAGGTGAAAGATGCTTCAAAAATGCAAAGTACGGCAGAAATCATCTCCAGAATGATAGAAAGGAGACACTTTGGAGTGATCGACTACGAGATCACCATTCCAGAGCTATTGCTTAAACAACAACAGCGAACACAAAACATCTTCAATATTGTGCTTGGAGCCATTGCAGGAATTTCGCTGCTGGTTGGAGGCATTGGCATTATGAACATCATGCTGGCGTCCGTTATGGAGAGAATCAAAGAAATTGGCCTGCGCCTTTCCATAGGAGCACAGAAAACTGACATCGTTACTCAATTTTTGTTCGAGGCCATGATGATCAGTGTAAGCGGGGGAATAGTTGGGGTTGTCCTCGGCATTAGCCTTGCACTGGGCATATCCAGCTTTGGAGACTTCCCCACTATTATCACTTTTTCATCAGTCATCGTTTCGTTCGGCGTTGCTGCTACAGTAGGTCTTGTGTTTGGAATAGCCCCGGCACAGAAAGCTGCCAGCCAAGACCCGATAACATCCCTCAGGTATGAATAATAGAAGCTATCTACTCTTTTTTGTTTTTCTGTTTTTTTCTCTCGCCGTTGATGCACAAAAGTTGCAACTGACGCTACGAGACATTATTCAACGGTCGCAGGATCAATCTCCCTCGGCGAAACAAGCGGAAACAGTCAAAGAAAATCGATACTGGCAATACAGGTACTTTAAAACCAACTACAACCCCCAGCTTGGACTTAGCGGAGATGTACCCAGTTTTAGCAAAGATATTCTGGCAACCCGTCAAAATGACGGTAGTTTGATCTTCCAACCCAGAACACAGACCAATTCGAATATTTCGTTTGGTCTGACACAGCCTCTTGGCTTAACTGGCGGCACAGTTTACCTGCTTTCCGATGTTTATCAGTTTCAGGACTACGAGCGAACTACCACCCAGTGGACAAGCAATATCCTAAGACTGTCGGTGTTCCAACCCATTTTTGCGTTCAATTCGCTGAAATGGCAGAAGCGAACTGAACCCATCCGTTTTGAAGAAAGTAAAAGAGAGTACGTGGAGCAAATGGAGTTCATCTCCAGAACGGCTGTGGACAGGTTTTTTAGCGTACTCGATGCTCAGATCAACCTTCAGATTGCGCAGTTTAATCTTGCCAACAACGACACGATTTATCAGATTGAAAAAGGCCGCTTCAATATAGGCACTACATCAGAAGACAAACTGCTGCAGGTGGAGCTTCAATTGCTGCGTTCAAGGCAGGACGTGGCGCAGGCCAGCCTCGATTTTGAGAATGCAATACTGAGACTAAAAACCTTCATTGGACTCAACGACAACCAGCAAGTGGAACTGGCAATGCCAGAAGTAATTCCGCAGTTCGAAATCGCAGTAGAGCAGGCATTGGCCTACGCAAAGCAAAACAGAGCAGATTTTATTGCCTTTGAGCGGCGACGGCTGGAGGCAGAGCGTGATGTGGAACAGGCAAGAAAGCAACGGTTTCAGGTGAACCTGTCGGCTTCCTACGGATTAAATAACCGTGGTGATTACCTCAGTGATGTCTACGCCAATCCTAACTCACTTCAACGGGTCAATATCAATTTTGACATGCCTATTTTGGACTGGGGAAGAAATAAGTCAAGGCTGCAAACCGCCCTGGCAAATCAACGGCTAACTGATTACGTCATTGCCCAGGACGAAGTGAATTTCGAGCAGGAAATCATCACGCAAACAAAGCAGTTTGATATGCTGCTGAGCTCACTGGAAATAACAAAGACAGCTGATCAGGTGGCACAAAAGCGGTACGAAGTTGCCCAAAACAGGTACCTGATAGGCAAAATAGACATCACCAATCTCAATATTGCACTGACAGAAAAAGACAATGCCAAGCGTGCCTACATCGGTGCACTTGAGAGCTACTGGCAAGCTTATTACGACCTTAGAAGGCTTACACTGTATGATTTTCAGGAGAATAGGTTGCTATACACTTCTGACGCAAAATAAAAAAACCGGAGGCATCCGCCTCCGGTCATACTTTCAGATTAAAAAGTCCTTTTTGCTTTTGAGTGGCTAAAGTAAGCTGGCTGTCACCAGCAGCGAAAAAATATTATAAACTCCTCACTGTCGTTTTATCTCCCATCGTGACTTCCATCTTCACGTCGCTGGCAACTATATTGCTCAGGTCGAATGTCTTGCTGAAGCTACCCATTTCGTCGATGGCACCATTAAAGAAGATGACCCCATTCTTGTCGGTAATCTTAACTTTTACTGCCTGGTGACCAGTCTTCTTCACCACCAACTGATATTTGCCGCTTGATACCTCCTCAACATCCACATCGTAAATTGCCCTTACTGCCGACCTGTTCTTCACATGCTGAATGGTTTCTTCAATCACCTTGCCGTCCCGCTCAACCGTCATACGGTAAGTTCCGTCGGGTAGATCCTGCAAGTTGTAAGGGCGTTCAAATGAAGTAGTGTAAGCAATCTTTTCTTTCATCAGGGTATTGCCTTTTTCGTTGGCAATTTTGATTGTTACCTGACCTGGGCTGTCGGCGTCAAAACGCAGATTATAAATACCCATCGCCGTGCTTTGAGTGATTTTTACTTGTGACGATTTAGTAGCTTCATTGGTATTTTTGGAAGCTAAAGCCATACTGGTAACCATTACCAGCATTGCTGCTGTTGACATAACTTTTTTCATAATATTCGAGTTTTAAACCTTGTGATGTTGTACGGGCAAGGTTTCGGCCAAGTTCTCAGAAAAGGTGAAAGAAATTTTGAAAATAAAACTGGCAAAGGAGTAAAGAAGGTAGCTGGATTAGTTTTTTATCAATAGAACCAATGGTTTATTAACGCATTTTCAAAAAAACAATCGTTAGGCCGCAGGCGCTGACGATAAACCACCACCCTCAGGGTTACAAAAAAAGAACCAAAAAAATCCTCTGCCGCTTAAAAAAGAAATATCCCGTTCATTCCAATTCCTGACCTTTTTCAAATCCGTACACTCCTGTGGTCACAAACGAACACCGCTGGTAAACTTTTAGCTCTGTTTTACCCAACCTAAAGCTAAAGGGTGCAAGAAACCCGATACAATAATTGGCATTCATAGCACCCACGACACATGAGGTGAGTGGCTGTGTTTCGTGCTTATCATCAATAACTTGTATAATTCTAAGTTGTCTCCTATCCAGCTTCTGGCAAATCCCAGTACCTATTTAAACTAAAGTTACTTTGCGATAAGCCCGCAAATGCGTATTATGCTGCCCAATTAGTGAAAATCCAGCCACTTAAACCACATTGCCGTTATGAGCTTTTCGTCAATTGACATTGTTGTATTTTGTATTTATGCTCTTATCATCATAGGCATTGCCTGGTGGGTCTCCAGAAAAAAGGAAGGCGTTGAGCAGGATTCAACCGACTACTTCCTGGCAGGGAAATCACTTCCCTGGTATGCCATTGGTGCTTCTTTAATTGCCTCAAACATCTCAGCAGAGCAAATCATTGGCATGTCTGGTTCAGGGTTCGCCATAGGAATGGCCATTGCAGCTTACGAGTTAATGGCAGCCGTAACGCTGCTACTGGTGGCCAAATACCTTTTACCCATCTACTTAAATAAGAAAATTTTCACTATGCCTCAGTTTCTTTTACTGAGATATGACGGCAGGGTAAGAACAAGTTTGGCTGTATTCTGGCTCCTTCTCTACGTTTTCGTCAACCTGACTACGGTGATGTTCCTGGGGGCGCTGGCTCTTAATACCGTTATCGGCATTCCATTCATGTATGGCATTCTTGGTCTTGGCACATTTGCTCTCCTTTATTCAATTTACGGGGGATTAAAAGCAGTAGCCTACACTGACATTATACAGGTGATATTCCTTGTCATCGGTGGTATTCTTGTATCGGGAGTGGCCCTGAATTTAGTAAGTGGTGGTGAAGGTGCTTTTAGTGGGTTTCTCACCCTCATCAGGGAGGTACCTGGTAAGTTTGATATGGTTTTTGATGTGGACTCCACCTATGTAATTAATGGTGAGGCCAAGTCGTCCTACATGGATTTGCCCGGAATTTCAGTACTTATTGGGGGCATGTGGATTGCTAACCTGGCCTATTGGGGATGCAACCAGTATATCACGCAAAGAGCCCTTGCAGCCAAGAACCTTACTGAAGCACGTAAAGGCGTTGCATTCGCAGCCTTCCTGAAAGTGATCATGCCCATCTTTGTGGTGATCCCGGGTGTTGCAGCATTTTACCTTGTCGACAAAACAGGAGATGCCAACATCATTAATGCTATGATGAGTGACGGGCTCATGAAGCCTGACAAGTCTTATCCGGCTATGCTGTCGCTTGTGCCAGCCGGGCTCAAGGGGGTAACATTTGCCGCTTTAATTGGTGCCATTATTTCATCATTGGCTTCTATGATGAACTCAACAGCCACGATTTTCACGATGGACATTTACCATAAGTTCATCAATAAGGAATCTACTGAAACCAATCTGGTGAAAGTCGGTCGTATGACCAGCTTCGTCGCTTTAGCAATTGCGTGCCTTGTAACGCCCGCACTGGAAGGCTTTGATCAGATGTTTCAGTACATCCAGGAGTTTTCCGGCTTTGTGACCCCTGCTGTCACTGTTATCTTCCTATTTGGTATGTTCTGGAGCAAGTCAACGTCCAACGCAGCCTTGTGGGTAGCAGTGCTTTCCATACCTATCAATGCCTTTTTCTACTTCTTTGTGCCTGAGGTGCCATTTATTGACCGAATGGGCTTTGTGTTCATTGTCCTTTGTTTTGCAATGATCATCATCTCATGGATTGACAAGGAAGGATTCAAATGGAAGGATCAGAATTTCCTTATCATTGTTGGCTGTCTTTTCCTCTTTATAATTATGGAGGGCGGTAACCACGAAATGTTTGATGGAACCGTCTTGAGCATGGATACCCATATTGGAAAAACGCTTATTCATCTAATGAGCCTGATGTTTGTGGCCGTGGCGCTGTTCCTGTCTCAAGGCATTGACTACGACAAAAAAGCCATTGATATATCCAAAAGGGTTTACAAGTCTTCGAAGCAGTTTAATACCATGGCGCTCATCATCGTTGTGCTGGTTACCCTCATCTACATTGTATGGTGGTAACGCCTACTCAATAAGATTTGAAGGCTCGGAGATATCCGGGCCTTTTTTGTTAATTTCGCTGGTATTCAAAGGCACAGCACTATGAGCAGCACCACTACTCTTACAGGAAAGCAGGAAAAGTTCAGGCAGAGGATGTTGAACCCATTTCTTTTCTGGATGTACACCTTTGGCAATGTACCTGCGGGATGGATAGCCGGAATGAGACTAAAGGTACTGAACAACGAAAGAGCTGTTACTACCATCCCTTTCAAATGGCTTAACAAAAACCCTTTCAAATCGATATATTTCGCTGTTCAAAGCATGGCGGCAGAGCTTTCTACAGCTTCCATTGCCCTTTTGGCGATAACGGACAGGAGCCCCAGTGTGGCTACTATCATTGTTGATTTGAAAGCAGAATTCCCAAAAAGAGCGACTGGAAAAACCACTTTTACCTGTGAGGATGGACAGAGAATATTTGATGCAGTTGAGCTAGCCATAAGCTCGGGGCAGCCTCAAACTGTGACCGCCAAAACCACCGGCACTTTGCAGGACGGCACAATCGTTTCTGTCTTTCACTTCACATGGTCTTTTAAACAACGTTCTAAGTGATTTTATGAGGTTAGTCAGCATAATGCGCCATTCTTTTCCGCTCGTTCTATTTCCACTATTATTTTCCTGTGGCGGGCTCTCCACTCAGGGTGATGAGACGGTTGATCCCAGGCTTTCTCCCGAGAAAAAAGAATTACTCAAGTATCAAAGAGAAATAGCCTCGCTCGATATTCGAAAAATCACCACCTACCTTTACGACTGTGAGGCGACTGCGCCAAGGAGTAGCAGTACGGTGCTGGAAGAAAGAGAGTTTGACGAAGAAGGAAGGCTGCTGAAACAAGCAGCCTATGAATATTCAGGTGAGCTAAGAAGCAGAACCCACTACTTCTATGGACCGGAAGGCGACAAAACCTATCAAAACCTGTATAACCTAAACAATATTGTCATTCAGACTAAGTATTACGACAAGTTGGGATATGATACCCTCACAACAGACTTCCTTGAAAACGGACAGGTGAGAAGTGAAATGCGCAAGATTGTCACCCTGAACCCTGACGGTTTCCCGATTAAAATAGAGGAAAGAGATAATCTGGACAGAACCCACGCAGTGGCCACCTACTCCTACAAAGACGAAACACTACTGGAAGAAACATTCACAAGGTTCAATGTGGTGTCGGGCGATGAGGTGGCTACCCAAGTGATCCAGTACAATGAGTTTGGTGATCGCATCTACATGTCAAGCTCCACTGCAAGCATTATTGAGGACGAGGTATCGATGGAGTACGAATATAATAAGCACAACAAAATTTCGCATGCTCGCCTGCTGAACAAAGATCGGCTTGTTATCAGAGAGAAGATTAACTCCTTCTATGGCGACGGTACCCCCAGTCATATTTCAGATTACCATATCGATGAAACTACGGGCGACACCACCCGGGTCTATGAAGAGAATTTCAATGATAGCGGAAAATTGATTTCGTACTATATGAAGGCATCAGCTAGTAACATCACCCAAAGTGGAGAATTCACCTATGACAAAAAAAAGCTTCTTGATGCGATCGAATTCAATCAGGAGCAAAACCCCAACTACATCTGTACCTATCTGGAATATGAATACTATAAATGAAGCTCGCCAAGGGGCCTGTTCACCATTGACTTGTCCATGTCAGCTTCCATGGTGTCAATCGTTTGTAGCATAAGTGTCGCCTCATCATCATTGAGAATACAGATATTGTCCAGACCTCTGTTCTCAAGGCGGTCAATCACAAGATAGGCAGTAATTAAATCAATGTCCATTGCCGGCTGGTAGGTGCTTTCTTCTCGTTCTCCCATATTGATCTCCGAAAGAATTTTCACCTCTACGAGCTCCCTCACAATCACATTGGCAAACCTGAAGGGAACCAGCAACCGGTCAGTAATTTCGCCGACAGTCAAGCCCGGTTCTCCTTTTTTGAACCTGAGTATAAGCAGCCTTACGATAAGCAGAGCGATGAACTCCTTGTGCCTGGTGCTGGGCTGGAGAGTCTCATTTGAGAATTCATACCGGGCTGCATTTTGATGGGCAAATGAAAGCTCAGCCCCAAACAACACGATCATCCAGCTGGCCTGGGCCCAAATCAGAAACAACGGAAGAGCGGCCAAACCACCATAGATGTCGTTGTACTTTGAAACACCAACCTGAAACTCAATATAACCCCACTGAAGTAGCTGAAAAGCAGTTCCTGCAACCACGCCGGCGATAACGGCCGACTTCACTTTTACACCTGTATTAGGCATAATCAGGTAAAGCAATATGAGCAACAACCAAATGAGGGTGTATGGCAAAAATTTAAGCAGAAACAAGATAAGAGGGGCGAACAAATCCAAAAGCTCAATCTGTTGGGTGAGGGTTTGCACCTCAGAACTGGCTAACACTGTGAGAGAACTGGAAAAGAAAACCAGGATTGGCGAAATAAGCAATATCGCTGTGTACTCGGATATCTTTCGCTGTAAAGACCGCTGTTTTTTGATCTCCCAAATATCGTTAAACGTTTCCTCTACGCTGTTGAGCAGCCGTAAAACCGTGTAGAGCAGCACAATCAAACCTACTCCCGCCACCACTCCTCCTTTGGCGTTTTTCAGCATATTTTCTGCTGCTTCAAAGGCAAATTCCGTTGCCTGTTCTTGCCCCGCCAGCAGCGTGCTGATGGAATTCTGGATATCAAACCCAAAGCCCTTACTAATACCAAAAGCGAGCGCAATTACAGGGACAATCGACAGCAAAGTGAAATAGGTCAACGCCGAGGACTTGACACCAACCTCGTCTCTCACAAAGCCTTTCCCTGCCAATACCAACACCCTTATTTGTCTGTAAAGAAAGCTTCTGCCCCTGGGAATCGAATCCAGCTTAATTCTCCATATGTCAACCTCAATAAACTGAGCAATTTTATCAATTCTCTCTTTCAACGACGCCATAAAAGGACTTTAGTGGTTAGGCTATGCTGCGCAAAGATAAAAATACTCAATTAAGGAAATAAAAAAAGGAGCCGAAGCTCCTTAGTACCTGAACCCAAGTATAAATTCATACCTGGGCAAACAAGATTTGACTTTCTTTACGTCGATTCTTACTCTTTACAATACTAAAACACCCCTTGCCTGAGAACCCCCTACAAAAAGGTTAAAAGCTCCATTTAACACGAGTATAGGCTACTTTGGCCAGTAGTGTATACCCCTCTCCTATGTCGCCAAGAAAGAATTGACCGAGCAGGTCGAGGTCAAGGTTGGGGACAACCGAGTAGGTGACAAAAGGGCTGGTGAAACATCCCATATCGGAAGGGAAAACCATCAAAGAAAGGCCCCCACTCACCAGCGGATGGAACGGGTAGCTGGCCTGGCCGAACACCGACCACCGGTAAGGAGACAGGCTCCTCACATCCAGCTTATTGAGTGAAAAGGCACCCAGGGCGCTTTGATCAGGTTTGCTGGTCCCCGATGAATTGAATAAAAAAGAACCGTTGACGTAGAATGAGTTGGCAAAAGAGTAATCGACTGAGCTTGAAGTAATGAACTGAGCCTTGCGCCCGGCTGCCTCACTGAACCACGTCATTTCACCTTTGAATCCAGCGTTTTTAATACTGCCAGCCCAGCCCCCTCCCAGCACAGCATGCTCGTTCATTTTCCCGGCAAAGCCCTGGAAGTCGTAGTTCCATTTATTGGTTTGCCAGATACCAGCCGCCACTACCTTGTCCCATGAATCAGCAGCTTTGACTGTTGCCTCCACGCTAGATGCTACACCTGTGTAGTATTGTACCCTGAGAGCATCGCTGCCAGGCCTTTCCTCATAGTCGAAGTCGAAAAACGAATACGCATTAAAAATGTCGTTGGGGTTCCACACCAGGTTTTGTCCCCAGTTGATGCGCTGTCGCCCAACTGTCACCTCCAGGTTGTTCTTATTCCACTGCAAATAGGCCCGGTCGATCATCATGTGCAGCACCGCCTTGTCATTATTAATTGGCAACACCGACAGGTCCACGTAATCGTTGTTGACATCCACGTAGGAGCCGTAGTTGGGAATTAGCCCCAGGCTATTGCCAATAAAAAAGCGATTTCGCACCTCCAAAGCTCCTGTTAAATGCTCATTCGGATACCATTTTAGGTTCAGCCTATTGTGAATCAGGTTATCAAAGCTGGCATCGTTGGGCGTGGAGAAATTAGCCGTGAATAAGTCTTTCACATAGCCCTTGAGAGTTAACTTGGGTGCTTCGTCCTGGGCTTGAGAGCTAAACCCACCTGCCAGCAGGATAACCAGCCCTGCATACTTAGCGAACTTCATCCGAAACTATTTTTCCATCCTCTAGCGTAATCACTCTTCTGGCTTTGTCAATTACTCGCTGGTCGTGAGTAGAAAAAACGAAAGTGGCCCCCTCTTTCTCATTCATATTGGCCATCATTTCGAGCAAGGTAGCGGTTGAGTGCGAATCAAGGTTGGCCGTGGGTTCATCAGCCAGAATGAACTCCGGCTTCGACGCCAAAGCCCTGGCCACAGCCACCCGCTGTTGCTGTCCGCCCGAAAGCTCCGAGGGTCTGCGGTTCATTTGGTCTTTCAACCCGACCTTGGTGAGAAGCTCGACCTTTCTTGCCTTTCTGTCCTTCTCGCTCTGCTTTTGCAGCAGCATAATAAATTCCACGTTTTCCTCAGCAGTAAGCACCGGAATAAGGTTGTAGGCCTGAAACACAAAGCCAATGTGTTGCAACCTGAAATCAATGAGCTCATTGTCGCTGAATTTGGAAATATCCTCTCCGCCCAGCTCTATGGTGCCTTCGGAGGGCACATCGAGCCCCCCAATGATGTTAAGAAGAGTGGATTTGCCCGAACCCGACGGGCCGACGATGGCGGTAAATTCACCTTTCTTTATTTCAAGGTTTACATGGTTCAGCGCATGAACCGGCACCTTGTCAGGATTGTATGTTTTGCTGATGTTTTTAGCGTTGATAACTATCATTTCTAAAAAATTGAATGTTAAAGTTTTCTTAATGCTTCTACTGGTTTCAGTTTGGTGGCTTTGCGGGCCGGGTAAACTGCCCCAAGCACCGCCGTAACCACCACCGTGAAAGCCAGCATGAAATAATTACTGGCGTCCAGAGAAAGGTAAATAATTGAGTCGATGCCGTACTGCTCCAGAGAAGCGGCGTAGGCCGAGAAATCAAACCCATGAGAACTGAAATAGAGAATGGTGAAATACCCCATGAGCATTCCCAGCGGCGCACCCGCCAGTGAAATCAATATTGTTTCTATCATGATCATAGTGAACACACGTATCCGTTTCATGCCAATGGCCATGAGCATGCCTATTTCCTTGGTTCGCTCGAGCACTGCCATCAGCATGGTGTTGATGATGCCGAAAACCAATGCCAGCATAATGATAACCATCAGCACCGTTTTGGAAATTTTTGTTTGCTGGGTCATCACCTCCAGGTCGGGCGCCAGGTCTTTGTACGACGAAACCTCAAGAGCTGGCAGCGACGTTTGCAAAGCCGCCTTCACCGTCTCAACTTCCTGAATATCCTGAAGCACCATCCCTATTTCTTGCGGCTGCACCCAGTCTGTTAGCTTTTCGAGGTCTCCCTTTCTCACAAACACCACTCCTTCATTGATTCGTGGCGACTTGGCTTTGATAATGCCCTCGATCCTGAAGGAGCCGGCCGTAATATTGTTGTGACTGTCCTGAAAGGTAAGCACCACTTTGGATCCTAACCTGACTTTTAACTTCTCAGCCATATGCTGGCTCAATACAATTGGGTTCCGCTTTATTTCTGTGAAGTAAGTACCCTCAGCAAGTTGCTCATCCAGGTAAGTGACACTCGCTTCGGCCTCTGGGTCAATCCCATAAATCATAGCTCCCTGTGTAGAGTTAGCCGAACCAACCATGCCCGAAACGATCAGTCTTTCGGAGTACGAGGCCACTTGAGTCATTCCGGCAAGCGCAGTTTCTACTTCATTTAGCCCATTTATGCTGTTATTGAAAGTAGGATCATTCTTGTACGCTTTGTTGTGCAGCTGTATATGACTATAGTCGTACTTGATAGAGTTGCCTACCATATTGTTGGTGATGCTATCGGAAAAGGCAAACAAAAAAAGTAGTGCCCACACGCCCAGGATCATAGCACCGATGACCACTCCGCTGCGGAGTTTGTTGCGCCAGATGTTTTTCCATGAAATATTAAAAATCATACTTCTTCCATTTAAGTTAACTGCGAAGTGCCTTGATTACCTTAAGCTTACCCACAATCCAAAGAGGATATACAGCCATCAATATGGTCATGATAAAGACCACTTGCGCCTGGTTCACGAAAACCTCAGGAGCAAGCGAAAACGGCAGGATAGGCTCCATGCCCAGTTTTTCATAGGCCTGAGCCATCTCTCCCCCCACGTGAATCGGATTGAGATAGAAATAGGCCAAAATGGGACTGGCGGCCACTATACCCATAACGACCCCTAAAACCGCCAGCATAATGATCTCCAAAAACAACATTCCCTGCATCAGCCGTCGCTTCATACCAATCGACAGCATCACACCGAACTCATACTGCCGTTCGTTGGTCATCATAATGAAGGTGCCGAAGATGCCAAAAGCTATAATGGCATACAGCACATACAACATGATCCGCCCACTAGCATAGTCAACTTCAATGCTCTGGACTAGCTCGGGCATAAGCTCCTTCCAGTCCATCACCTCGTAGACAGTTGTATCAAGCTTCGAGGTCAAGTCAGCTTTCACCAACGGCACTGCTTCGGAATTGTCGAGCAGCAAAGCCAGTGACGTTGCTCTGTTGGGCATGTTGAAAAAGTACTGGGCGTCGCTTAGCATTATATAAGCCGCTTGTGCGCTCATTTCCTGCGTCGGAAATTTCAACGTGCCTACTATCCGGTATTTGCCAGCGGCATTTGCGCCATGATAGCCCTGGCTAATCAGCACAAGGGTGTCGCCGGGGGCTGCCTTCAGGTAGGCAGAAAGCCCTTCACCTATCATGATATCTCCAGGAGTGGAAAGGTATTGTCCCTCCACAATTTTTCCCTGCAGATCGGTCAGCCCTGTTTCTTTTACAGGATCGATACCGTTCACGAGCACTCCTTTGGTAAGCGTTCCATGAGATGCCAGGGCAAAAGACTCAACTCTGGGTACGTAAGCGCTCAAGTCGGTCTCCCCAGAGAGTTTGGTTTGAAGACCTTCTGTCACTTCCAGGCTATTGTCAAGGGTTTTGTCGTCCCAATAACCTTTTTCATGCACCTGGATATGACCGGTGTAGAAACGGACGGCATTTTCAATCATTCGCTCATAAGACCCCAGCTGCATGCTCTGCATGATGCAGGCAAAAAAGACAGCAAATCCTATGGAAGCAAGAGTAATCAGCGTTCGGCGCTTGTTGCGCCAGATATTACGCCAGGCTATTAATAGCAGCATAATCGATAGGTTATCTGATTCGTTTTAAATTCTGGATCGAAAAAAAGTCGTCAGGCTGATCGGTATCAAAAGTCCTGGCCACATAATCGATCACCGTTTTCTGATCTGGGTTTTCCGCAGGGATCATCTCCATGTGCGTGGGCAATGTTCGCCCTCCTATTTCCTTAATATCAGAAAGGGCCATCGTGTTCACCAAGTATTCATCTTCATCATAGTATTTGATCAATAGCTGGAGGTAGTCTTTCTGATCGATGTAAGCCTCTATTTTGCCCCACACTACCGGCGCATCCTCCTTAGGAGTCAGTTCCATTTTCCAACACTTTCTACTTAACATGGTTGTGTCGCCCAGCAACTTGTGCGTATAGTCGGTAACAATAGAAGACTGACGCACCAGGTCGTCGTTGGTGAAATCTGAGCCCATCCACGACTGCATCATCATGGATGGCGGCATTTTTATTACCCTGTCAATAGAAGGCTGCCAGTTCCACATCTCCTTGCCTCTTTTCAAAAAGGCCGTGCCCTTGTCTCTTGCCGGCCCTGTAATCAGTATCAGCGAATAATCCTGGTTCTTGTTCCAGCTTTTCATTGTGATTTCCCGAGTCCAATCGGGCCGGACAATCTTCATCACCATTTCGGCGTAACCATTCTCCCCCTGCATTTTCTCATCCGCCTTTTTAATGATTTCAAGAGCCGTTTGGGCGTTTGCCTGATATGCTAACAGACAAAAAATAAATCCTGTAGTCAAAAAGTGTTTCATAGCTATCAATTATTGATTTTGTATGTAGTCAATGAATTTTCGTTTTACGTCTTCAAATGGGTACTCACGCCCTAGCACGAGGTAGCCAAAGCCAATGCCGTCCATAATAGCACCGAAGAAAAAGTACTCGACCTCAGCTCGTCCGGGAAATATCTCTTCGAACATGGGCATCAGCATGTCTTTTTTTGCTTTACCTACAGTATCAAACCACGGTTTCATGCTTTTCACCACATCAGGCTGCATCATCAGTGTCAGAAACAAGCGCATATACTCCTGATTATTGTACATGAAATCAGCCGATGCTTTTGCCATACCTATCAGCCTTTGCTTGGCGGTTGCCTTCGGATCCAGGGTCAGAATATCCTCGGAGTTTTTCATTGCCTCAGTAAAAATGGCCTGAAGCAGATCTTCCTTGCTCTGGAAATAATTGTAGATAAGACCTTTGGAAATACCAGCTTTGGCAGCTACCTGAGCAATAGATGTACTATGGAAACCACTGTGAGCGAACAAGTCCAATGCGGCAGCAATAATCTTCTCCCTGCTCTGCTCTCTTATCTCCTCTATCTGTGCCTTGGTTCTTGGACTCATTTATAAGTTACTTTTATATTGACTAAACGGTCAGTCAAAAATATGGTTTCATTTTGACAGTTTAAAATTTTCATACTATTTTTTTGTATTTTTGAATACAGGCCTGGGCTTTCCTCAAAAATGTTTCCGCACACATTTTAATTTAAAGCCTATCTTCCGATATTGAAGCCTCAAACAAACCCGTTCGCTATGAGATCCTTCTTTCGACTTACTCTTGTATCATTGCCACTTATTGTCTTTTCCTGTAGCACCAGGGAAAACAAGCCGGTCGATGCCGATGATATTCAACTTAGCTGGGAACTGGTCGAAAATCAGGCGGGTGGAGAAAACCAGCACAAGGCAAAGTTTACTATCACCAACAATGGCCCCGCACTCTCAGGTACCGACTGGGCCATTTACTACAATCAAATCGCCAGTCACGATTTCGTCTTGCCCGAAGGAGCAAAGTTGGCTATAGAGTTTGAGCTGGGAACGCTTTTTAAACTAGTACCAAAAGAGGGGTTTGAATTGGCCCAGGGTGAAACGCTCACCTTCGAGTATGCGGCCGGGGGTGCTATCGTTAAAAACTCACAGCAACCGCTTGGCCCCTACCTTGCTCAGGGAAATGATAACGCCAAAACCATCAGCAACTACCAACCTGTCACGCTCACCATGGATAACCCGGAAGTGCTGAAGGTCGTAAAGACGCTGATTCCTACGGCTAAGAATCTCTTTGAGAAAAACCAATCGCTCAAGATGCTCCCTGCCTCCCAGCTAGGCAAAGTGACCCCGACGCCCATGAGCATAAAAGCAGGAAAGGGTTCATTCATGCTGCAAACTCCGCTCGTCATCTATCATGAAGCCGGTTTGGGCAGTGAGGCAGAGTTACTTAAGTCGGCTCTGAGCGAGGTGCTTGATGGTGAAGTGAGTACGCAGGAGGGCAAAGGCCAGTCGTTGCAGCTCAAGTTGGGTAAATCCGGAGGGCCTGAATCCTACACGCTGTCTATTAACACATCGGGAATTCAAATTACCGGAACTGACGCCGCCGGCGTATTCTACGGCATCCAGAGTTTAAGAGCGCTACTGCCTGTGGCTACTTATGAAACGCCCGCATCGGGTATTTCGCTGGATCAACTCACTATTGACGATGCTCCACGTTATCCCTACCGGGGCATGCATCTGGACATGGCCAGAAACTTTGAATCGAAGGAAACGGTTTTCAAGCTACTCAACCTGATGGCCTACTACAAGCTCAACTACTTCCATACGCACCTGAGCGAAGATGAAGCCTGGAGACTTGAGATACCCGGCCTTCCTGAGCTGACTGACATAGGCAGCCGCAGGGGGCATACCACCACCGAAGAAGAGTTTCTTCACCCGGAATACGGCTCCGGCCCTGACCCCAACGATCCTAACTCTCCCGGCAATGGTTTTTACAGCAAGGCTGACTATATAGACATACTTCAACACGCATACAAAAGACATATCAGGGTGATCCCTGAAATTGATATTCCAGGGCACTCAAGAGCCGCAATCGTCTCAATGAAGAATCGGTACAATCGCCTCATGAAAGAAGGCAAAACAGAAGAGGCCAACCAGTATGCGCTTCACGACCCCGAAGATGCATCCGAGTACATGTCGGTGCAGAACTTCCCCGACAACGTGATCTGCGTGTGTCGCCCTTCCGCTCTTACATTCATGGAGAAAGTGTTTGACGAAATCATTGCCATGCACAAAGAGGCCGGTGTCCCTCTGGAGTCTATCCATATCGGCGGCGATGAAGTACCAAAGGGCGTCTGGGAGAAGTCGCCAATTTGTGAGGAGTTCAAGAAATCACACCCCGAAATCAAAAAGGCACACGACCTGATGCCCTATTTCATCGGAGAGCTGATCAAAATATTGGAGAAAAAAGGCATGCCAACATCTGGGTGGCAGGAAGTGGCCATGCGTGAAGGGGCCGATGGAAAAGAAGAGGTGAACCCGGCGTTCGCC
Organism: Imperialibacter sp.; assembly: GCF_040222815.1. GTDB lineage: Bacteria > Bacteroidota > Bacteroidia > Cytophagales > Cyclobacteriaceae > Imperialibacter. The sequence goes on along the minus strand of NZ_JAVKCH010000022.1, from coordinate 4,289 downwards.
AATTCAGGTATGCGCCCATACGTATGGATACCCGACCCCAACCTACCTGGGTTACTTGCCAACGCAGGATACACACCCATCATTGCCAATGCCACCAAGCTGTACTTTGACCTGGCCTACAACAACGATCCTGAAGAGCCTGGCCAAACATGGGCCGGGTTGGTAAATACGCAGTCGGCGTGGGAAATTGTGCCTCAAAATATCTTCTATTCTTCAGAAAAAGACAGTCGGGGTAACTCAATAGATGTGGAGGCCGAAATGAAGAAGATGGTGAAGCTGACACCAGAAGGAGAAAAAAACATCCTTGGGATACAGGGACAGCTTTGGGCAGAAGTGGCTAAAACACCTGAGTTGCTGGAATACGTTGTTTTCCCAAAGCTAGTTGGACTCGCTGAAAGGGCCTGGGCTGGTAATCCTAAATGGGCAACCATCGACAATCTGGAGCAACGAATAAAAGCAAGGGACGCAGCCTGGAATGGCTTTGCTAACACCATGGGACAGAAGGAAATGCCAAGGCTAAGCTACCTTGAAGGAGGCGTAGGCTACAGAATCCCACGGCCAGGGGCAAAAATAGAAGGAGGACTGCTGCTAGCCAATAGCGAGTATCCAGGCTTGATTATTCGCTACACGACCGACGGATCAGAGCCCACTGCCAACTCCCAGGAATACACCGAGCCTGTAGCCGTGAGCAGCACGGTAAAGCTAAAGTGTTTTGATATCAGGGGAAGGTCGGGGATGAGTTCCACCGTCTCTCCTCAATAAGATGGCTATAAAACTTCCTGAAAGCGTTCATCTTTCAGGAAGTTGAGTTATTATTGGTTAATAAAACTCCAACAAAATGAAAAACCTGCTTATTTGCTTTGCCGTTGCTTTTGTCGCAATCGCTTTCACTTCATCTAACACTATGGCTCAGGGAAAAGGAAATTCACTTCGTCACGTCGTACTATTCAAGTTCAAAGACACTTCCTCCGCAGAAGATGTGAAGAAAGTGGTAGAAGCCTTTGAGGCGCTCCCTAAAAAGATCAAACAAATTAAAGCTTTCGAATGGGGCACCAACAATAGTCCTGAAGGATTGAATCAGGGACTTACCCATGCTTTCATCCTTACCTTCAACAGCGAAAAAGACAGGGATGATTACCTTGTTCACCCCGACCACAAAGTATTTGGTGGTATTGTAGGGCCGCATCTGGACGGTGTAACAGTAGTTGATTTCTGGGTGGAGAAGTAAAGATCAACGAAGCGATCCAATTTTCGTTAATGGGTTAGAAAATACCATCCCATGAACCGCAAAGACTTTTTAAGGAGCTCACTGCTTATCGGAGGGCTACTGGCCACCAGTAGCCCTCATGCTTTTGCCAACAAAAGAAGAACGACTGTTCGCCTCCTCAGACATGCCACTCTCTGGGTAGAGATGGGCGGAGTCAAACTACTCGTCGACCCGATGCTTTCAGCGAAAGACACCATGCCCCCGGTGCAAAATGCAGGCAACGACCTCCGCATTCCCATGGTCGATCTTCCCTTATCATCAGACGAAGTAAAGTCGCTTGTCAGCCAATGTGATGCTGTGCTGGTCACACATATCCACCGAGACCATTGGGACAGTGAAGCCCATGCTTTAATCCCTAAAAACAAGTCCATATTCTGTCAGCCCTTTGATCTTGAGAAAATCAGGGAACTGGGTTTTGAGAATGCCGTAGCAATTGCCTCCGACTACCCTTTCCAGGGGCTTTCCATTACCAGAACTGGAGGGCAGCATGGAACAGGCGAAATTGGCCAGCTAATGGGGATGGTTTCAGGTTTTGTTATTAAAGCAGGTGCCGACAAACTGTACATCGCAGGGGATACTATTTGGTGCGATGAAGTGGAAACTGCCTTAGCAAAATACACACCCAACGTCATTGTGGTGAACGCCGGAGCGGCGCAGTTTCTTAAAGGAGACCCGATCACTATGAGCCTCGCTGACATTGAGAAAGTGCTGCAATCATCAGGCAAAGCCAAGGTCATTGCTGTGCATATGGACACGGTCAATCACTGTCACCTGCACAAGACTGACGTCACCAAATACGCCGCCGAAAACAACCATGCAAAACGGCTCCTGGTACCTGCCGATGGCGAGGTGATTTCAATTTAACTGCTTACCTTTCCATAGCAGGTAAAGTAAATCGCAAAGTCAAACGTCAGCATGTTTATGGGAACAAAAATCAACGTTATCGTTACTGGTGCCAGTGGCATGGTAGGCGAAGGAGTCATGCACGAATGTCTCAACCACCCCGACGTGGAAAAGGTGCTGGTGATAGGCAGGAAACCCTGTGGCACCACGCACCCTAAGCTTACGGAGATCATTCATAGTGACTTTTTTGACCTCACTCCTATTTCTGACAAGCTCAAGGGCTACAATGCTTGCTATTTTTGTCTGGGTGTATCATCGGTAGGCATGAAAGAACCTGAGTACAAGAAGCTCACCTACGACCTCACCATGCATGCAGGCGATCTGCTTGCAAAACTGAACCCTGACATGACCTTCTGTTATGTCTCCGGCGCCGCAACTGATAGCACCGAGAAGGGTAGAGTGATGTGGGCTCGGGTGAAAGGAAAAACAGAGAACGACGTAATGAAGCTCCCTTTCAAAGCGGCTTATGTGTTTCGCCCAGGCTACATGCAGCCTACACCAGGCCTCAATAACACGCTGAAATACTACAAGTACTTCAGCTGGATGTACCCGTTTTTAAAAACCGTATTCCCTGGTAGCGTAAGCACACTGGCCGACCTCGGCCAGGCCATGTTGGGCGTGACGTTGAAGGGATATGATAAAAAGGTGCTGGAGGTGAAGGATATTAAGGCGGTGGCAAAGAGGTAAGAGGTGAAAGGTAAGCAGTAAGCTGGCTTCCCGCTTCCTGTATGGCGCACTTTTTATTACAAAATATTGTACATAAATTTGTACATAAAAAGAAACCTCATGATCACTGCTACAATCTCGGCTTTTCGAAAAGACATGAAATCGTACCTGAACAAGGTGACGCAGAATTTCGAAACGCTGATTATCAATCGGGGCGAAGACTCTGGCGTTGTGGTGATTTCGCTGGAAGAATACAATGCCTTGCAGGCGACCCAGCATGAGTTATCCTCCCAGGTCAATGAGAAGCGCTTGGATGCAGCAATTACCAAGTTTCGCAATGGCCAGTCCTTCAGCAAAGACCTTATCGAAGAATGAAGCTTTGCTTTGTGGATGAGTCGTGGGAGGACTATCTCTACTGGCAGAAGACTGATAAAAAGATGCTCAGTCGTATTAATATGCTCATTAAGGAAATTTCCAGAACACCTTACGAAGGTTTAGGGAAACCAGAACCGTTAAAACACAAGTACAGAGGCTTTTGGTCAAGAAGGATCAATGAGGAGCACCGCCTCATCTATAGGGTAGTGGAAGGTGAAATCTGGGTTGTAAAGTGCAGGTTTCATTATGATTAGCAGCCCACTCCGTCTAATGCTTTTGGGTAGCATTTGTCTGAGAATTTGGAATAAATAAATTCGTATTTTTAAGTATGGATAACATAAAATCCCTTATTTCAATTGTTTCTGACGTCCAAAATGGGCAGCCGGTTTTTGCTGGCACAAGAGTACCAGTGCAAACATTGTTTTGGCACCTGGAAAAGGGAATTACACGTGAGGAGTTTTTCGAAGATTTCCCAAGCGTATCAAAAGAGAAAGCAATTGGGGTGCTTGAAATAGGGCTTCTTTAAAGATTTAGCTCCCTTTTCATTTTTTCGATAATCATTCCCATATCACTAACATCTCCAAATAACCATGTAACAGCTCCATACGAGGAAAAATAGATATGAGGCTTCTCCCTTATTTTTAGTTTATAGATACCAAAGAACCTATCCAGCGATATCTCCTCCACATCGAGCCAAGTATATTCGTATTCCTTTCTGTGATCCGCAATGAGTATCTTACTTTTTCCGATACACACAATTTTAAATTTTCGCCAGATAACGAGGGTAATCGTTATAAAGAGCACAGAAGAAAACAATCCCAGACAGAGTTGCGTAATGGACAAAGAAAAGTCAGGAATTACTGACCTTAACGTCTGAATAAGGATAGAAAGACCTATCAACATCGGGAAAAATTGCAGGAAGCCAGTCTTTATTTTATTAGAGACTGTTCAGAAAAGTGTGTCATAAGTATAAGTAAAAATAAAGTGAGAACTTATGACAGAAATGGAATCAAAGAAACCACCTCGGAGTGAGTTGGAGCAACTTTTCGAGGAAGCATTACAGACACTTAAGTCAGGT
>NZ_JAVKCH010000021.1:0-848 GCF_040222815.1 Imperialibacter sp. | reverse complement strand
ATGGTGGGCCTGAGAAGAGTTGAACTTCTGACCTCACCCTTATCAGGGGTGCGCTCTAACCAACTGAGCTACAGGCCCGTAGTAGGTTTTTCGCTTTGCTAGTTCTGAATGCATATGCATTCAGTTAAATCGCCGTAATTCTCATTTAAGAGCGCCAACCCGGCTTGAGCGGCTTACAGCAATTGACTTTAGCTAGGCTAAAACAATTTCGAGATTTGGAAGGGATGCGCGGACAGCGCCATGGTCTTTTCTTTTGCTAGAGAAGGTAGATTAAATCCACCCTCATCCTTGAAAGGAGGTGATCCAGCCGCAGGTTCCCCTACGGCTACCTTGTTACGACTTCACCCCAGTCGCTGACCTTACCGTGGCCGGCTGCCTCCAGATAAATCTGGTTAGCCCACCGTCTTCGGGTAAAACCAACTCCCATGGTGTGACGGGCGGTGTGTACAAGGCCCGGGAACGTATTCACCGTGGCATGCTGATCCACGATTACTAGCGATTCCAACTTCATGCACTCGAGTTGCAGAGTGCAATCCGAACTGAGATAACTTTTTGGGATTCGCCACTTGTTGCCAAGAAGCAGCCCTCTGTAGTTACCATTGTAGCACGTGTGTAGCCCAACCCGTAAGGGCCATGAGGACTTGACGTCATCCCCGCCTTCCTCCGGCTTGTCACCGGCAGTCTCCCTAGAGTGCCCAACTAAATGCTGGCAACTAAGGATAGGGGTTGCGCTCGTTGCGGGACTTAACCCAACATCTCACGACACGAGCTGACGACAGCCATGCAGCACCTGTCACCTATCCAGCCGAACTGATGAAAACCATCTCTGGTAATCGCGATAGGGATGT
>NZ_JAVKCH010000020.1:0-953 GCF_040222815.1 Imperialibacter sp. | reverse complement strand
GTAGCTAAGAAAAGTGCTGAAACTTCTATTGAAGAAGTGGATATCCGTTCGGTACTTACTTGTGAAACCGGTCGTGGTGTTTGTGCAAAATGTTATGGTCGTGACTTAGCTCGCGGAACTGTTGTTGAGAAAGGTGAGGCCGTTGGTGTTATCGCTGCTCAGTCAATTGGTGAGCCTGGTACACAGCTTACACTTCGTACGTTCCACGTTGGTGGTACAGCTTCTCGTCTTGAGGCAGATTCACAACATAAAACTAAATTCGACGGTAAAGTTGAATTCGAAAATGTACGTGTTGTAGAATACAATGATGGCGAAGAAGAGCATAACATTGTATTGAGCCGTGCAGGTGAATTGAAAATTGTAAATGACGAAGGTCAGGTCTTAATCAGCTATAACGTACCTTATGGTAGCGAGATGATGGTTGAAGAAGGCGATATGGTTCCAAAAGGAGCACAGCTTTGTAAGTGGGATCCATACAACGCACTGATCTTCTCTGAAATTGATGGTACCGTTGAGTACAAAGATATTATCGATGGAGTTACTTCTACCGATGATACTGATGCTCAAACAGGTCACCGTGAAAAAGTTATTACTGACTCCAAGGACAGATCTCTTGTACCAACACTAGTTGTTAAAGGTGCAAAAGATGTGATCCGCGAAAGTACTCTTCCTGTTGATACTCACGTAGCTATCGACAATGGTGAGAAAGTTTCTGCAGGTCAGGTAATCGCTAAGATTCCTAGAGCAGCATCTAAATCCAAAGATATTACAGCGGGTCTTCCCCGTGTGACTGAGCTTTTTGAAGCTCGTTCTCCAAGTGAGCCGGCAGTAGTTTCTGAGATTGATGGTATTGTTGAAATGGGAGGCCGTAAGCGTGGTTCTCAGGAAGTATTTGTTAAATCAAAAGACGGTACTGATGAGAAGAAGTACTTGATCTCTTTGAGTAAGCATAT